>NZ_JAUHIR010000042.1:0-1201 GCF_032381375.1 Bradyrhizobium sp. SZCCHNR1017 | reverse complement strand
TGTTCAGCCCGGGGACATAGCTGACGGGTGTTCGGGGAGATGGTTGACACTTCAAAATCGGCTCGATTCGTCAAGCAGAGGGGCGAGCGATGCCGTGGCGAGAGGTGTCTGTCATGGACCAGCGACGAGAGTTTGTGATGCTTGCCAAGCAGGAAGGGGCGAACCGGCGGGAGCTGTGTCGGCGGTTCGGCATCAGCCCTCAGACGGGCTACAAATGGATCCAGCGGCATGACGCTGGGGACACGGCGCTGGCGGATCGGTCGCGGCGGCCTCATCGAAGTCCGGAGCGCACCGCGGCTGCGACCGAGCAGCAGATTGTCGCATTGCGCGATGCTCACCCGGCCTGGGGCGCGCGCAAGCTCGCACGGTGTCTTGAGCGTGATGGTCAAGCTGTCCCGGCGATATCTACCGTGCACACCATCCTGCGCCGCTACGATCGAGTGGTCGAGCCTGCAGGCGCGCCCGGACAGCCCTACACGCGGTTCGAGAAGGATGCGCCCAATCAGCTGTGGCAGATGGACTTCAAGGGGCACAGTGCGCTGGAGAACGGTGTGTCCTGTCATCCGCTGACAGCGTTGGACGATCACTCCCGCTTCTCGTTGTGCCTGGCGGCTTGTGACAACGAGCGCGGCTCTACGGTCAAAGGACATTTGGAGACGACGTTCCGCCGTTATGGACTGCCGGATGCGATGTTCGTCGACAATGGTGGCCCCTGGGGATTTACCCTCGAAGACCCCTGGACCGCGTTGACGGTCTGGCTTCTGAAGCTCGGCGTTCGAACGATCCACAGCCGGCCCTACCATCCTCAGAGCCGCGGCAAGAACGAACGCTTCCACCGCAGTCTGAAGGCCGAGGTGTTTGCCTTCAGGCGCTACCGTGATCTTCCCGATGTCCAGCGGGCACTCGACGGATGGCGC
Organism: Bradyrhizobium sp. SZCCHNR1017; assembly: GCF_032381375.1. Classification (NCBI taxonomy): domain Bacteria; kingdom Pseudomonadati; phylum Pseudomonadota; class Alphaproteobacteria; order Hyphomicrobiales; family Nitrobacteraceae; genus Bradyrhizobium; species Bradyrhizobium sp. SZCCHNR1017. Next base: position 284 of record NZ_JAUHIR010000042.1, on the reverse strand, counting down.
TCCGTCTACAATCTCGACCGGCCGCACGAGGCCTTGAACTTCGACGTGCCGGCAAGCCGCTATCAACCGAGCCAACGTGCGATGCCAGACCGGCTTCCGATCGTCGAATACGACGAGGGTGAGAGCATCCGTTCCGTGTCGAGCACGAAGGCCTACGTCAGTTTCGAGGGGCGGCTCTGGAAAGTCCCGCAAGCCTTCCGAGGTGAGCGGCTGGCTATCCGGCCACTCAGTGCCGACGGAAAGTTCGGAATTTTCTTTGCCGCACATCAGATCGCAGCGATTGA
>NZ_JAUHIR010000041.1:0-1215 GCF_032381375.1 Bradyrhizobium sp. SZCCHNR1017 | reverse complement strand
TGACCTGCCCCTAAGAATTTCCTCCAGAACGATTTAGAGTCCGGCCTGACGAAGGACGGACAGATGAAGCGAAAGCGGTTCACGGAAGAGCAGATCATCGCGGTTCTGAAGGAGCACGAGGCCGGTGCGAAGACGGCCGATCTGGCTCGGAAGCACGGGATTTCGGAAGCGACGTTCTACAATTGGAAGGCTAAATTCGGCGGCATGGACGTCTCCGAAGCCAAGCGGCTGAAGGCGCTCGAGGACGAGAATGCCAAGCTGAAGAAGCTGCTGGCCGAGCAGATGCTCGATGCGGCCGCGCTGCGGGAGCTGCTCTCAAAAAAATGGTAAGGCCTGCCGCCAAGCGCGCCGCGGCGGCGCACCTGCAGGCCAAGCTGGGCCTGTCGGAACGGCGGGCCTGTTCGATCGTCGGAGCGGACCGGACGATGGTCCGCTACCGGTCCCGCCGGCCCCCCGACACCGCGCTTCGGGGCCGCTTGCGCGAGCTCGCCAGCGAGCGGCGGCGCTTCGGCTATCGACGGCTGTTCATTCTGTTGCGGCGGGAGGGCGAGCCGTCCGGGATCAACCGCGTCCATCGACTTTACCGGGAGGAAGGGCTCACGGTGCGCAAGCGCCGCAGCCGCCGCAAGGCCTGCGGCGTCCGCGTGCCAATCCTGGTCGATGCGAGGCCGAATGCGCGCTGGTCGCTGGACTTCGTGTCCGATCAGTTCGCAGGCGGGCGGCGCTTCCGCATCCTCAACATCGTCGACGACGTCACCAAGGAGTGCCTGGGCGCGATTGCCGACACTTCGCTCTCGGGGCGGCGGGTGGCGCGGGAGCTGACCTCGATCATCGCCCGGCGCGGCAAGCCGGGCTCGATCGTCTCGGACAACGGCACCGAGTTTACCAGCAACGCGATGCTGGCCTGGTGCAGGGACAACGCGATCGACTGGCACTTCATCGCACCGGGCAAGCCGATCCAGAACGCCTTCGTCGAGAGCTTCAACGGCCGGATGCGCGACGAGTTCTTGAATGAAACGCTGTTCTTCGGTCTCGATGATACCAGGCGCAGGCTCGCCGCCTGGGTTGCCGACTACAACAACGCGCGGCCGCATTCCTCGCTGAGATACCAGACCCCTGCGGCCTTTGCCGCCAACCTCACCGCAACGGGCGATCGGCTGCGCAACCCCGACCAGCTCCGCCAATCGCCCGTTGCTCCACCCGCGCCACTCGGCG
>NZ_JAUHIR010000040.1:0-1552 GCF_032381375.1 Bradyrhizobium sp. SZCCHNR1017 | reverse complement strand
CGGCCTTGCGGACGTCCGTCCTGACCACGAGGACGCGGGCGTTTCTCAGGCTGTGATTGCCGCGATCAACGGCTTGACCCCGACGATGTTCATGACCCGTGTGAGGTTGTAGGCCAGAACCGATAGGGCCATCTCGGCGGCTACTTTTGGGAGCGATTTAGTGAGGAAGTGCGTCGCTCCCATACGGGCCTTCATCGTGCCGAACGGATGTTCGACCGTCTCGCGCCGCTGGCGCATCGCTTCCGGGTTTGCGTCAAGGCGCTGCTGCACTGCCTCAAGCAGATGCTCGTGCTCCCACCGTGTAATCCGCCGCTCCGGCCCCGGCGTGCACTGGGATTTGAGCGAACAGGTTTGACAGGCTGTGGTCCAGTAGCGCCGCAACACCTTGCCGTCTTCTTCGTTTGTATAGCGATACGGTAATCGCTCTCCAGCTGGGCAGCGATAGGCATCCTGTTCTGGCAAATAGACAAAGTCCTGCTTACCGAAGCGTCCCTCCGACTTAGCATTTGACGTCTGCGGCTTGGGCAGCGTCACCGTGATTCCGGCCTCGTGGCACGCGAGGATCTCTGGGCTATTGAAGTAGCCGCGATCGGCTACAGCGTCGAGCGTCTCGCTCTTGAGAACGGCCTTTGCCTGTTTGGCCATGTTAGCAAGTTGGGCGTGATCTGAACCGCTGTTCGTGACCTCGTGCGTCACAATCAGATGGTGCTCGGTGTCCACGGCGACCTGTACATTGTAGCCGACAACGCCGGAGCCGCGGCCGCTCGTTGCCATCGAGCGGCTGTCGGGATCGGTCAGAGAGATTTGCTGATCGGACGACGCAAGCATCTGCTTCTCATACGCGGCAAGCTTGCCCATTTCCTCCTTCAGCTTCGTGAGCTTCTCGGCAAGTCTCGTCACCTTCGCAGCCAGCGCCTCTGTCGGCTCCTGGCGGTCGGCCGTGTCAAGTTGGCTCAGATAACGCGCGACGCTCTCCTCCAGCTGAGCACGCCGCCGTTGGACCTTTGCCCGTGTGAAGTTCTTGTCTCGGTTGTTCACGGCTTTGAACTTGCTGCCATCGATGGCGACGCTCGCCGTCGCCAGAAGGCCCATCCCACGGCAGAGTTCGACAAAGCGCGCACAGACCATGCGAAGCGCCAGGCCGTTGTCTTTACGGAAGTCGGCGATGGTCTTGTGATCAGGCGCGAGCCGACCCAGCAGCCACATCACCTCGAGATTGCGGCCGGCCTCCCGTTCGAGCCGCCGGCTCGACTGCACCCGGTTCAGATAGCCGTAGATGTAAAGCTTCAGGAGAACCGAGGGGTGGTACGACGGCCGACCGGTGGCTGCCGGCTCCACCCCTTCAAAACCCATCTCAGACAAATCGAGCGCTTCGACAAATGCGTCGATCACGCGAACGGGGTTGCTCTCGTCAATGAAATCATCGAGGCATTCAGGCAACAGCGTCCATTGCCCACGATCCGCCTCTTCAACGAAGCGCCTCATCGATTCCCCCAAAAGAATCACTGGAGAATCATAACAGCCGCGCAGCGTTTTCACACAGCCAGGGTCA
>NZ_JAUHIR010000039.1:0-1795 GCF_032381375.1 Bradyrhizobium sp. SZCCHNR1017 | reverse complement strand
CTTTTATCTTGCCGGGAGTAATCGGGCGCTTCTCCGCCTTCTGCTCCGACATGATCGTCTCCTCTGCTTGATATTATACGGCTGCACACGAGCGGTCGACAACATGGCATTGGTCCGGCTTTCGTCGTGATCTCGGGGTGATGACATCTGGTGGTCCATCCAGGAGTTCGTGCTCAACCCCGCCTGCCAAGCGGGCGCACATGTCGTCGTCAGGATCGCGGGGCAACACAGACACAGTAGCGCGCTCGACGTCTCAATCGAGCTGTCGTCGCCGGCAAGATAGCGTGCTCTCCGCATCCGCTTCGATCCACCAAATGCCTCTCCGCCGATCGGCGGAAGCTCAGCCAATCTTCTGTCGTCGCACCGTCTGCCAGACGGCGCTCGCCAGAGCTCTCACATAGCGGCGGCGAGCGCCGTCGGGTTGTTAAGACTCGGTTCAGCGGCACTTTCATCTTCGGCTGCGAACCGGAACACAGATCCGTCGATCCACATGCGATGCATGACCACCGCCAGCTTACGCGCGACGGCCACCACCGCGCGCTTGTGGCCACGCTTGGCTGCGATCCGGACACCCCAGGCCTTGATGCCGCACCATTGCTTGGAACGCACCAGCATCGCGCTCGCCGCCTCGTAGAGTACAGTGCGAACCTCCCCATCGCCGCACTTCGAAATGTGCCCTTCGATGTCGATCGATGTGCCCGTCTGTATGCGCCGGGAGGTCAGCCCAAAATGCGCCCCTACGGTCTTGGACTTGCTGAACCGGTGCGGATCGTCGATCGCTGCCTTGAAGGTCAAAGCAGTCACGGGACCAACGCCTGGAATGGCGCAGAAGCGCCGGCAGAGCTCGTCCCGTCCGACCATTTGAACCAGCAAGTCGTGCAGCCTCTTGTACTCGGCCCATAGTGCTTCCCAGGCCCGTAACATGCATTCCGTTATGCCCCCAATCAGACTGTCATGAGCCACCAGGTCTCGCACCCGCGCCGTAAACGACGCCCGCTGAACCCGCGGTCCAACCAACAGACCGAACACCTTCAGCGACTGTCTGATTTCGTTTTCGATGTCGAGCAGCTTGCGCTTGAGCGTCCGCCGGTGACCGAGAAGCAGCCGTAGTTTATGGCTCTCCGGGCTCTTGACGTGGACCGGTCGATACCAGCCCGCCCGCACCAGATGCGCTAGACCGCGCGCGTCATTCTTGTCGGTCTTGTTGCGCTGCGCCTGCAGGGCCGCCGCTGCCTGCCGTGCTTCCAACAGCACCATGGGAAGGCCCAGGGACACGAGCTCACGGTGCAGCCAAGGTGCTACACTGCCTGCTTCATGGCCGACCTTGTCGAGCCGCGGCAGATACGGCGCAAGCGCTTCAAAGATGATCGCCGGATCGGTCAAAACGCTGGCTTCGAACACAATGGTGCCGTCGCGGCTGTTCATGACACAGATCGCGGTCTTGGTGCTCGAGGTGTCGAGCGCTGCTGAGAGTTTCATCGGCGGACGTCCTCTTCGGCGAATCAATGTTGATCCACCGCAATGCTGCGCCTTTGCCGTCAACACTGTCTCGTCTTGCGCGCGCCCGATTACGCCGACACTTTAATCGGCCGGGGGTAACCGTCCGGTCTCTGCACACCTTCCCCCTCGTGTGTGTTGTCGTTCCATTTCGAGTTCTCTGCTGCTGTGGAGAATCTCCGGTGGGATCCAAACATTTCAAGAACAGAGCTCGCCGCGAATGGTGGTCGCTGCACATCGAAGCGTGGCGTCGGAGCGGTCTCGGGATCCGCAAATACTGCCAGCAACAACGTCTGAC
>NZ_JAUHIR010000038.1:0-4501 GCF_032381375.1 Bradyrhizobium sp. SZCCHNR1017 | reverse complement strand
CAGCTGACAGGCCCGGCTCCAGCCGGCGAACGCGGTGGGCCGCCAGCTACACCACGCTTGGGGACACGATCCGTGAGAAGCGAAGGCACGACAAGACTCCACTCTTGCCGGAGCACGTCGGCGCAAAGCACAGGACATGCTCCAGCCCGTCGTGGCGCGGACAGCGTCCCCTGCCGACCCGGCACGACGCCGTCCTCCCGGAGCAGCCCCGCCTTCTCGACCTCCGCCGGCTCGACCCACCGACGCACCCTCAGCAGGCTCTTGGCGACCGCCGCCGCGATCGCTTCTGCCGTCATCCCTTCGCTCGCAGAAAGCACGATGTGAGCTCTCCAAACTACTTTCTGCGGCATATTACGGTCTCGGACCAGATGCTCCAATCGCTCACGATCGGCAGCGCTGATCGAAATTCGTTCGATTTTCCTCGTGGGCACAGATCCGCAGATCTGAGCCGATTTGTGAATCATCCGTCAGCATCGGAACACTAGGCCTGCCCCAAAGCACATGCACGATCGCCCTCGTTGCCAACCGCTTTGGGTTATGCCAGAGAACACTCTATCATGAGCCCAAATTACGAATTCGTGTTTCAGCGAGCGTTCTCGCTATCGTCAGTTGAACGGCCGCGCGTTCTGGACTACGGCTGCGGGCGCGGAGAGGTAGTCACCTATGGTCGTCAGGCTGGCTACGAGTTCTTCGGGGCAGACATCGAGGCTCCAGCCGCGGAGCGCCCCGAGCACTTCCGACCACTCGAAGAGGGGCGCCTCGGTTTCGATGACGGATTCTTCGATGTCGTCATTTCCAACCAGGTGTTCGAGCACGTTAGAGATCCAAAGCTTGCGGTTTCCGAGATCGCACGCGTGCTAAAGCCTGGAGGGACATTTCTGGCATTATTTCCGGACCGCACCTCTTGGTTCGAGGGACACGTCGGTCTCTACTTCGTGCACCATCTGCCAGATGCGATCGCTCACAGCTATATGCGCGCCGCCCACCAGCTCGGCTTCGGCTACTACCGAGAGAGCAAGAGTCCTAGGGATTGGGCTGACTTTATGCTAAACCAACTCAAGACAGACGTCTTCTACTACTCGCCAAACGATCTGCGAGCGTGGTGGCGATCAGCCTTCGGTTCCGCTCCGATCCCCGCTGAGGCCGACTTCATGCAATTCCGCATTCAGTCCGCAGGCTTCAAAAACGTGTCTCAGCTAGCACGAATGCCGGTGATCGGCGGGGTCCTCTCGTTCATCTGTAGAAAGCGAGCCGGCATAGTGTGGGTGATCCGTAAGTCTATCACCTGATTCCCCTACGCATCCGATCCAGAGGCCATGGCCGTCAAGGATGGACGCATCGAGGTGCCGTCACGCATGCGCGCATTCTTCCTTGCCAAGCAGCGGGTCGATCAGCAAATCGAGCTATTGCGCAAGCGTTTCGGCCACCAGCTTCTCGAGCAGCAGCAGCTTGTCGACGTCATCGGCTTTTTGTCACCGGCCATCCTCGCGAACGAGGCTCTGAATTCCATTGCAGGCACAGACTCGCACCGCTTTGTCGCCTTTAAAACCTACACCGAGGTATTCCACGACGACTGGCGCCGATTCATCTCGCAAAAAATTCTCGAGGACCGGGCGACGAGCCTGAAGGACCTGAATCTCCTACCGAAATGGCGTTGGACCGAGTTGGCGGCCAGAGAGACACGCTGGATCTGGTCCCGCATCGCGTTGATCTTGACGCTCGTAGCCGTCATGGGCTCACTGGTGGTCGCAAAAGCAACTCGCCAGTCGATTATTTGACGGGGCGCCGCGTCGAGCATTTGCACATCGGTGCGGAAAGCGTTTTTCAATCTCGCAGCTTCGTCCGGAAAGGGCGCAGCACCATCAGAAAATGATGCTCTGAAACTGCGCGCTCTGGCGTGAGAGTCAGGGGCGACTGCTTACCACAATGAGCCATCACTGACGCGATGCGTTTCCGGACGAAGCTGATCGCAATCACGCGGGCGATCTTCGCCAAACTCGGCGCAGCGAAGAAATCCTAAGCGCGCAAAATCAGTATGACTACGCTTGACATTCATCATACTCGAAGAACAATATGACAATCTCATGAAAAGGCCCCGGCTAGTCACGATGCGCCAGGGGCGGGGGCTTGCGACGTTGCATCGGCGGCGAACGACGTCGGCGCGCAGCGTCAGCGCAGGTCGGCATATTGACGCTCATCATTCGGCGCATCCTCGACGATCGCCCTGAGAGGCTGACGCACTAGTACCTCGACACAGAGGTTTTGACCGGTTGATCGGGGTCCTGCAGGATCGACAGGTGTTCGGGCGCGACGAAGACTTGGATGCTGCGTGAGGCGCCCGGTGTTCTGCGAATGAATCCGGCGCGCTCGAGCGTGAGTATCATCTGGTGCACGGTCGGCGGCGTGACGCACGCAAAAGCTGCTGAAACACAGCAACAGCCGAAAGAAGGCGGCCGTTCAATTCGATCTTTGCTCGATGATGATACGGCGATCCGGAAAATCACCGAGGTCGAGCCAAAGCGGAGCGACGGCAGAGAAGGCACCCGCAGGAGGGTCAGCATAGCGGCCGCCGCGTGAGCGGAGGGACCCGGGACCGAGTGCAGTCGCGAGACCGGTTAACAAGGTACCCGCGCGGAGGCAGCATCGCGGCGCCGCAGCGAAGCGGAGGCGGCCTGCGCGCGAGTGCCTCCGGCGAGCGACCCAATACCTTGGTTTCAAACAGGCAAAGCCTCTTCTTTCCAAATTGAATTGGAGGCCTAATCCCCCCTGCTCGCTGCAATGGTGTCGGAACCCACCACGTCCAAACGTCTTGAATCCGGACCACTTCAACCCCGGAGTTCCGCGTAAATGGCCCCGCGCGCCAACTGGAAAGGCTTCCTGCGTCTGTCGCTCGTCACGTGCCCGGTAGCCTTCTACCCGGCCACGTCCGAGTCCGAGAAGATCTCATTCAACCAGCTGAACAAGCAGACCGGCCATCGTATCAGGTACGTCAAGGTCGACTCCGACACGGGCGAGGAGGTCTCGAACGAGGACATCGTCAAGGGCTATGAGCTCGAGAAGGGCCAATACATCGAGGTCTCGAAGGAGGAGCTCGAGGAGATCGCCCTCGAGTCCACGCGCACGATCGAGATCGACGAGTTCGTGGACAAGGCCGACATCGATCCGCGCTATCTGATCCGCCCCTACTACCTGCGTCCCGACGGCAAGGTCGGCCACGATGCCTTCGCCGTGATCCGCGAGACCATCCGGGAGATGAACAAGGTCGCGATCGGCCGGATCGTGCTCACCAACCGCGAGCACATCATCGCTCTCGAACCGATGGACAAGGGCTTGGTCGGCACGCTGCTGCGCTACCCCTACGAAGTGCGATCGGAGCAGGAGTATTTCGACGAAATCCAGGACGTGAAAATCACGAAGGACATGCTGGATCTCGCGCGGCACATCGTCGAGCAGAAGGCCGGCACCTTCACGCCGGAGAAGTTCGAGGACCATTATGAGACCGCGCTGATCGACCTGATCAATCAGAAGCGTGCGGGTAAGCCGATCCGCCCCAAGGATCGGCCGAAGGGCGAGAATGTCGTCGATCTGATGGAAGCGCTACGGCGGTCGGTCGGGCAGAAAGCACCATCGACGGAGGCGGCCGCCAAGCCGGCGAAGAAGCCGAAGAAAGCTGCCGCCGGCCAGAAGGAGATGCTGATGCCGATCGCAGGCAAAAAGACCGCCGGCAAGGAGGCGTCGGCGAAGAAGCAGGCGTCCGGCCGGCAGCGGAAGTCGGCTTGAAGTATCCTGTGACTCCGGACGGACGCTACTTCGTCGTCCGCGGGCGTCTTTGGCGCATGACCGATCCTGCCATCAGCGAGGACGAAAGAGGTAAGCTGACCACGCAGCTCATGTCGGCAAGGCGTGCAGTTCGGGCCGCCAAAGCGGCGAAAGATCCGGAAGCCGAAGCCGCAGCCCACCGCTCCGTGGATCAAGCCAAGAGAGCGCTGGGCGAGCGGGGGCCGGTCTGGTGGAGCGACGGCTCGCCCGATCTGAACCGTCACATGGCACGGAACACTCCCTACGCCGCGTGGTATGCTGCAGTCTCACAGTCGCGCAGGTAAGCTCCGGTGCCGCGTAAGCTGAAGACCTATCAGACCTCACTTGGCTTCTACGATCTCGCCATCGCGGCGCTCGCGGTACAAGGAAGGGATGACTCATGATTAGGCCGGACACCGAGGGCTCCCAGTCATGCCGGGAGCCTTCTCTTGTACTGCACCGCTATCCTCGGAGTACACTGGGCCATGAGCAAACGCCATGTTGGCAAGATCTGTGTCTACTGCGGCATTGCCCCAGCCGAGACCATGGATCATGTGTTCGCGCGGGAGTTTCTCCTGGTGAGTCGCCGCGCAAATTTGCCCAAGGTGCCCTGACCTTGCCCCCAAGTTTTATCCAGATCTGAGTTCGTTCGGGCGGTTTGATGTGCCCATCTGGGCGGTCGTAGCGGCGGGAGCTGGCGCGG
>NZ_JAUHIR010000037.1:0-5761 GCF_032381375.1 Bradyrhizobium sp. SZCCHNR1017 | reverse complement strand
CGATCGGCTGCGCAACCCCGACCAGCTCCGCCAATCGCCCGTTGCTCCACCCGCGCCACTCGGCGTACAACCCACCCCCGCCCAGTAGCGGGCCAGACCGGTCGGCGGTTTCAGCTGGCTATACATCTATCGCTCGCGTCGCCGATAGGCAACAATCGGAGGGGCAAATGTCTCAATGCGCGAGGGCACAGCGATGGCACTGCCTGATGGAATCAGCACGAAGAAGGTCACCACAATATCCGATGCCCTGAGCAAGATGACGGGCGCAGAGATCGCTTCGTTACCCGAGCTTGATGGAGCGGACTTTCGATGTTTTGGACGCCTGATCCAATGCTTCTGTTTCATTGACCTCAACCTACGTCGCGCGCTTGAGGTATTTGAACTTGCCGGAAAGCTTCCGGAGAACTGGCAGAAGGTTTATCCGAAGATACCGGATTCATCGTTGACCGACGCACTCTCCGATGTGACGAGGACCCTCGACCCCAAGACCGATCCCGTCGAGGAGACGGTCACTTGGCTCACGGCGATCTCGAAATTTCGTGGCTTTCGCAATCTCGCGGGGCACGCCGCGGCAAAGCGATTCCCAAACGAAGACGTCTATGTCTTTGCGAACAAGAACACGGTCGATGCGAAGAAGGCCGGGCAACCATTGCCGAAGCATGGATTCTTGTTCAGCATCGTCGGTCGTTCAGAATTCTTCGACATGGTGCAGGCCGCGGTCGATAGCCAAAAATGGCTTTCCGAAAAGCTCACCAAGTGGGCGGTCTCTTACCCAGCCCAGAAGGCCGCCGACGACAAGTGATTCAACCCTTCAAAAATCTGGCGTAGGCACGGACGTCGATCATGGGCACCGTGGCTTGGACCTGCAGGCGGGCGATCAGCTCAAGCAGGAAGGCCGTTGCGGCGCGCGTGCTCGGCTCAATTGTCGTCCCGCCATCCGTGCGATAGAAATTGCCGTGCGCGGCTACGCACCCCATGTCGAGCGGAGTGATAGCCTCGGCAGCCCGCAGCGCGTTTAGCAGCGGATCGCCCATTGCAGGCGACCACGCGCTTTCGAAGGTCAGCAGGCCGCCAATAATGTGACCTGGTACCTTTGCCGGCTGCATGCCGTTTGCCGACGGAATCGGCAGGCTGGTGCGATGCAGGGTGCGGACGCTCGCGATCTTTTTGGCGGCATACTCGACTTGGTTCGCATCTATCGATTGCTTAGCCTCAAAAACTGCATAGACGCTCTCTGCGGGTATGACCAACGTGCTGTCCTGATTAAAGATCAGCGGCGTATATTGTCGATCGTAGATCACGATATCGAGCTGTTGGCTCGTGGTGTCGGTGCTGTCGATGACAAACGCCTTCGCTACCCGGTAGCGCCTCGGCAGATAGTTGGTGAGCAGCTCAATCCAGATGCCTTCGGAGGCGTCGCCCTTCGCAACCGAATGACCGATGCGGCGCGGGTACGCTGCAGCCGCATCTCTATCTCACCGTGAAGGCCGGTCAGGAGCTTTTCGAGCGACCAGCCGCTCATACGATGATATCTCGCCAATAGGGAGCCGTTAGCGCCGCCGCCGCAGCCTTCTTGATGGCCTGCTTCTCGGCGACGGTGAGATCGTCCGAGATTATATTATTGGTGTTCGACGGATCCACGAATCTGGCCGTAATGATGTTGTCACGCAAGTAAGTGAACACAGTGCGCATGTTTTCGGCCAGCGGCGAGAGCCACGACGTTTCCAGCGCCTTGATTACCGCAAGCTCGAGGTAAAAAGACGGAAACTCCAATCCTTTCTGCTTCCGCCAAAGCTTGATAAGCCGGATCTCGCTTTGCCGCCCCGAGCCTTTCACCTTGGAAATATGCTGCGAGATGTCAGTCTTGGCCCAAGTATCGCCGCGACGCTTGTAGAGGCTGTGGTCGTTGGAATGCCAGTTCTGCCGCTTACCCGGCACCAGGTCGACAGAATAACTGTACACCTTGATCCCGATAGACACGTTCTGCGGGCGCGGTTGGTAGCCGGCCGCTGCCAGGGCGGCGATCAACGTCTTATGGATCTCGGAGAGGGTCTCAGAGGTGTCTGCCGACAGCGAGATGAAAAGATCGAAGTCGGTGCCGCTACGGTTGGCCGTGCCCTTGGCGTAGGAGCCACTTGGGGTGATGTCGAGTAGATACCGACCGGCCCATTGCTCGATCAACGGCTTTACGACGCCGGGTACGAAGAGTGCGGGTGACGAGAGGCCGGTGCTCACCAGCTCTCTCGCCAAAATGGCGTTGAGATAGTCCTGTTCGGACATCATGCGCCAGCCTTGAGCATTGACGAAGCCGTAGAGGTCAAGCGCATTCATCGGCATCGTCCTGCTATGAGAACACTCTGACGCCGGCACGAATTGTGCCAGCTCGCCCGCCGAGGTCAATCGTTACGTGCCAGTGCCCTGACTGAGGCACCCGCAGCCTCAACGGCGAGCGCCGGACCTCGCCGCCAAAGTACCGATGCTGCCGGCCCTGACGATAGCTTTGGAAATTGCCCGCATCCATCAGGCGCACGTTGGCGGCGTGGTCGAGGCTGACCTCGACCACTTCGCCGCCGTTCAAATAGCCCAGGTCGTTGTGAAGGAAGCTCATAGCTACTTGTCCTTCACAGTCGTGCTGGGATGGGACTGACCATGCTTGGTCGTGACATAGCGCCCAGAGATCGCGCTGCGATAGTGAGGTCCGCTGGAACCGTGCTTGCCGGCGGCCTCTTGGACCGTCGTATTCGGGTGACTGCGGCCGTACTTGGGAGTCACGTATTGACCCGAAGTGGCGCTGCGATAGGGCCCGCCACCTTTGGACGATTTCGACATAAGTCTCTCCTTTCAAATCCTCGACTCATGTCGACGATTTCGTAAAACTTTATCTGACGGTTTGCCAGTCGTCAATGGCTGTGGTACGAAATCGTCAGACGGCGCGGCCCCAATCCGCGCCGTTGCGATTCGAGAGGATGGGAATGTCACTGGCGTCAAAGATAAAAGAGCTTCGGGTAAAGAGAAAAAAATCTCTTCAGGAGGTCGCTGATGAGGTTGGAGCCTCCAAGGCGCATATTTGGGATCTTGAGACGGGGAAGAGTAGCAATCCGTCCATCGAGCTTCTGACGAAGCTGGCGAAATGCTTTGGCGTGAGCGTCTCGGAAATGATCGGTGAAAACCCTGCCGCTAAGGATGTCGACCCGCAGGTCGTCGCGATGTATCGCGAGCTGAAGGACCTGAGCCCCGCAGACCGCCAGGCTATTCAAGCAATGATGGACCATCTGAAGAGCAGGAAACCCAAGGGGTAGCGATGAAGATCACGCGGATGGACTTGGCCGACACAGGCTCCCCAATGGGGCTCGCCACCAAGATTCTGTCCGTTGAGAAGGATCTGCCGATTCCGGTGCCGATCGAGGCGTTGGCCCATCAGCTGGATATCGAGAAAATCGCCGCATTGACGACTGCCGGCTTTGAGGGGGGTCTTCTGACTGATGAAGATCGCTCGACCGGCATCATCCTGGTGAATCAGGCTGCGCCCGAAGGGCGCCGCCGGTTCACCATCGGGCATGAGCTTGGGCACTTCCTCATCGCAACCCATAAGCCGGTCGAGTCAGGCAAATTTCTTTGTTCGCGTGCGGATATGGCAAAATGGTCGATCGAACAGACCGATCGCTACGCGCGGATGGAAGCGGAAGCTAACGAGTTCTCGGGCCTGATCCTGATTCCACCTCCCGCGCTGCGGAGGTTCATTTCGAAGGGTGACCCGACCCTTCAGCATGTTCCCTTGATCGCGAAGCACTTCAATGTGAGCAAGGAAGCAGCTGCACGCGCTTATGCGCGATATCACCCTGAGGAGGTGGCAATTGTCGTCATCAAAGACGGGGTCGTAAAGCGGGTACACAAGCGGCCGACGTTTCCGTGGATTTCCGTCCCGTACGGAAAGCCTGTCCCCAAGGCGTCGCTGTACTACCGCAAGGACCAGCGCGAGCGGGTTGCAGGCGAACTCTCGGAGATCCTCCCAGAGCATTGGGTGGACTTGAAACCTGGTCAGCGAGCCGAGTTGTTTGAGCAAACGTATCCGCAACAGAACGGATATGCCTTACTGATGCTCTGGCTCGAGCTGGAGGAGGTCGAGGAAGAGGATGACGAGAGGACCTCGAAACAGCGCTACCAAGACCAGCAAAGCCGCTGGCGGTAGCCGTGCCTTTGCGTCGAGCCAAGCGTACAATCGTCATTGCGATTATTTGACGACCCTGGCTTTAAGCTGGAGTGTCGCCGTCTTTACCGTTGTCAAGTAACCCCAGCACCCTTTGGGAGGCGGTCAAGCCGCCAACCACCCGTATCGATGCATCGGGTTCGCAAGGATCGCCGCTGGTACGTGTGCCGCCGAACAGCTGGAAAATCCAGATCGACATTTCCGGGAAGTCGACGCCTTGTGCTCCTTCATAGACTAAGGCGCCTTCGCCGATGTCACCCTTTACGCGTGCGCGAGCATTGCCAGCCAGCAGTTTACGGTGCATCTCTTCTCCGGGTCGGTTTAGGAACCCCGCCCAAACCCCATGCTTTTGCCGATCGAGGATGACCCCAAAGTGGTGATAGAGCAGCCCTTGGGTGATGAATTTGAATAGATCTTCAACACGGCTGCTATCGAACGGCAGCGCAAGAGCAGGCACGAGTATGCCGTTCTGAAGCGTTAGCTCCTGCCGCAGACCAGCTGCCAAGTGGTTTTTCAGCTTGGCATTTCTTTCCAGGCGTCGCTCCACCATTTGCGATAGTACTTCTGCCGCATCCTGATGGTTACTGGTGAATGGCAGCACGGCCGTCAAATAGTGCTCGTGGCCGCTCTTCGTTGTATTGCATGCTCTGCATGCGGGCTGACCTTGCCCCTGGGGCTTAATCCAGTTTGAAGTTCGTTCTGGCCCAACGAGGACCAGAGCATGAAGCGCAGCCGCTTTACGGAAGAGCAGATCATCGGGATTTTGAAGGAGCACGAGGCTGGCGTTCCGGTCGCCGATCTGTGCCGCAAGCATGGCGTGAGCGACGCCAGCATTTACAAGTGGAAGGCCAAGTTCGGCGGAATGGACGTCTCGGAGGCCAAGCGTCTGAAGACGCTGGAGGACGAGAACACGCGGCTCAAGCGGCTGCTGGCGGACGCCATGCTGGACAATGCCGCCCTGAAGGATCTCCTGGGAAAGAAGTGGTGACGCCTGCGGCGAAGCGGAGAGCTGTCGCACATCTCGTGCGCGTTCACGGGATGAGCGAACGGCGGGCGTGTAAAGCCATCGGCTGTTGCCGCATGACGGTCAGATATCGGACGAGCCGGGCCGATGATGCCGGGCTGCGGGAGCGCATGAGGGCGATCGCCCATGAGCGTCGCCGCTTCGGCTATCGTCGCCTGCACGTCCTGCTCAAGCGGGAGGGCTACCTGGTCAATCACAAGAAGCTGTTCCGGCTGTACCGGGAGGAACGGCTCACGGTGCGCCGCAGAGGTGGCCGCAAGCGCGCTATCGGGACGCGAGCGCCGATGACGGTGCCGCTGCTCCCGAATGATCGCTGGTCACTCGACTTTGTGTCGGATCAGATGACCGATGGCCGGCGCTTCCGCATCCTGACCGTGGTCGACGACTGCACCCGCGAGTGCCTGGCGCTGGTGGCCGACACTTCACTCTCGGGCGCCCGGGTCGCCCGGGAGCTGGACCGGCTGGTCGCCGAGCGCGGCAAGCCCAAGATGGTGGTGAGCGACAACGGCAGCGAGCTCACGAGCAATGCC
>NZ_JAUHIR010000036.1:0-6793 GCF_032381375.1 Bradyrhizobium sp. SZCCHNR1017 | reverse complement strand
TTGGGCGTGACCTCCGTCGCGGCACCGAACGCGGCATCATCAAGAACGGCAAGATACTCGTCGATCGCTCGACCCGCGGCCTCCGGCGGAAGCCCCTTATCGCCTTCGATTCCCTTCTGTCGGTTGGCATCCGCCTTGATCAGGCTCGCGTCGACTGCGAACCCTTCGCCGCCGACCAGCCGCTCCCGGATGCAGCGGCGCAAGACGGTCTCGAACACGCGACGGAAGAGATCGCTCTCACGAAAGCGGCCGTGCCTGTTCTTCGAGAACGTCGAGTGATCGGGGACAGCTCCATCCAGACCCAACCGGCAGAACCAGCGGTAGGCCAGATTGAGGTGGACTTCATCACAGAGGCGCCGTTCCGAACGTATGCCGAAGCAATAGCCGATCAGGAGCATCCTGATCATCAGCTCCGGATCGATCGAGGGCCGCCCGATGTTGCTGTAGAACGGCGCCAGCTCCCGCCGTAAGTCCTCAAGGTCGACGAACCTATCGATCGACCGCACGAGGTGGTCGGCTGGGATGTGCCTTTCCAGCGAGAACTCATAGAACAACGCAGCCTGTTCGACTTGCCGATGCCCCATCATGACCTTCAGTCCCGCCAATTAGACAGACTGAATCACCGATATCTCTGCGCCGCAACTGGCGACTTTTTCAACGAAATCGGCTGGAAGGGGACGCTGCTGACTTGATCGAAGATTCAGCTTCGGGTCAGATGTCGCCTTTCGGTCCTGCCGTGCACTACTTCCGGTTGGCCCCCGGAGCGGACATCGCCCGTGCAGGCGACGGACAGGCATGTCGGACGCCACGCCGCGGGATCGGCGATCCATCGGTTGATGTCGGATTCCCGCCAGCCTGCGCCGTTGACGCTGATCCTGAGTTGGGCTGGGAATGTGCCTTCGCCGATCTTGCGGTAGATGGTGGATCGGGACAGGCCGGTACGGGCAAGAACGGTTTTTAGGCGGACGATCCGATCTGGTTCGCGCATGGCTGCGCTGCCTCCTGCTGACTGCTCCTGATCTACACAGAGCAAGCAGTCGCGCGCGCAAGGGCGTTTTTCAAGGCGTCGTACTGTGGCGTGCAGACGGCGGCAAACAGGCTGGGTCAACGTTCGAGGCCTCGGTCTCTTCCAAAGCCTATGCCATGGGCGATGGCCAATTGCTGGCCGAGCCGGCCACCTGATTCGAAGGCGATGCCGAGGTCTTTCCTGCGGCTGGCGAGGACGGACTCCAGTTGTGGATCGCGTTCGAGGCCTTTGGCCATGTCGCCCATCGCCGCGCGCGTCGCCCTATAGCCGGACCTGTCGCCGGCCTGGTACTGGCGCTGGCTGGTGTGATCGAGCTTCTGCCAGCGCTCCACGAAGCGGTCGGCGCGGCGGCTCGGATCAATGCGCAGTTCGGTCTCGAGCTGGAGCGCGCGGACGGCGCGGTTGAGGCGTCCGCCGGCGGCCTCCCGGACCAGCTCGGGGTTCTTCTTGTAGGCGGCCTCAGCGTCGTGGGAGCCATAGGGACGCACCTTTTCGAAGGCCTGGCGGGCGGTCTGTAGCTCTTTGACCTGTTCGGGGCTCGCTCTGCCGCCCGTCTCATGCGCCGCGAAGATCGCATCCACGGCACGAGCATGGCGCACCAGCGCCCGGGTCCGCACGCGACGGGCTTCCGCTTCGGGATCTTGCGCCACGGTCCTTGCCGGCACTTCGGCTTCGCGCCGGTCGGCTGCCGTGCCGATGTTTTCTCTTTCGGGGGATCCCCGCTCGGGCCGTCGTCCGCCATCCCGGTCGAGCACCTCTCCAGGAACGCTAAGGCCGTCGAACATGCCGCGCAGCTTCTCCGGCACGGCCTTGCGCACGATCTCGGCCACGCGCTCGCGGAACGTGATCCCGCGCCGCGCGGCGTAGCTCTGGACGGGATCGGCACGGTCGTAATCCGAGGCCATGTCCTTCGACCGCTCGCGCGACAGGGCACGGTTGAGCCGATCCGCATCGATAAAATCGTCGCGGCCATAATGCAGGTCCACGCTGTCGCGATGCCGCGACAGGGCGACATAGCTGCTGTGGGCGTCCATGCCGGGCGTTGCCAGTACATGGACCCGGTCGACCGTCACACCCTGCGCCTTGTGGATCGTCGCGGCATAACCGTGGTCGATCCGGTTGTAGTCCTTGAGGTCGAAACGCACGGATCGGCCATCGTCGGTCTGCACAGTCATGGATCGCACGCTGACCTGCTCGACGGTGCCCAGCGTGCCGTTCTTCACGCCAAGGCCGCGCTCGTTCTGCAGGAACATGACGCGGTCTCCGCCGGCGAAGTCTCTCGCCCCGCGCTCGACCGCTACTCGCACCTCGTCGCCGAGATCGCCAGCGGCCCGCATCCGCTCGCGCGCTGCCTCGTTCAGCGCCTGCACTTCGTCATTGGTGTGGGTCAGGATGATCCGACTCCGATCCGGTGATGCCTGCCGGTCGCGGTCCCAGCGCTCAATCAGATCGCTGCGCGCCTGCTCGCGGGTCTGGGCCTCATGCACCATGCCGTGGGTGCGGTAGGCCTCGAGCGCATGGCCTACTTTGCCGGTCGCCAGA
Organism: Bradyrhizobium sp. SZCCHNR1017; assembly: GCF_032381375.1. NCBI lineage: Bacteria > Pseudomonadati > Pseudomonadota > Alphaproteobacteria > Hyphomicrobiales > Nitrobacteraceae > Bradyrhizobium > Bradyrhizobium sp. SZCCHNR1017. The sequence continues at coordinate 4,224 of NZ_JAUHIR010000036.1, read as the reverse complement.
TCGCGCGTGGCGTCGCGCTGCCAGTCCTCCCGCTGACGCCGCACTTCGCCGATCTCGGCGCCGCCGTGACGCTCATGGATTGACCGGAACGCAGCGCCCGCCTCGATGGCCTGCAGCTGCTGCGGATCGCCGACCAGCACCACCTTTGCGCCAGCCTCGGCAGCATGGGACAGCACGCGCTCAAGTTGCCGCGTACCGACCATGCCGGCCTCGTCGATCACCACCACATCGCTCGATTTGAGCAAATCACGGCCTTGTTCCCAGCCATGCTCCAGGCTGGCAATCGTGCGTGACGATATACCCGATCCGCTTTCGAGGTTTTCCGCGGCAATGCCGGACAGCGCCACGCCCCGGACCTCGAAGCCGGCCGCTTCCCATGCCTCCCGCGCCACCCCCAACAGCGCGCTCTTTCCCGTCCCGGCATGTCCGATAACGACGCCCAGATCGCGTCCATCGGTGACGTGCGCCAAGGCGTCAACCTGCTCGGATGACAGCAACAGGCCGCGCGCTTCCGCACCCGCCAGAGCGGCCTGGCGATCCGCGTCGCGCACCTCATGGCGCTCCCGTTCCGCCATCAGTTCAGCGGCCCGGTGCAGGCGCTGTTCTGCCTCGATCATCCCGCGGGTGGTGAACCGATCCTCGCCGCGGGCGTCCTTGCCGAGTTCGACCAGATCGGGCGCTCCCTGCAGTGCGCCCACCACCTCATTGAACTGGTCGAGCCCGTCGCTATGCCGGTGCGCGAACCTCGCCATATCGCGACGGGTGAAGGTCGATTGCTGCAGGGTGATAGCGTCCAGTCCAAGCAAGGGATCGGCGATGATCCGCGCACCATTGCCGCGCGCGATCTCGCGGTGCATCTCGGCCCGGTCGGCCTCACCGACTTCTCCAGCGACGCCCCGAACCTCAATCCGTTTCGCCGGCGCGCCGATCTGGCTTTGCGGCTCCAGCGCGATGCCCTGGGCTTCCAGACTGCGATGGTCGATCCGTGCGTCGATGTCGAGCTCAGCCAGCCGCTCATTGGCGAGCTCCGCCCAGCGTTCGCGCCAGCGCTCGACCATCTCGGTGCGATTCCAGTCTCGTACCTTCTTGCCAAAGCCGTTCTGATCGACCGCGCGCAGGGTCAGCATGACATGAGCATGAGGTTTCGGCAGTCCGTCCTCGGCCCTGTCCCAATGCACATTGAGATCGGCGATCATGCCAAAGTCCACGAACTCGCTCCGAACAAAATCACGGGCTAGCTCGATGCCCTGCGCCTCACTCATCTCGCGCGGAAGCGCAAACTCCACCTCGCGGGCCAGCTGGGCATCTTTCCGGATTTCGAACGCTTCGACATCATTCCAAAGCCGCTCGCGATCGCGCCATGCCTCCGGCGCGTTCCCCGGCAGCATCACCTCGGAATGGACGACGCCGCGCTTCCCGGAAAAGTCTTGCTCGCGGCCGAGCCGCTCGTCGCGCAGCCGCGAAGCCGAGCGATAGGCGGCCGATGCCACCGCACTGCTCCCGGCCTTCCGGCCAATGACCTTGACGTAAAGATGGTAGATCGCCATCGCGATCCAATCACTGGCACAGCGAAGCGCACGTCGGAACGACGTATAAGCGCGCCCTCCCTCGAAAAAATCTCGGGAGGGACCAGCCCGTCCCGGCCAGTCCCGGCGACCTTACAGCATTGTGCCGGGCGCTCGGCTATCATTTCTCTATCAACGCGGATGGAAACGACGATGCGCAAGCCTAGGGACTTTGATGCTGAACTGAAGGCACTTGGGGACAAGGCGCGTGGCCTTAAGAGCCGCAAAGTGCAACAGCTCGGCGAACTGGTGATCGCTACCGGAGCCGACGCGCTAAGTGCCGATGAATTAGCGGGAGCACTGATCGTGCTGGCCGAGACAGAAGAGGCCGGAAAGAAGGAGGCATGGGCCAGGCGCGGGACCGCGTTCTTTCAAGGACGAGCGCGGCGAAATGCGCCAGCAACTGACCGCGACGTGGACGGCCCTCCGGCGCAACCGGGTGGCTCTCAACCGGCATCAGTCCGCAAGGGCGCGGCATGACATGCGCACGTGGCAGGTCGAGCGCCGCAAGCGCACGCGGCATCTCATCGAACTCGGTGGGCTCATCGTCAAAGCCGGTATCGCGGACCTAACTGGCGATGATCGCGCCACTATCCTTGGCGCGTTGCTTTGGATGGCTGCCAAGCTCAAGAGCGATCAAGGCGAACGGGCACGAGCGCTGTGGGCCGCGAAGGGGAAGCAGGCGCTCGAGGCGGACACTGCAACACACAAGGGGATAGATCGAACTGTCTCAGCAGTTCGTCGTTGATGCACAACAATTGCAAACTACCGCCAGATGGCTCGCCATCCGCGGTCGGTCCTGAACCACATCTGGTCGGCGGTCTCCTCGTCGCTTTGAACGCTCCACCCTTCGACAAGGAAGATAACGGGGCGCGTCCCAGCAGCGGGGGAACCGACGGCCGAGCCAGCAAATCCCGGATGAGCGCTACCACCGCAACCACGGCGCAGGCAATGAAAGTTCCGCGGTCAACGATCATGTGACGGCTCCTTGCCGCTCTAAGTAACCTCGTGCCAACCGCGATGATTTAAAGGCAGAGCTGCCACGGTTGATGTCTGTAAATGTGAAGGGTTTCGGATGCCGGCCGCATGATTGACGGCGCGGCACATTCGGGCGGCCGGCGTCCGAAAGCCTCCAAGGGAGGAAACCGCGCATGATGGGCAGGACTGGCGCGGCAGGCTCTATGGGGATTTGAGCGCTGCAGGTGAGCTGGCCGATTGAGTTTGAGCCGGTGCAGCGCGCGACGCGGCGGCGGTGCAGTCGCTGAACGGGTGGTGCACGGCCCCGGTCTCGACGTGTCGTCTGCGGATTGACGAGGACAGAGGAACGTTGGGGCGGACGCCGCCGTGACCGGTCGATGAGCGGCAGGCACTGCGAGCAACTTTGCACAATGGCGGGTGCGCGGTCATGAGGTATCGATCCTGATGGCGCCGGTTGGTGCGGTCGGTTGGTGACGCGGCGTTGCGCCTCGCTCAAAGACCTTGATGACGATCATGCGGCCGCCGCAGCATGGACAGGGCGACTTGGCCATGTCGACGATGGTCTCGGCCGGCTTATCCTCACGATCCCTGACGGCGAGCAGTTCGCGCGCGCGTGCGACGTTGTCGGCGCAGGCGCCCCGCGCCAGCAGGCCGTAGTGGCGGATGCGGTGGAGGCCCTTCGGCAGCACGTGGATGAGGAAGCGGCGGATGAACTCGTCTGTCGCGAGCGTCATCCGCTTTTGACGGTCGCGGCCGTCGACCCGGTAATCCTTCCACCGGAAGGTGACGCCGTGCCGGTCGAAGGCGATCAGGCGGCTGTTGGAGATGGCGACGCGGTGGGTATAGCGCGACAGATAGGCCAGCACGGCCTGTGGCCCGCCAAACGGACGCTTGACATGGACGACCCATTCCGTCTTGCGCGACGCTGCAAGCCATGCGGCGAACGATTGTGCTCCGGCGAGATGAGCGTCGTTGCCGAAGAAGCTCAGGCGCCCGGCCTGGTGGAGGGCGGCAAGACGCTCCAGGAACAGCCGCCGGAACAGGCGTGAGAGCACGCGCACCGGCAGGAAGAACCCCGGCCGGCAGGAAACCCAGCTCCGGCCATCGGGCGCGATCCCGCCGCCCGGCACGATCATGTGCACATGCGGGTGATGGGTCATGGCCGAGCCCCAGGTGTGCAGCACAGACATGATGCCGATCCTGGCGCCGAGATGCTTCGGGTCCGAGGCGATCGTCAGCATGGTCTCGGCCGAGGCCTTGAACAGCAGATCGTAGACGGCGGCCCGGTTGTGGTAGGCGATGTCGGCGATCCGGGCCGGCAGCGTAAACACGACGTGATAATACGGCACCGGCAGCAGCTCAGCCTCGGGGTCGGCGAGCCACTGCTTCGCCGCGGCGCCCTGGCACTTCGGACGGTGCCGGTTGCGGCAGGAGTTGTAGGCGATGGACGTGTAGGCGCAGTCCTCGCAGCGCGCGACATGGCCGCCGAGGGCTGTTCTGGACGGAGCGGCTTAGCGCATGAAGCGCTGCACCGGAATTCTGTGCTCGTCCTGAGCTGCCACCGAAGTTTCATCCAGCAGCGTTTAGAGTCCGGGTGGGTTGTACGCCGAGTGGCGCGGGTGGAGCAACGGGCGATTGGCGGAGCTGGTCGGGGTTGCGCAGCCGATCGCCCGTTGCGGTG
>NZ_JAUHIR010000035.1:0-12776 GCF_032381375.1 Bradyrhizobium sp. SZCCHNR1017 | reverse complement strand
AGCCCTCAATCCCGAGACCCGCAAGGACTCCGCCGTCCACGTTTCTCTTTCTTCATCTTCACTTGTCAAACAGCCCGCACTTGTTAGTTCGCTTCGAACTAATTAGTGCATCAACTTCTTTGGTCTCTTTCACCGTGGAAGTCCCGATTGCCGGGGCGCTTCACATAGCGGATTTTGAGAGACCGTCAAGAGCCTTTCTGAAGAAAAACTCAGGAGCCAGTCGGAAGAAGAAACATCAAAGAAAACAACGTTGGTCCCGAAAGTCGGGGGCCTCAGTCATCAGTGATGTCCGGCTGGCGTGGTGGTGAGATAGTGCGATGCCGCATCCCGCGCAAGAACTTTTTGCGACGGCTGTGCAGAAATGTGGATAGCGCTGTCGCCGCCCACGCTCGGCCTCCTCACACGCCGTTTCTGTTCCATTTTGGAGCGGCGGGCGCGCGCAGCGTCAGGAATTGCTCGCCTTCGGTTGCACCAGCGCACGATGCGAGTGCGGCATGGGCATCAGGACGAGATCCTTCCGCCGGACAAGGTTGGTCGGACAGACGCTGTCGAGATTGCTGGTGCCGATTTCGAGGGTCGCGATCCCCTCCCCCGCCTGCGACGATCGCGGCGCGGCGTGGAACGCCAATGGTTCCGGACCGGGCCGCCGAGCCCGGGATCGAAGTTCGCGGCGTCGCACACATTCGCGAATGCGAACTGGCATTGGTCTCGCCACCGCGAGCACGGAAGTGATGCCAGGGATACGATCGGCGATATCCGCAAGCCTGGCGGTGACGCGGCGGGGAATGGCTCGGCCGTCCCGGCCAGATCGGTCAGCCCTGTTGCCGCAAGCTCCGGAAATACCACCAGCCCGTCGAGGGCGCCCTCGCCGCCAACCAAACATGCTTCAATCAGCGCGGCCTTGGAATTGGTTGATCGTGCTCGCGTCTCTGGACTGACTTGCCCAACGCACGGACGTTACGGTCCGCTGAGGACGTCGATCCTGTCGAGCGCGTTGTTGCAGCGATGCCAGCATCAATTCGAGCCCACATGCAGCAAGAGCAGCCGCGGCATTGTTGCTTGGTCGACATTGTTGCCTGGTGACCTGCCGCGTGGTGACCTCCGCGGCGCCGCATCGTCCGAGGCCGGCGCGAGACGGCGTCAACGCGATCGCGGCGGCGTGCTGCGTGCTGGAGCCGTCAGGAAGCGATCGAGCTCGACGATCGCTTCGGCCTCGCGGGCGCGCCGCAGCTGCCTGGCCTGCTCGATGCCCGGGGGCAGACGTTTCGCCCTGTCTCGCGCTTCGCGCGCCATCTCCAGCAACCGCTCACCCAACGACATCGTCTGCTTGACACGCCGGCGCCGCTTCTTTTGACCTTCTACGTCCATGCGGGATTGCATCCAGTTTCATTGATGCGCATCGACGACTCTAGATCAGGAGCTGCCGCGCGCATCAACATAAGTGAATCGGCCGTGACCAACGTCGTCCGGGCGGCAGAGCAGCAGCGGCCGGCCGCGCCGGGAGCATCGAGGCTAGCCGCAGCGCCGCCGACGGCTCCTTCGCACGGCTGGGATGCGTGGACCGGGGGCGGTCTCTGCCCGCCCCGGTCCCATCGGCTGATGCGCGCGGTTGGGCAGAACGAGCATGCGCTTTCGCCGCAGCGTCCGGAGCCAGTCCAGCACGTCGTTGCGCGACCTGAGTGGACGAGGCAATGCCACTCAGGCCTGCGCGAACTTGATGGTCGACACCGGCCAGCGGCCGTCATGGCCACCGATGGTGATGCGCAGACCGTGGAGTTCGTCAAGATGGACGTACTCCACTGTTCCGGCCTTGCCGTCGCTCAGCGCCACAGCCTTGCCGACCAGCTCGGTCTGCGCCCGTTCGAATTCGCGCAGGATGCAGAAGGCTCGCGTCTTGACGGCAACCATGAGGAACTTCGAGACCTGAGGGGGGAACCGCCGGGCAGCACGGGCCGCTCGACGGTCGTTCAAGTCGGCACGCGGACGCCGAACGTCAACCCGTCCTCAAGCAATCGTGCGCGCCGCAAGGCAGCGAGCGCCGGGCTTGCCCATCAGCGGCACTCGAAATTCGCCGCATCCTCGAGGCTGCCGCTGCCCTTGTACGTCAGCACCTTCGGGAACGCGCAGAGATCGCGTGTGCGCCCGGGCCATGGCACATCGGGCGCGCGCCGCGCGGTGGCCCGGATCGCCTCGGGCGCCGCGGCCGTGCCCTCCACCCATCGGTCCAGCGCGGTCAGCAGGTCGAACTGATCGGTGGCGGGTCCGCCGCCGCAATGGTTCATGCCGGGAACCAGGAACAGCCGCGCGAAGCCGTCGGCATCAGCGCCGTATTTGGTCTTGAGCTGATCGACATAGTCGACGGTGTCGAGCGCCGAGAAGATCGGGTCGGCCGTGCCGTGATAGAACAGCATCTTGCCGCCCTTCGCCTTGAAGGCGTCGAGATCGGTCGAGGTCGCGGCCTCATATTCCATGCCGGCGTCGAAGCCGCCGGCGCCCTTCATCACCTTCCGCGGATCGCGGTCGAGATCGAAGTTGCGCACCCAGGCGACGAGATCCTCCGGCGTCTCCGGCGGGCTCATGAAATCATAGGCGACGCCGCCGGGAACGAGCGTGAGATTGCGCGCATTGGGCGGACTCGCTTTGGGCGTACCGAGCTTCCAGGCGCGCCAGCCGGGCGCGGCGAGGCCGGGATCATACGGCCAGCGCGCATAGATCAATCCGCCCATGGAATTCCGGCTGCCGTCGAACATCAGCTTGACGGCTTTCAGCTTGGGAGCGGGCAGGCACTGCGAGTTCTGCCCCTCCTTGCAGGCGAGCACGGCCGGATCGAAGCGGCAGGCCATGACGTCCTGCACCATGCCATCCCTGGCGCCGTCGGCGCCATCGCACGACGCGGTCACGGCATCGGCCACCAGCTTCAGGTCCTCGTCGCTCAGCGCGCTGCCGACATCGGCCTTGCCGTCAGGGCCGGGCGGCGCGATCGCCAGCAGCGCCTGCTCCTGCGCGATCACATCGATGCCGGCCAGCGGCACGCGATAGGCCGGCGCGCCGGCGATGACGCCGTCGAACAGCTCGGGAAAGCGCTGCGTCACCGCCATCGCCTGGCGGCCGCCGTTGGAGCAGCCGGCGAAGTAGGACCGGCGCGGCGCCTTGCCGTACAGCTTCTCGGCCGCGGCCCTGGCGGCAGCAGCCACCGGCGGAATCGAGCTGTAGCCCTTGTCGCGCCGCGCCTGCGGATCGAGGCCGAACAGATAGGGCCCGAGCGGCCCCGGCTCCTCGAGATGGCCTGCGTCGGTCGAGGCCACGGCATAGCCGTTGGAGAGTCCATTCGGCGGCGTGGCGCCGGTGAGCAGGCCGAGTGCCGGGCGCAGCACACCGTCGACGCCGCCGCCGCCCTGAAAGACGACCTTGCCATTCCACGTCGCAGGCAATCGCAGCTCGTAGCCGACAGCATAGGGCTTGCCGTCGATGCCGGTACGCTCGTTGATCTTGCCCCGGATCAGGCAGTGATCCGGCGCAGGTGCGGTCGCGCCCGCAGGCGCGGGCGGCGCCAGTTGCACGCCGCCCGCAGCGACGAATTCCGCCGTGACGATGCGGCCGCTGCCGGAGAAGCCCTGCGCCAGCGTGGCGCAGCTCGCCTTGAAATCCTCCGCCTGCGCGGACGCCATGGCCGACGTCGTCAGCAAGACCGCGGTCAGCGCCGTCACACGGATCGTCATCACGGTCGTCCTCACACCTGCGGGCCAAAGCCCGTCACGCATCGTCGTTGCTTCGCGGCGCGCTCGATCGCTTCCGACCATAGCCAAGCCTGCGCCCGCCGCAAGCGGCCGTGCGCATGGGTGCGATTGAAAACGTCAGCCGAAGCGTGCCATCTGATGGGTGTTCAAGGAAGCGTCGAGGGACATCATGGCTGCGGACATCAGGTTGAACGCGTTTGCGATGAACTGCGTCGGGCACCAGTCGCCCGGCCTGTGGCGGCATCCGCGCGACCGTTCCTCCGACTACAATCGCCTGCCCTATTGGCTCGACCTCGCCAAGACCTTGGAGCGCGGCCGCTTCGACGGACTGTTTCTCGCCGACGTGCTCGGCGTCTACGATGTCTATGGCGGCAACCCCGACGCGGCGCTCCGCCACGCCATCCAGGTGCCGGTGAACGATCCGATGATGCTGATCTCGGCGATGGCCGCCGTGACCGAGCATCTCGGCTTCGGCGTCACCTGCACACTGTCCTATGAGCCGCCCTACCCGTTCGCGCGGCGGATGTCGACGCTCGATCATCTCACCGAGGGCCGCATCGGCTGGAACATCGTCACCGGCTATCTCGACAGCGCCGCACGCGGCATGGGCAGGGAGCGCCAGACCGCGCATGACGATCGCTACGACGTCGCCGACGAGTACATGGAGGTCGTCTACAGACTGTGGGAAGGCAGCTGGGAGGACAACGCCGTCAAGCGCGACCGGACCAGCGGCGTGTTCACCGATCCCACGAAGGTTCACCGCGTCAGCCATCGCGGCGAGAACTACCAGCTCGACGCCATCCATCTCTGCGAGCCGTCGCCGCAGCGAACGCCGGTGCTGTATCAAGCCGGCACATCGCCGCGCGGCCGCGTGTTCGCCGGCCGGCATGCCGAATGCGTGTTCATGTCCGGCCCGTCCGCCAAGATCATCGCGCCGCGCGTCGCCGCGATCCGCCAGGCCGCCGCCGACGCGGGTCGCGCGGGCAGCGACATCGTCATCTTCAGCATCGCCACCGTCGTGCTCGGCGAAACCGATGCGGCGGCCGAGGCGAAGTTCGCCGACTATCGCCGCTACATCGACCACGAGGCCTCGCTGACCTTGATGTCGGGCTGGACCGGCGTCGACTTCTCGACCTACGACCTCGACCAGCAGGTCCGCCACGTGCTCAACGATGCCGGCCGCAGTGCGATGGACAACGTCACGCGGGCCGATCCGGACCGGGTGTGGACCGTGCGCGAGGTTGCCGAGCATGTCGGCATCGGCGGTATCGGCCCGGTGTTCGTCGGCTCACCGGCGAAGGTCGCCGATCTCATCGAGAGCTGGATCGAGCAGACCGGCGTCGACGGCCTCAACCTCGCCTTTGCGCTGTCGCCCGAGAGTTTTGCCGATGTCGCGGACATGCTGGTGCCGGAGCTGACCAGACGCGGCCGCTACAAGAAGGCCTACCAGCCGGGTACTTTGCGCGAGAAGATGTTCGGCCGCGCCCGGCTCGCGGCACCGCATCCGGCGGCGAGCTACCGGCCGTAATGCCGCTGGCACTCAGCCCGACAGACGCGACAGCAACACGGCCGCCGCCGCCTCGATCGGCTTGATGATCGGCACGGCGAATTGCCGCTGCAACTGATCGGCGGCCTGCGCCAGCGGCCCGCCGCCGATGATCACGGCCTCGGCGCCGTCCTCGGCAATACAGGCGCGCGTGGCGTCAGCCAGGGCGGCAGCAAGCCGCGCCGGATCGACGGCGAGCGCGGCCGGGTCGCCCTGCGTCAGACGCGTCCCGGTGAACTGCGCCGACAGGTTCAGCCTGTCTGCAAGGCCCGCGATGCTCGCGACCAGCGCGGGCGTCACCGTGGCAACGCCGAAGCGCCGCCCGCCCTCTGCGGCCTCGCGCATCGACGCCTCGCCGATGCCCGCCACCGGCAGCGAGCACTGGCTGCCAAGCTCCGCGGCGCCGGGATCGCCGAACGCCGCGACGATGATGCCGTCGCAGGCATCGCGATGCGCGCGGCCGATATCGACCACTTCCGCCGCCGATGCGGCCAGCGCCTCGGCATCCACGATCATGGCCGGCGCCCGCGTCGCGGTCGCGCCGACCACCTCAGCCCGGCCGGCGCAGCAGGCGGCCGCAATCGACACCATCATCGCGGTGGTCGTGGCCGAACTGTTGGGATTGATCAGGAGGATGCGGGGCATGAGGACGGTTGCTCAGATGACGAAGCTCTCCTCGTGAACAATCGTCGGCCAAACGTCAACTCCAGGCACATTCGCCGATGAGGGTGGCGGGCATCGGCCGTTCGTCGCCGGCCGCTCACCCGATCCGCATCGACAATTCGACTTCGTCGCCGAACGGCACCGACAGATAGCCGTTATCAGGCGAACGGACGTAGGCGAGGTAGTCGGGGCTGTGGTCGGCATTGTCAGCGACGATGAACGCGCCGGCGCTGAGCCGGCTCTCGAGCAGCGCCAGGATATCGCCATACAGCGGCTTGGCGCCGTCGAGCAGCACGAGATCGATGGTCTCCGGCAGATCGGCGCTCAGCGTCTGCAGGGCGTCGCCCTGGCGGATCTCGACCAGATCGGCCAGGCCGCCCTCCGCGAGGTTGGCACGGGCACGGGCGACCTTGGACGGCTCGAACTCCGTGGTGATCAGCCGGCCGCCGCCATTGTCGCGCAGCGCCGCGGCGAGGAACAGCGTCGAGATGCCGAACGAGGTGCCGAATTCGACGATCGATCGCGCACCGACGCCGCGCGCCAGCATGTAGAGCAGCATGCCGGTGTCGCGCGACACGGGCAACGGAAAGTCCTTGAGCTGCGTGTAGAGCTCGACATGGCCGGACCGGCTGCGCATCAGTTGCGCGCCCCGTTCGGCCATGCCGGCGAAGATCGGGCTCGTCTCCGGCCGCAGCAACGTGGCCTCGGCAAGCAGGCGGTCCAGCAGCGGCGCCACCGGCTGGGTGGTCAGGGTGATCATTGATATTCTCCGTGGTCTCGATGCGTGTCGTTTGCGTCGAAGTCAGAATACGAATAATCATTCGCATTCGCTAATCGCATTTCGGAACGCTCCATGGCCCCAGCTCGAAAAGCCCCGATTTCCCCGCGAAAACTGCCGCAACAGACACGCTCGGCCGACCTCGTCGCGGCCATTCTGCAGGCGGCTGTTCAGGTTTTGACCAAGGAAGGCGCGCAACGTTTCACCACGGCCCGTGTCGCCGAGAAGGCCGGCGTCAGCGTCGGCTCGCTCTATCAGTACTTCCCGAACAAGGCGGCGATCTTGTTCAGGCTGCAGAGCGACGAGTGGCAGCAGACGACGAAACTGCTGCACGGCATTCTGGAGGACACGCGCCGTCCGCCTCTGACGCGATTGCGCGCGCTCGTTCATGCGTTCCTGCAATCGGAGTGCGACGAAGCCGCGGTGCGTGGCGCGCTCGACGACGCCGCCCCGCTCTATCGCGACGCGCCCGAGGCACGCCAGGCCAGGGCCAGTGGCCGCCGCGCCATGCTCGCCTTCATGCGCGAGGTGCTGCCTGGTGCCGGAGAGGCCGAGCGCGCGCGGGTCGCCGACCTGATCAAGACGACGCTCGGCCAGGTCGGAAAGCACTTCTCGGAGACCCCGCGCAGCCGGGCCGAGATATCGGCCTATGCCGATGCGATGGCCGACATGTTCTGTGCGTACCTCTCCACCGCGAACAAGCCTCACAGACGTAAGGCCGGGTAGTCCCGCGGCCGGCGGGTCTCCGCCTCTCCTTAGCGAAACTGGGAACCTCTGCACGGCCACGGGCTGCCGCGACGCTCCGTTGACTTGATGCCGCCGTATCCCAGATCGCCGCTGACTGATGCAGCGCCGCAAATCCGCGGCCGCAGCCAACAACGGACCTCTCATCAGAGTCCGGGAGTGCCTGTTAAGGGCGACAAACGGACATGACGTCGCAATCGGATTAAGTCGTGAATGACCGGGACGGACATCGGTGCAGGTGACCCAGCATTGATTTTTGGTCGAGAATAGGAGCTAAATGGGGTCGGACAATTCCATCACGAAACTCCGTTACCTCACCGCGCAACTGCACGATCCGGTGTCCCCGAAACCGAGAGGCCGCGCAATGTCCGTGAATGTCATTCTAGTCATCGTCGGTGTTGTGCTCATTCTGGTGGGGCTTGCCAAAGCGGGCCAGAGCGCCGGTTTTAGTCTGAGCAACATCGGCATCAATTTTGGCGGTATGAATACGCAGACGAACAAGGTCGGCAACGTCACGCAGAAGTTGACCAAGGGCGGTAAGGCAGACTGGGTCGGGCTAGGCATCGCGGCAATTGGTCTGGTGACAGCGGTCATTGGGCTATTCAAGGGTTAGGGCGGCGATGTCCTTTTTCAGCGTCGCCCTCAATATTTTGAGCAGGAATCGCCAGATCAATATCAGCGGCATCCCACCAGAGGAACTGGGCGCGCTTATCCGGCAGCATGAGGATCATACCGGAACACAGAAGAAGCTCATCGCGCGCCTCCAAGCGGACCTCGACCTGAACGAGCGCCAGATGCGTGAGGCTTTGCGTATTCTCGGCGAAAATGACGTCCTTAACGAGCACTTGGGTGCTAAGCTGGTCGCTATTGCGGGCCACTTCGAAAATCTCAGGCCAGGAGCATTACCAGATGCCGGCGACAGCCCGGCCATTATTGCTCTGAAATTGGATGTTCAGAAGGCCATTGATGCAGGTAAATTGGCGAGGGCAGATGCCTTACTTGAGGACATCGCGATCGAGCAGCGTCACAATGTCGAACGCTCAGCGATCAATCTTGCCGGCACGTTGGCCCGCCGGGCCGAAATCGCATTGACTCGATTGCGTTATCGCGAAGCTGCCGAACACTTCGCAAGTGCAGCCGCCGTGATACCATCCGGGATAAACCACGAAGATAGGCGGCTCGGCTACCTTACCCAGGAGGCTTCTACTCTCTACCTCCAGGGTCACGAATTCGGCGACAATGCGGCTCTGCTGTCTGCCATCGAGTGCTTCCAACGGTTGATTACGCCTGCGCTTCGCGCGCGCGTTCCGCTCGACTGGGGCATGACGCAGGACAGTCTCGGCGCTGCGCTCCAGACGCTCGGCGAGCGCGAGAGGGGCACGTCGCGTCTCGAGGAGGCGGTCATCGCCTATCGTGCGGCGCTAGAGGAAAGGACTCGCGGGCGCGTCCCGCTCGACTGGGCCTCTTCGCAGAATAATCTTGGCATGGGGCTCGCGACACTCGGCACTGCGCTCTTGACGCTCGGCGAGCGCGAGAGCGGCACGTTGCGTCTCGAGGAGGCAGTCGGCGCCTTTCGTGAGGCGCTGGAGGAACGGACCCAGAAGCAAGACCCACTCGGCTGGGCCATGACGCAGAACAATCTCAGCGTCGCGCTCTCGACGCTCGATCGGCTTGAGGGCGGCACGTCGCGTCTCGAGGAAGCAGTCGCCGCCTCTCGGGCGGCGCAGGAAGAAATGACCCGCGCTCGCGTCCCGCTGTACTGGGCAATGACGCAGAATAATCTCGGCATTGCGCTCCACTTGCTCGGCGAGCGCGAGAACGGCACGTTGCGTCTCGAGGAGGCGATCATCGCCTATCGCGCGGCGCTGGAGGAATGGACCCGCGAGCGCGTCCCGCTTGACTGGGCATTAACGCAATACAATCTCGGCATTGCGCTCTGGATGCTCGGCGAGCGCGAGAGCGGCACCTCGCGTATCGAGGAGGCGGTCATCGCCTATCGTGCGGCGCTGGAGGAAAGGATTCGGGAGCGCGTCCCGCTCGACTGGGCCGCGACGCAGTACAACCTCGGCCTTGCGCTCAAGGTGATTGGCGAGCGCGAGAGCGGCACGTCGCGTCTCCAGGAGGCAGTCTGTGCCTTTCGTGCGGCATTGGAGGAATGGACCATCGAAGTGAACTCATATTGGCATCAGGTTGCTCAAGGAGACTTGGCGGACTGCCTTACTTCACTGGAAGAACGCTCCAAGCGGTAGTCTAGGTGCATAGTCCACAAGAATTTTGCACCAGAATTTCGGCCCAATATTTCTGCTGGTTCAGCTCTTCTCAGAAGATCAGTTGCAATCGCCCGCATGTCGCTTTTTTGGCACGAAGCTGCCGAGCCGCGATATCTGCCGCACAGTCGCAACCGGCGGTAACCCGGACATGATGGAGGCAGTCCAATTCGGTCGTGAATGCTTTTAGCCGACCGACGTCCGCTGAGGGCTGACAGCGCACGTAATCTGCCTGCCTCGGCGGCGTCCGTTCGGGGCGAATTCCGGACATGAGATGAGACGCCGAATAGGTTGTGTAGGCTGTTGCAGACCCCCGCCGCCTATGCCACTTCGGCGTTAGCAGGCTCCATCCGGTCGATTTTCCAACTATTCTAGAACGCGTGTCGCTGATTAGAATAGTGCGACGCCAGCGCTCGGAGGTTCCCCTGCTCCGCAGCGTCGAATGTGTAAGATATGGCCATCTTCATGAAGGTTTCGTAGTCAAGCCGAACGCTAGACGCCACTTGCTTCGCGAGCGAAATAACGGTGTGGTAAACAAGCCTACTAATCAATTTTCCATAACCGATGCGCATAGATGTCGATGCACTAACACATACAATCGTTTTTGGTCGCCGGACGTAACCACATTCCTTCAATCGCCGTTTGAGTGCATCATGCTTTAGTCGCGGCGGCTTGATCGTCATGTCAGCGCAACTCAGAGGTTTATCTCTATTAAACAAGGACAACCTCTTCTTCGCCCTTAGCGCAATGTCTACCTCACACCACCTGGCAATGTCGCTCTCCAATTGATTGAGCTCTGCTGACAACGCCTGCTCACTTCCTGGCTGAAGTCGACCTATCAGACAAGAAAGCACCTGCTTAACTACATTTGATGTCAAGACGTCATTTTCCCAACTATATCCGTACGTATAAGCGACCCGCTTGGCAGATATAGCGGCCCCGAGCAAGCGGTCATAGTCGCTATCGAGACATACCGTTACCGTTGTGATTCCCTTGGCTTCAACGTCGAGCGCGATTGAAGTGAGAGTCGTTTTGCTGCCGACGGACTTGAGGTGGAAGGTCGATCCAATCCTAAGCAACGAAATCACTGCTGACCAGAAAACAATATCAAGAGTTATGCTTGACGGGGGACTGTATAGCGCTTCGGTAACGGTCAAGGAAGGCCCGCCTTCGCAGAACACGACGACATCAGCGCCGTAAAATCGGTGAAGGCTTCCGAGGGCACTTGGCGTTCTGCGGAAGGTCATGGAATCAGTGTCTCCATATCTATCGCGTGGCCAGCCAATGGCCCGACGATATCCGGGGAATGGGTAGCAATGATCAGTTGAGCAGAAGGGTTCAGTTGGCGGAGGCTAGCTACAAGCTTCTCTTGCCAAAGCACGTGGAGTGACAACTCCGGCTCATCGGCAATAAAAATGGCTGGACGCTCTCGCTGTAGCAGCGTTTCGCTGAGCAAAATAAGAAGCTGCTTCTCTCCACTCGAAAGCATCGAAGCAGTCAATATTTTTCCCGTCCGGGACACGAACTGAAGCTCGTTACTGTCCGTCAAGTTCATTGTCTTGCGTCGGAATAATTCGTTTACTATCTGCCTCCACTTGTCGCGGGGCGCAAACACGGTAGCAAGACGTTCTTGCAGCTTATTCCAGCGATCGACAACGCTAGAGATTCGCCTGAGATCCAAGAGAAGTAGTGCGTCATCTAACAGAAATCCGCCCTTATTGGCATCAGCCAAATGCGCCTTAACAGCACGAGCCCTTTCCAAAAAGGAACGTATTAGCGGCTCTGTCTGGTCTTTTGCGACATGAAGTTCCTGAAAAATATTCTGGATCGCATCAGCGAACCCATCCAACTTGTCCAAGTCTTGCTGATTCTCCAGCTTGAGTTCAGACTGCGCGATTAGTGAAACGAAGATCGACTCCTGAAACGAGCGAACTTCAACATCTTTCTGTTGCGACAGCGTCGAAAAGAACCGGACTAGGTCGTTAGAGAGTCCCTCCAGACGCTGGTCAACGGCGGAATCGTAGGATCTTTCCTCACGAGATCTATCAGATGTAGGCGCTCGATGTACCGACAGCCAATTAACTTCAGCAATTTCCCGAAGTTTGATCAGCAAGCCCGAAGACATATGCCTGTAGAACTCCCTAAGTGACCTCGGATCAGATACGGCGCGTCTCATAACCAATTGCTCTTCGATGTCGTCGAGAGAGTACTTGACCTCTTGGGAGCCAGCCCCGGCGGGCTTTACGCGATATTCAATGAGTTCAAACGGCCGATCAGCCCGTTTTGACTTATTCACCACGATCCGCGGTGCTGCGCCCTTTTCACCACCCGTGAAGTGAATGCTGATTTTCTTGAATGGTAATCTATCCAGTGTTCGGAAGTCCGCCGTCAGGGCGGCCGCTAGCAGATTGATTAGCGTTGTCTTTCCAGTACCGTTCTGCCCAATCAGAAACGTAACTTCCGGAAACAGAAGCAATTCGACGCTGTGCGTTTCCCAAAAGCCATCGATGGCAACCCTTGCGATATGATACATCTTAGCCCTTTCGGCGCAGATATTACTTCGTTCAGCGAGCCGAACTTGAGAGTATACTGCAGACAATCAGGCACAGACGTCCGGCGCGGTACGCAAGCAACAGAGTTGACCAATATCACTTTCGCCGTGCAGAGGGCGGCCCGAGAGAATAGCAAGGACCGTTTTCAATCACAAGTCGTGCCGGAGAGTGCTATTTCGTGGCAATCGCCGGTTTAAGCTTTCAAACAACGCAGCCGTTGAATCGGCCTTCGCGGCGCAGGAGTTCGGCGAGGAGGGAGCGGCGCGCCTTCCTACCGACCATGTTTGCAGTTGCCGGGGAGTACTGCATTCCATGCTCCCAGCCTTCCCAGCGTCGAGAGTTAGTTGTCCAATTTTAGACCACAATTGAGGGAGGGGCCAATGCGCGGCTCTTCTGACGTCCGTAATGGGCTGATTTCGTTGAAAAAGTCAGCAGTTGCGACGCAGAGATATCGGTGATTCAGTCTGTCTAGTGGGCAGGACTGAAGGT
>NZ_JAUHIR010000034.1:0-13997 GCF_032381375.1 Bradyrhizobium sp. SZCCHNR1017 | reverse complement strand
TCGACCAGGGTGAAGCCGGCGTCGCGATCATCCATCCCGCTTGCTTTCGGCGACGTCATCGGCCTGGCTCACTGCGATCTGGAGGCTCTGGGCCCGAGGCGGAGCGTCGATAGCGCATAGGAGCGCGGGTCCTGCCCTTCCTGCCAGCCGATCTCGACCGAGACCTGATACAGCTCGACCGGGCGTGCATCGCCGCCTTGCACCGGCCGATAGGGCTGCATCGCAAGACGCCACCGATAGCCGTTCGCCGCGGCGCCATCGCGCGTCTCGGTGCGCAGCGGAATCGAATTGCCGACCTGGGCCATGAGCGACTGCGCCAGCGCAACGGCACCAGCCACGCGTTCGGCCATGCCCGTTCGCGACAGCCCGGTCGAGAACAGGCCCATCACCAGGGTCAGGCCCAGCGACAGCATGGCCAGCGCAACGATGACCTCGACCAAAGTGAAGCCGGCCTCGTCGTCAGCCGCCGAGGTCATCGCTGTCGCGACAGGCGTCATGGCTGCCAGCTCGTCACATTGGCATTGGCGGAGGTGTCGTCCTCGCGGCCGTCGGGTCCGAGCGAGACGATGTCGTAGGTGCCGTGCTGCCCGGGGAATTTGTAGACATAGGGCCGTCCCCAGGGATCGTTCGGCACCAGGGTGCCGCTGAGATAGGGCCCGTTCCAGGTGGCCGCAGAGGCCGGCTTCTGCACCAGCGCGCCGAGCCCTTCGGCTGCGGTCGGATAGCGGCCATTGTCGAGATGATAGAGATCGAGCGCCGAGGACAGGCTGCGGATCTGGATCCGCGCCGTCTTGAGCTTGGAGTCGGAGAGATAGCTGAGCACGCGCGGACCGACGAGGCCCATGATCAGCCCGATGATCGTGATGACGACCAGCATCTCGACCAGGGTGAATCCCGCCTCGCCGTCGCGGCCTTTGCGCAGGCGCATCCTGCGCCACGCGGCCGTTCGCTGCTTCATCACGTCACCGATCCCCATCCAACTCAGCATCATCGTCTCCCCATCAACATGCTGCAGCCGTGCGCACCGTTCCCGTCAGCCATTCGATGCAGAGCCGCATTTCGCGCCCGCCAAGCCCCAGGCTGAGATCGCCGCCGGTCGACGAGCCATCCGGAAAGAAGCGGAAGCCGCCCACGGCCGGCCCCGACTGAGTCGCCTGCGCATAGGTCAGCTTCGCCTGGATCTGCGGCGCGAAGGCGCGCGGGCGAACCGCCTCAGAGCCGAACGTGCGGCGGTCGACATCCACGCTGAGCGTCATCACCCGGTTCTGCGCGATCGCCGCAGAGCGCGTCGCGCGCAGCGCAGAGGCAAGCTCCGACGTCGCGGCATCGAGGCCGACTTGGCCGGCGCCGCGCGACAGCAGCGGCATCGCGGCGGCTGCCGTCAGCGCGAGGATCACCAGCACCGCCAGCATCTCGACCAGCGTGAAGCCCGCGCTCACCTCGTCCTGCCGCTCGTTAGCTCCCGCGCTCATCGTCCGGCCAGATCGTTGATGCTGAGCACGGCATTCATCACCGGCATGATCAGCGCGCCGATGATGACAGCGATGCCGACCGTCATCGCCGGCGTCAGCGCCGCCATGAAGCGATCGACGCTGGTCTGCAGCTGCTTCTCCAGAATCTGCGCCACCCGCAGCAGCATGCGGTCGAGCTTGCCCGCCTCCTCGCCGACCGCGATCATCTGCAGCGCGACGGCCGGCAGCGCGACCTCGGTGCGCAGCGCGCGGTGCAGCGCCGTGCCCTGCTGGACCTTCTCGATCGCCTGCTCCATGCCGGCGCGGAGATGACGGTTGCCGACGACGTCGCTCGCCGATTTCGTCGCTGCGATCAGCGGCACACCGGCCATCAGCATGGTGCCGAGCGTGCGAGCGAAGCGCGCGGTGTCCTGCTGCAGCAGGAAGCCGCCAAGCAGCGGCAGCCGCAGCGCGAGCCGGTCGAGGCGCCGGCGGCGGCCGGTATCGGCCATGGTGAATGCAACGACGGCGCCGAGGAGCGCGACGGCGGCAAGGCCAGCGATCACGATCTCGAGCCAATGCTCCTTCAGCGCCAGCATCAGCCGAATGGTGAGCGGGATCGGCTTGCCGCTTTGGGTGAAGATCGGCGCCATCGACGGGATCACGCCGCCGACGATGATGCCGAGCGTGACGAGGCTCAGCACGATCAGCATCGACGGATAGATCAGCGCCGACTGGACGCGGGCGCGGATCTCCGCCCGCCGCTCCAGCAGCTCGGCGAGCTCGGTCAGCACCTGCGCCAGCCGGCCGCCGGTCTCGCCGGCTCTGATGACCGCCACATAGTCGGCGGGAAACACGCGCGGCTGCGCCTGCATCGCCTCCGACAGCGGCCGGCCATTGAGGATTTCGGCAAGCAGCGCCTCGACCAGGCTGCGCAACCGCACGGCCGAGGCCTGCGTCTGCACGATGCGCAAGGCATCGTCCATCGGGATGTCGGCGGCGCAGAGCGTGGCGAATTCGCGGGTGAAGGCCAGGAGATCGCCGCGCTCGGAGCCGCCACCAAGCGTGATCTCGCGATTCCACCATGCCCTGCCGGCGCTGTCAGCAGCGTTCATCTGGAACGGTGACAATCCCTGCGCCCAGAGCGCGGCATCCGCGGCCGCGGCCGAGGCAGCCTCGATCGTCCCCTCCGCGAAGGAGCCGTCGGTGCCATAGGCGCGGTAGCGGAAGCGCGGCATCAGTCGAGGATCCTGCGGCCGGTGTCCTCGGCGCGCCGCCGCGCCGGAGGACGGCGATGCGGGCCCTCGATCGCCATGAAGCGGCGATATTCGTCGGTGACGGTGCGCGCCTCGTCGAGGCTGCGCATCACATGCGGCCGGATCAGGATGATCAGCTCGGTCTTGCCGATGACGTTGTCGCGGCTGCCGGCGAAATTGCCGACGAACGGAATGTCGCCGATGATCGGGAGTTGGCTGCGGCCGGTGGTGCGGCCCTCCTGGATCAGCCCGCCCAGCACCAGCGCGTCGCTGTCGTTGACGACCACCGACGTCTTGATCTTGCGCTGCCGGATGGTTGGCGAATCGATGTTCGAGGACGTGGTCGGCGCCACGCTGGACACCTCCTGCTCGATGTCCAGCAGCACACGCCCGCTCTCGTTGATGCGCGGGATGATCGACAGGATCACGCCCGTATCCTTGTAGCTCACCGAATTGACGATCGGCGCGCCGGTCGTCAGCGTGGAGGTCGCCGACTGCGTCGTGATCGGCACCTGGTCGCCGATCTGCAGCACCGCCGGCTTGTTGTCCATTACGGTCAGCGACGGCGAGGAGACGATGTTGACGTTGGTGATCTGGTTCAGCGTGTCGATGGTCGCAGCGATGTTCGCCGCGGTCAGCGCGTAGGAGAAGCCGGGAAACACCGAGTTGACGGCGCCGGAGGCCGCCTCCGTCAGGGTGAATTTCGAGCTGTTCTTGCGCATGTACCATTGCACGCCGAAGCGCAGATCGTCGTTCAGGGTGACCTCGGCGATGGTCGCCTCAATCAGCACCTGGTTCGGCATCTGGTCAAGCCGCTCGATCACCTGCAGTACGCGCTTGTAGTCGGCATTCGCCGCCTCGATCAGGATCGCGTTCTTGGCCTCGTCGGCGACGATGCGCAGCCGCGGCCCGTCGGCATCGCTGTCGCGGCCGGTGGGCGCAGCCGGAGCCGCCGCCGGCATGACGCTCGGCGCAGCAGCCGCGGGCGCGGCATTACGCATGCCGCCGAAGCCGCCACTGGTCGCGCCGAGCCCGCCGGTGAAGGACGGCGACGACGATCCGGACATACCGCCGCCGGAGGAAGACGGCTGCGACTGCACGCTCGCCTCCTGATAGTTCGGCGCGACCGTGCGCCGCCCGGCCGTCGCGGTCTGGGTGTCCGTCGGGAACATCGACTGCAGCACGTCGACCAGCTCCTGCGCGCGT
The DNA here is from genome assembly GCF_032381375.1 of Bradyrhizobium sp. SZCCHNR1017. Classification (NCBI taxonomy): domain Bacteria; kingdom Pseudomonadati; phylum Pseudomonadota; class Alphaproteobacteria; order Hyphomicrobiales; family Nitrobacteraceae; genus Bradyrhizobium; species Bradyrhizobium sp. SZCCHNR1017. Next base: position 10,084 of record NZ_JAUHIR010000034.1, on the reverse strand, counting down.
CGGTTCTGCACGGCGTAGGTGAAGAGCTGCTTCTCGCTGCCTTGCGCCTGCGCGTCGAGCTTGCGGATCCAGGTCTCGGCGCGGCGCAGATAAGCGACCTGCGGCGAGATCACCAGGATCGAGCGCAGCCGCTTGTTGGGAACGAACTGCACCATGCCGGCCATTGGCCCGTCGCGGTCGGAGGCGAACACGCTCTTCAGTTCGGTGGCGATCGCATCGGGCGCCGAGGTCTTGACCGGGATCAGCGCAAACGACATGCCCTTCATGGTGTCGACGTCGAACAGCGCGATCGCATCCATCATCGCCGCGATCTCCTGGCGATTGCCGGACAGCGTGATCAGGTTGCGCGCATCGTCAACCCGCACCACCCCGCCGCGCGGCGCGATCGGCTCGACCACGCGCCGGATCTCGGAGGCCGAGACATATTTCAGCTGCACCACCTGCAGCCCGTTGCCGACCATCTCGCCGCCGTCAGCCACGTCATCCGTGCGATACGCGCCCGAGACTGCCGTCTGGTCCACCGCCACGATGCGATAGATGCCGCGATTGTTGACCACGGCCGCATTGTTGGCCCGCAGCGCCGCCTGGAACAGATCGATGACCGCCGCCCGCGCCACCGGCTTCGGGGTCTGGATCGTGATCCGCCCCTCGATCCCCGGATCGACCGTGTATTTGACCCCGAGAAGATCCCCGAGCACCGTCTTCGCCGCCTGCGGCACCGGCACACCGACGAGATTAATGGTGACGCCGTCGGCGACATCCTCGGATGCACGCGGCACGGCCCCGGTCGGCGGCTCTCCGACGAAGCGGCCGGTGCCTTCCATCACGGTGGCAGGACCGCCTTTATTGTCATCGAGCAGCGGCGAACCCGAGATCCTGCCGGCCCGGGCATTCCCGGCGGGCGACCGCATCGCCGCCTGCGCCTGCGCCGCCGCTCCCGCCTCTGCAGCACTCGTGCTCCAGGCGAACGAAGACGTGCCCTCCTCCACGGTCTGACACGCCGACAACGCCAGCACCATCGGAAGCGCCATCCACCCGCGCCTGCAAGCCTCGCCCCGCACTGCCGTTCACCCCACCCCGAAGCAGCATGGCTGCTCAACAACTAACAGGCAGAGTCTAGAGGGTTTTGGACGCGAGAGATATTGCTAGCAGGACACGCAAGGGAGTCATACACATGCTTTGATACACGAATTTACAGTTGAACGTCGCAACACACAATCAAAAGTCGCATCACCTCAAAACGAAATTTCGTCCGATCACCAGCACTTACCTATCAACTAATTAAGTGCACTGTCACCGTAAGTCTCGTAAGTCTCGGCACCCCGGCGAGATTGATGGTGACGCCGTCAGCGACATCCTCCGCGCCACGTGGCACGGCCCCGGTCGGCGGCTCCCCTACGAAGCGGCCGGTGCCCTCGACCATCGTCGTCGGCCCGCCTTTGTTGTCGTCGAGCAGCGGAGAGCCAGAGATCCTGCCAGCGCGCGCATTCCCCGCCGGTGACCGCATCGCCGCCTGCGCCTGTGCCGCCGATCCCGCCTCTGCAACACTCGTGCTCCAGGCGAACGACGACGTGCCCTCCTCCATGGTCTGACACGCCGACAGCGCCATCGGAAGCGCCATCCATCCACGCCTGCAAGCCCCGCCACTCACTGCCGTTCACTCCAACCCAAAGCAGCAAGGCTGCTCAACAACTAACAGGCGGAGACTAGAGGATTTCGGGAGCCAGAGATATTGCTAGCAGGACACGCAAGTGAGTCATACACATGCTTTGATGCACGAATTTGCGTCGAATGGCGCAACATGCAATCATAAGTTGCGCATCTCAAAAGAGATTTCGCCCTGCCTTGACCTGCCCGTCGATGACCAAGAACGCCCCAGCAGCACAGACCTATCAACTAATTAAGTGCACTGTCACCGTAATCTCACTCACGATCGAGACTAGCTTCGTGGTCGACGACGCCACCGTCGTACTTGAGAATATTTTGGGAAAACGCGGTCAGCGTAGTTCAAAAAACTAATCAAGCAAAATATTAGTTAGTCCGACAATCCGGGCGTTTTACCGTTCTAAGCATCAAAGAAGAAACGCTGGAACGTTAGTCTCCAGGCTTGTACCGGATCGTAGCTCCATCAGGCAAATCCCGGATTCTTACAGCCAGATCGGCCCGCAGTTTCATCGACTTCACGGCTTCAAGGGAATACAAATTATCGAGCTCATACTTGCCCCCTGCGACAAAAGGAACCTTGGGAACAAGACGCAGGCCTGGCGCGAGTGGTCCGTTTGCCATCTGCCAGCTGTGCGCGATTGAATATCCTGTCAGAAAATCATAATCACGAAGCAGCGCGCACGCCCACCCGTCCAAGTCTCCTGCAATCACGGTTGCAGCCCCTGTTTCGGGATCAAACTGGGAAATTCCGTCTTTAGAAATTCCAAACTGCAGACCGAAGATGTCCTCTGCAAAGAAGAGAAACCCGTCTGCCAAACCTTGATATTCGCCCTTCCACAAACCTGCTGAATTCCAAATATCTAAACCAATATCGGCCTCGCACGCCCTCGACGATAGCAAGTGTAGCGCAGATTCGAACGCATAGAATCCATTCTTGATTTGTAACAAGCTCTCCAAAACCTTCGCCTCTTCTCCATATATGTCGGAAAGATCCCCTATCTTTGGATCTCCAACATTCAACGAAGATCCACCAAGGCTCAATAGCTTTTTTATCGAATTCATCTTTTCTTTCCTCGTCACTCAGTGATCCGCATTCGCATTTGCGTACCGTCGGAATATCCTCGGCACTGTGCCCCCATGCAAGCTCCGCTCCCGCGATTATCCGGACTACGTACATAGTCTCTCGATGCATTTGCCCCCCCCTCTCTGAACATTGCGGGCGGGTATTCATCTCTATCATACCCTGGCTTGGTCGGCATGCCGCGAAGGGATTCCCTGCGATTGGCTGCTGCACCCGCTCTGTCTATCGTAAGGATCTCAGGCTGCCCCGATTCGATCGCCCGTTCGATATGCCCTGCTGTCTCTGGATACAATTTTCGAGAAATTGTGATTTCTGGCAGCTCATCTGCATTTACCCCAGGGCGAATTCCACGGGGCCCTCCTCCTTTCGAAAATCTCCCCTCTACCCCTTCACCCGCGCAAATGGGATCGAAATATTTGCCCGAACACACCCACGCTGCATTTGCATCCATGTTCGGATTGGATTCAATCGGACCCAGCGAGATGTTATATTGAAGCGCCGCCGTAAGGGCTCCGTTGGCGAACTTTCCGCCGCCGGCGACTGACGCGAGCCCGCCGACGGTGGCCTGCACAATGGTCCCGCCGATGCGGTCACCGATGTTGGTCCTAGCATCGGTGAACACGCTGTTTGTGATCGGCGACAGTGCGGCGCTGACCGCGGCGGACGCAGCCCCAGCACCGCACGAGCCGCCGGATGCTACAGAAGAGACGCAACCGACAGCAGCATTTCCAGCCACGTAGCCCGCAAATTGACCGGGATTCGCGGCGATTGAGGCAAATGTTGGTGATGGGCCGAGCGAGGCGAAGGCGAATGTGGTTGCCGCTGCGATTGCTCCGGCTCTTAGAGCCTGGCTGAGACTGCCACCTTGCACCCCGGTGATGAATATTGCCGATATGGCGGCCGCAGCAGCCGGACTACCCGTCATCGCCGTCAGCGTAACGGTCATTGCTATCTGAACGATGCTTGCCAGAATTGGAACACGTTGAAACAGCTTCTGAATCGGCTTCGCCGCCCAATTGAAGATCGCTCCAAATGCGTTGGAGAACCAATTGAAGCCGTTCGGATCTGTGAAGGTCAGCGGGCCGTTGCCGACATAGGAGTAACGGTTCCACCCTTGCGCATTCATCGGCTCCGTGACCATCGGATCGGCGCTGGTGAAGCGCGCCAGCAGCGGATCGTAGATACGGCCGTTCATGTGGACGAGGCCCGCGACCGACAGTTCCTCATGATCGGTGAAGCCCCGCGTCGTCTGGCTGGTGATGCTGCCGGTGGTGTCGTCGGTGCCGTCGACATTCCGCCGCTTGCCCCAGGCGTCGTAGCTGAGGCGCTCGACCAGCAGGCCATTCTGGTCCGAGATCGCCGAGATCGAGCCGAGATGGTCGGTGTGGAAGTAGCGCGTCGTGACCGTCGTGCTGCCGCCCGACGTCTGCGCCACCCGCATGCCGACGCGGGCATTGCCGACTAGGAGATAGTCGGTCCATTTCTGGGTGACCGTTCCGGGGTTCTGCACCTCGGCCGCCACGCCGAAGGCGGCGATGTAGAGCGTGGTGCCCTCCGGCGTCACCTGCTTGATGCGCTGGTGGTCGGTGTCGTCGACGAAGGAGATCGTCCGCGTCCCTTGCGTGATGCTCGCCGGCTTGTTGTAGGAGGTGTAGACGATGCTGCGGCCGAGACCGGCGGTCTGGTTGCCGTTGGCGTCGTAGCTGAAGCTGGCGCTGATCGTGCCGGAGACGCCGCTCACCGCATGCGGCCGCGGTCGCCCTGCCGCCGGATAGCTGTAGGTACCGACATCCGACTTGCTCAGGATGTTGCCGATCGGGCTGTAGGCGAACGTCTTGACCAGCGGCGCCGTTGCGACGTTCGTGGTCGACGTCGTCAGCCGGTTCAGCGCGTCATAGACGAAGCTCTCGCTGACATTGGTGTTGACGTCGCTGCGCGAGGTCAGGTTGCCGAGCCGGTCATAGCCAAAGCTCTGGTTCTGCACGGCGCCGCTGGTGCCGGTCGCGATGCTGGTCAGCCGGCCCGTCAGCGGGTCAAAGCCCCTGGTGGTGCTGAGGCCGTTGCCTGCGGTCTGCTGGGTGAGATGCCCCTCCGCATCCATCGCATAGGCGGTCCAGAACGACTGGTTGGTGGCGTCGTCCTGCAGCTGATTGGCGAAGCCGAGGCTGTTGTAGCCGAAGCGCGCGGTGAAGCCGGAGGGATAGCTGACCTTGGTCAGCCGGCTGTTGGCGTCGTAGGTCGCCCCCATCGTATAGGTCGCGCCGTCAATGGTGGTCGCGACCTGCAGCGGACGGCCGAGGCTGTCATAGCTGACGCTGCGGGCAAATCCGTTGCCGGAACCAGAGGTGATGCCGGTTGCGGCCAGCTTGCCGATGCCGTTGGCTGCGGTGTCATAGGTCCACACCGAGGTCATGTCCGGCTCGACCCGCTGCACCATGCGGCCGAGAATGTCATAGGTCAGGCTGACGACCTGCCCCTTGGCATCGGTCTGCGTGACCAGCTGCCCCAGCGCGTTATAGGTGTAGGTCCAGACGCCGAGATCCGGATCGTTGCTCGCGATCTTGCGCCCCCGCAGGTCGTAAGTCGCAGTGACGACGTTGCCGACCGGATCGGTGGTCTGCACCATGTTGCCGACGGTGTCATAGGCCGCCGTCAGCGTCTTGCCCATCGCGTCGGTGACCGACACGACCTGGCTCTGGCTGTTCTTGACGGTCGTCCGCGTCTGGCCCAGCGGATTGGTCTCGACCGTGGTCAGGCCGTGATAGGCCATCTGCGACACGCTGCCGTCCGGCTGCGTCGTCGAGACCACCCGGCCGAGTGTGTCGTAGCTGAACGTCGTATAGCGCGGCGTCCCGCCGGTCGCGAAATACGGCCGGCTGGTCTGGGTGACCCGGCCCATCGCATCGTAGCTCTTGGTCGCCTGAACGACGCTGCCGTCGAAGCCCTGCGTCTGCCGCCCGATCTCGCGCTCCAGCGCATCGAAATAGACGGTCGCCGTCGGCACCAGCACCGTCGTGCCGTCAGCGGCGTAGGAGGTCTCCTGGGTCAGATAGCTCGCCCCGGAGAGACAAGTCGCCGTGCCGCCATTGACGCCGTTGCAGAACTGATAGCTCCAGCGGGTGATCGTTCCGTCCGGCCTGGTCTCCTGCACCTTGCGCCCGAACGAATCGTAGCTCCAAGTCGTCGTCAGACCGTTCGGCCCGGTGTGGCTGATCGCCTGCCCAAACCGCGGATCGTATTGAAAGCTCTCGCTCTGCCCCAGCGCATTGCTGTTGGAGGTGGCGAACTGTCCCCGCGCATCATACGCGCTGGAGCTCGAGCGGCTGGCGATGTCCGCCCCGCTGACCGTCACCGCGCGCTTGTGGCCGAACGCGTCATAGACGTAATCGGTCTGCAGCCGCAGCGCCGACGTATCCGGCTCGACCACCTCCTGGGTCAGCAGGCCCGACGCTGCGTCATACGCAAACGACGACGTCCGCGTGATGCTGCTGGCTGCCCAGGCCGGCCCCGCCAGCACCAGGGACATCACAGCCGCCACCTGCGGCAACAGTTTTCTGATCGAGATCGTCATGGCGCCAAGCCCCCAAGTCGCCGAATAAAGCCGCTGAAATTCGCCCGTCAGCCCCTGACCGGCGCAACGCAGGACACAGTTCCCCGGTGGCGTGGGCCAACCCACGCCACAAACGTTTTGATGCCGTGCCGCTAGGGCGCGACGCTGGTGACGGAAGCTCTCGTGAGACGGCCGAGATACCAGAGCGACGGATCGTTGGTGTAGGTGTTGACCGTCGTCTTGCTGTAGCCATCCGGTGTCGACACGGTCACGCGCGTCGCATTGCCATAGGCGTCATACTGGTTCGCGGTGGTCACCGTCGGCAGCACCGAGCCGTCGAGATCAGAGCCGCTCGACACGTTCTGTGCCAGCGATACGCGATACGGTGCGCCCGACGGGCTGATCGTCGTCGTCCCAGCCGCATTGCTGAACTGGAACGTATTGGTCGACTGTCCGAGCGTCTGCGTGCCCAAATTCCGCGTCGTCGATGCCACCATGCCGATATAGGGGAAGTCCTGCCGGAACGTCGTCGTGTCCGCGATCCCGGTCTGCAGGTCCTTCACTGTCATCTGACGGAAGCCCAGCATCCCACGGCCCGTCATATCCAATTTGGCACCAGCATAGGAATAGGCAGAACTGTAGGTCCCACCAATGCCATTGGATGCGTCGACACGAGCGACCACGTACAGCGGCATCTGGAGATCCTGCACGGGATACGACGCCGTATTGTCGCGCGTATAGACGTTGGCGTTGGTCAGCGGCAAATACGAAATCGACGTCGTCGTCCCGAGGCCCGTCCGGACCGTCAGCACCATGTCACCGATCAAGCCATTCCCAATGAACACATACTGGTACGGATAACCATTTGCGTCGACCAGCAGATAATCGACCTTGCCGTCGCCGTTGAAGTCCCCGGCGATCGGAAAGTTGACATTCGGCGTAGCGCTATTGATCGGGAATTTCCAGCCGTTGGGCAGGGTCTGAACCTGTCCCGAGAACGTCCCGTCACCATTGTTCATGAACAGGTACTGATAAGGGTAGCCGCCGCAGTCGATCACGACATAGTCGGTCCTGCCGTCACCGTTGAAATCGCCAAAAATCGGCAGATAGGGCTGGTTCGCCTTGAAACTCCAACCGCTCGGCAGTGCCTGCGTCTGACCGGTGAAGGTGCCGTCGCCATTGTTGAAGAAGACGTACTGGTAGGGATAGCCATTGGCATCGATCAGAAGATAGTCGAGCCTGCCATCGCCATTGAAGTCACCGACGATCGGCATGTTGGCGTTCGGCGTATTCTTGTTGATCGTGAACTTCCAGCCGTTTGGCAGGGTTTGCAACTGCCCGGTGAACGTCCCATCGCCGTTGCCGATAAAGACGTATTGATAGGGATAGCCATTGCTGTCGATCAGCAGATAATCGATCTTGCCATCGCCGTTGAAGTCTCCCGTGATCGGCGCGTTCATGTTCGGCGTATTGCTGTTGTTCGGAAAACTCCAGCCGTTCGGTAGCGTCTCGGTGATGCCGCGGAACGTGCCGTCGCCATTGTTCATGAACACATACTGGTACGGATAGCCGTTGCCGTCGATCATCAGATAATCGGTCCGCCCGTCGCCATCGAAATCGCCGACGATGGGCGTGAATCTATAGTTCGCAGCAAACTTCCAGCCGTTCGGCAGCGTCTGTATCTGCCCCGTGAACGTGCCGTCGCCGTTGCTCATGAAGACGTATTGATAGGGATAGCCGTTGGCATCGATAAGCAGATAGTCGGTCTTGCCGTCTCCATTAAAGTCGCCGACGATCGGCGTGTTCACGTTGGGCGTATTGCTGTTGATCTGGAAATTCCAGCCGTTCGGCAGCGTCTGGGTCTGCCCCGTGAAGGTACCGTCACCATTGTTCAGAAAGACATACTGGTACGGATATCCATTGCTGTCTATCAGCAGATAATCCGTGCGCCCGTCGCCATTGAAGTCGCCCGTGACGGGAATGTACTTGCCATTGGCGTTGAACTTCCAACCATTCGGCAACGTCTGAGTCTGGCCCGTAAATGTGCCGCTTCCAGCGCCCGACTGCCAAACGAAGCTGGTTGAAGGAAGACAGGCTCCATCTGCCGCACAAACGGCGACCGACGCGACCTCGCTACGTTGGGTCGAGTCGCTTTGCTGGTACAATACTCTATAATCCGCAACCAGAGATGTGCCCGCGAACGTCTTCACATTGGTGAGCCGGACCAGGGTCTTCATGACCGATCCGCCCTGATAGGCCACGATCACGTCGGGACGGCTGGCGTATACGAACTGCACGGAATTGTATGGAGCGACGTTTGCCGCTGCATTTCCGGTGTAGTCGATCCGGCTCGGATAGGCCTGCCCGGTTGCGGTATCGTTCGTGTAGGTGACCGTGAAATAGTTCGATTTGCTGTCGCTGATCTTGTTGACGGCCCATGTTCTCGCCGTCGTCTTGCCTTGCGCGAGAACGAGCGCGTCAGTCGTGCGGCCAAACTCCATCACTTGGCCGGACTTCGAGTGGACCTCGAACCACGCCGGACCTGCGCCAGCCGTGCCGTGCGAAATGATCTTGTTGTAGCCATCGATCTCGGTCCGGTACTCCGTCCCATCAGCGCCATAAGCCCCGCTGATTGCGACGAGCCTTTCCCCGTCCATGCAAAAGCGGTCATTGGCGTCGTAGCTGACGGCACCGAGAACGCCATCTTGCGCGGGCGTTCGCGGGCAGCGTCCAATGGAAGGCAACCCGCCTAACGACCAGCCGATCCCAAGCAATCCGTTCGTTCCCTGGCTGCTCAAGTAGTCCAGCGACAGCGACGGCGCCATACCCCCCGTCGCCGGCGGCACGGCAATGGGAATCGAGTATGTCGCCCCGCCAGTCTGCCCGACCGAGAAGCTTCCGGGCAGCGACATGCCGCCAGACCAACCTAAGGTTGCAACTGAGAACGAAAAAATTGCGCCGAGGCCGATGCTCGCAGCGCCGCGCTTTACCCAATCGCGATTAGCTCGACCGCCCCGCGTCGATTGACCGAACATCCCTGCCCCCGCAGCATCTGTACAATTCGAAGCACAACAGACGTCATTCCTATCTGACGATCAACAAGCACTGCAATCTATTCACAGCACGCAGGAGACGATGATCTAAAAATACAACTCTGCATCTCGGGCTTCTGATGCTGTTCAACAATCACGAGCAGAAATTGTTCGCATGTCGCACCAACGACCGCGTTCGACGACAACGACATTCAACGCTGAGTACAGAGGGCTGCGATGATATCCTCGCGCGTGCACGTATTGACCGAATCAATCTCGTACTTCACTGCGCCGTCTGCCACGCCTTGAGCTCGATGGCCGAGCTGTGTGAAATTGGCGCCTAACCGCGCGTCTGCGGCTCTCGTCAGACCGGACCGACGCCGCAAGCGATCAGACCGCCGCAGCAACGACACGCGCCGGAAGATCGGCTTCCGCTGTCGCTTCAAACTGATTTGGCCTGTCCAGTCCCCGCACGGAAAACATATCAATTTCGTTTTTTTTGGATTTTGTGATTGTCTGGAGTCACAAGTTCCCAATTGTGGATTCGCAATAGATTCGCCTACCTGTGCCAACGATGGCGGCTGCACAGCAACGGAGGATCTGATGACGGCCCGGCAGCTTGCGCAAGCTGGATGACTGGATCAGGCGGCGGTTGGCCGGTCCAGACCACGTGATGAGAAGGTCGTGTCCCCGGAGGTGGTGTAGCTCGGTGGAGCAAAGCCGCCCGGACGCGCGCTCCCAAATAGCGCCGTAGCG
>NZ_JAUHIR010000033.1:0-15822 GCF_032381375.1 Bradyrhizobium sp. SZCCHNR1017 | reverse complement strand
CGAGGACGACATCATCCGCATCGAGGACGATTACCGCCGCGAGTAGGGCGGGGTCTCGCCGCGAATCACGCGAGCCGAGCTGGGGGCGATGCTCGGCAAGCCGCTGGCCTGCCTCCCGACTTTGACGGAGAACACGACCAAAACATCGGCCAGAAGCGAAGTCGTGACTTCCCGCATTGACACTTGAAATGGGGGAATAGCGTGAGTGTTTACTCAGGGTTATCGAGCACTCGGACGCGGAGATTTTGTTGGCAATATCAATCGCCTGTTTCACGCGCGGGGCGAGAAGGTGATTTTCCCAATCAAATGTGCACTGTGGGGATTCGGATTCGACTGCATCCAGCACTATCCCCGCGCGCAGCTCATTAGTACGCGATGACCGGACTTGGGGTAGCTACGGCTTGTCTGATCTTCCTACCAGGCCTTTTGGTTTTGCTGGCTTGGATCGATTTCAAGCGCAGAACAATACCCAACGCGCTGAATGCGACGATCGCCCTAATTGGGGCGTTTCGGGCAGCTGCCCTGGGCGGATTGCCTACCGTCGTCGAAACAGTTCTCCAGGCAATGATCGTCGCTGCTGCCGTCTGGCTCCTACGCTGGCTCTATTTCGTCATCCGAAGGCAGCAGGGCCTGGGACTAGGCGACGTGAAGCTACTGACTGCGTCGACTTTTTGGGTTGGTATGGTCGGCATCCCTCTCCAGTTGTTGTCCGCCTCACTATCGGCGCTCGCGGTAGTCGCCACCCTACATGCGGCTGGCTACTCCGTCACACGGAAGAGCGCGGTCCCGTTTGGACCATTTCTGGCTTTTGGGCTGCTCGTCACCCTTGCTGCGCAGGAAAGTCGATGGCTCGTTTGATTCGTATACATCCGGGCACCCGCAGGGGATTCTCCCAGCCCTGGGCGTTTGAACCATCAAGCTTAGAACGTCGTCAGTTTCGGGAATAGAGCTGAAGGTCGATCGTGCACCCGCCACTGGAGCAGTGGAGTGCTTGCTGCATGGCGCTTTGGTCCTCCTCAGTGGCGCCGATGCGCAGCTGCCGTTCTCGGTCACAACATCGACCATTCGGTCAGCGTATCCGTCAGCACTGTTGGCTACTCAACGGCTCGTATAACAATCGCACTCCGATGATGACATCCTACCTGACACTCTTCAGGCAGCTTACAGATCGGCAGTCAAACCACAGCTGATCCTGAACCCAGGCAGGGGGTCCATACCGGCGGCTGCTTCCTCAAAGTCACCAACGCTTCCCTTATACTCGATCGAGAACATGAACCCATTGACGGACCAGACTGTTGCATCCAACGTCCCCAGGCCGTTCATCTCGATGCTTACCGTAGCCAAAGCCACCTCTCTCTTGTTGGGGAATGCGATACTCCCGTCGAAGCTCGGTCGTCCGTTTGACATCCTGTAGAAGTCCACCTCAACGCCGTTTGGCAGCCGTTGGACCTTGTTGATAGTCTGAACCTGACGATCCCACAAATATCGAATTCGATCATCCAGCCGCGCTCGCACACAATCGAGAACCTGCTTCTCAAGCCACGATAGGCGCGAATCGGCCCCAGATAGCCAGGCGAGAGGAGCTCTGATTACCTGCATGAGCAATCGCCCCCGCCGCTTCCCAACTCAGCGGTCCCCACGCCTATGCCCTTGTAGACCTTGGAATGCGATCCCACTGCAGCTTGAAGACGGTCGGCATCGGGTTCCGAGCCTTCCAATCTGCTAGAAATCGAGACATTTCCTCATTCGGACGTCCTGCAAAGTTTCGGTGCCACCGCGGCCCGTCGCACCTCGCGTCCAAGCGAAGCATTAGCGTACGAGACGATGATCCGTCGGGAACCCTCGATAATTCTTGTCCTGAAACTGAAACATGCCACGTCTCCGATTTAGCGAGCGCCTCAGGCCGTGCAGGGAAATCCCGGGCTGACGGCATTCGATATCGACGCATATGACAACGATCTGCCGCGCCTGCGCGAACTAACCGGGGAGCTCATTGCGTCGCTGATGGACGGCACGAAGCTGATACAGAGCGTCCGGGGCATCGTATCAGAACGTCGGCCGGACCTCACTCACACGGCGATCGAGGTACGTCGGCAGGCCGGCCTGCTTTCAACCGCGTGCCTCGGCGACGGCTTGGGCTATGCGGTGAACCGATTTGACCCTGCGAACCTGCTCCCCCAAGCGATCTGCGTCCTCCTGATCCATCGACGACTCTTTGATCGACTTGATCACGAGGGCCTTGCCTCCTCAAGGGTTAGGACCCGCGAATTGAACAACTGTAGCCGCACAACCAAAAGAATCGATAGGGTCAGCCACCCCAGCACCAGAACCAGGACATAAGAGAATATGGGAGTGCCGAGAGTTCGTGGCCCGGCGATTCCAATAGGTACCACCTCCTCGATCTCCGATAGCTCCGACGTGCCGACTTCGGACTCCCGCCGTCACCAACTTTCGGCGATAGCTCCTGCAATCATTCAGACCAATTCTAGCGGCTCACCCTAACGTTGTTGATAAAGCCACACAACCGTTGAAGGTATAATGCGACTTCTATCTTATGTCCCCCGTAAATCTACGGGGAAGCAGGCGAGGGGCATGGGATGTCGTCAGCGATCGGAGCGGCGGGACAAAGAGCGATCGAGCACTCTACAATCCAATATTTCGTATCCTCTTGGATTAGAAATACCGATTCTGGCTGTACTTTTGGCTTGAAGGTTCTTGCTCCAATTTTCCAGATGCTTCTTGGGGCGGCGCGTCATTTTCGTTGCCTGGGACGAGCCTGTTTCATTCTCGCGTGCGCCACAACCGCAGCCGATGCAAACCCGCAATTGGGATATCCGATCGTCGTCAACAATATCCCTCTGACTACCCAGTACGTCACCGAGCCAGCTGCCGCTTGTCAGCTCGCAGCTTTGTACCCGCAATATATCATCATCGGCTTTTATGATTATGACGTTCATTTGCCGTTGAAATTCAACGGCGTCGAAGTTCGCCCGAACGGCAGCCTTATATGCTACGTTGCCGACGCCACCCGAGTGGCGTACGAGATCAACATCACATCGCCCGACTGCGTCTCCGGCTACGCACTGCAGAGAGGAGTGTGCACAAAGGATCCGAGCCGCGGCCCCCCGAACAGCCACGCCCCCGCGCCGCAGAACAACCCCGATCCGTGCACAACTGATCCGAGCGTTGGCAATCCGATCTCACTCTCGGGATCTTCGAAGTCTGAGGATGCCGTCGACTTCGTGTCGGGAGGAGCGCGCCCGCTCGGGCTTGTACGCCACTATCGAAGCCGCGGAACGCCGGGACAACGGCTAGGCACGGCACGGTGGCACTTCGACTTCGAGTACGAGATACTCGTTGGCAACACCGTTGCCGTGTTCTCGCCAGACGGCGTCGAATACGATTTCAACCAGCCGACGCCGGGGGTCTACGCGAGCGCCTACAGCGACTCGAAAGTATCGCTGACGAGCTTCGACAATGGCGGCACGAAGCTCTTCTCGTTCAAGGACGAGAATGATCGAACGGTCATTTTCATACAGAGCGGGAATACCTATTGGCCCAAATCGATCACGGAAAGGAACGGCGTCAGCAAGGACATCATCGCCAACACAGCCGTGCATCCCACGCGAATCGACTCCATAGGATTCGCCGATTCGAGGCATATCGATTTTCGCTACGAGACGAACGCCTCGGGAACCCCTCTCCATGTCTCGACCGCAACATTTTACACCTATGCGCAGAGCACAGGCCCCACTGAATACTTCAAGATCGACTACGGATATACGAACGGCAACCTGACGACTGTCACGAGGTCGGAAAAGAACAACGGAGTATGGCAGCAGCTCGATGTGACGACGTATCACTACGAGAACACGACCTTTCCGGACCTTCTCACCGGAGTGACTGACGCCCGAGGCGTACGTTACGCAACTTGGACATACGATCCGGATGGGCGACCGATCTCCAGCTCGCACGCGGGTGGCGCGGACCTGACCACGGTTGTTTATGACGATGCTGCCGTGACCCGTACGGTCACCAATGCTCTTGGAAAGCAGGCTACCTACTCGTTTGCAAAGCGAGAGGGAACGATGAAGTCAGCAGGAGTGGCCGGCCAGGCGACCACCAATTGCCCCGCTTCGGCCCGATCCGTCAGCTACAATACGCTTGGGCAGGTCAGTCAGGTCGCCGATGACGAGGGACGCGTCACAGCCTATACGAGGGATTCTTACGGACGCCCGACCTCGATCGTACGCGGAAGCGGCACCGCAGCGGCGACTACCACGAGTTTCGTGTACGACAACACCTTTAATGTGGTCGCGCAACAGGTCGAACCTGGCCTGACCACGACATACACCTGGAGCGCGGCCGGTCAGCTGTCGCAAGTGACCCAGACCGACACGACGTCGCAGACGGCGCCGTATTCGACCAATGGACAGACGCGGACCTGGACGTTCAACTATACCGGGACGCTGCTGTCGAGCGTTGACGGCCCCCTCCCCGGCCCAGGCGATACGGTCTCTTTCTCGTACGATGCCAACGGCTATCCTGCCTCCTACACAAACGAGATCGGACAGGTCACGATCATCAACTCGGTCAATTACCGCGGACAGCCGACGCTCGTCACCGATCCCAACGGCGTCACCACCAGCCTTACCTACGACGCGCTCGGCCGACTACTGACTGTCACCGTCGACCCATCGGGATTGGCCGCGACGATGTCGCTGACATACAATGCAGTTGGCGATGTCACCAGAGTGACGCGCGCGAACGGCGCCTATCTGTCTTATACCTATGATGATGCGCGGCGGGTGGTTCAGATCCAGGATAATACTGGCGCATCCATCTCACTGACGCGCGATGCGATGGGCAACGTCACAGCGCGGCAGATCAAGGGATCTGACGGAACCATCCAGTTGGCGCAGACGGCCGTATTCGACGAACTCGGCCGACTGTTGAAGTTCATCGGGGCTTCAAAGCAGACTTGGGTTCACGGCTACGACAAGACCAATAATCGCGTCTCGATCACCGACCCGCGCTCGAATGTCTTCGGCTGGTCATTCGATTCGCTGAACAGGTTGATCAATTCGAAAGACGAGGAGGGCAACAGCGAGACGGTCACCCTCGATGGCAGAGATGAAGTAACCAGCTATAGCGATCCCCGCTCTCTCAACACCACTTTCGTGCGGAACGGCTTCGGCGACGTAATCCAGCGAACGAGCCCCGATACGGGCACGACCACCTATGTCTACGATGCCGCCGGCCGACCGACGCAAATGACTGACGGGCGTGGCGTCGTTACCAATCTGACCTATGACGCGGCAGGGCGCGTGTTGAGCAAGCAATATCCGGCTGCTCCGGGGGAGAACGTCACATTTTCCTGGGATGGGACATCTGGCGGAAACAAGGGCGTTGGGCGCCTGACACGGATCGACGACGCCTCCGGGAGCATCGAGTGGACCTTCAATTCGCTGGGACAGGCCATTCAGGAGAAGAAGACAACAGCCGGGATCGTCTACCTCGTTGGCTATGCCTATGATCTCGACGGCAATCTGACCCGCATCACCTATCCATCCGGCCGGATCGTCAACTATTACCGCGGTGCAACGGGGCTCGTGAACACCGTGACGCAGCAGCCGGGCGCCGCAACTGCCGAAATGCTGCTCGCTAAGTGGGTGACTTACCAACCCTTCGGTCCATTGCAGTCGCTCTCGTACGGCAATGACCTAATCCTGTGGAAGACATTCACGCAGGACTACAATTTGAGCACCTTCGTGGTCGAGCAGGGATCGAATTCGGTCATCAACCGTGCCTATACCTACTGGTACGATGATTTCGACATCACCAATGTCTGGGACAACAATGTCGCCGGTCGGACCGACAACTATGTCTTCACTCCGGGTCATCGGCTGCAGAATGTCTACGGGGACTGGGGGACGCAGACCTATTGGCAGGACCCGGTCGGCAATCGGACCGGCGACGTCTTTACAAATGGCACAACCACCACGACAAGAGTTTTAGGCTATCCGTACAACAGCAATCTCTACGTCGGCACCACTGAGGGCACGAATACGCTGCGGAGCGTCACGAATGACGGAGTCGGCAATATCGTCACTGATGTCAGGGGCACTACGACCTACAACTACCGCTATAATAATCGTAATCGGCTCGATCAGCTCACAATCGGCACGACGGTGACCGCGAGCTACGTCTATGACGGGCTCGAGCGGATGGCCGTTCGGACCACCCAAAATATGACGCCATCGACTACGACCCACTATATCTATGACAGCTCTGGGCGGCTATTGGCCGAGGCAGGCGCGAACGGCACGACGCAGCGGGAATACGTCTGGCTGGATGATACACCCCTTGCGCTTTTTGCCGATCTGGACACGGCAACGCCTAAACAATGGTACGTGCATCCTGATCATCTCGATCGCCCGAGCAAGATGACCGACGCAAACCAGACCGTGGTTTGGGACGCATGGTACTGGCCTTACGGTGAGGTCCGCTCGATCACCGGAACCGCAAGCAACAACCTGCGATATCCGGGTCAGTATTTTCTCGTCGAGTCAGGGCTTCACTACAACTGGCATCGGCATTACGATGCATCGATTGGGAGATACACGCAGGCAGATCCGCTTGGGCTCGTCGCAGGGCCGAGCCTCTATGTTTACGCTGGCGGGAATCCTGTCTCTTTTACAGATCCGACGGGAGAATTCGCGTGGGGCCTCGCTTTTGCCGCAGCAGATATTGGACTTCAGCTCTACGAGAACGGCGGAAACTGGCGGTGCATTAACCTCGGAGAGGTTGGACTCAGCCTCGTCGGGGGGGGCCTCGCTGGCGCCTTGGAGAAGGGAGCGTTCCGATTTAAGGATTTTGGGAGTCATACTTGGAACGCGACACGCAAATGGATGAACAGGGAAGGCATTCAGCTGCTCGGGGAAGGGCAGGTAAGACATCATTGGCTATTGGAGCGGAACCAAGGCATAGGACGGATGGTACCGGATTGGATTAAGAACCAGCCCTGGAACACCAATCCCATCTCCGCGTCCCTCAATTCGACGCTCGCGCAGTATCCCGAGCTGGCTTGGGTGGCTGGCCCCGGATGGTCTAAGAGCCTAACGATCGGCGCAATTTTAGCGGGCACTTCACCCCGGGGAGGCGGATGTGACTGCAGATAGTGGGCCACGTACCTTGCTGTTCTTTGATGAGAGAAGAGAAACGATCCTGCCATATAGCAGCGATGCGTTCAAAGTCTCGACGGGTCCGAGAGAACGGGTCCTTGAGCGCTATCTCGGGGTAACTGTTTTGGATCGTGACGGGACAATCTGGCGGATTGATGAGATTCGCTTCGAGCATCTTTGGGGTGAAAGCCGTTGGCGAAGAATATTCAGCTTTTTGAATGGTGGGACCAGGAAGATATCGGTAACTCTGCGCCAGGCGCCTGAAGTTCGCTTTAGTGAGATGCGGCAGCGCGCCGTCAACTATATAACAAAACGTCCCGCACTCGTTGAGCAGTACTTTGACAAGACGGATCCTGAACAGGCTGTAAGTCAAGCGGCCCGGTCGTCAACGGCGTCAGAGCTCTTTGACGCCCTGGGAGCACCGGCGCCGTTAGACTGCCTCGACGCGCTCATTGCTGGGTCCTGATTCCTCGAAAAAACCAGCATGACTTCACCACTACATTGCAGTGATACGGCGGTTAACTGATGGACCGGCTCATACCAATGATGTTGATACTTGTCGGCGACCGAATCGATGGCTAATGACGGAAAAGGTTAGGCATGCGCTGAGACGGGTCGTTCAATTGAGAATCGTCCCAGCGCTTGAGCAGCGAGGATTCCGGACGATCCCGCTTACGGGCAGTGATGCGCGGAGCCGGGAGATTCGTTCCGCATTCCCATTTGGGAGACTGCGGCGCGAAGGCATTCAAGGATTTCAGATCGTCGAAATCCAGCTCGACAAGTGCGGCCGCCCCGCGTTTCGCCTCAACCTTGGCATCGTCCCTCGAGAGGGGATTGTCCATGCGTCAGGGCGCATTCCTGCAGAGGACGTATGGGTCCAGTATCTCGAACAATACTTCCAGGTGTATCGTCGCCCATTCTTCAGGCGCTGGTTCGATGCGCGGGGGTGGCTGGGTTCGGCGCCAACAGAGGCGGATATCGAAGCGACCGTCGATGAGGCCGTTACCTTGATGCCCGAAATCGAGGAGGTGTTCGTCAGTGGAACTTGTGGTCCACACGTAAGATGCGTGGGAGGCTAGCCGCGACCATCGTCCAATGCCTGCATCAACGCGCCGTCCAGCGAGCCGAGCACCTTTGGCAATGCCGCAGGATCTAATCAGGACGGATCAGTGTGAGATCGCCTAGAGATCTACACAAAGCACGCGGCAGAGCGAACGCCGTCAAAGCATCGGACGGCGAGGTTGTGCAATCCGAGACGATGGCTGGCGAACCAACAGTGGGTTACTCGATACCGGCAAAGTTGAACTAGACGCACGCGTAAAGGTCGAGACGGCCGTCGGCAACACGACGAGACTCGTCGCCAGCTCCCCCGTTGCGCGTCTTTGGTCTTGAGCATTGCAGCGAAAAGGCCGAGCAAATCCGTAGAGCGTCAAGGATGGTCGGTGTTGAGCGACGTCCGTAGACGCTTCGCCTCGTACGTGTCGAGCAGCGCCATCGATCTAATGTCCCTGACAACGCCCGGGAACTTCCAGCCGAGATTTATGGCGATCGCAGATCATGGGATTTAGCCGACCCCATCCATCCGCGCAAACGCGGCGCTGATCCGCCGCTTCCATGAGGCCAAGCTCGCGGATGCGCCGGAGGTCGTGGTCTGGGGCACCGGCACGCCGCGGCGCGAGTTCCTCTATGTCGACGACATGGCGGATGCCTGCGTGCACCTGATGAAGACCTATTCCGACACCGCGCTGGTCAACATCGGCACTGGCAAGGATATCACCATTGCCGACTTCGCCCGCGTGGTTGCCGCCGTAGTAGGCTTCAAGGGCAGCATCAGCTTTGACCGGTCACGGCCGGATGGCACACCACGCAAGCTTCTCGACGTCTCCCGCCTGACGGAGCTTGGCTGGCGCGCGACGACTTCCCTGGAAGTGGGAGTCGGACTCGCCTATCAGGCATTTCTGCGCGAAGCGGCGACGCAGTCGTTAGTCATTATTGGCAAGGGCGAGACCACCAAAGGCCATTCGGCGCTGGATCTCGTTGAAGCTGCCGTAAGCCTCGATCTCAGCAACGATGTCAAGGCCCCAATGGTGCCGCGAATAATCCGGATTCTGGACCCTGATGAAGTGCTCGGCTGCCATGAGAGCCTCACACTCCTCCGTCCGACGGTTGTTGTTGATAGCGGCGAGCCCCCCCGTTCTGCGACAAGACGCGGCGCACTTCACGAGAAAGCGTGGCCTATCAGTGAAGTGCCTGCGCCACCGTGGCTAGCTAGCCTCCCGGTTGCCAGCCGCATCTCTCGATCGCCGGTGCGGATCAAACATTTGCTGCGGCAGCAATACGTAGCACCTTGCCACCGCGCGGACTGAGCCGCCCCATGTTTCCGTGACATTGCCGGCCTCGTCTTCGTCGCTCCAACGTAAGCGTAGCTCTGCGGCCCTACTGACTGGCGCTTGACGCCTATTTGGTCCGCGGGGGTACGGCGCCGCGGCGTCCCGCTTTCGCACAAGGCGTTGACAGCTGCATCGAGCGTCTTCCGGTCGATAGTCGACGTCCTCGCCAAGCTCGCGGCCAGGAAGGTGTTCCACAGACACTACGTCTCGGACAGAGCGCTGGCCGCGAGCTTACGTCATCTTCCAGCTGAGAAGGAAATAGGGATGTACCGGATTGTCCGTCATTCGAATAACAGCTCGATATCGAGAAACCTGGCCTGACTTTGCGACTTCGATACAGATCATGAAGGCGCGACCGCGCAAGGATGACGTTGGCTCTTCGTTTGCGCCGATCGGAAATGGAGGCGGGCGATCTGAGGCCACCCCTTGCTTACTGATCATCTCGGGCATCGCCGCCAGAGCTTCAGGTGTGGCACGTCTTGGGTCAACGAACTGGCTTCCGGAATACACGGTCACGGCAGGTTCGATCCGCTGGAAGAGAGCAGACGTCATGTCCATTACGAGAAGAAGCTCGTCGACGCTCTGAAACGGACCGTTGCGCGGCCGGTGGGGACTATTCGCCGCGCGATAGTCGAACTCCTTGGCGCCATTGAGATGCTTCAATTCGCTCGCGGTTCGCCAGTCCACGATCTTGTCTGCAAGCCCACTTGCCGCATCGGCGTTTAGCCCCACCGACCGCAGCAAACTGGCAAGCAAGGCAGGGTCGGCCTGGTTGATGTCGATCTTGCCGAGCTCGTCCTGGATCACGATCCGGATCTCGGCTTCGCCAAAGTGGAGCAGGTGAACCTCGCCTACACCTGGACGCAAGAGGCGATCAGATTTTTGATCAAACAATCCCGACACGGCGTAGTCCAGCGCCCCGTCTGCAGTCTCGCTCAGAATCGCAAGTTCACAATCGTTGCGGGCGAGGCGGTACGACACCTCGCTGCCCCAGAGCAGCGACAGTGACAACGTTGTCAATAATCCTAGGATCCACAGGACCGCTATGACTGGCATTTCTGATCTCTGGGACTGCCATGGTCCGAAGATCGCTTGGCGGACGACGGTTTCGAGAAGACATGTAAGAGACCTAGCTCGTATGAGAGCACCGAGAAGCTGAGCCAAGCAGGAACGAACAATTCGCGCTCCTCCTCTACGAGCGGCTGTCTGCGGATTGGCCCTTGATCTTTCGTCTGTGCAAACAAGGCTATTCTACTCCGGCTCGAGGGGCCGCAGCGCGGCCTGTATTCTTCAATTCTTGGGGTAGAGCTGCAATTCGATCGCGCGGCCCGCCTGCTCGATCCGAACACCTGACGCGTCGATCGATGTCACCCGCCAGCCCTGAAACGTCTCGTTTTCGTTGATCCAGGAGCCTGCGCCCGCGCCAACCTTGCTGAGCAGATAGGCCTTGCTCTTGCCGCCGTTGATCATGACACCGCCGACCAGGAGGCCCGGGTCAGTGGCCACCGGGGGCGGAGCGGCCACCGGCATCGGCGGTGGCGGCGCGGGTGGGGGCGGCACGAACGGCTCGCGCGACTTCTGGAACACCGGATGGGCCAGGATCTCGGCATATGTCTGCAGCGGCTGCCGTCCAGCCACGCTCGCCATGGTCCGGGGCACCGGCGCTTCCCAAGCTGCGCGGCGAGCGCCGGGCGCTTCGCCGCCTCCGACCGACGTCGCGAGCCAGGCGCCGAGCACTAGATCAAGACCCGCCAGGAGCGCCAGAACTCCGGCAAGCGGCGTCACCCGCCATCGCACGAGGCTCCTCATTGCACCGCACCGTAGATATCGAGCTGCGCCTGAAGCACTGGCTCCTCGGCCGTTCCCGGGCGCACCGCAGGCGCGCTCTTCAGCACCGCATTGGCAATGAACAAATATGGCCTTGCGCTCTCGACCGCGTGGACCGCGCGCATGACGGCGGGCAACGGCCCGGACAGATCGATCCGCGCGCCGCTGTACTTGATCTGATCGACGGTCCGGCCCGGCAGCGATTGAATCGCGCGGGACTGGGCGCCGGCATTGCCCATGATCGTCTTCAGCTTCGTCTGCAGGTCGGCGGCGATCACGTTCTCATTCGCACCCGTCAGAAACTCCCCGTTCTGGAGCTGCGACTCGGTTTCGGAGGCAAGGCCCTCGATGGCCGATGCCTGGGCTGCGATCGCGCTCAACCGTGCCAGCAGCGCCTGCTGTTGCCGGATCCGCGCCTCCCGCTCGGCGAACATCGCCGCGATCGGCGCCACGAAGCCCCAGAACAACAGCGCAAGAAGCGCGAGGTTGACGACGATGAAAAGGCCGCGGCGTCCGAGCGCGTCCCTGCGCTTCGTCCATTCGCTCATGGCGCCACCTCCTTGATGGCATCGGGCACACGAATCCTGGCCTGTAATGAAAAGCGTTCCCGGTTCTCGATCGGATCCATCGCGACCGGCGACGTCAGGGCAGCGTCCACGAACAGTCTCGATCCACCGAGCGTGTTGATCAGGCTCGGCGCCGCGGCCGAGAATCCGGTCATCGTGACCGTTGCGCTCCGCGGGTTCGCTCCCTCCACGAGCCGCAATTCGGTCAGCCAGGAATGCTTCGGCAGAATGCGCGAGGCTTCATCCCAGACGTCGATCAATCCCGGCACTTCGCTGCGCTGCAGACGAAGGCGCGACAGCGCCGTCCGCCGCTCCCGCAATTGATCCACCAGGACGCGAACGCGCTCGGCGCCCTTGCGGGCCACAACGATCTCGGCATCGAGCCGGTCCAGCGTGGACTGTTGCCGGGCAAAGGTCAGGACCGCGATGCCGGACCCTAGAAGCACGGCGAGCGCGCCGAGCCCTGCGATCGCAACGGTGGAGGTCTTGCGGGCAGCCGCAGGACGCGCCAGTCGGATCGACGGCGAGGTTTGATCGTCGCCGAACACGACAAAGTCGATGTGCGCGACGGCAAGCCCGAGCTGATCTGCGGCCTGCTGCACGTGATGGCGCCGCGTCACCCATTGCCGAACCGCGATCCGACCGTCAGGCGATGTGGCGGTCAAGTGGTCGCAATAGATGTCCTCCGCCTTGAACGGCGTCCGGCGCAACAGGTCCTGCGGCACGATCGTATCGATCGCGCCCTTCGCCTCGGGTGGAAGCATGAGCTCGCGGCGGAAAACACTCTCTTCCGGCAGACGCAAGCCCAGATCCACGTCGCGCCGATCCAGACCATGACGCTGCAGGATGGATGCGATCGCCGCCGTCACCTCACCTGCATGGGTCGTTTCACCAGCCTGCACTCCTGATCGGGGATCGTTCAACTGAAGCCGGATCCCCGTGTCGTCGCGATCGACCAGAAGTCTCGGCCGGCCGGCCGGCGCCAGCGCGGCCACGAACCGTTGCGGCAGCAGATCGACCGCTTCCCTGCACCACCAGGCGGCCGCCGATTGCGCCCAGTCGCGCGGACGCGCCGTACGAACCGTGGCCAGCAACGCGCCTCTATCCTTGCTCTCATGCATCGCCCGTCCCGCCGCCCTATCCCATGCGCGTCGCGCGCAGAACTTCGTCGATCGTGGTCTCGCCGCGCCAGACCTTCCGGACTCCGGTCTCGTACATGCTCTGCATGCCCTGCTCGCGGGCGGCGCGCTCGATCGCAGTGTCCGACGCCTTCGCCAGGATCAGACTCTGACATGCCTCGTCGATGACCAGCATCTCCGCGATGGTCGAACGTCCGGAGAAGCCGGCATTGCCGCAATCGGAGCAGCCTTGCGGCTGGCGAATGTCTGGCTGCCCCAACGCACGGAGTCCGGTCACGGACCGCTCGAAGCTCTCCGCCCAATAGCTCGCTTGCGGATGACCATGCGAACAACGGGAACAGAGCCTGCGTACCAGACGCTGCGCAATCACGCCCTTCAGCGTCGAGGCCAGCAGATAGTTCTCGACGCCGATGTCGATCAGCCGCGTGATCGCAGACGCCGCATCGTTGGTGTGGAGCGTCGAGAGCACGAGGTGACCGGTCAGCGAGGCCTGAATGGCGATGCGCGCCGTCTCGAGATCGCGGATTTCACCGATCATGATGATATCCGGATCCTGCCGGAGCATCGAGCGCAGCGCGTGAGGAAACGTCAGCCCGATCTCCGACTGGACCTGCACCTGATTGATCCCCGGCATCTGATATTCGATCGGGTCCTCCACGGAGAAGATCTTGCGCTCGGTGCTGTTGAGCGTCTTCAGCGCCGTATACAGCGTCGTGGTCTTGCCACTGCCGGTCGGTCCGGTGACCAGGATGATGCCATTGGGCTGCCGCAGCAGCGCCTGCAGCGTCGCGATGTGCTCGTCGGAGAAGCCGAGCTCGACAAAATCGAGGCTGACGCGATTGCGGTCGAGCACGCGCAGCACGACGCTTTCGCCGAAGGCTGTGGGGATCGTGGAGACGCGGAAGTCGATGTCGATGCCACGGACCGCGATCTTGATGCGCCCGTCCTGCGGCAGGCGCCGCTCCGCAATGTCGAGCTTCGACATGATCTTCACGCGGGACGTGATCGCGGCACGCAGGTCCGCCGCGAGCACCTGGACCGAGCGCAAGGCGCCGTCGATGCGATAGCGGACGAGCACCTGGTCCACATTGGGCTCGATATGGATGTCCGACGCCCTCGCCTCGACGGCACTGGTGATGATCTGGTTGACGAGGCGGATGATCGGCGCCTCGCTCGCAAGATCGCGCAGCCGCTGCACGTCGGCTTCGTTGGCCTCGGCGCCGCCGGTGGCGCGGGTCTCGTCGCTGCGCGACATGGCGGGATAGAGCCCCGCGCAGGCCTTGTCGAAATCCGCGGCCGTAAACAGCCGCATGTCGACCGAAAGGCCCGTGAGGAATGCAAGGGCCCGGATCGGATCGTGGTTGAACGGATCGGTCACGCCGACGGCAAGCCGGCCATCGCTGCAGCCGAGCGGCAGCACATGATTGTGACGCACGAACTCCGCTTCGACCAGTTCGGGCAACACGGGGTCGATCGGAATCTGATCCGGACGCACCAGATCGAGTGCCAGGAATTTCGCCAACGCCGCGACCAGACCGGCCTCCGACACCAGACCGAGCTTGGTCAGCACGGTGTCGAGCCTGTCTCCGGTGGTTTGCGCCGCGCGTCCGGCACGGTCGAGGCTCATACGATCGACGATGCCTTCGGCCCGCAGGAAGTCGCCGAAGCCCTGCAACAGCGCTGTCCTGCCCACGTCTTGCATGGACCGGTGCAGCTGCGCGCGCGGCTCCTCGATGTCTGCGGCGAAGGCGTCGGCCTGCTGCATCGCTGGCGCTGCGCGTCCGGTCATCGCGTCCCCCAGCTCAGCACCCAATAGGGCTGCTGCGGATTCTCCGTCAGGCGCACCGCGACCTCGCCTTCGACCACGCGCGAAGCCTGGGAAAACTCGGTCCGGATCGTGAAGGCGCGCCCACGCAGCACCGTCATCGGATTGCCTTCGGCAAGGCCAGACCTGGCACCGTCGCGCGCGGCCAACGTCGCTTCGGCACTCTGCGCGGTCATGCCGGGCAGCGCGCGCAGCACCTCGCGCGGCGCCAATTGCGGATCGACGAACTGCCGTCCCGAATGGACCGTGAGCGCCGGCGCGATCCGCGCAAAGATCGCCGGAGTCATGTCCATCACCAGGAGCAGCTCATCGACGCTCTGGAACGGACCGTTGCGGGGATGATAGGCGGCGTTGCGCGACGCGTAGTCCCGGTCCTTGGCGCCGTTCAGATGCTTCAGAGACGTTGCGGTTCGCCAGTCCACGATCTTGTCGGTCAGGTCAGCGGCGGCCCGCGCATCCAGCCCTGCTGATAGCAGCAGGCTGTTCAGCATTGCCTCATCGGTCTGGTTGAGGTCGACCCGTCCGAGCTCGTCCTGAATCCTGATGCCGATCCGCGTCCCGTTGAAATCGAGGGCGTAGAGACGGCCGTCGGCGCGCCAGCGGTGGTCCGCGCGGGCATCGAGCAGACCGTCGACGGCGGCGTTCACGCCGGCCTCGACGAGCGCACCGAGAGCGGCCTGATCGACGCCGTTACGGGCAAGGCCATAGGACACGCTGCTCGACCATGACAGCGACAGTGCAATCGCCGTCAGTAGCGCGAGCCCCCAGAGAACCGACAGCACCGGCATGTGGCCCCCCCTATCGCCCGCGACAACGCATCGTGAGCGCGTCGTAGACGCAGGCCACATCGGCCTGCACCCGCGGCGCGATCACGAGCTCCGGCCAGTGACG
>NZ_JAUHIR010000032.1:0-19638 GCF_032381375.1 Bradyrhizobium sp. SZCCHNR1017 | reverse complement strand
CTGGCCGGCAACGAGACTGCGCTTAAGCTTGAGAAATATCAGACGGAATTGCGCCGCGAGCGCGCCCGGGAAGAGCGGGAAAAGGCGCTCCGAAAGCAGAATCAGCGCAGGTTCACGATCACCTCGGATGTACGCAATCGAGCGTCTCAGGCGTTCTGGGCGATGCATGTCGAGGCGCTGAACTGGAGCGGGATGGAGCTCCGCGCCTGCGCCTCCGCAATGCAGCTGTCGCCGCATTCGCTGCGCAAATGGCGCGACCGACTGGCCGCCGGCGAGGTCACGATCGACTGGCGCGCCCATCTTCATCCCTCCGCCCGTCCCGCCGTTAGCACTAGTGCTAGGAACTCACAGCCCGAACGCCGCTTGACAGCCGCCGAGATCGGCGATCCGGCGACGCCGCCGGCACCGGTTCGCCGCTTCTTCAGCGACGAGGAAAAGCTCGCGATCGCCAAGGAAACCGAGCTGCCGGGCGCCAAGGTCTCTGCCGTTGCCCGCAAGCATGGGATCGTCACCGGGCTGCTGTTCCGCTGGCGCGCGCAGTTCGGCATCGCGCAAAAGAAGCGCTCCAAGCTCGCCCGTGTCGTGCTGCCCGACGACATGGCCGCCGCGCGCGCCTTGCGCGATCTCGTGCGTCCACCAGAAGGCATGATGGCTGTAGACCTCGCTGACGGACGGCGTGTCTTCGCTCCCGCGGGCAGCGATCCGGATGCCGCGCGGGCGCAGATTGAAAGCGGAGATGAAGCCCAATGATGTTCGTTCCTGCAGGCGTGAAGGTGCACTTGGCGCTCGGCTACACCGACATGCGCAAGGGCATGGACGGGCTTGCAATGCTGGTCCAGGACACGCTCAAGAAGGATCCGTTCTCCGGCCATCTGTTTGCCTTCCGCGGCAAGAAGGCATCGATCCTGAAGGTCCTGTTCTGGGACGGAAACGGGCTTTGTCTGTTCACGAAACGCATCGACCAGGGCGGCTTCGTGTGGCCAGTGATGGCGGGCTATGATGGATCGATCACACTGACACCGGCGCAGCTCGCGATGCTGATTGAAGGCATCGACTGGCGTGCGCCAGAAAGCGTATGGAAGCCTGCGATTGCAGGATGATCGACAAAAACTGGTGATGAACTGAGCTACGATTCTTCTACGAATCAGCATGTTCGAGTACCATCGGACATGCAGCTCGATCTCACCAATCTCCCATCCGATCCTGAGCTTCTGCAGCGCCTGGTGCGTGACATCGCGGCAGCCATCGATCACCGCGACACCGAGATCGATCGTCTCAAGTCCATCATCAAACAGCTGCAGCGAATGCAGTTCGGCCGCAGCTCCGAGCGCATCGATCCCGACCAGCTTGCACTTGGTCTGGAGGATCTCGACAGCGACATCGGCCGCGTCAAGGAAGCGCAACCGAAGGTCACACCGGAACCCAAATCTCCGCCGCGTCGTCGTGCGCTGCCCGATCATCTGCCACGAAGACGTTTTGCTTGACGTACAAGACCGGGTCTGCGGCTGCTGTGGCGGTGCTCTCCATTTGATCGGCGAGAGCGTCAGCGAGATGCTGGATTGGGTCCCGGCGCAGCTTCGCGTCCTGCGTACGACCCGTCCGAAATACGCCTGCCGCGCCTGCAACAAGGTGGTGCAAGCCGGCGCGCCAGAGCGATTGATCGCTGGCGGTCTTGCGACGCCGGCGCTGCTCTCGCACGTGCTGATCAGCAAATACTGCGATCATCTTCCGCTCTATCGGCAGTCTCAGATCTTCGACCGTCACGGCGTCGATCTCTGCCGCTCGACGCTCGCGGGCTGGGTTGGCGGCGCATGCTGGTGGCTCGAGGCCTTGCACGAACGGCTGTGCAAGAACGTGTTCGCCTCCAACCATCTCTTTGCCGATGACACGCCGATCCCGGTACTCGATCCTGGCCGCGGACGAACCAAGCCGGGACGGCTTTGGGTGTACGCGCGCGAGCAACGGCCGTGGGGCGGACCCGAACCTCCGGCCGCCATCTACCTGTTCGCACCCGACCGCAAGGCCGAGCGAGCAGTCGCACATCTTGCCGCCTTCAAGGGCAACCTGCATGTCGACGGATACGCTGGCTTCGAGCAATTGGCCGACAAAGAGGGCATCACGCTCGCGGCGTGTTGGAGCCACTCGCGACGCAAGTTCTACGATGTGGCCGAAGCCACCGCGTCTCCCGTGGCAACAGAAGCCCTGCGCCGGATCGGCGAGCTCTATGCGATCGAGGCGCGCATCCGCGGCCAATCGCCTGACTACCGTCTTGCCGAACGCAGGACCTTCTCCAAACCGATCGTCGACGCGCTGAACGTCTGGCTCGATGCGCAGCTCCGCCTGGTCTCCGGCCGCAGCACGCTCGCTGAAGCGATCCGCTATGCACTCTCGCGCTGGCACGGCCTGACTCGCTTCCTGAACGATGGCCGCGTCGAGCTCGACACCAATCCGGTCGAGCGCGCCATCCGCCCCGTCACCCTCGGCCGCAAGAACCACCTGTTCGCCGGCAGCGATGGTGGCGGACATCGCTGGGCGGTGATCAGCTCGCTGATCACGACCTGCAAGCTGAACGAAGTCGAGCCCTACGCATACCTGCAGGACGTCCTGCAGCGAATGATCGACGGACATCCCGTCAATCGCCTCGATGAATTGCTGCCGTGGAGCTGGAAGCTGACTGATCATGTCAAGACCTGAGGCATGTGCAGCGGCCGGACGCTGACTCGGCCGGGTGTTCTGCCTCTCTGCCACGATAGTCTTCGCCGCTTTCGCCATCGGTGCTCTCCATCTTCATCGTCAAAAACACGTCTGCAGCGCAGCCTGATCTGCAGCTCGTTGACAGCGAGGAGTCCCAGTGCGCCGTGCAGCTTTCCGCGCTCAGCGCACCGCAACCACCGCCTTGCGGTGTCCAGACCGCTTGGCAACCGCCGGTCCCCAGGTCTTCACCTTGCTGCCGGGCTGTTGCTACGATTCATGCCAGCGCGCCCAGCAGCCTGCGGTCCTTGCGCTTTGCATGCGCGGCCGCGTCACTCCCAGCTGGACAGCAATAGTTATTCCTCCTTCGACCGTTCTAGGGTCTCCAACAGAACGAAGCCTATCCGTCTTGGTTCTTCTTTGACTTTCGGTACAGCACATAGCAGGACACTCATTTGAGTGTAGTGCTGCATCAGCTCGATCGGACGACCGTTCAGGTCGGTCCCAATGAACATCAGCATGTCGGGACCCCAGTAGGAAATGTCCTCAATATGGAATACCCCCTCCTTCGGAGCAGCCACAAATCGACCGCCTATTTCTTCTTCGGCGCTTAGTGTCTTTTCGAAATCGGCAATCCGCCTAACCAGGCGCTCATACATCCATTCTGCAGGATTCAGTTCTATTCTGCTTTTCGACAGTAGATTTGCAGCATGAATTCGTGTGATTGGAGTCTTCGGAAAACCGTTATTCATCTATTCACCTGTCGAGGTTGTCACGCATCCTGCGCTATCATTTTCAGATATATGAATCATACGATCTTGAAGTCGCTCTTCGACGATAAGGCTGCTCAATTGGCATGGCCTGAATGTAATCTCGACAGACTTAATCGCGAGGTTTCAGAGCGCACTTACGCCGGTCAGTCTATCGCGGGATATAAAGGAGCAAACGAGATAATCAGCGAATCAGTCAAGGGGGTTGGCCCAGCTGTGCACACCTAAGACGGACCGAAAGGGTTCAAGGTCCGGCGGTAAAGGATCGCCGGTTTGTTGAAGCCTGCGGACAAGCTTATTCAGGTTGCTTCCAAGCCGCGACAGCTGCGACGCCAGAATCTGCAGACCTCTTTCGCTCTGGGTCGCAGCTTGCGAAGCCGCTCCCATCCTGACGCAGCATCATGCTACGCCCGAAATGCACCGGACGTAAGCCGAGCGCCGCAGCCCTAACTACGATGCTTTCATATTCTTTCGCTGTCAGGCTGACATTAAGCTGCCGGTCACGCGGTTCAGATTTTCGTGGTCGGCCATGTCGTCTTTCCTTGGCAGAGCGCATGCGTCCTGGGGTTTGGGGACCATATTTCCGGTCCCCAACGAGAAATCGTTTGCCCTAGGCAAACGGACATCTCGCCTACCCGACATTCTATGCGTCGAGCTTCACGTGCCATGGAAAGCCTTGGTAGTTCTCAAACTTTACGTCGTGATCCGATTTGATGAGCAACAAGAAAGAGCCTGCCTTGCGACAGCCTCTTTCTGATGCCCGATTGCTAGTCGATCCTGAAGGCCCTGAGGCGTCCGGTGTGTCGGCAACTTTCGCAGGACGCGAAGTGATCCGGACCGTAGTGATACTCGGCTTGATCCGGTGGATCGGCTTGGGTGCCGTCCGCCGTGACCCGTAGCCAGGTGGTGGCGAGGATTTCGATCTGTTCCGAGCCATTGCAGACCGGGCATCTCAGGCCGAGAGCATTAGGGGCGCTCATTGAGCGCCCCCGTTGCTGGCGTCTGGTGACGCGGTCTTGTCGTCTTTCGGCTCGCGCAGAACGATGCGGTCACCGAGCGGGAGCGCGTCGAGCTGGATGGTGAAACCGGTTCCCTTGTGCGGGAATGCCGCGCCGATTTTGGTCCAGATAGCGGGCTTGCCTTCACGTTCCTTGACGCTGTAGTCGATGAAGGCGGGTTGACTGCTGCTCATGATCTTCTCCTTGGTTTGGGGTTTTGCGCGGCGAAAAGCCGCCATGAACCCCTGCCTCGCGGCGAGCAGCGGGTGTGCAAGGCGCAAGGGACAGGGAAGTTGCGCAGCACCTTTTTTAGGGGGACCGCGCGCAGCGCGCGGGGGAGCCAAAATCCGCAGGACCCGCCCTTGCGCCGCGCCGAGGGCAGCGCCCTAAGGACTGCCGCGGCAGCGGCGAGAAAGGGCTTACTTTACCGCATCGTCACCGCTTGCCGGACCGCCACACCCTGATCAAACTCTCAGGCCAGCTTCGCCATTCCTCGGCTGGTCAGGAGATCCCATGGAGAACGTGCCGCTCGATCCGGATTGCGCCGATCTCGCGCCGGCAGATGACGCATTGACGCCCTACGATCACGAGCATGCGATCACCTATCTGCGGCTGCTGGATGCCGACGCTGACGGTGCCGACTGGCGGGAAGTGGCGGAGATCGTCCTGCATATCGATCCCGCCCGGGAGCCACATCGAGCCCGGCAGACCTATGAAGGTTACATGACCCGCGCTCGCTGGCTCAGCGAGAGCGGATACAAGCTTCTCCTGCGTCACGGCTGGCCCAGCGAGAACTGACGCGATCAAACCGCGTGCGCCGAAAGGCGCATCGCCCGGAGACATGGCGTATCAGCCGCAGCGCAGCGGAGGCAACTCGCCGGTGCCGAGACCGGTTAACAGGGCACCCGCAAGAGCGTGAGCATAGCGACGGCCCAGCGCTAGCGAGGGCGGCACGCGGGACCGAGTGCCCCCGGCGAGGCACACCACAGACTCTTGCGCGAAGGATCGTTACCCGCAGGGCCGAGACTGCAGGGCTCGGTGACGTTTGCACCGCGGCGTCATAGAGCCTGACCGCCACCGGCGGACGCGCCACCTCCTAACCTTCAATTCAACCTGCAACCTCAGAGCCTTATCTTGGCGATTTGAAACTGTGGGCGGCTTGTGCTGTGTTGCTCAGCCGATTCGCTATTAGGCTTTTATGCCATGAAACCGTCTCTTAGGTCCGGCTGCGCTTATTGCGGTGCGCCTTCTTCGACCGTCGATCATGTTGTATCGCGAGCACTTTATCCGCCGTCTAAGAGTAGCTCGCGCCTGCCACGTATAACTGTTCCCGCTTGCCAGGCGTGTAATGGCGGCTGGGCCGACGATGAACCGCATTTCCGCAATGTTCTCATGGTCGCGGGCGCTCCTAACGCCGCTGTCCATGAATTGTGGGACGGAAAAGTGAGGCGCAGCTTTCATAATGTCGATGGTCATCGCCGCGTACGCGAATTGGCGGCTGAAATTGAGCCGATTGAGGTGGCTGGAGAACACAGGCACATCATCTATCCTGCACGGGACCATCGGGTTCTGCGGATAGTGCGCAAAGTGGTCCGGGGTCTGTGTCACCATCATGGTCTTCTTTCACCAGTGACAGACGGCCAGATTTTTGCTGACACACAGCGTTTTGCGATACCCGGCCACTTTGTTGCGTCCATGACTACGGCGCATGCCGAGGCCGATATCCTCGAATACAAGTTTGGACTTGTCGAAGAGGAAGATCTCCATTCCGGGTGGCTACTTACGTTTTATGAACGCACGCGATTTCTTTGTCTTGTGTTTCATAGTGAAGCGGCCCGGCGGCGCGCTGCCGTAGCTTCTCTCGCCAAGTCGGCATAAGCTTTAGGCCTGCTCCCATGGTGTTACGCACGCCCACTCAGATGATCATCAGGGACAATCTGCTCCCTCCAGAAAAAGAACTCGTCGAGCAGATCAATTCATCCCTGGACAGGTTGTCCGGCCTTAGAGCCGTTGAAATCAATATTGCAGGGCCGTTCGCACAATCGAAACTTGCTTGGAAGCTCGCGACTTATCAGCATGCTCTGTTACACAGACTCGTAGCGCTAATGGACGGTGTCGCGATCAGTTGGAACGCAGAAAGTACCTTGGCGTGCATCTTGGCGTCGCGCGCTGTGATGGAGAGTTTCGCGATCTTTGCGGAACTGGAAGTGCAAATTCGCGCTAGGCTGGCGGACGAAGATCTCGGTCAGCTTGACGCGTTCGCTCAGAACGGAATCTTCGCCAGCCGCGATCCGGCAATGCTCGCGGACACGCCGGAGATTCAGGCCCGCAATATTCTTGGCTACATCGACAAGTTCGATCGTCGCGCCAAGGGCTTCCGCGGCCATTACGATTTCCTTTCGGAACGTTGTCACCCAAATGCACTCGGCCACAATTTCATGTTCGCGAAACTCGATCGCGACACCGGTACTGTGACCTATTCGGCGGAAGGCCATCCCGAACGCAATCGCCAGATGATCCTGGCAGCTCTGGCGGTCTTTCCGCTTGTCGAGACTATTATGACCCGACTCGACCAGCTGATTCTGGACGTCGCCGAACTCCAGCACCGGATTGCCCCGGTAGGCTCCGGGAATTAGTATCGGGGTCTCAACAGCGACCAGCTCCGCTGAGACTCGCCGCTTCAGATGCAATCGGGCGTACTTTTTCGGGAGCATCCCATGGGACAAGCCAAGGCCAGAACGGCATCGTTAACGCAATGGCGGGCGTTGCTGGATCCGTCAGAACAGATTGTCTTTGACGTGGCCTTTCGGACCTATGAGCGATTTGTGAAGCCTCGGGCCGCAACGGGTATGTGCTACCGTATGGCATTCTTTTTGACGGCGTATCTAGCCGAACGTCATGGCCTCCGAGTTGACCCCGTCGTTGGCTTCGTCAACGATGGAACTGACGATCTTATGATCTCGCACGCGTGGATCGAGCTCGGGGGCAAAAAGACCGACATTTCGCTTACTATAACCGGCCAAGCGAACATACCCGGACCGTTGCTGATTCTCGACCGGGAGGTCACCAGAGGGCTCGCGACATACACCTACCACCGTGAGCGCGGGGCGGTGGCCGAGATGATAGAGCAGGAATTCCTGGCCAATCCCCGTGGCAGGGAAGTCGTTATCCATAAGCGCAGCGAGCATGCGCAGATGATGGCGATCGCAGCCGACACGAGTTCCATCGTGCCCTATTTGAACGCGGCGCCAGACGGTTTGGGTTATCGACAGATCGCAGCAGTTATCGGCTAGCCTGATCCATTCGAGTCGCGGGTCTAAGCGCGCGGGCCCTTTCATTCGGGTCAGTCAATGTCTGGGCCAGCCGGTGCATAAAGCGGTGGCAGTTGGGACATACAAGGCAGAAATCTGCCCTTGTCGTATAGCGAATGCCCTCTTCCAAAGGGTTCAGATGATGAACATCAAGGAGGGACCGCGGTCTCACTGTAGTGCCGCGGATTATTGTCGCGGGATCGAATCCGCAATTGTCGCAATGGAGCTGCCCGGCTTTCGCGCGCTGACTGATGAACTTGTCCGCCAGCCACGCAGCCCTAATACGTACCTTCGCCTTCTGCTCGTCAGTCATACCTTCAAGGGCAGAACTCAGATCCACGTTTATCAGCTTGATCGTACTGGCGTTGATTTGGCTTTGTTGTGCCATAGTCACTTCATCTTCAATCCCAATCCACGCATTTGCCGTGTGGCGTGGCTCGATTTCGAGCTCCGCGATCTGCACCCGTTCATCATCATTCAACGGCCTTAGCGTCCCTGACGGGTGCGCGAACAAACGTGTCATGGCCTTCTCGGAGAGAACTTCGTTGGCGACGCGATGCGGTTTGAGCGCATAGCTTTCGATGATTGGGAAGGCGACGGACCAGCGATAGCGCTTGCCGCCGTCAGCCCACATGTTCTGCAGCAGATCGTACTCTTCATCGCCAAGGATTTCGCGCAGGGACCTCGCGGACGGGCGCAGCCGATGGACCGCTATAAATTTGCCGGCGACCCCTTTATGCGCTGCTTTGTCGGAGAGGTAACGCGGATCGTTCTCAAATCCGGGATTCGGGTCGTCAAACTTGAGCGTAACATACTCGATGATGTAGCCGCCGTTCACCTGCGCATTGATCGTGGCGCGGCGCTGCTCGCGCGCACGTATCGATCCGTCCGTTGGCGTAAAGCCGATCCAGTGAGTACCGGGAAGCCAGTCTGCCTTCGCGGCAGTAACGGGAGCAGGTAAATCTTTGATGCGCATAGGGCTTTGTAACGAGCTTCAGAAAGTCGCCAGTTTCGCTGCTTCGTGGTGAACTGTCAAAATCGGTCGCCAGAAGAGGCAGCGCCGATGTCATTCAGCTCCCTTTCCCCATCGCCGACCATCGCGGCCTTGCTCCGGCTTGATCGCGCCGGTTCGCCTGAAGGTAGGCCGTCGGCTCAAGGATGCAAGCGCCCCTAAAGGGACGCTCCTCCACTGCGTTGCGGTCGCCAACGATGCATCCGCCTCCTCCGGCGCAAGCGCCTCCGTTCAAGGCCGCGATTGGCGCGACCGCACGATGGAGACGATCATGCGACTTTGGACAATCGACGAATTGATGCTGCTGATCCGCGAAGAGCTTTGCCGGCTGGCGGAAGAACTTGAGCAGGGGCTGGCCGGGCTCGAACCTGGGACAGCCCTAAGGCTGACCGCCCTCACCTCTCTGGACAACATCCGCAGAGTAATAACGTGGCGAAAGCTCAGTTACTGATGCCTGGCTCACACTTGGCGCCTTGTTCGAGCTTCCGCTGCGCTGCACTCGATCAGCGCAACTTTATTGGAGGCCAGTCTGGCTGGGAAGATACGTCGAACTGTCAATCGGGCAAGAGAACTATCCCCGATGATATTTTCGTGCGGGGCACGGTATCCCGACTCATTCTGAGATGGTTGTCTTTTCCGGTTCCTTCAACTCAAAATCTCGAGCACATTTCATGAAGCGAATCGTATTTGCTCTGCTGATTAGCCCCGCCTTTCTCGGCGGATGTTCGGATCTCAGCAAGATCCTCCCCAAAGCATCTGCAGCATTCACCGATGACCTGCAAGCAGAACGGACCCTTACAGCAAGGCTCTATACAGACTTCAGAATCGAGGACCGGACGCTTCGCTATCTTTCGGCGGAAGGATATCGCGGCGAGGTGGGGGTCAGCTGCGGGGACCCGAAAGACCCACGCCAGAAATACATCGCCGCAGTGACCAAGAAGGCTATCAAAGATGAAAACGCCAAATATTCCAAGGCGGTGGATAAGGCTATCGAGACGATCAACCAATATAACGACGCGCTTCAAAAGATTCAGAAGCAGTCGGACGACGCAAAGGCCGCGCTCAAGTTTCTGAGTTCTCTTATCGTGCAGAGCGCAAATCTCCCTGGCTTTCCTAATTTTGGATCAGTTGCGAGTGCGGGTTTGCCGATTGCGAATACCGCCACCGATCTCTTTACGGTTCAGGCGCTCATCGATCTTGCGAACCAGATGGACGCACCTTTACGAGCCGCAGTGTCTGTCATCCGAAACAATCTCACTGAACTCACAGGCGACGAATTGATCGCCTTTCAACTTTGGGACGAGTGTGCACGCGAGACGCTCACCTATCTGAGGGAATCTCCGATGAGCGGACGGAGCCATATCGGAATCTCTTCCGGAGTTGAGCTACAGGCAGCATATCAGGCCTACCTGACGAGGCGAGCCTCTTATCAAAGTCCAGATTTGAAGGCGCGTCTTCAGGCGATCCTTGATGAGAACCAGACACTCATGAAGGGAGCCACGACTTCACCAGATGGGTTGATCACGGCGATTGAGAATGGGACGACCTTCGCCGACAAGCTCAAAAGCGCGAGTAAGACAGGAAGCTGACCCTAGTACGTTCCACATGGTCTGCACTGTTTCGCTCGATGGGACAGGACAAAAAAACGCCCCCGCCAAGCTGGCAGGGGCGTTCGTTCGTGTTCCTCGGCTGCTGGGTGCTAGGTCTGAAAACCCTCCATCCGCCGGGAGCCGCTGCGCCCGCGAACGGGACGCTTGCGTGGCCGCTTAGCGGGAGCCGCTGGCTCGGCCTCTGTCTTGCCGTTGAGCAGCTCGCCGATGACGGTCTCTGGCGTGGTGATCAGCAGCTTGCTCTGTTCCTCGCGGCGTAAGTCGCGCCATTTGAGGCGGGTCCTGTAGGGCTTCGCCGGCTTGAAGCTTTCGGTGGGCTCGAAGGTCTCGACCTTGAATCTGGTGATCGAAGTCGCCATTGTCCGGCCCGGCCCAATCCAGGGTGACATGGTGCATCCCTAACTGCGCCGCCGCGAGGGCAAGGAGCCGATTGAGTTTCCGAAACCCGAGCTCGAAAAGGTGCTCGGCAAAACCCTCGGCGTGCCGCTGTTTCAAGAGCAGGCGATGCAGGTGGCGATGGTCGCCGCCGGTTTCTCGGCGACGGAAGCGGGCCAGCTCCGCCGGGCGATGGCGACCTTCAAGTTCACCGGGGGCGTGAACAAGTTCCGCGGTAAGCTGATCGCCGGCATGATCGACAATGGCTACGATCAGGCCTTTGCCGAGCGCACCTTCAAGCAGCTGGAAGGTTTCGGCTCGTATGGCTTCCCGGAAAGCCATACCGCGAGCTTTGCCCTCATCGCCTACGCCTCTTCCTGGATGAAATGCCACCACCCGGACGTCTTCTGCTGTGCCATTCTCAACGCGCAGCCGATGAGATTCTATGATCCCTCGCAGCTCGTGCGCGATGCCCGCAACCATGGCGTCGCAGTCCGGCCCATTGATGTGAACGCCTCGGACTGGGACTGCACGCTGGAGCCACTGGATGACAGCCGCCGGGCGATCCGGCTTGGGCTGCGCATGGCACGCGGCCTTACGGAAGCCGACGGCAAGCGTTTGGTCGCGAACAGGGGGACCAAGCCCTACGCCAGCATTCTGGAGCTCGCGCGCCGCGCCGACCTCAATCCGGGTGCCTTGGTGCGGCTTGGGCGCGCTGACGCCTTCCGCTCGCTGCACATCGGACGCCGCGAGGCGGCATGGGCAATCAAGTCGGTGCGGGCCGACACTCTCCCCCTCTTTGCCGAAGCGGACCGGCGTGAGCAGGGCATCGCACCCGAGGTTCGGGAACAGCCAGTCGAGGAGCCGCCGATGACGCAGGGGCGCGGGGTCGTCGAGGATTATCGCGCTGCGGGCCTCACCCTTCGAGCCCATCCGCTCGCTTTCCTGCGGGAGCAGCTAGCGGGCCGCGGCATCGCACCATGCCAGCACCTGCGCCAGGCTAAGGATGGCGCACGGATTACTGTCCCCGGCCTAGTGCTGGTCCGGCAGAAGCCGGGCTCGGCAAAGGGTGTCATGTTCATCACCCTGGAAGACGAGACCGACATCGCGAACCTGATCGTCTGGCCTCGCTATTCGACAAGCAGCGCCGAGTGATCCTCGGCGCCCAGATGATGACCTGCCGCGGCAAGGTTCAACGCGGCAGCGGGGGTTATCCATGTCATCGCCGAACATCTGATCGACGAGACCGAGCTGCTCAAGAGCGTCGGCGGCCAGAACGAAGCCTTCGCGCTGCCAGCCGGACGTGGTGACGAAGCCCGTCACCCCGGCGGTCCCGGCCCGCGCGACGCCATCCCGGTCAAGAAAGTCCGGGATATCACATCCCGGATCTGCACATCGATACTCTGAGCGCGAAAGCGAGGAATTTTCAGCAGATTCGGCCCAGGCTGCCGCGAGACGAGCCCGGCAGCAAACCTATATTACGTCTGCGAGCCGACCTTCGCGCATATCTTGGCCCAGATCGAAAAATCGATCGATAGACTATAGATTTTCGCGCTCCCCGCCAGGTTGAAGACGAAGCCTACACCACCAGGGTTATGATGGGCTATTATCGTGTAAGAATCGGCCGGTCTCATTCGATTTCAACACCGATCGTGCCGCCATAGACGGAGGGGCAAACTGGCGGACATTCTTCTCAAATCAACGACCGAGAGAATCAACAGGCACGTGGTGTTCATCCACGGCCTCAAGCGCGCTGGTCACGCTCCCTGGATGTCGTCGGGAACGCCTCAGGAGTTTTGGCCACTTTGGCTTTCGGACGATGTCGCCGAACTCGGCATTTGGAGCATTGAGTACGACTCCGCGCCCACTCTTTGGCGCGGGCACTCCATGGCGCGAGGCGATCGCGCGAACAACATCCTTCCCTTGCTGCTCTCTGAGGAACGTCTGCGGAATGGAGAGATTGCCTTCGTCACGCATAGCTTCGGTGGCTTGGTCTTCGAACAAATATTGCGCATTGCAAATGAGCGTGCGCGGAATGAACCGGCTGTTGCGCATCTTCTGAACCGTATCCGGCGGGTCACATTTTTAGGGACGCCGCACCGCGGGGCGGACCTCGCCAGTTGGGGCGCCCGGCTAGGATTGATCATGCGCCCTTCGAATGCTGCGCAGGGCCTCCCTCGCAATGATCCCGATCTTCGGGACTTGAACCAGTTCTATCGGACCTACGCACATCAAACTTCAATTGACACCCAATGTCTTGTCGAAACGCGGCCTGTCCGCATTCTAGGGATGATCGTCAAGCCCGATAGCGGGGATGTCGGCCTGCCTTCGCCACCGATTCCGGTTGATGCCGACCACTTTCAGATCGCCTCCCCACACTCCCCAGCATCCGAGGTCTATCGCCATATTCGGGATCAGCTGACAAAACCGCTTGAGCTAAAAAGGCTGCTCGCCGATCCAACTTTCATACAGGACATTGCGGCTTCAACGCAAAGGACCTCCGCCGCGGTTGCCCGTATTGAAGAACGACTGCTTTCAACGCCAGAGCCGGCTTTGCCCGCGCCGGAATTGCCAAGTTCGCTAGTGGATGCCGAAACGACCCGCCGCATGCAGCGCGTGCGTCGCATGCGTTTTTTCGTCGATTCAACGCACATAGAAGAAGCCCTTCAGCTTTCTGATGAACTTCTCCGCGGCCAGCTCAGGGCGACTTCCGCTGCAATGAAAGCGGATGCCCTTGCCTGGTGTGCACGACTCCTCATGTCGAAGCCGGAGGAAAGGAAAGAAGCGTTTCGACTTCTCGATGAAGCCAAGCGAATCCGCCGTACTGACGATGTCTCGATCGCAGAAGCCATCGCTGATTCATACAACGACGACGTCGCGACAGCCCTACAGAAGTTGTCGAATCTGAATTCCGCCGAAGCACGGGCGGCATCATTTATTATTGTGACAAACGCGAAGGACGGCCGACATCCCCTAACCTGGATGGCGAGAGCCGGCCTTTCGCCGGAGCAGATGTCACCTGACGGAAAGTTCTTCGTCCTCAAGCAATTGCTCGACAACGCGCGATGGGACGATGCCCTCAACCTCGTTCGGACATTTACATCCGACGATTATGAGCAGACGCCCGTGCTCGCCTACCTGTCGGCCGGCACCCACCTAGTCCAAGCTACGCCGCAGGAACTACGGCAGGTCATTTTCTGGC
The DNA here is from genome assembly GCF_032381375.1 of Bradyrhizobium sp. SZCCHNR1017. Classification (NCBI taxonomy): domain Bacteria; kingdom Pseudomonadati; phylum Pseudomonadota; class Alphaproteobacteria; order Hyphomicrobiales; family Nitrobacteraceae; genus Bradyrhizobium; species Bradyrhizobium sp. SZCCHNR1017. Next base: position 5,669 of record NZ_JAUHIR010000032.1, on the reverse strand, counting down.
AACTGCCGTTTGACTCAGCGTCGATTCCACTGTCTGACGACGCCTCGTCATTAGATGAACGCCGAAAAGCGATCGATCTCTATGAGCAGACCGCAACGATTGCTTCAACCCTTGGATGCACCCGGGTAAGCAACGATGCAAGTGACCGCGCGTTATGGCTGCGCCTGCGTGATCCCGCGACGATGCCCGGAGCGCGCACCGATCTGCAAGCGAGCATGCGAGACCCCGCTCACTCCTTGAGGCGACTACCGCTTGCCTTGCAGTTCGGATTGCGTCTCGACCTTCAAGCAGTGGAGCGAGAGATCGATCGTCAAGAAACTCTCACTGACGGCAACTCACTGGATGTAGCGCTCGCACGCTTCAGCATGGCGCTAACGAAGCAGTCGCCGCGCGATACGGCGGACTACATTCAGACGTACAAACCCCAATTAGAGAAATATCTCAATCCGTTCTATGTCGCGGCCGTCGAAATCGAGGCGCTGGCCAAGTCAGGGCAGATCGAGTTGGCCGAGCAGCGTTTTCAGCAACTCCAGCATCAGGCCGATCTCGAGGGCGAGCGCGGCCGTCTCGAACGGATCATCGCGGAAGCAAAGGGGGCAAATCCAGTCGAGGCGCGTGAAGAGGAGTTCAAGAAAAGCGGCTCGCTGCCCGATCTTGCCAATTTGGTTCAACAGCTTGTGGAGCTGCGCGATTGGCCGCGCTTGGTGACATATGGACAAGAATTCTTCGATCGTACGCACGGCTTACCGGCCCTGCGAGCCCTAGCAGAGGCTTTGTTCGAGACGAAGGCTTTCGAAGACCTTCTAACGACTCTTTCGCAGCATCCCGACCTTGTCGCCCAATCACCATTTCTGGCGGCCTTACGAGCATGGGCTCTGTTCCGGGCCGGTGATCTCGACGCTTCAAGGGAAGCGTTGGCGCAGCTCCGCGCCGTCCGTGACGACGCCAATGATCGGATTCTCCAGGTCAATCTGGCCATAGCATCCGGGGACTGGACGACGCTGGCCGCCTTCGTGGAGCAAGAATGGGACAATCGCGCCGATCGCACCGCCGGAGAATTGCTAAGAGCCGGCCAGCTCGCTCGCCAACTCGGATCGGCACGCTCTCGCGAATTGATTGTTGAAGCCGCCAACCGCGCCGACGCCCCTGAGATCTATCTCGGATGCTATGGCGCTGCCGTGAGCGCGGGTTGGGAAGACGCACAGACAGCGACGTGGCTCGAGAGGGCTGCAATTCTGTCGGGCGACAACGGCCCAGTGAAGAGGATGTCGTTCAAGGATGTCGTCGACCTCCACCCCGAATGGCAAGAACGAGAATCCCGTACAACGCAACAACTCCTCGCGGGCGATCTTCCAATATTCGCGGCAGGTCATCTCCTTAATCGCACGCTATTCGATCTATTTATGATGCCGGCTCTCGCAAATCCCGAGACTGTAGATCCACGCAGGCGGACCGCCGTTTACGCGTACAGTGCCGCCCGAGGGCTATTCACATCGAGCGCCAAATCGGCAGCATTCGATCCGACGGCGCTCATGACACTTGCGAATCTGAAACTGACAGAGCAGGTCTTTGCCCGCTTTGAGAAGATCGTCGTGCCGCATTCCACGCTCGGTTGGCTGTTTGAGGAGCGTCAGCGCATTCAGTTTCACCAGCCCAGCAGGATGGACGATGCGCGCGAAATTAGGAACCTCTTGAGCTCGAATCATCTCACGAGGTTAGAGCGAACCACTACTATAGATGATGCGCTCGCTTCCGAAGTTGGTCCTGACCTCGCGGCGCTGCTGGCCGAGGCTACACTTTCGCATCAGAACGGCCCGCAGAGGCTCGTTGTTCGATCCGCGCCGGTCCATCGGATTGGTTCATTGATGGAGGAGCATGCTGATCTTAGAAAATATACAAATCATTTGTGCGGCTGTGCGGAGGTTATCACCGCGCTAGTGCAGCGCGGTCAACTTACACAAGCAGAAGAACAGCGTGCCCGATCTTACTTGAAGCTTCACGAGACTCCGTGGCCAACTACGGTTTCGATTCGTCCAGGAGCTCGCTTATACCTCGACGGCCTATCGGTAACCTATTTCCAACACCTCGGCATACTGCGGAAATTGCGCGACGCCGGTTTCACTGCGGTCATACTACCGGCTGACATTGATCAGAGCGACAATTTTGTGAGATACGAAGATTTGTCTCGCAGAGCTCTCTCGATTATCGATGACCTGCGGCAGTCTTTGGCAGCTGGAATCGCAAATGGAAAGGTCGTTCTCGCACCGTCGGTGACGGAACAAGGAAGTCAGCGTGACCGGCTCCAAAGTCATCCAAGCTTCGAGATATTGAACGCCGCGCGAATTGCTGACGTGTTAATTATTGACGATCGCCATTTCAATCAGCACCGCAATATATCGGGAGACTTCGGTGCGAAGCAGATATGGACAACGTATGACGTCTTATCATTCCTGTTCGAGTCGCACGAGTTCCGCGAATACATCACAACGTTGCGGCGCGCCGGTTACTGTTTTTTACCAATACGGGTTGATGAGCTCGTCGACCTGCTCAGGACGGCAAATGTCATTGATGGCGTGATCGTAGAAACGGCCGAGCTTAAGGCAATACGGGAGAACCTTCTGCTCGCTCGGCTTACCGGAAGCCTGCAATGGCCGAAAGAGAGGGCATGGCTCGATAATCTCGCCTTTGTTTTCATCGAAGCCATCAGGTCCCAGTGGCAAGACAACATCGATACCGAGATCGCCTCTGCCAAGTCGAGCTGGCTGTCGGCGCAATTCGACATCCGTGATTGGGCATCCCAATATGGGAAGGCTGAAAAGCCGAGATCCGCCAACGTCCGGTTTCGCGGGCTTGTTCTATCTTTAAGCTTGCTAAACAAGAACGTGCAGCTGAAAACTAAACAGCGCTATTGGGAATGGCACGCGAAAACGTTCTTGGAGCCATTGAAGGAACAGCAGCCAATTGTTTACGCTGAGCTCGTTGAGCAGGTCCGTTCCGCAATCATCGCCGGGTCAAAGGGCGGCAACAATGGGGTTGGCGATGACAACAGCTGATACAAGAGACGCTGCGATTGCCGGCCTCGCGCTCTTTCCGCCATCGCTACGGATATCCGCCCTAGAGAGCAAGAGCTTCCGTGACGAAGTTGGAGTGAGTGTAGATGCGATTGTCCAATTTGATGAGATTGGTGTCGCTTTCCGGAGATCAACTCTCTTCAAGAGTATTCGCGCACTCCTGTCGGGGAGCATTGCGAACGCCGAGATAATGGACCGGAACAATCAGAGCTGGACTATTGCGCTCGACAAGAAGTGGCATGGAATTCGGATCACGGCTGGCGAGAGAACACATTTAATCCCTGATTTCAGCTGCTTGCATCACGATGCTGATCTTCGCCTGGCCTGGTTTGATGCCGAAGCGAAAAGACACGGCATTGACGATGACGATTCGAAGGCGTGGCGGCGAGTACTTGCGGATAGGGAGATCGACGACGAAGAGGTCGATGGGCTGCTCAAGCAGTTTCGTCTCACGCCAAGATACGTTGCTGCGGCGATCAAAAATGCGTTGCGCCGCAAAAATATTAGCATAGACGCACTCGTCCCGGACGAGGTGACGTACTTCGACCGCCTTGTTGGAAAGCCTGCACCGGACCACGACCTCAAGCAATTCTTTGAATATGCGGTAAAGGAAGCTGCTGACCTCGATCTTCCAGCCGCTTTTCTGCTGTCTAGCCACCTTTTCGGTACCCAAAACATCGCGCTGGAAAAGGTTGATCCTGCCAAGGTTCTTGAGTTCTTTGACTGGGCCGAGCACGCGGGCGATCGGTTCACGCAAGTTGGTGCGGTCGAATGTGGATTGAAGCATCTCCATAAGATGCCTCAATTGGCACCACATCTTCGCGGCATGATGCGGACCATCGGATCAGACGATCCTGCCAGCGAGACTGGTCGACTGGAGCTCCTCTGTGTCCTTATCATACTCGTCGATGGCGAGCTTGCGCGCGCGGGAATCTGCCGGGAACGGCAACCCTTTTGGCGTCGGCTTGCTGCTATCGCACATGCATCTGTTATTGAACGCGCGATAATCGAGGTCAATCTGCTGCCCGACGATTTCCTCGCATGGTGCCGGAAAAGCAGGGGGTTGTATTTTTATCTGCAGACCTTCGTCGATATGCGGCGCGAGCCGCGTTGGAACCCCGACCTTTTATCGGCCCAACAATTAAAGGCCGAGTTTGTCGGAAGAATTGTCGCTGCCGTGCCAGAAAACGGCGCGACTATATTGGGCGAAGGCTCTCAAGATTTGTTCGATAAAGCTTCCGACAGCAGCCTTGTCGCGCAAGTCTCATTTCCCTTTTCGTACTTGCCTGGCCCGTTGGAGGGAGGTCAGAAACCGGTCGCTACGATGCCTCAAGACATCGAGGACAATCTCAATGAGATGCTCAAAAGCGAAACGCTCACGGCGAAATCTTTTGTAACGCTCGTAAATAGCGCCTTGCTATTTCCACTCGATGGGGAATTTGCACGGCTTGCTGCGGAAGGTCTTGCGCGCGCGAAATATGAACTCCCGAATATTCAGTCCTCAGACGAGGCATTTCATTTGCTCGTCGGCCTGGCGATTGTCGCTGCGGTAACGCGAAGCACGAAATTAGCCGCCGAGGTTAGAATATTACTGCGCTCGGTGAGGCGAAAGCCAGATATTGAAATCAATCAACAAAATGCTTTCCGTATTTGCCTGCTTGCGGTCGCCGCCTTCACCGATCTTTTCGATTGGGCAAAGTATATTGGCGAGTGTGCAACCGAGCTGTCGTTTGAAGATATGTCCCGTGAGTGCGTGGTCACCCTCTGGAATTTCGTGGAGGTGCTGAGGCAGCTTGAGCCCACCTTATGGCAAACAACGTCGCGCGCTGACGCCGCCCTGCAGGCCGCGTTTTCGTGCTGCCCGCCGGATACACCGGAGGTGGCAGACTGCAGCTAGAAGCGTCACAAATGTCGCGCGCAGAAAAGATCCCATCCTGCGTTCATGCTGCAGGGAGCCGCCGCAAGAGCTTGGTAGTGTTTGAAATCAAACGGGAATTTTGCGAACTGGCTTGCACCGGAAATATCAGAACGGAATTGTAATTCTTGCGATGAAATAGGAGGTTTTCAGGTGGTTGGGGCAGGAGCGATCGAACCTGCCTTCGTCGGTCAACAGATCAATACCGAAGCGCTCCCGCGCCTAATATCCCCAAATACCTCGCGAATCTCTGGACTTGGAGCGAGGCACGCGGTTCGATACGTATCCAAGAAGGCCCACCAGAAAGATCTATGGGTTATGGGCTGTGATTTTGCATCGCCCCTCACCGCACCAGATACGTCCACTTTTCGTTCGTCTGCAGCTGGGAACTTCCGTACGGTCGCGTTCACTAGCGCCGGAAATGTTCACCCTCAAGGACGGCGGCTCCTATTCAACTACGGCAACGTCTCGGACAGCGGACAAGCTGCGACCAAACTGACCAGACAACCCGAGACCGAAAGGTTGATATGGCGCGTGGATGTTGATGTGATTCCGTGTGACCTTGCCCCCAGGTTTTATCCAGATCTGAGTTCGTTCGGGCGGTTTGATGTGCCCATCTGGGCGGTCGTAGCGGCGGGAGCTGGCGCGGAGCTCTCGGCATAGCGCAGCGCCAGATCCCGACG
>NZ_JAUHIR010000031.1:0-22548 GCF_032381375.1 Bradyrhizobium sp. SZCCHNR1017 | reverse complement strand
CGGCTGGCTATCCGGCCACTCAGTGCCGACGGAAAGTTCGGAATTTTCTTTGCCGCACATCAGATCGCAGCGATTGACCTGCGCGACCCCAAAACTGTCAACTATGTCCCCGAACACGTGTAAGCTATGTCTCCGGGCTGAACACCTCGGAACCGATGACCTCGCGTACTACTTTGCACGATACGCCAAGCTCGCGGCAGATCGCCTTGACCGGTTGACCATGAACAAAATAGGCGCGACGGATCTTCGCAATCGTCGACACCACCAGCACCCCAACCGCGGCTTCCATCACTTGTTCGAAGCCGCGGCGGCCCTTGCCGCGGAGGGCATCGATCCGAAACAGATGTTTGTTGGAAGGAAACAATACGCCTTGATCAGATGGACAGGCGCATCGGCCACGGCAGCGCAGCTCGCGAAAACAAAACTGGCGTCTTATGAAGCCACCTCACTTGAAACTCTTGATTCCATCTTAAGATTGTATTCTATTACCACACAATTGAAAGGTGAGGGCACTCGCCGTACAAAGGACTCCAACGGAAACTGAACCGTGAGTCAACGCTGGCGCCCATCGCTAGAGCCAAGCAATAGAGCCCGTTTCTGCAGCGGGCTTTCGATCTGCGTTGAGTTTTGGACGAGCCTTCTCGGAATGGTCTGGCAGATGCGCCCTCGCCTCCCCCCGTTGAACGCGCTTCGCGCCTTCGAAGCAGCAGCTCGCAACCTCAGTGTCACGAAAGCAGCCGACGAGCTCTGCGTAACGCCAGCTGCAGTGACGCAGCAGCTCAAGATTCTGGAAGACGCACTTGGTCGTCGCCTGATCCGCCGCGTTGGCCGCGGCGTAGAGCTGACAGAAAACGGCCAGCAACTCTTTCCCGTACTTTGCCGAACATTTTCAGATATTTCGTCGGCAGTCACAGGGCTGACGTCGCATAGCGCGTTGAAACTTAGAACCAGCTTTCTGGCGACCGTCGCACAGAGATGGCTGGCGCCGAGGTTGATCGGCTTTCGGCAACAGTTTCCGGATATCGCCGTCGCCGTCTCAACGTCGTTCCGCCTGGTCGATTTTACGAGAGAGGATATCGATGTCGCCTTGCGGCTAGGCTACGGATCCTGGCCGGGGCTCCATTCGACGTTCGTGATGAACGAAGAGCTGTTCCCCGTTTGCTCGCCCACCCTGCTTCGCGAAGCCGCACTTCCTGCTGGATCAGACCTGCTTCGTCGCCATTCACTGGTCCATACCATCGTTCGGCCGACGGACTGGCAAGCTTGGCAGGTCGAGGCCGGACTCGAGGATTTCGATACCACTTCAGGATTTCATTGCGAAAATTCTGCGCTCGCGCTCGAGATGGCCGAATATGGGTTGGGACTTGCCATCGGCCGAACGCCGCTGGTCATCTCTGCACTCGCATCAGGACGACTGATGGCGCCATTTGCGGCGCGCCTCTCGAATCCAATGTCCTACTATCTGGTCTGTCAGGACACCGCCGCGCGGCGCCCCGAGATCGCACGCTTTCGCGACTGGATCGTAAATGAAGGTATCGAAACGATGGAGGCGATCAAGAAATACATCCGGCGATCCCATCCCTAGGTCAACGCGCTATTCAATCACTTGTTTTCAGAGCTGCACAAGGAGAGCCGTGCCGTAGTCCGCCATCGCGCGATCCCAATTCACATCCATGTGTGCAGCCATGACCTGGAGATCGCACCAGTGGCGCTGCACCGGGTGCGTCTGCGCGATGACGGAAGTTCCAAGCTGGGACATCAGCTGTTGCACGGCGTTCATGCATGAGCGGGTCAGCCTGGCCCGGTCGCGCTTGATCGCTGCGTAGTCTCTATCGGAGAGATCGCGGCCGTTGCAGCCCGCCTCATGCAGTCTCGATAAAATGCTGCGATACAAAAGCCGTGCGCATTCGATATCGGCGATGATCTCGCCGGCGCGCATGGCAGACGCCCATTGGTTCCCGTTTGGCTGCCGTCCATGCCGCTCTCGCATGATCGCAAGTCCCGCCGCCACCGCTCCCTCCGCACAGCCGAGCAGAGGACCGACGATCACGCTGGTCAGATAGGGAATAAGAGAAACCGACTGCAAGTAGTGACCGCCGCGTTCCGCCGAACGCCCGAGAACATTGTCCAGCGGCTGCGCCCAGCTTTCTGAAAGCGAACGATCGCGGATAATGATGTCGCGCGACCCGGTCCCTGCCATTCCGATGGCCTGCCAATCATCGCCGATCTCGATGTCGATGGCTGGCAGCAGCGCCATAACCGTCCGGGCGTCGCGTCGAGACGGATGCAGGCATGAGCCGGACACGATCACCCATGTCGCATAGTCCACACCGGAGCCGAGCCGCCAGCGACCATCGACCCGATATGCGCCACCGTCCCGCGATATTCCGCCGGCCGCCGTCGCCGATCCTGTCGTGACAAGTTGACGAGCTCCGCCGCGGAAGACCGCGTTCAACGCCTCCGCTGGAAATCGCGATACGATCTGAATGTGTCCTCCAACGAGGCCCACGATCCATGCTGTCGAAGGGCACGCGCGCGCCGCGAGCCTTGCAACTTCTGCAAGGACAGGCCAATCCAATTCAAGGCCGCCGAAACGCTTCGGCATCGCGAGCTGAAGCAATCCGGCGTCGAACAGCTCATCGACGGACTCGCGCGGCAGCTTCCCAAGCCTGCGGGCTTCCTCCGCACGTTTGTGCCATCGTGGCAACAACGCCTCGACGCTCGCATAGAGCGTCGCGAGCGACGGCTGGTCCGCTCCCCAATAGACCGTCCCGTCCAGCCTATCCATGCGCACGCTCCAGCACCTTTCGCAACATTGGCCGCTCGAAGACGAACTGATCTTCAATCAAGGGCGGGCCGAGAAGGCGGACGAACTCCTCGATGCGCTGCCCGTCGTTCGAGGCGACGAACTCGTAGAAATTCGTGCTATTCCACAACAGATAGCAGTGCGAGAAGTGTCGTCCAATCGAGCTCACGAGCTCGTCGAGGAGAACCTCCCCCTCATACATGCGCAGCAGCATCTGCTGCCGTTTCCACTCGATCTCTTCGAGCGTAAAATAATGCGCCTTGTGCTGTTCGTCCTTGACGCGTTCCCGTCGTTCGTACTCGAGGCGGTCGGTGTGATTGAGCTTTTCGAGAAAGAAGACCAGCCCATCGTTCCTGAGCATGCGACAGCCCTGCTCGATCTGGAAATCGCGGTCTTTGCCGTAAAACTGAAAGGCGGCGGTTTCGTAGATATAATCAAAGCCGCCGTGGAAATCCTCGTCGTCCACCAGCGTGCGAAGTACGTCCTGGTCGAGCTTCAGGAACGACATCGGAACGAATCTCGACAGGGCCGGATCGGCAAAGCGATCAAAATGCTCCTCGTTCGCCTTGTTCGGAGAACAAGTCAGTGTCTTGACGGCGCCGCCGGAAAACGCGGCAAGCGTCCGCGCGTTGGAGCCATCGAAGGCATCGATCTCATAAAGCAGGCAGGGCCGACCGCTGCTTTCGGCCCGAGGTCTCGACAGACGGCTGAGCGCCACGCCCACGCGCGACATTTCCTCGAGGATGCCTGGAATGCTGGCGAGGAAATGCGAGAACAGTGGTCCTGCCTTCGGTACCAGCCGGTCGTGATACTCCAGCACGTCCTCATCCGCTATCCAGTTGCGGATCCGCGTTAGCACCGGCTGCCGCGGCACTTGTACCGCTCCGGTCGCCAACTGCTCGAATTGCCGCGCCAATCGGATCATCGAAGATTGCTGAAGATAGGCGTCGACGTCGGTCGCAGGTCGATTGGTCATGCCCGAAGACCTCCACTGATGCTGGGCCGAGGATGAAGATGAGGATAGGGATCAGGACAATGCGCGGGTCGCGGTTTTTCCCGACGCGGTCCGCGGCAGCGCCGGTACGAATTCCACGAAGGCGGGCACCATGTGCCAATCGAGATGCATCGTGCAGTACTCGAGCAGTTCGTGGCTCGTGATGGACGTCGCCTGCTCCGCAACGATCAATGCCTTGGGGAGATGTCCGACGGTTTCGTCGGCGACGGGGACTACGGCGGCTTCCGAAACCGCGGGGTGGGTTATGAGCAATTGCTCGATCTCTCGCGGATTGACCTTGAACCCACTCCGCGCAAAGGCGTCGTCCTTCCTTGCGACGTAATAGAGATACCCCTGGCCATCGACGCGGAACAGGTCGCCCGTCAGGAACACCCGAGCTTCACTGGCCACCCCCTCAATCATTCGGTCAGAGGTCTCTTCCGGCATGTTCCAATATTTCTGCATCAGCAAATCGCCGGCAACACCGAGCTCGCCGACCTGCCCCGGCTCGATCACGAGGGAGCGATCCTCGGCAAACAGATAGGTCCGCACGCCGGGAATGGCCCGGCCGACCGACTGCGGCCGTTGATCGATCTCGTCGGGCGGCAGAAACGAGACACGCTTGCACTCCGTGAGCCCATAGTTGGAGAAGATCTGGACGCTCGGCCACGCCTTTCGCAAGCGGCGGATATGCTTCACCGGCAGGGCCTGCCCGCTCGTGGAGATATAACGCAGCGATCTCGGCGCGCGCCTTCCCAGCGCAGTCGCCTTTAACAGGTGGAAGATGAAGGGAGGAAACACCTGCAGCCCAGTCACGCCGTGCGCGTCGATGAGATCGATGATCTCATCGGGGTCGTCCGGCAACGCCCGCTCGACGAGCGCGGTCCCTCCGAACATGAGCGGCATCATCACATTATAGAAGCCGTAGTCGGAGCCCAAGGTCGAATAGCTCAGAACCACATCCTCGGATGTGTTCTCAAGATATCCGGTCACCGATTTGAACGCAGCGATCATATTCTTGTGATTGACGGCGACGCCCTTCGGGCGCGACGTCGAGCCCGACGTATAGAAGATGACTGAAATATCCTCTTCCTGCACCTCCCGGCAAAACGAGCAGTCGCGTTCTGGCACGGCAGCAGAAAAATCATCTTTACAACTATAGATTGTATAATCTAGCTGGCGCTCCCGCAATTCGGCCGCCCGATCGGTGATCACCGCACAAGCACCGGAGTCCCGAAGCTCGAACATCAGCTTTCGGAGCCCGAAGGTGTGATGAACTCCCACGAGGACCGCACCGGCCTTGAAGATGCCGAGAACAACACCGAGCAAACGAATGGAAATCACACCATAGATTGCGATCCTGTCTCCAGCACGGATGCCGTCATCCACGAGGCGACCGGCGATCTGATTGCCGATATCATCTAGCTCGCGATAGGTCGCGCGCGCGCCATCGATCTTCACCGCGATCTTCTCTGGATAGTCTCGAACACTGCGTTCAATATAGTGGTGGAAAAGGCACACTCTGAAGCTCCCGCAACCTCTGGATGAGTTTTTATAACAAAGAGTCGCAGCTCGTGGTAGGAGAATTCCGCTACACGTCGTGTTGTGCAAAATGACTGAGGAAACATGTTTGTACGCGATCTCGAAGAAGTCGAAAAAACAGGCAGGTTCGTCGAGTGGGGAAATGGCACGAGCCACCGGCTATTGACGGCGAGCGATGAAATGGGTTTCGCCGTATGCCACACCGTCGTTCGCGCAGGTACAGTATCAAGGCTGCAATACCGATCTCACCTGGAAGCATGCTATTGCATTGCGGGGGAAGGTGAAGTCGAGGACATGCAAGGCAATGTGTATCGGCTCCGCCCGGGCAGCATCTATGTTCTCAACGAACATGACGAACACTATCTGCGCGGCGGCCCGACGCAGGATCTGGTGCTGGTAAGCGTGTTCAATCCGCCGCTCGCCGGCCACGAGCAGCACAATCTCGACGCAGACAGCGGATCGTCTTACTGAGGCGGTTCATCAGCTGGTTGGGGTTGCTCGTTGGAACTGAAGCATCAAGCCTTCTTCTACTCTCTTTTCCTCTCACGGCTCGCGGACCAGATCCTTCTGTTTCTGGTCCCGCTGGTCATTTTCCAGTTGACCGGCAGCGTCGCCTGGTCGGGAGCGGCATTCCTGCTCGAGACGTTGCCACGCTACTTGTCGTTTCCGATCTGCGGGGTGCTGTGCGATCGAAAATCCCCTTTGGCGCTGCTGCACATTAGTCAGCAGCTTCGTGCCGTGGCCTGCTTCGCAGGCATGACCGCTTACGCGGGCTTCGGCGGAGTCGGCTGGCTGATCGGGATATCTGTGGCCTGCGGCGTTCTGACGACGCAGGGGCTGATGGCGCGCGAGGTTTTGCTGCCTCAAGTCTTTCATCGGCACAGGTTCGAGAAGGTCGCCTCCTACACCCAGATTGCCGATCAGCTCGGCATGGTGCTCGGGCCGCTGGTCGCCGCCGGCCTTCTCAAGCTATGGTCCTGGGAATACGTGGTGATCTCGACGACCGCCCTGTTCATGGCGGCTGACGGCGCCATGATCATCTGGCAGCGATTCGTCCGGCCGACATTGGCCGAACCGACGCCGGCGCCAAGCGGTTGGACACTGCCGCTGAAAACCGCACTGCGGCACGTCATCGGACGACCGGGCCTGGTGGAGACCGTCCTTCTCGCAGCGGCCGTCAACCTCATCATTGGCGTGACCCTCGCAACGTCAGCGGCGATGGTGACCGGTGTCCACGGAGAAACAGACTCCTATTACGCCGTTCTTCAGGCCGCAGGCGCGATTGCCACCGTGGTCATCTTGTTCGCCACCGCGCATGCGCCCGCGTCCTTGCAGGTCTTGGGCGTCATCAGCTATGCGATGATCTTTGCCGGCGGTGCCGTCTCCGGACTGGCTTCCCACGCCCACGTCTACGCGCTCGGCTTCGTTCTCGTTGTCGGTTTCGACAAGATGTTCAGTGTCTTCATTCGCAGCCTGCGCATGAAGATCATTCCCCGGGAAGATCTCGGCAAGACGACGGGCCTCATCATCATGCTGAACAACCTGTCCCAACCTCTCGCCGGCCTCCTGGTCAGCGTGTTCGCTGGCCATTACGGCGCAGGCACCGTCATTGTCGCGCTGTCTCTCTTCATGGGCCTGCTCGGCCCGCTGGTCGCGGCGATCTGGCTTCGCCGGTCCGCCCGAACGGTCAAGCTGGACCAACGATGATGTCCCCGCCGCGTCATCGACCTTGGCGGGGGCTCGGCGCCGACACCGAAGCTGCCGCCGTTGACGCAGGCGCGCGTTTGCTGCCCGATTGCGCCAGATGCTCAACGAGCATCTTGGTCACGGTCGAGAGCCCGGCAGGATCGCGGGTCACGATCTTCAATTCCCGATAGGCCCAGTCATCTCTGAGCTGGACCGCCTTGATGCCCATGCCTGAAGCCAACACTTCGAACGCCCGATCCGGGATCAACCCGACACCCAGGCCACACTGCACCATCCGACAAATGGCATCAAAGCTCGGTACGTTGATCCGCAGATTGACCGCCTTTCCAGCCTCGGCGGCTGCCGCGCGCGAACGGGTGTAGATCGCGCTGTCGGCGTGGAAGCCGATATGATCAAAATCCAGGCTTTCCACGAAATCGATCGATGCCCGATCGGCCAGCGGATGATCTTGCGGCACCGCCAGCGCAAGCCGGTCGACGCGATAGGGACGCGCAAAGAGGTCACGGCTGTTGGTCGTGGACACACAGATCCCCACTTCCGCATACCCCTCCTCGACGGCCTTGACGACACCCGCACTCAGTCTTTCCTCAAGGTGGATCTTGACCAGCCTGTGGGTCGCGAAGAAGGCCGGCAGGTCGTCAGGGAGGAATTCGACGATGGCCGACACGTTCGCGAGCATCCGGATGTGGCCCCTGATGCCCATGCGGTATTCGTCGAGCTCCGCCCCCATCTTCTCGACGCTCGTCAGCATCGATCGCGCGTGATGCAGCAGGGATTCCCCGGCGGGAGCCAGCATCATGCCCTTGGAGTGCCGGACAAAGAGGTCGGTTCCAAGCGCCTCTTCAAGCTCCGCAAGGCGCTTGCTCACCGCGCTCATGGCAATGTTTTCCCGCGACGCCGCGCGCGTCAGCGTCCCCTCCTCGCACACCGCGACGAAGAGCTGGAGCGACGTCAGATCGATACGCCGGATGAGATTGTTGATTTGTCGCATCAGTCCTTCAATTCCCGTGGGCCATGAGCGATCCTCCCGACGATCTCCGCCCCCCCGCGCAGCCAGTGCGCGGCACTACCGTAAGTAAGCCTGACCCACCACACCCCGGTCAAGGTCGAAGGAGACCGTAAATCCCTCCTGGGCGTGAGTGATCTTCGATGTCCGATGTCTCGCCGTAGCGGCCGGCGGACCTTCGTCGAACGCGAAGGGTGCCTTGCCTAAAAAGCGTTGGCGCTCTCCGGCAGGGCTCATCATCCTGCCGCCACCTGGGAGTCAGTGAGACGGACTATGGCCGGAATCTCCGAAAGACATGACCTCGCAATCTCGCGGCCGCTCGGGCCTGCGCCGGAGGCGCCCGGCCCCGGCGCGTCAACGACGACCGTGTCCAGGACACACAATATTGTCGGCGTAGCGCTGGCGGCGATCGGGGCGGTGGCGTTTTCCCTTCGCGCGATATTCGTCAAGCTCGCCTATGAGGACATGAGCGATCCTGTGACGCTGCTGGCCCTGAGAATGATCTTCTCACTGCCCTTCTTCGTCATTGCGGTTGTCCTGTATCGGGGGCCTTCCGGCGGCCGGACGCTTCCGTCAATCACCGCACACGACGCGATGGCGCTCGCCGCCCTGGGCTTCGTCGGCTACTATCTGTCAAGCTTCCTCGACATGATCGGGCTGCAATATGTCGCCGCCGGCGTCGGCCGGCTGATCCTGTTCGTGTATCCGACCATCGTGGTGGTGATCTCCTCGGTCGTCCTCAGGAAGCCGATTACCCGGCGCGAGCTGATCGCGCTGGCGATTACATATATCGGTGTCGCGCTGGTTCTTTCGGGGCAGCTCGACAAGAGCAGTGAAAATTTCTGGCTCGGTGCGCTGCTCGTCATGCTGAGCGCGGTGAGTTTCTCGGTCTATCTCGTTGGAAGCGGCGAAGTCGTGCCGAGGCTCGGTTCGATACGCTTCACGGCCTATGCCACGACCACGGCCAGCGTGTATTGCATCGTTCAGTTCATGGCACTCCGCCCGCTGAGCGCGCTCGTGCTGCCCACCCGGGTCTACCTGCTCGCCCTCTGCATGGCGCTGTTCAGTACCGTGATGCCGGTCTTCATGATGGCCGAGGCGCTGCGCCGGATCGGCGCAAGCCGCGTCGCGATGATCAGCGCCCTCGGTCCTGTGGCCACCGTCGTTTCAGGATATCTAGGGCTGGACGAGAGGATGTCGCCGATTCAGTCGGCCGGCGGCCTGCTGGTCGTGGTCGGCGTGCTCATCGTTGCCGCCCAGGCCCGTGCCATGGACAAGAAATAGCCGATCATCCAGGACGGCCGCAGCACATGCTGCTCAGGGGATGAGAAGTGTCTTTCCGACCGTCTTGCGGCTGTGAAGATCACGGTGCGCCTGGGCCGCCTCCACCAAGGGAAGGGTCTGGCTGATCCTCGGCTTGATGGTTCCTCGCGAGACGGCAGCCATCAGCTCCGCAGCAGACGCCACGAGATCCTCGCGACGTGCGATGTACGTCCAAAGCGTCGGCCGCGTCAGATATAGCGAGCCCTTTTCGGCGAGAATTCGCGTCTCGAAGGGCCCGATCGCCCCGGAGGATTGGCCGAACGAGACCAGCAGCCCGAACGGCTGAAGGCAATCCATCGAGCTCACGAAGGTATCGCGACCAACCGAGTCGTAGACGACGCGTAACTTTGCACCCTTGGTGATATCGCAAACACGCTCGACCAGATTCTCGCTCCGATACAGGATCGTATGGGTGCATCCGTTGGCGCGTGCGAGCTCGGCCTTCTCTTCCGTGCCTACGGTTCCAATGACGGTCGCACCGACACTTGCCGCCCACTGGCAGAGAATGAGACCGACACCGCCGGCGGCGGCGTGCACCAGGATCGTGTCGCCGGGATGCACGGAATAGGCGCGCCAAAGCAGATAGTGCGCGGTCATGCCCTGAAGCGCGATGGCGGCGGCTTGATGATCGGTGATGTCATCGGGCACCTTCACCAGCCGCTCAGCGGGAACGTTGCGCAGTCGGGCGTAGGCGCCCAGGCTTGCAATCGCGTAGACGACGCGATCTCCGGGCCGCAGACCGGCCACCCCTTCTCCGAGGCATTCGACGATCCCCGCGGCTTCGAAGCCGATGCCGCTGGGCAGCGGCGTCTTGTAGAGCCCGGTGCGGTAGTAAGTATCGACATAGTTCAGGCCGATGGCGGTCTGCCGCAATCTCACCTGGCCCGGCCCTGGCGGATCGAGCCTCGACTGCTCCACCGAGAGCACCTCCGGTCCCCCGGTTTGACGAATGAGGACGACCTCCGTGTCCTCGGCGAGCGCGTCGGTGCGGCCCGCAATCTTCGACGGCATCGCGGTCATCGGTACTCCCCTGTCCCGTACTGCAGATTCGTGTCGCCGCCAGGCCAGGCCTGCTGCGCCGACTGGCGCCGAAATCGTTCGCGCCAGCGGAGCAGCGCGGCCGGATTGCGGATGTGCAGCGGATCCCGCCCCTGGATCACACGCATGACGTTCTCAACCGCCGTCGGGGCGAGCGAGGCGAACAGCTCCCGCGTACAGCCCACGGTATGCTCGGTGAGGATGACATTCTCCAGGCCGCGAAGCGGATGATCTGCAGGGGGAGGCTCCGTCTCAAAGACGTCGATGGCCGCGCCGGCGATCCGTCCGGCAGAAAGCGCCTGCGCCAGCGCCGCCTCGTCGACGATGCCGCCGCGCGAGGTGTTGATGATGCAGGCCTCGCGCTTCATCCGCGCGAACTCCGCGGGTCCGAGCAACCCGCGCGTCTCGGCGGTCAACGGCAAGTGAACGCTGACGACGTCGCTGCGCGCCAGCAATTCGTCAAGCTCCACGAAGCGCACGCCGGCGACCGGCGTATCATCCGGATGTCTGTCATAGGCGAGAATCTCGGTGCCCCAGCCGTACAGACGTCGCGTGACGGAGCGCGCGATGCGGCCGAACCCGATCAGCCCGATGGTCCTGCCGGACACCATGCGCGCCGACAGGTCATCCGCCCGCGCACGGGCGGACCGCAAGGCGAACTGGCGCTGCTTGCGCGGCAGGTCCAGCAGGAGAGCCGCAATGAGCATCACGGTCGCTTCTGCCAGGCTTTCGACGTTTTCGTCCGTCGCGCCGTTTGCGACGATGATGCCACGGTCGGTGGCCGCCGGCAGATCGATCGAATCCGTGCCTATCGAGGCGAAGACAACACCGTGTAGCCGCGGCGCGACCTCGAGCATCGAAGCATCGATGATGGTCCGCGAACTGATCAGGAGCACAGATACCGCCTCGAAGTATCGTCGGGCGGTCGGAAGCTCGTAGCGCGTGCGGTGTGGCGGCGGTTCGCTGTGCCCGCGGATAACATGGCAACCTGCCGCTCCCAAGGCTACAGCCGCGTGGTCCAAGGTGTCGCCGAGAACCCGGTCGCTCCCAACGAACACCGTGACGCCAGCTACTCGGGCTTGCGCCGGCTCAGACAACACGACGGACACGTGATTCGTCTCCACGAATGGCAAAATCGACGGCGGCACCGACAAATGCCTCCAGCGCCTCCTCGCTCATCCATGCCATGTGCGGCGAGAGCAGGACGTTGTCGGTCTGGAGCCAGGGCGATCCCGGTCCGATCGGCTCATCATCAAAAACGTCGAGTGCCGCACCGGCGATCCGACGCGCGCTCAACGCCTGCCGCAATGCTTCCCCATCCACGAGACCCGCGCGGGCGGTGTTGATCAGAAACGCCGTGGGTCGCATCTGATCAATCAATCGCGCATCGAACAGGCCTTTCGTCGTCGGGCTCAGTCTCATATGCAGACTGATCACGTCACTGCCGGCTGCGAGCTCGTCCAGCTCTGTTCGCCGGACACCAAGCTCCGCGGCTCGTCCATCCGTTAGCGACGGGCTCCAGGCGAGAACCCGCGCGGAGAACGCCTTACACAGGTCCGCGACACGGCTTCCGACGCGGCCCAGTCCGACGATACCGACCGTCTTGCCGAACAGCCCCCGGCCGAAGGTCGCATGCCATCGTCCGGACCTGAGCTCCAGGCACCCATCCGTCATCTGCCTGCCAAGAGCAAGCGCCAGCGCGATCGTGTATTCGGCAACCGAGGCCGACGCCAGTCCGGGGGTCTCGTAGACCGCCATGTTCCTGCGTCTGGCGGCTTCGAGATCGACGCTCGCGCCGATCGGGCCCGCCACAATAATCCGCTTGGCCGACGACGCCTCGAGCACCCCGGCAGACAGCGGGCGCGCCGAGAAGAACAGGAGCACCGTTGTCACGTCGGCGATCCGCCGCGCCAGCGCATCGGCGTCCTCCGGACGGTCGTGATGGATGAACACGCTGGCCTGCCCCTCCAGGTGTCGCCGAAAAGCGGCTTCAATGACTGGGTTGCCGCCGCAATCCGGAACGGCGATGTCGACGCGGCGATCGTGCAGAAGCGACCCGGATACGGCAAGACGTCGTCCGTCGGTCATCTCTGCAACTCCTCGACTGGAATAGCGCAAGCCGCAAGCCAATCCCAATAGCTCTTCTGTTGCCGGCTGAACTCGATATAGTGATGCGTCGTTGCGAAGACCGTTTCACGATAGGGCCCGATCAGCTTGCCGAGCCAACGGCGCGCAACGGCGAGATCGATGATCGGATCGCACTCCGGCGCGGCGAGGAAGGTGGGCACTCTTAGCGTCGCTCCGGTCTCTGCGTATGCGTCTTCGAGATGCACCAGCGTTGACCGCGTGCTGTCCGTAACCTCGCGAAGCATCAGGGTATCCGCCGACATGAAGCGCAGATAGACCTCCTCCTCCGTGTAGTCCTCGTCCTTGAGCGTGACCGCGGATCGGCTAAGGCCTCTGCACGCGCGGAAGCGGCCGAGCTTCTCCGGATCATGGCGAGCCCGCTGCTGCCCCAGCGCAGGCGCGCAGAAAATCAATGCCTCCGCGCGCAACTGCCCACTGGTGCATAATCCTGCGAGAACGCTGCCGCCCAGGCTCTGGCCCAGCATCGCCAGCGGCGCATCCGGCACCACTTCCCGCGCGGCCTTTATACCCATCAGATAGTCCGACAGCAGAAGCTCGAGCGTGGCGACGTGACCACGCTCGCCGCCACTCCGTCCCGATCCGCGACGGTCCAGCGCGACAACTGCCACGTCCCTGGCCGCCAGTTGCGGCCCGGTCTCGAACAACCATCCGGCATGGCTCTGGATGCCGTGGATGTAGAACAGGGCAGCTCGGGGCTCGGCAGGCGCCCAGTAATGTAGGGCAAGCTCAGTGCCATCCACCGCCCGTATCCACTTGATCGCCGTCCCCTCCATCTCAGACGCCTCAGGCTGCGGGAGTCGAAGCTGCGGCAACGTCCTTCACTGGAAAGCTCGGATATTCGCCGGCCTCCCACCGCCGAATCATTCCGTCCGCGACGACCTGTGCGAACTCACGCCGCCCTGGCAACGGCAGCTTCTGACCCGCAAGCATCGCGCGGGCATCCTCCCAGGATTTCCGCCATGCTCCTGCATCGACCACGGCAGAACCGGGGTCTGCCTTGCTGCGTACGCGGATGTTCGGGAACCACGGCCGATCGGTCGGTTGATGCGCCGGGTAGTAGCGGAAGTCGAAGCTCCAGCGCACCTGTGCCGTCTTGTTCAACCTGGAGCCATGCGGCGCCTTCTTGTGCAACAGCACGATATCACCGAACTTGACTGGCAACGGGATGCTGTTCTTCTCAAGACGATCGATCAGCGCGGCGTCCATCGGCCAAGGCAGCAACGCGTCGTCATTGTGTTCGCCCCCCACGACAGCCAAGCATCCGTTTTCCTCGTCGACGTCGGTCGTCGGAATCCAGACCGTCAGCACGGTCGTTTCGTTTGACTGCGGGAGCTGGCCCATCGCGTCCTGGTGCCAGAGGGTCGGCGCGTAGATCGTCTCGCCCTTCCGGCCGCCGAACTGCTGGACCTCTCGCGCCGGCAGCTTGATCCGGCAATGCTGATTCGGGCTTGCGTTGATCTCGGATCCGAGAATGCACTCGACGATATCCAGCACCTTCGGATTCTGGAGTAGCGACAACACGCCGGGGCCGACATGAAACTCGCTGTCATCCTGGATGAACGAGAACGGCATGTGCGGCAACGTGATATCGAGCTCGGCAAGCAGCGTAAGCGGAAATCCCGGAAGCTCGACCAGCCGCCTGAGGTGCTCCTGGAACGGCAGCCCGCTATGATCCTCACCGCCCGAGAACAGTCCCTTTGCACGCCACGTCCTGACCCGCTCCCGCAGCAGCTCGTCGTACTCACGTCTCACGGGAACGAAATCTGCCTCATCCAGAACACCTCGGACAACCAGATATCCCTGCTCCTGGAAGCGAGCGACGTCGGCTGCGTCTAGCGCAGGCGTGCGCGAACCTGATACGGTCATCGTGGCCAACTCCATCTATGGATCGATTCACGTCGATGACGGGATGAACGAGCCTGCCCCGTCGAGCAGCATGCCAATATCGCGAAGGATCTTCAGCCCCGAGGCGTCGCGCTGAAGCCAATGATGCTTGACCTGCGCCGAAGCCACTCCACCGCTGATCTTGTGCTCGGCAAGCCTCGCGAAGGCGCCGGGGACCAGCTTGACTATCGTCAACGGCGCCAGCCGGCCGCTGGACAACTTGTCGCCATATTCCAGATTGACGCTACTGAGCGCTGCATCGATGCGCGTTGCCAGTGTCGCTTGCATGAGCTCGAGCTTCGGCGACCACTCGAGCGCGACAGCGTAGTGAGGCGGCGTGCCCCAGACCGGGAAGCAGCAGAAGTTCGGCGTCTCGGCCGACCCAGATTCGATCGTACGCGACACCGCCGAGAACACATCAGCTTCGGTCAGCTTTTCGCCGGTGAACGAACTACATGCGCCGCTTCTTCCGACGAATTCGAGCCTCGGCACCGCCCCAACCCAGCCCACAACGCGATACACGTCGCCGACGTCATACCGATAGAGACCGTTGGCCTGGGTCATCACGAGCCTGTAGCAGCACCCGACCTCCAGTTCCTCGAAAGTCAGCGTTCCGGCACTTTCCGACGGAGCGACGTTCTCCAAAATATCGTCGACCGGAACGAACTCGTAGAGACCCTGGGTCACCGCGAGAGGGCCGGCACTGCGGTGCATGTCGACCGGGAGCGTAACGATGCCTTCGGTGCCCGTCGTGCTGAAGGGAAGCCGCGTGGCATCGGGGATCAGGCGATCGAGCCAATTCTCGTAGAGTTGCGCCGACGCGCTGTTCCAGCAGACGATGAGCGACAGATTGGGCCAGAGATCCGAGAGAAGCAATTCACCGCCGCGCAATTTGAGCTGCCCTTCCAGGCGTCGCGCGAGGTCCTGACCGCCCGCAGCAGAGGCGCTGCCCCTGACGTCACGGATCAGCTGCGTTGCGAATTGGCGCAACGTCTCTGCCAACATGATAATCTTGCTCGGGTTCACCGAAACGATCAGACGCACGTCACAGAATGCCTGCATGCGCAGCCGCTGATAGAGCCGCTCGGCATACCCGTCTGGGTCGCTCTCGCATGAGAACCAGGGCGCGCCGTACCATGGCGGCAACCAGTCGGATTCCCCGAGCGGCTCCGGCCGCTGCGTAATGCTGTAGACGGGAAATCCCTGAATGCTCTGCCTCGCGGTCTGCGGCTCCCATGACAGATCCAGTACGTTCTCGACCTTCGGCGTATCCAACCGGAGCATCCTGAAATAGAGGCCCCATTGCGCGTAGAGCGCCGGTCCGCGATAGGCGAGCCGCCAATGCCGTGTCGTCGGAACCAGCTTTTCTTGGCCGGTGGTTCCTGACGTCTTCAGGAACGCATAGGGATCGTCCCGCGTAAGTACCTTTCGCTCTCGGGAAAGCTGTCGATCGATATACCCCCTGAGCTGGCCGTAACTGCGGATCGGCACCGCCCGCCTGAACTCATTGAAGCTGCACACACCTGCGAGCGCGTGCTCCCGCTCGAATGCCGTTCCAGTCAGTTCGCGCAACACATCGTGGAAGACGGTCCCAACGGTCGCATGCGGAGATTGACAGATCAGGCGCTGACGATCGAGCGCCGCCTCACTCTGTGCGCAAAAGCGGGCCATGCGGCTCACGTCGTCGGCGGCACCTCCGACGCTCGTCGTTCGGACGGCGGCCGTTCCACCATGCTGGATGCGGGAAACACGACTCTGTTCTGTGGAGAGGTCCTGCATGATGTCCGACCTATTTTCATTTGTAGATCATCGACGTCTCGCTGGGATTGATACTGACGGCTCGCGCAAAGCGTCAATTTAGATTTCCTGTCGCGGTTCCAGAAATTCTAAAACGACCTTCGTTTCGGAATTTGGCAATGTCCTGGTCTCAGCGGATCGGACGGATGCAATGATACAGTTGATGGACGTCTACGCGATTGCGATGCCGATGCGCCGGGCATTCGTTCATGCAACCATGGCACGCCACGAGAGCGACGGCATTCTTGTCTGCGTCGACGTCGATGGCGTAACCGGCTATGGCGAAGCAGCTCCTCGTCCCTATGTCACTGGCGAAACCACCGCGACCGTTCTGAAGGCCCTCGCCTCTTGCGCATTGAACGAACTCGATGCGCAGATCGACTGGCGTTCGCTTCAGACCGTCGTCGCAAGCCTGAAGGCTCTGGCGCTGCCGAAGATGCTATCCGTCGGTGGTCGGCTGTCGCCCGCTGCAGCCTGCGCCTTGGAGACCGCCCTTCTCGACGTGGCCTGCCGACTCCACGGCCGACCGATGGCTTCTGCATTGCACGCCGCGGGCCTCGGCGAAGACATGTTACGACCCGTGCCTTGCGCCGTTTCAGCCGCTCTGGTCGTCGACCTCTCGACCTCTCCGGAGGAGATGGTCGCGCGCGAGTTCGCGCTCGCGAACGGCATCAAGCACGTCAAGCTGAAAGTCGGAGCGGATGGCGATCAGGCAGTGGAACGCGTGAGACGGTTTCGCGACCTGATTGCGCCATCGATCTCGCTTTCGGTGGATGTGAACGCGGCTTGGACCCTGCCACAGGCGATTGCCGCCTGCCGGCAGTTGCAGGGTCATGGCGTGGCATGGCTCGAGGAACCGCTGCGGCCCAGGGACTGGGCGGGCCTCCGGCAATTGCGCGAAGAGGCTGGGATCCCTTTGATGCTGGATGAATCATTCGTGGACGAGAACGATCTCGCCACGGCGATCGACCAGCGCGCCTGCGACCTCGTCAATATCCGCGTGTCGAAATGTGGTGGCCCACTTCGAGCGGCAGGCCTGGCCGATACGGCGTTTCATTCCGGCCTCGGCTATCAGATCGGCGTCCAGGTTGGCGAACATGGTCCGCTCTGGGCCGCGGGACGCGCGCTCGCGACATCGCTACGCAACGCCAGCGCGTGCGAGGTTGGGCGCGCAGACGAATGGTTTCCTCGCGACACGACGATCCCACCCTTCCCGATCGATCGCAAAACCTATCTTGCGCCGCCACTGTATGGCCACGGACACGGTCTCGTTCCGGGACCGGCGTTGTGGGCGCACGCAAGGCACGCCTTTTCGCATGTCGCGACAACACCTCGTTCCGCTCTCGTCGAGGCAGAACGGCGCGTCACAACTTGGAACGCTGAGGCTCGGGGATGACGACATCGTTGATCGAACACAAAATGGCCCTGGTCACCGGTGCGGGCGCCGGCATCGGCGCAGAGGTCGCGCGCCGCCTTGCAGATGCGGGAGCGCGGCTCCTGCTGGTCGACAAGGACACGACCGCACTCAACTCCATTCGCCGTCAAATCGGCGATCACCGTGCCGCGTGCCTGCCGATCGACGTCACCGATATCGCAGCCGTCAGCGACGCCATCCAATGTCTCTCGGACGCACAGCGTCCGGACATCCTCGTGAATGCCGTCGGAGGAGATGCGAACTCCATCCTGCTTGCGGACCTCGATGAAACGTACCTGGAGACCTCGATGAGACACAATCTGACGAGCGCCTTCACCATGACGCGTCTATGTGCGCCAGCGATGCGTCAGCGACGGTGGGGTCGCATCGTCAACTTTGCATCGATCGCCGGCCGCACCTACTCCTACTTCAGCAACGCCGCCTATGTCGCGGCAAAGGCGGCCGTCATCGGGCTCACCAAGCAAACGGCCTATGAGCTTGCCCCCGACGGCGTCTGCGTCAATGCAGTCGCGCACGGCCCGATCGCCACCGACCGCATCCAGGCAGCCTGGGCGAAGCATAGCCCTGAACGGCGGCGAGCGATGACCGAACGCATTCCGATCGGGCGACTGGGCACTGTGGACGAGGCAGCTGCCGTTGTGATCCATCTGTGTTCGCATGAGGCGGGTTACACCACCGGGACGGTGATCGACATCAATGGGGGGCTGTTCATATGAACTGGACGACCACGGAACGAACGACGACGGCCGAGCGGGTCGCCGGCCCATCAGCGGACTACGGGTTGGGCGGCAAGGTCATCATCGTCACCGGCGCCAGCCAAGGCATCGGCCGCGCCGCCGCGCTGGCATTCGCGGCCTGCGGAGCTCGTGTCGTCCTGGCGGGACGGCAGACCGGCTCCTGCGAACAGGCGTTGGCCGCGCTACCGCCAGATCAAACGATGATCGTGCCGACCGACGTGCGAGACGAGCAGAGCGTCGCGCGTCTCGTCGACATGACCGTCCGCCGGTTTGGTCGGCTGGACGCTGCGTTCAACAACGCAGGCACGTTCGGCAATTTCGTTCCGCTGCACGAGGACGATAGCGACAATTTCGATCAGGTCGTCGGGACCAATCTGCGCGGAACATGGCTTTGCACCAAGCATGAGATTCGCGCGATGCTGGAGTCAGGCGGTGGCGCGATCGTCAATTGCGCATCGGTCGCGGGGCATATCGGACACGCCCAGAGTGCCATTTACAGCGCAACCAAACATGGCGTCATCGGCCTCAGCAAGTCGGCCGCACTTCAATACGCGCGCCGCGGCATTCGGGTCAACGCAGTGAGCCCTGGCAGCACGGACACGCCGATGCTCAGGAGCATCTACCCGACCGAGGAGCAACTGAGCGCTCGCGGATCACGCGCGCCACTCGGCCGGATCGGACAACCGGACGAGATCGCACAGGCTGTTCTCTGGCTCTGCTCTCCCATGGCTTCCTATGTGACAGGGCAGACCGTGGTGGTCGATGGCGGCGTAACGGCCGGCCAGGCCTTGGTGGCCGAACGCAAATAGCAGCCGGGAACGCATATCAATGGAGGAAGCACCGAATGTCAGTCATCCTGGGCAGCGGCGATTTCCGCTACATGGTCACCGAGGGGTGGGGCGAACTGCCGGACGGCTGGTCTTATGGCGACGTAGCCGCGGTCGGCGTCGACCAGAAGGATCACGTCTACGTCTTCAACCGCGGCGCGCATCCCGTGATCGTCTATGATCAGGACGGCCGGTTTCTCCGGTCCTGGGGTGAAGGCCTGTTCTCGCGTCCGCATGGGCTGCACATGGGACCGGACGACACGATTTTCCTGACCGACGACGGCGATCATACCATCAGACAGTGCACGTTGGATGGGAAGGTTATGCTCACGATCGGAATTCCGATGCGGCCGTCCCCTTACATGAGTGGAGAGCCGTTCCATCGTTGTACGCACACGGCTCACTCGCCGAACGGCGACATCTACGTGTCCGACGGCTACGGCAACGCATGCTGCCACAAGTTCTCGCCATCGGGGAAACACCTCATGTCATGGGGAGAATCCGGCAGCGACCCGGGTCAGTTCAACATCGTGCACAACATCTGCTGCGACGCGGAGGGATGGGTCTATGTTGCGGATCGGGAGAATCACCGAATCCAAGTGTTCGATGCGAACGGTCGCTACGAGACTCAATGGAACAATCTCCATCGTCCATGCGGACTTTACATGCCGCCGGGAAAGAAGCAGCTCTGCTACGTTGGTGAGCTCGGCCCCTCGCTTCCTGTCAACAAGAATGCTCCGAATCTCGGACCCCGCGTGACCATCGTCGACAACCGTGGCGGGACTGTCGTCCGGCTCGGCCATTTGCATGCCGGCGAAGCGCCCGGTCAGTTCATCGCACCGCATGGTGTTGCGGTCGATTCTCACGGAGACATCTACGTTGCCGAGGTGTCGAATGCGGTCTGGCCGTCCATCAAGCCGCCACTCGAGCCGCCGCGGGAGCTGCGCTGCCTGCAGAAGCTGACCAAGCTTTCCTCTTAGCTGGAATGCGTGCAGTTTTCTCCTCCATTGAGGCACAGCGGCTATTTTGCCGGTTGGCAAACAAGCGCGCTCCGCACAGATGGGCGATATCAGCCGCTGCCGGCAACTCAGGTCAAGGTGCCGGCTGTCTGCGAAGGGGCACGTCTCCGCATTTGAATCTGTGAGTTCATCGTGAGTCCCCGGCGACGGCCGCCTTGCGCCGGAGCTGACGCTTGTTGAAGCCATAGGACTAGTCCTGGAACTAGTCCTATGGCCAAAGCGGAAGTGGAAGTGATCACGTCGGAGCGGCGACGGCGGCATTGGTCGCGGGCCGACAAGGAGCGTGTCGTTGCTGCAGCGCTTCAGCCGGGCGCGACGATCCTACGAGTGGCGCGAGCGTTCGGGGTGCATTCCAGCCAAGTGTTCCGCTGGCGCCAGCAGCTGTGCGGGAAGGAGACGCCGCCGCCCGGCTTTGCCGCCGTGACGATCACTGCCGATCCGCACGCGCCGGCTGCCCGTACGCAGGGGCTGATCGAGGTCGAGATCGGGGCGGAGGCGAAGATCCGGATCAGCGGCGCGGCGGATGCCGCGACGGTGACGGCGGTGATCGCGGCGCTTCGGGCGGGCTCGCGATGACGATCCCGATCCTCTCCGGCACCCAGGTCTGGCTGGCGACCGGCCATACCGACATGCGCAAGGGCTTCGACGGTCTTGCGCTGCTGGTCCAGGAGACGCTGAATCGCGATCCGCATGGCGGCCATCTGTTCGTGTTCCGTGGCCGCAGCGGCGGGCTGATCAAGATGCTGTGGCACGACGGCCAGGGCATGTGCCTGTTCGCCAAGCGGCTGGAGCGCGGCCGATTCATCTGGCCACAGCCCGTGGATGGAGCGGTGGCGATCACGCCGGCACAGCTCGGCTATCTGCTCGAAGGTATCGACTGGCGTCATCCGCAGCGGACGTGGCGGCCGGAAGCCGTTGGCTGAGCGCTTGAACGTGACGAGGCTGATGCACGCAGGACGGAGCTGTGATTCCATCTCCTGCGATGATCACAGCCGATTCACTCCCCGATGATGTCGCGACGCTGAAGGCGCTGGTGCTCGCTGGCCAGGCCGCGCTCACCGAGGCGACGACGGCCCAACTCGCGGCAGAAGCCAAGGCGTGCAATCTGGAAGCCGAGGTCCGTGCCCGGGCGCTGCTGATCGAGCAGATGAAGTTCACGATCGCCAAGCTCAGGCACGAGCAGTACGGGCCGTCGTCGGAGCGCGCGTCGGTGCTCGAGCAGCTCGAGCTCGAACTCGCCGATCTCGAGGAGGCCGAGGATGAGGCTGCGGCGCAGATGGCAGCCGAGCGGGCCAAGGCCGAGAGGGTCGACGTACGTCCGTTCGAGCGGCGGCGCCCGGCACGGCGGCCGTTGCCCGAGCACTTGCCGCGCGAGCGCATCGTGCATCCTGCGCCGGCCTATTGCCCGTGCTGCGGCGGCGACAGGCTGCGCAAGATCCGCGAGGACGTGAGCGAGACGCTGGAGCTCGTGCCACGGCAGTGGAAGGTGATCCAGCATGTCCGTGAGAAGTTCTCCTGCCGCGCCTGCGAGGCGATCACGCAGCCGCCGGCACCGTTCCATCCGATCGCGCGCGGACGCGCGGGACTGCGCCTGCTGGCGCACATCCTGTTCGCCAAATACGGGCCGCACCTGCCGCTCACCCGACAGAGCACGACCTTTGCGCATGAGGGTGTGGCGCTCGACGTCTCCACGCTCGCCGACTGGCTCGGTGCAGCGGCTGCGACCTTGATGCCGCTGGTCGATGCGATCAAGGTGCACCTGCTCGCAGGTGAGCGCATCCATGCCGACGACACCACGGTGCCAGTTCTCGCCAAGGACAAGACGCGCACCGGCTGGGTGTGGACCTATGTCCGCGACGATCGTCCCTTTGCCGGGCACGCGCCGCCAGCAGCTGTATTCTACCGTACCGGCGCACATCCCGAGACGCATCTTGCCGGCTATGCCGGGCTGATGCAGGCTGCATCGGCCAAGGCTCCGAGATACGACGGCGCAACACGATTGATCGGTCAACCCACACTCCGAGTCGCAGATCCTGCACTCGTCGCGTAGCTCAACCGAGTTCTTCGCCGGAGTTCGCTAGACTACGATCAGTGCCGAAATCGCCTTTGACTTTGCTGACAAAAAGCTCGATTGCGGCACTCAGCTCGACCGAACGGCACGGTTGAACCCAAGCCATATCAAGGGCTTGGTGTTCAACCGGCGAGCCACTTTTATCTTGCCGGGAGTAATCGGGCGCTTCTCCGCCTTCTGCTCCGACATGATCGTCTCCTCTGCTTGATATTAT
>NZ_JAUHIR010000030.1:0-31914 GCF_032381375.1 Bradyrhizobium sp. SZCCHNR1017 | reverse complement strand
ACGCTATGGTCTGGAGCCAGACCTCTATACGCTCGGCAAGATCATCGGTGGAGGACTCCCGATCGGGGCGGTTGCCGGGCGCGCATCGGTGATGAGCATGTTCGACGCCGGCCGGAGCAGGCCGGCCGTCCCGCAAGGGGGAACATTCTCGGCCAATCCAATGTCGATGACCGCCGGTCTGATCGCGATGCAGAACCTTGATCAGGCGGCTTTTGTCCGTCTGGAGCAGCTTGGCGATCTGCTCCGAAGCCGCCTCAGGCAGGCGATCGAACGATGGCAAGTCGCCTTCTCGGTCACAGGCGCCGCATCACTGTTTCGCATTCACCCGAAGCGGCGGCCGCCACGGGACTTTCGCGAGGCGTTCTGGTCACCCAGCGAAGCCGCCATCATGACGGAGATGACGCGTTACTTCGCGGCTGAGGGCATCATTCTGCCGAACGGCGCCGCCGCGTGCCTTTCAACCCCGATGGCGGACGGAGACGTCGACCTGGTCGGGCAGGTGTTTGAACATTTTCTGTCGGATGTGGCGCAGAGCTTCGAGTGGGATCAGCCGTGAATCAGAATGAGAACGAGAACATGACCGTCGCCGAGCGCATCGCGTTGGCACTGAAGCGACACGGCGTCGAAATCATCTTCGCCCAGAGTCTTCCTTCGGCCGTCATCCTTGCGGCAGAAGCGATCGGCATCAGACAGCTCGCCTATCGCCAGGAGAACATGGGCGGCGCCATGGCAGATGGTTTTGCCCGCATTTCCGGCCGGATTGCCGTCGTCGCTGCACAGAATGGCCCTGCTGCAACCCTCCTAGTCCCGCCGCTGGCCGAAGCTTACAAGGCCAGCATTCCCGTTGTGGCGCTGGTTCAGGACGTCGAGCGTCCTCAGCTGGACCGTAACGCGTTTCAGGATCTCGACCACTTGGCGCTATTTGCTCCTTGCGCCAAATCGGTTCGTCGCATGCTCACTGCTGATCGCGTCGACGATTATGTCGATGGCGCCTTCGTTGCTGCAGGAAGCGGACGTCCGGGACCAGCGGTTCTGCTGCTGCCTGCCGATCTCCTGCGCGAACGCGCCATCACACCGCGATTGCAACGGAACGCCAGCTACGGCCAATGGCCGATCGACCGCACTGGCCCGTCGAGAGACCTCATCGAAGCCGCGGCCGACATGATCGCCGCAGCCCGTTCTCCGATCGTCGTGGCAGGCGGCGGCGCCACATCCAAAGCCGCTGCCGAAGCCCTGGCCCGGCTGCAGGACATCGCTCACCTGCCCGTCTTCACGACCAATATGGGCAAAGGGAGTGTCGACGAGCACCATCCGTTGTCGTGTGGCGTGCTAGGCGCCTTGAACGGCCCAGGCTCGCTTGGACGGCATACGCGCCGGCTGCTCGACGAAGCCGATACCGTGCTCCTGGTGGGCTCGCGCACCAACCAGAACGGAACCGATAGCTGGCGACTGATTCCGCCGAGCGCCAAGCTCATTCATATCGACATCGATCCGCAGGAAATCGGGCGCAACTACCAGGCGCTCCGCCTGGTCGGCGATGCCGCCACAACGCTCGAGCTGTTGTGTTCGGCGATACAAGCCCGCGATCTCCGAATGCGGCAGCGACAACGGGGCGAGCTTGAGAGCCGCATCGCGGCGGCATGGCGTCAGTTCGAGATTGACCGCTCTTCCGTCAGGGAAACCAACAAGACTCCAATCCGTCCCGAACGGATCATGAAGGAGCTCCAACGCCGTCTGACGCCAGAAACCATCGTCGTTGCAGATGCGAGCTACGCCTCGATGTGGATCGTCGGCCAGTTGCGCGGCTTACGGACCGGCATGCGCTTCATCACACCGCGCGGACTTGCGGGACTGGGTTGGGGCCTGCCTTTGGCGATGGGCGCCAAGCTGGCCGAACCTCAGCATCCTGTCGTCGCGGTGGTGGGTGACGGCGGATTTGCCCATAGCTGGGCCGAACTCGAAACCATGGTTCGCAGCGACATCGCCGTGGTCGTCATCGTGCTCAACAACGGCGTCCTTGGCTATCAGAAGGACGCCGAAACAGCGAAGTTCGGCCGGTTCACCAGCGCATGCCACCTTGGCCCGGTCTCACATGCCGAGATCGCGCAGGCCTGCGGGTGTGCCGCGATTCGCGTCACCGCCCCCGGCGAGCTTGCAACTGCGCTCGCGACCGCATTGACGGCGCGGCGCCCCTGTTTGATCGATGTGATCAGCGCAGCTGACGCCCACCCGCCCTTGTCGCTTTACGATGGTACGCTCGACCGACCCGAGCTGGTCGAGCCAGCGATGTGATCGCCACGTCACGCGGCGAATTCACCTCCGGTGACATCCAGTGTTGCCCCAGTCAGGAACGCCGCGGCCGGTGAGCCGACGAGAAAGCCGACGAGTCCCGCAACCTCGTCGGCCGTTCCGAAGCGCCCCAGCGGGATCCGGCTGAGTGCAACACGGTTGATCTCGCTATCCGCAGGCCCGGTCATATCGCTCAAGATACGGCCGGGGGCAACGCAGTTGACGGTTATGCCGAACGGAGCAAGGTCGCGGGCCACGGCACGGGTGAGACCCACGAGGCCGGCCTTTGAGGCTGCGTAATGCGGACCGGCAATGTGTGGGACGGCACGTCCTGCAAGCGAGCCGATGTTGACGATGCGTCCCATACGCCTCCGGATCATCGCCGGTGCGATCAGGCGGGTCAGCATGAAGGGTCCATTCAGGTTGACGGCAATGACGCTCTGCCATTCCTGTGCTGACGTCTGCATCATCCAGGGAGTTGCCGGATCGCTGCGCTTGGGTGAGATGCCAGCGTTGTTCACCAGGATCGTCACATCATCCCACCGTCGGCGTACCCGATCGACGAACGCAGCCATCTTCTCTTCGCAGGTCACGTCGATCGCGTCGGCAATCAGCCGAGCTTGATCGCGGCCGAGATGATCGAGAGCTCGGGCGACATGGTCCTCCTGCCTGGACACGAACGCAACTCGGATGCCGTCATCGAGAAGACGACGCACAATCGCCAGACCAATTCCACTGGCCCCGCCTGTGATCAGGGCCACCCTGCCCCCATCTGCCGCGATCGATGTGGCCTTCGCCTGCGGCATAGTCAGACCGTCGCGACCGGCGTGACTGGAGATCCAACCGCACCAGGCAGCCGCAACGGCGGCGCGGTCAGAAGAAAGCAACGCCGATCGTGGCATCTCAACCACTGTGCAAGCTCCGACAGATACCACAACTCGCCAAGCGCCACCCCGACCTTGAACAGGCAAAACTCGTGGAGCGGCAGTGTCGCGCGCCGATCGTGGTGGTCAGGGCGCGCCGGCAACGCTTCGACGCCAATGTTGTCCGAAATCAAGGCCGACAGGCCGCTGTCGTCGATCCAGCGCTGCAGCTTCTGGTCACGCCCATCGAGCTCCGGGCAGCGCGCAGGATGCGCATCAGCGGGGTCGAGGGCGCCCGAAGCCGCGAGGACGAGATCACCAAAGCCCGAATATAAGCACACCAGGTCGCCGCGTTCGACTTCCACCCCGTCAGCCTCGATGATCCGCATCAAATCGTCATAGCCGACCAGGTGCCGATCGCGCCCGAGGTGATGACACAGATCGATGAGAACACCCCGTCCCTGGATGCAGGCACGTGCCATGGTGTCAACACCGAGTCGGAGTGTTCGTGCTACCCCTGTCTCCGGATCAGGCGCCGCGACCTCGCGGCCGGCGCGCCAGCCATTATAGTAGAGCGGTTCGGGAACGCCGTCGTCATCGGCATCGAAGCTCTGCCCAACATGGGCGAACGTGTCCCAATGGGTTGAATACTGCGTCGCGAGCGTCACCACGTCGTCGCTTACGATATCGGTTGCTCCTGGCTGCTCGTTGGCGAGCGGGTAATTGTAGTTGAGCGCGCCGTCTCCGCCACGGGCAAGTGCCGAAAGCCTTGGCGGCTGTCGAAGACGGTGAATGACGGTTCCCCCCGGGAGATTGAGAGGAAGACTGAGACAGAATGTCAGCCCCTCCTGCACGCACCGCACCGCCCGCCTGCAGACGTCGGGAGTGAGATAGTTGAGGCGGCCAAGCTCGTCATCATCACCGAAGTCGCCCCAGTTCGAACCGATCGGCCGCCGTTGCCAACGCCTAAACATGATCAGCCCCCGATTGGAGATGCCTCGCAGCCGCAGAGCCTGGCTCAGCATTCGGCACGAGCGGCGGTGCCGGCAGATCGCGCTTGGTCTCACTGATGCGATACATATCGCGGCAGTCGATCTCGGCGATCACAGCCCTCTGAGCTCCCGATGGATCGCGCCGGCCGATCGCTTCGACAATCTCGCCGAGCAGCATGGTCACTTCGCGTCGCGAGCCATCGTCAGAGGCCTTGTGAGTGAAGGTTGGTCCAAATCGGCACCAGATTCTGTCGACGAACATCGACAAGACACTCGGTTCAGACAGGCCGAGAAGAGCCATGCGCAACGCCCAGACCGCTGCGGCAAACTGCACGGCCTGCCCGGTTTCGGCAGCCCTGCAGACATCGGTGTGGAGCAGCTTGAAAATGCGCCAATCGGCCTTGCGGTGCATCTCCGCAGCATTCGCAAACGCCAGACCTTCGACGGCAACGCGGAGCCGGCGCAGCTCTTCCAGCTCGGCAACTCCAAGGATGGGCACGATGACACCGAACTCGCGGCTCTGTTGGACGGCATCTGCGGCGGCAAGCCGGGACAGGGCATCCCGGACAGGCGTCGGACTCGTTCCGAGCTGACGCGCCAGACCCCCCAAGGTCATCTGCTGACCCGGACGGACCTCGCCCACGATCAGCATGTGCCGAAGCCGGCTGAATGTGCCCTCGGCCAGCGAAGGGGCTGGAGTGCGTGGGCCGCGCCCTATCGTCCGGTGCAGGACGATCTGATCTTTGCCGGACGCATTTGGCAGCCCGCCTGCCCTGCCGCGGCGAGCGCGGCCGGCGCTCACAATGACACTCTGACTTTCTCGTCTTTGCATCGCCTGTCTCCAACGGCCCCACTGCAAGGCACTGACCTTGAGCACCCGCGCTCGTGGCAATCAGGCCAACGCAGCCACTGTTTCGGGCTGTCGCGACACCGAAGGGCTTTTCGTCAGAATGCAGTCGCAAAGCCGTTCGATGTCTTCGACGTCGTGGTCAGCAGTCAGGCAGACGCGGATGCCCGCCTTGCCCTGGGCGACCGTTGGAAAAAAGGTGACCGATGTGTAGAAGCCGGCATCGAGGAAATCACGCGCCATGGCGATGGCGGCCGCCTCGGAGCCGACCGTGATCATCCGGATCGGCAGCGAATTGCCGCTTTCGGCAGTTGGAATTCGCCGATCGAAAAGATTGATCCGCTGGGCCAGTCGCCGCTGCCGCTGGCCAAGTTCTGCCGACCGGTGAATTCTGCACGAGCCAAGAGCTGCCCCGACCGCCGCCAAATTGGCAGCGGCCGAGAACGCATGCGGGAGGGCATATCGCCGGAACAGCGCTTCCTGCTCGGCCGTTCCCAGCATCAGAACCCCGCCCGAGGCGCCGAATCCCTTGCCCAGAGAAGCAGCAATGATGGTGCGATCGCCAAGGTCGCTGCCAAACTGCGAGCGTGCGAAACCCTGGCCCTGATCGCCGAACAATGACACCCCATGTGCGTCGTCGATGTAGAGAAACAGTCCATATTGCTGCTGCAGCCTCAGCAGCTCCGGGATCGGCGCATGTCCTCCCATCGAGTAGACGCCGTCACAGACATAGGCGACGACCGGCTCTTCGCGACACAGTTTCTCCAGCGCCGCAATGTCGTTGTGAGGAATGGCTTCGACCCGGGTCTCGTCGGCAACCACCGGCTTGTGATAGGCGAGCGAAATATGGGCCAGGCGATCGAACGCCACGACCGGCTTGATTCCACTCGTCAGAAGGCCGGAGGCCAGGATCGGCATGGCGCCGAGATTGGCCAGCATCACCGTCGAGAACGCAATCACCCGAGCGGCAAACATCTCGGACAGGGTGGCTTCCAATTCCGAGAGCAGGTCGAAGTTGAGACGCGTGCGAG
Source organism: Bradyrhizobium sp. SZCCHNR1017 (assembly GCF_032381375.1). Lineage (NCBI taxonomy): Bacteria > Pseudomonadati > Pseudomonadota > Alphaproteobacteria > Hyphomicrobiales > Nitrobacteraceae > Bradyrhizobium > Bradyrhizobium sp. SZCCHNR1017. Next base: position 25,892 of record NZ_JAUHIR010000030.1, on the reverse strand, counting down.
CGCAAGACCAGTGAACGGAACGGTGCGCTTCAATCGCGTCAATTGCGCCGGACACGATCACCGGATGATTGTCGAGCCCGAGATATGAGCATCGAACGAAGTCGATCGCGTGCGGCCTGTTCTTGACATCGCCAACGCCAAGCGCCACGGCGCGGCCGCGCAGCGAACGACCATAGACGGCCATGAGGCCGGCGTCATGTGCCGCATCGAAATGCGATCTGCTCTCATTGATCACATACGCGGTGTTACGAAAGCGTCCCACCGGACGAGCATTGCCAGACAAATCCGTCGCGTGTTGCATGATACCGTTCCTCGTTCGCCTGAGGTGACCGACTTGTATTGATGTGTATACAATTGGCTTGGCCGGTTGATCGCGCCGATCGCCAGTCAGGCTCTTGCAGCTCGACCTCCTCATTGCTAGATCACGCGTGCTTCTTTGTGCAGCTACCAACCTGGATAGCGGCGGGTCACTCGTCCGGTGCCAGATCGAGGACATCTAGGCACAAGGATTGCTCACGGGCGGCAGACAGCACGATCAAGTGAGTTCGGCGGCGATCCGGCCGGCATGTGCAATCACAGCAGCAGCTTTGACGTCGGGCCAGGGATGCGCCACACGGGGAGGCGTATGCTGATAGCCGCGCCGAAGCGGCGTTACGTCACCGATCAGACAGGAGGGGGGCGGCGGCTCTAGTCGGTGGTTGTGTCGGTCGACACCGACATGGACGGGCTGGATGGTCCGGGGATCTCGATGAGACCAAGCCTTATCGCCCTCACGACGGCGACCGTCCGGCTGTTCGTGCCAAGCTTTTTCATCACCTTCTTGAGGTGGAAGTTGATCGTGTTTTCGCTGATCTTGAGGATGATTCCGATATCCCAGGAGGATTTACCCTCTGCGGTCCACTTCAGGCATTCGCGTTCGCGCTGCGAAAGCCCGATCGCCTTCTTGCCCTTCACCGGCTGGGCAAGCTCGCCAAAAGCGACATGGAACTGACACGCCAAGGCGTAAAGATGCTTGAGATGGCGGACCGGGTCGGCATCGTCGAAGCGGGATGCAAAGGATAGAACGGAAATGCGCCCCGACGGCCCAAACAGCGGCACGCTCACCCCGTGCTTGAGACCGGCTTCGCGGCTCTCATGAAGGACCAACTGCTCGCCGTCCTGCAGCTGCTTCTGCTCGAGCAGCTGATCCCATATGAATGGCCTGCTGTGAAACGGGGTTCGCCTGACGACCGGATCGATCTCGTGATACTTGCGCTCGAAATAATGCTTGCGCCAATCGAGCGGAAAGTTGAGAGCGATGGCCGGCATCGGATGCTCTGGCAGCCGTATCGTCTCTTCGTAGTTCAAGGCGCCATAAGCCACCTGGCCGAAACCCTCATCGGCTGCAGAACCGACGAGAAGATCGAAGAGGTCGGACAGCGACTGCGTGCGGTTTGCACAATCGATGAAGCTGAAGAGGTCCATTGCTACCTCACGGCAGACAAAGCTGCGCAAACTTCCGCCCAGATGTGATCGTGAAAACGGGTCCCGTCTCAACGTCCCGATCGCCGACGGTCCGCTCTTGCCCCCTCGCCTGCCTCTACCAAGGCGAGAAGCAGGCGCTTGCTTGTCCAAACTTCAACCCAACCTGAGGTAGACCGTACCATGATACGCTCCGTCGTGCAATTGACGATCATATTCGATTGATCTTTTCCGAAGCCGCGATGTCATCAACATTGCCCTCCTCCGGAAGCGGCGGCCCTGACGATCTTGCCGACTCCGGCAATCAGATCGCGCAGCAAAGTGCCTGCTGGATAGGCGCTCCTCAGCACTTCTGTCAGTTTGCAACAGATTGCTGGTATACGTTTTGAGCGGAACCCATGCACCTGAGGCATTCTTCCAGGCACGCAGCCCGCGCAAGTCAGGCCTCGCGGCCATCCCAAGCTGAACCCGTTCAAACGGGCCTGGACGAGCCTTGCAAAAGCCAAGAACTACACCCCAATACAACTCAGAATTGCGTCAGATTGTAGGTGATATTGGGGCGATGTCTGACAGTTGTCTTCCTCTGAGCAGCCGGTAGGACTGCAGCCGCTCCATAGACGCGTGAACTACTCGACTGGGTAGCTGCCTCGCTGACGCTGTGCCGATTAGTCTGCATCTTCCCGTCACGTGGCACATTGGAAGATGCTCATGCGTACCCTTTTGATCAGGTGGGAGACCATCCATCGATATGGCGAAGCCTGGATTTCGCATCATCGGTTGCGGTACCGGATGTTCGTCGAGCGCCAGGGGTGGTCCGTGCCTCATTATCAGGGCATGGAATATGATGAGTTCGACACACCGGCAGCCACCTACATCCTGGTCGTGGACGAGCAAGATCAGGCGCTTGGAACTGCACGGCTGATTCCGACCACACGCCCCTACATGGTCAAGTCCTTGTGGCCCAACCTGGTTGAAGGCTTGCTGCCGCATTCGGACGAAATCTGGGAAGCATCGCGATTCGGCTGCGATCGTGCGCTGAGCGCCGGCGGACGGCGCCGAGTGATCGGGCAGCTCATACAGGCTTGTCAGGAATTTGGCCTCGCCAACGGCATCTCGTCCTATCTTGGTGTCATGCCCAGCTGGATCTTCAAGAATGTCATCGCTGCCCATGGCTGCCCGGTGAGGCCACTGGGAGCGAAGCTGCCGTTTCCGGGGCATGACATTGGGGCGGCCTATATCGACGTATCATCAGCCGTGCTGGAATTGGTTCGCCAGCATACCGGCCTCCCGAAGGCGCTGCATGAGAGCCCTTCTCCGGGGCCTGCCGCATCAGCACTGTCCCCGCGCTTGGCAGAGGATGCTCCATCGGAGCCCAAAGGACTGGGCTGCAGGCCGGAGTTGGAAGGGCTCGTGGAGGCTGGATGAGCGCGATCCCGAACCTTCGATCATCTTTCCGCCGCAGGCCCGCCAGTGAGGGCCGATCAGCGCTTGCATCAGGCTTTGGGCCCAAGCGCGATTGACCGTCTCTGAAGAAGATGCGGCATCGCCGCAATCGGTGGCGATCAACGCGTCGGCTCCTTCACTCAAGAAAGCCTGCCACGCTGGATTTGGCGCTTACCAGCTTCCTGCTTCAGGAACGCCGAATGTATCAACTTTGAGCGCCAGGCGGTCCTGGTTTGTATGCATTGCGGAGCGAGCCGACGCGATGTGCGGCTCCGGTCTATCTGGCCTTGATGGCGGGTGCTCGCTTCGACTTGGCAAACGCCCGATCAGTCGCCATGAAACGTGCCACCATTGCCGAGGCCAGGCGACCAAGATCATTGGCCGGCTGGTCCGAATGGCGGCCGACAGCTTCGGCATAGGCCTGCAGATCGCGAAACACGTTCGCTGACAGTTCGACCGTGATCTTGACCGGCTTCTCATCGGGAAGTTCCGAGATCTTCAGCTTCGCCATGACTGCTACCCCTGATACGGTTCGAGCACGAGATCACGATTGACGATCACGCGGACCGGAAAGCCCGGCCTCACTGTCAGAGTCGGCTGGACGTTCATCTGCTGACCAACCAGCTGCTGACCTGTGCGGCTCATGGAGCTGCCGAAGCCCTGGCGGAGCGCCTGGATGATCGCGGCATTGTTCGTATTTTGACTGGTGCCCGCATTGACCTCGCTGCCCATCGAGAGCAGCGTCGAGAGCAGCGCTGCGCCAACCAGCTGCCTGAAGTGGTTATCGACCTCGTCCGAGAGACCCGAATAGCCGGCAGCGTCGGCGCCCTGCTGCCGTTCCAGAACGATCGACCGTCCATTGGGCATGATCAGCCTGGTCCAGACCAGGAGCACGCGCGATTGCCCGGCCGTCACCTGGCTATCGTATATCCCGATCAGCCGCGCGCCCTGCGGGACAAGCAGGAAGCGGCCTGACGGCGAATCGAACACGTTCTCGGTGACCTGAGCGGTGATCTGCCCCGGCAGGTCGGAGCGAATGCCCGTGATCAGGGCGCCCGCAATCACGGTCCCGGCCTGAACCACATAGGGGGAGGCCGGCCGGCTGACACGGTCGGCACTCGTGGTCCGGCGATCGACCGCGGCATTGACGAAGGCGAGCTTGCGGTCCTGGCCATTCTGGGCGAATGCGTCGTCGGGACTGGACATCGCGCCCGCGCGTTCGCTGGTCTGAGGCCCGCTCGCCGCGGCCTCGGTGCCACGAACATTGACCGTCGCAAACAGGCGGCTCAAGCGAGCGGCATCCCGCTCCTGCTCATGGCGGAGCTGCTCCTGATCGGGGGTGACCGCAAGTGCCTGGCCCTGCGCAGCGACAATCGCCTTGCCGAGATCCCCGGGCAGCGGCGGTCCGATCACCGGGACGTTTGTCGGGAGATTCTTGGGAAGACTGGCGTAGTCACGCGGCAGGGCCGAAACCCCGTCCGCGATGTCGTGATGATCAGTGCTGTAGAGCTCGGATGGGCCCGATTTGCTCGGCCTGTTGGTCTGCAATGTCCAGACGACGGCGCCTCCCATCAACAGGAGCGCAACTGCACTTCCGCCGGCCAGGACATTGCGCGACAGCCGTGTGACGGGGGGAAGATCTCCGTTCAGGCGCATTCTTTTCGTGCGCCGCTCAGCTTTCTCGGCTGCAGACGGAGCCTGAGACACAGAAGCCTCATCCTCCTCGTTTTTCACCCTGAGGCTCCGTCGGTTCTGACGATCCTGACCTTGCGCTGCTCCTCGCCGCCGAGGCGCAACTCGGCCGCGGCAAACAGCCGATCGACGATCATGATGTTGCGGAAGGCACGGTAGTTGACGATCTCGGGCGCACCATCGCTCCCGATGACGAACAAGGGCGGCAATTCACCCTGCACAATGCCAGGGGCAAACTCGATATAGACCTTGCGGCCGTCGTCATAGGCGTTGACCGGCCTCCATGGCGGATCATCCCCCTCGATGCGATAGCGGAAGCGTCGCAGCGCCGGATTGGGCAGCTCCGGCCTCAATACGAGCTGGCGCGCTCTCGTCTCGGCATTCTGCGGATAGTACCAGGCCACGGCGGGCATATACGGCTTGTCACGAGCGCGCAGCTCGAGCAGATAGGTCCGCCGGTCGGTGTTGACGATGAGATTGGTTTCGATCGCGGCACGCGTCGGCTTGACCAGGATGTGGACGCGGCGGCGTTCGCCCGCACCGCTCTCGGTATCGCCGACGACCCAGCGCACGGTGTCGCCGGCGGACACGGGCCCCGACCCTGTGAGCTGTTCACCTTCCTCGAGCATGATGTCGGTGATCTGCCCGGGCGCCGCATAGACCTGATAGAGCGCGCCGGGACTGTAGGCATAGATCTGCGTCGCGTTGAAGTAGCCCTTCTTGCGCGGTTCGACCCGCGCCGCGCTATTGGCCATCTCGACGCGGTCGAGCGGCTCCGCTTCTTCCTGAGCTCCTGCCTTGCCACCAAGGGACACTTTCCAGGGCGGCGGAAGATGAAGCGGCTGAACCTTTCCATCCAGCGCAGCTGGCGGCGCCGGCAATGGTGGTGCTTCGCTGTCATAGCTGATCTTGGGCAGATTGATCGTTGTGCAGCTGCAGAGCAGAACCAGAACGGCGGCCCCCGCCATCATTGGCCCTCCAGCCCTCCGGACCATTGGCTTGCTCATTGCGACAGCTCCTTCGACCAGTTGATGGCTTGGACGTAGACGCCGAGCGGGTTCTTGCGCAGGCGGTCAGCATCGTCCGGCATGGCGAACACGAGGGTGAGGATCGCGCTCCAGCGTTCGGTCGCAACCGAGGCGCCGTTCTCGTAGCGACGCTCGACCCAGGCGATCCGGAAGCTGTCCGGCGAGGCGCGGATCACACTGGAGACCTCGACCGAGACCTGGATCTTCCCGAGCTTGCTAAAAGGATCATTGGAGCGGGCATAGTCATTCAGGGCAGCCGCGCCGCGATCGGTGGTGAAGTCGTAGGCGCGCAGCCAATTCTGGCGCAGCACGATGCCATCGGCCGGCAGACCTCTCACGTCCTCAATGAACCGGGCAAGATGGAAGGCGACCTGCGGATCGGTCGGCACGTAGTCAGCCACCGCAGGCGCTACCCGCTGGACCTCGCCGAGATGGCCAACCTCGACCACCCAGGGCGTCACCGTACCGCGGGCCGACTGCCAGATCAGGGCGGACGCGAAGCCTGCGGCGAGGGTGAGGCAGCCGAATGCCATCAGCCGCCAGTTCTTGGCCTGCACGCGCGCAGAGCCGATGCGCTCATCCCAGACCTGCGCTGCCTTCTGATAGGGCGTCACCGGCTCGGGCGTACGGCCGTAATGAACAGATGACCGCTTGAACATGTCAGGATTTCCCCTCGGAGAGATCGACCGCGCTTCCCTGCCCGCCGCGCTCGGCATGGCGAACGGCTTGTGCCGTTGTAGATGCGCCCTGATGGACGGCGCGCGCTGCCTTCATGCGCTGCGCCCACATCGGAGAGCCCGAGCCATCGGCCTGACCCGGCTGATCCGAGCCGCCAGCCTGGACATTCGCCCTTTGGCGAAGGGGACTCGCGTTCGCTCCTGCTGCCTCGGCGGCAGCGCCGCTGACGCGCCCTCCGCCGGACGCCGCCGCACCAAGCGGCGCGACAGCACGGCTTGCACCAGAGATCGCGCCGCCTGCGAGCCCCGCTGCACCAGCGGCCATGCCGGCGCCGGCCACGACGAGACCACCCGCTGCAAGCGACGTCCCGACCGCGCTCCCTGCTCCAAGCTGCGGTCCACCACTGACAAGACCATTGGCGATCCCGGGCCCGAACAATCCAAGGCCGAGCAGCGCCAGGGACGCCAGGACCAGGGCCATGGCACTCTCGACGGTCGGAGGATCGCCGCTCGTCACCTGGGTCAACTGACCGAACAGGGTCGAGCCGGTTCCTGAGATCACGGCGAGCAGCAGAACCTTCACACCGGAGGAGATGACATTGCCGAGCACACGTTCGGCTGCGAAGGCGGTCTTGCCGAACAGACCAAACGGGATGAGCACGAATCCAGCAAGCGTCGTGAGCTTGAACTCGATCAGGGTGACGAAGAGCTGGATGGCCAGAATGAAGAAGGCGAGCAGCACGACCACCCACGCAAACAACAGGACCGCAATCTGCAGGAAGTTCTCGAAGAAGCTCACATATCCAAGGAGGCCCGAGATCGCCTGGAGGAGCGGCCGCCCGGTATCGAGACCCACTTGCGCGATCCTGCCCGGGCGCAGGAAGTCCGCCGCCGACAGCGCCGAGCCCGAGGCCTTCAGGCCGAGTGCTGCGAAGCTCTCGAAGACGACCCGGGCGAGGCTGTTCCAATTGCCGATCAGGTAGGCGAACACGCCGACAAACAAGGTCTTCTTCAGCAGCCGGGCGACGACATCGTCCTCGCCGCCAAACGCCCAGAAGAGCGCAGCAAGCGTCACATCAATGGTGACGAGCGTGGTTGCGAGATATCCGACCTCACCGCCCACCAGGCCAAAGCCGCTGTCGATTGTCCGGGTAAAGGTCTCCAGGAATTGATCGATGATCCCCGTTCCTGTCATCGGGCAATCTCAACCATGAGCTGCCGGGCAGCCGCGGCGGGGGATCCGCCAATTTGGTCCGGAACGCTCGTCATCATCAGTGAAACATTCGTACGCTGGAGGCCTGGTCGCCCTGACCCTGCGTCAGGAAGCGGCGGAGCTGTTCGCGTGCCTGATCCTGGGCCGCCGCGCGCTCCGCCATGGTGAGGTTCTGCGCCCGTCCCTGGGCGGCCACAACCGCCGTCAGATCCGCGAGCTGTTGCGCCTGCATCGCCAGGATCTGGTTGCCGGCTTGCCTGACAGCCAAGGCGCCGGCGGCTCCTTGGCTCGCGACAACCAGCGCGACGGACTGGCTCTTGATGGTGTCGAGATTGCCGACCACGCCCGCCTGAAGCTTGAGCGCATCCTGCAGCGCGGCCACGGACGTCTGCCAGCGTGAGCGCGCATTGTCCGCGAGGTCAGCGGCGCTGGCGCCGGCGGCTGCCGGCGCATAGACCGTCTTGAACGCCTGCTCGATTTGCTGCACGTCGTAGGCCAGGCGCTGAGCCTGCTTGAGCAAATCCTGGGTCCGCTGGATCGATTGCTGCAGCTGCGTCAATGACGAATACGGCAGGTTGACGAGGTTGCGCGACTGATTGATCAACATCTCTGCCTGGTTCTGCAGGGCCAGAATCTGATTGTTGATCTGCTGCAGCTCACGTGCGGCGGTCAGCACGTTCTGAGCATAATTGTTGGGGTCGAAGACGACGAGCTGGGCCCGCACCGGACCCGCCGAGGTCAGAACCAGCAGCGCCAACGACGCTGCCCATCGCTTGCCAGAGATCATTGCCGCGTCTCCAGATTGTCGAGGCCGGGGATGAGGTCGGCTGCCCAGCCAAGCTTGAGGTGCCGCAACCACGCTGCCGCAAAGCCGTCCCTGCCGGCGGACTTCAGAACGTCCGAGATCGCGGCCTGATCGGCCTTGGACGACGCCGCGGCAAAGGCGAGCGCGACCTCGCCGAGACCGAGCTCGAACATGCGGTTGCCCCGGCGCGACTGGCAGTAATAGTCGCGCTTGGGGGCCGCACGGCTGACGAGCTCGATCTGACGATCATTGAGACCGAAGCGACGATAGATGCCCATGATCTGCGGCTCGAGCGCCCGCTCGTTCGGCAGCAGGATGCGGCTCGGGCAACTCTCAATGATGGCGGGTGCGATCGGCGAGCCGTCGATGTCGGATAGCGACTGGGTCGCGAAAACGACGGAGGCGTTCTTCTTGCGCAGGGTCTTCAGCCACTCCCTGAGCTGGCCCGCGAAGTCGGCGTCGTCCAGCGCCAGCCACCCTTCATCGATGATCAGAAGTGTCGGGCGGCCGTCGAGCTGCCGGGCGATCTTGTGGAACAGATAAGCGAGGACAGCAGGAGCTGCAGCGGTCCCGATCAACCCCTCGGTCTCAAACACCTGGACCGACCGGTCGCCCACGAGCTCATGATCGGCATCCAGCAGTCGTCCGTGAGCGCCATCGAGGCAATACGGCTTGAGGGCCCGTTTCAAGATGTTCGACTGCAGCAACACCGACAGGCCGGTCAGGGTCCGCTCAGAAGCTGGCGCGGAAGCCAGCGAGGTCAGCGCCGACCAGAGATGCTCCTTGGCGTCCGGGGTCACCACGATCTTCTCGCGGACCAGCAGGCCGGCGATCCAATCCGCCGCCCAGGCGCGCTCCATCACATCACCGATGCCTGCCAGCGGCTGCAGCGCGATCGAGGTCTCGCTATCGGCCGACAGCGCTCCACCGAGATCATGCCAGTCACCTTCCATGGCAAGCGCGGCGGCCCGCAGGGAGCCGCCGAAATCAAACGCAAGGATCTGCGCATTCGGATAGCGGCGGAACTGCAGCGCCATCAGCGCCAGCAGCACCGATTTGCCGGCTCCGGTCGGTCCGATCACCAGCGTGTGGCCGACATCGCCGACATGGAGCGAGAACCGGAATGGCGTCGCGCCATCGGTGCGGCCGAACAGCAGCGCAGGCGCCCTCAGATGATGGTCACGCACCTCACCTGCCCAGACCGCCGAGAGCGGGACGAGATGCGCAAGGTTCAGCGTCGACAGCGGTGGCTGGCGCACATTGGCATAGACGTGCCCCGGAAGGCTGCCGAGCCAGGCCTCAACCGCATTCACAGTCTCCGTCATGCAGGTGAAATCGCGCCCCTGGATCACCTTCTCCACCAGGCGCAGCTTCTCGTCAGCCCTCGCCGGATCAGGATCCCACACCGTCACGGTCGCGGTGACATAGGCCTGGCCGATCTCATCGGAGCCGAGATCCTGCAGCGCCGCATCGGCGTCAGCGGTCTTGTTGTGGGCGTCGCTGTCAACGAGGCTTGCCGCCTCGTTGGTCACGACCTCCTTGAGGATCGCCGCCAGAGATTTGCGCTTGGCAAACCACTGCCGGCGGATCCGTGTCACGAGCTTCACGGCATCCTGCTTGTCGAGCATGATGGCGCGGGTCGACCAGCGGTAGGCGAATGCAAGCCCGTTCAATTCGTCCAGCAGTCCTGGCGTCGTTGCAGAGGGAAAGCCGATGATGGTGAGCACGCGGAGATTGACCGCCCCCAGCATCGGCGCGAGGCCGCAGGTCAGCGGCTGGTCGGCGAGCAGCCCATCCAGATGCATGGGGATTTCAGGGACGCGGACCCGCTGGCGCTTGGTCGAGACGGTCGAGTGCAGGTAGCTCAGCACGGCGTCGTCGCCGAGCCAGCCGCATTCCGGCATGAAGCCGCCGACGAGCTGCAGGATGCGGTCGGTGCGATCGACAAAGCTACGCAGGATGTCGCGGCCGCGCGAGCCCTCCGGCTGCGGCGCGCCTTCATAGAGCACGCGTTCGGAACGGGCTAAGTCTTCTCGCGGCGGCAGGTACAGAAACGTCAAATAATAGCTCGACTCGTAGTGCGCCGCCTGCTCCTCGAACTGTGCCTTTCTCTCGGCATCGACCAGGGCGGACGCGGCATCCGGAAACACGCAAATTGGGTAGGCTCCGGCCGAATGCCGCTGCGCCTCGACGAAGATCGCCCAGCCCGACCCCAGGCGCCGCAGAGCGTTGTTGAGACGGAAGGCGACTGCTGTGAGCTCGGATGCGACCGAGCTCTCCAGGTCAGGCCCGCGAAAACGCGCCGTCCGCTGCAGCGAGCCGTCCTTGTTGAGGACGACGCCCTCGTCCACCAGCGCCGCCCAGGGCAGGAAGTCCGCAAGCCGGATATTGGTGCGGCGGTATTCGGCCAAATTGAACATGCGAGCCTCACTGGCTGAGATGATTGGGAATCCGCAGGTGGCGGCGCACGACCTCGACAAAGGATGGATCGCGCCGTGTCGCCCAGACCGCGACCATGTGGCAGACGAACCAGAGCAGCAGGCCGAGGAACCAGAGCCGCAAACCGAGGCCGAGCGCCGCCGACACGGTGCCGTTGACAATCGCGACCGATCGCGGCGCGCCCCCGAGCAGAATGGGCTCGGTCAGCGAGCGATGCACAGGCGCGCTGAAGCCCTTGATCTCACTATCCATCAGAACACCACGCCGCCGCCGAAGGAGAAGAACGACAGGAAGAAGCTCGAGGCGGCAAAGGCGATGGAGAGACCGAAGACGATCTGGATGAGCCGCCGAAAGCCACCGGAGGTTTCGCCAAAACCCAGTGACAGACCCGTCGTGATGATGATGATCACGGCGATGATCTTGGCGACCGGTCCCTCGACCGAAAGCAGGATCTTGTTGAGCGGCTGCTCCCAAGGCATGTTCGAGCCCGCCGCATGCGCCGGCGCCGCCGCCACGAGCACTGCGGCTGCCGCAATCGCAATCGTGGCGATGGACCAGCAAGACAGTCGCGCCTTCATCGCTGATCTCCCAAGGGAACGAGGATGTAGTCCCCGCAAGGTGAGAGCCCTTCGACACGCACGAGCTCGCCGAGCCGCCGCTGCGAGCCGCGCCCGGCGAGAACGGCGATCACGTTGATCGTCTCGGCAATCAGAGCACGTGGGACGCTCACGACGGCCTCCTGAACCAGCTGCTCCAGCCGCCGGAGGGTGCCGAGTGCGGACCCGGCATGAATGGTGCCGATGCCGCCGGGATGGCCGGTGCCCCAGGCCTTGACGAGATCGAGCGCCTCCGGCCCGCGGACCTCGCCGATCGGAATGCGATCCGGGCGCAGCCGAAGCGCGGCGCGCACCAGATCCGAAAGCGACGCCACACCCTGCTTGGTTCGAAGCGTCACGAGGTTGGGCGCCGAGCATTGCAGCTCGAGCGTATCCTCGATCAGCACGATGCGGTCGCCGGTCATCGCCACTTCAGCCAGCAAGGCATTGACCAGCGTGGTCTTGCCGGTCGAGGTGCCGCCGGCCACCAGAATGTTGCAGCGGTTGGCAACAGCCCGCCGCAACGCGCCGGCCTGATCTGCGGTCGCAATCCCGCAAGCCACGTAGTCGTCGAGCGTAAAGACGGCGATCGCGGGCTTGCGGATGGCGAATGTCGGGGCTGCAACGAGCGGCGGCAGCAGGCCTTCAAAACGTTCGCCCGTCGTCGGCAGCTCCGCCGACACGCGCGGAGAGCCCGCATGGACCTCGAGCCCGACGTGGTGCGCGACCAGCCGGACGACGCGCTCGCCATCACCGGCAGCAAGACTCTCACCGGTATCGGCCAAGCCAGACGCGAGCCGATCGACCCAGAGCCGGCCATCTGGATTGAGCATGATCTCCACGACGGATTGATCGTCGAGATGACGCGCGATGGCAGGCCCCAATGCCGTCCGCAGCATGCGGGTGCCACGCGTGATGCGCTGTGTCTGGACGAAGCCGGTCACTCTCATCTCCGATCATTGAAGCGCGGTCAGCATCGCTTGTGATGATCAAAGATGCAGACCTCCTGCAGCAGCAAGACCAACAGCGCTTCGGGTGTAGCCTGGCGCAGGAAAGCGTAGAGACAGGAGGGCTCTTTCGGGCGGGACAAGCAGATCACCAAGGCGGGGCAGCAGCTTTCAGAGCGCGGGTCATGGGCCCGCAGCACCGCCCCCTCGCGGCCGAGAGCGACGGCGAACGCTGCTGTAGCGAAGGCGAAGGTCGCCACCGGCGCCGCGACGTCGGCTCACCATCTGGCATGGCTTGGCGGCTCGCGGGCGGGAGCCGGGCGATCGCTTGAGGTCGCGACGAGGTCGGCCATGACAAATTCGGTCCCGCTGCTCGCCTCCGATGATCGCGGTCTGTGCTCTCGTGGAGCGGCAAACCAAATCAGTGCTGCTGCCTGCAGCGCGAGGTTCACTCCGAAGGCAACCTGATAGGCGATGACAGGATAGTGCCCATTGGATTGCGGCCATTGGGCCAGCAATACACCGATCCCGTACTGGGCCAGAAACCCCCACCCGAAATGCACCACGTTCAAGGCCCCGTTGGCGCGGCCAGCCAATTCCTTCGGGTAATAGTCCGAGATGATCGCAAAGCTGAGCACGGTGGCGGCTCCGACGATCGCGATGATCAGCCATGGCGCGATCGCCGGCAATGGCAGCCGCCACACCAGCGCCAGCTGCGCCGCCATGAAGAGCACGGCGATCAAGGCCAGCAGGCGCTCTGGACCTACTCCCCTGCGACGCGTCCAGTTGGCCAGCGCACCGAGCATCCACGCACCGAGGCTGAGCATCAGGGCAGTCAGGCAAAGCGCTGTCACGACCTGGGTGCGGGTCATGCCCTCCACGTCGGCCAGCCACGCGGATGCCCATAAGCCCTGGAGCGACCACGCCGATCCGATGCAGGCTCCGGATAGCGGCGCGACCCTCCAGAACCGGACGTCGCGAAGAATGCTCCGCAAGCCACCTGCTTCCGACGCGGACGACGCCTGCGTTTCGCGCTCCGGCACCAGGCAATAGATCAGGATCGCCGCTGCAGCGGTCGCGATGGCCAGGATGTCAAACAGGCCGCGCCATCCGGTCTTCACCAGGATCGCTTCGGCGGGCAGCGTCGCGCTGACGGCGCCAAGCGCCCCGAGCATGACCATGTACCCGTTGACCAACGCCACCCGCTCGCGCGGAAACCACAGAACAATGGCCTTCAGGCCCGCGGTCAGAGCCGCAGCGACCCCGAGCCCGATCAGGGCGCGTGAGAGGAGCAGCGAGAGCGGCCCCGACGACCTTGCGAAGGCCTCCGCGCCAAAGGCCGCGACGACAAGAAGCGCGCTCTGAACCCGGCGCGGGCCATAGCGGTCGAGCATCATGCCGACCGGGATCTGGGCAGCCGCAAGGACCAGGAAGTAAGCCGCCGTGATCAGACCAAGGTCGGCCGCGTTCAACCCGAGCTCTGAGGCAAGACTGGCAGAGACGAGTCCATTGATGGTGCGAAACAGATAGGACAGGAAATAGCCCATTGCGAAGGGCAGAAACACCAGGGCGGCGAGCCGCCAGCCTGTGATCTCGCGATGGCCTTGGTCTCCGGCTTCGGTGCCCTTTCGGCCGAAGGCATAGGCCGACAACGAACTGCCGTGATCTGCGTGCTCGCGGGATCGCTCAACGGCTCGATTGAGGCGGGAGGCGAAAGGGATCCTCGCCGCCCTCCCCGGCGGCAGGCACGCCCCAGGACACCTCGGCGATTGGAGGCTCGGCACGGCGAAGTTGAGCCGGAAATGGCTGGCTCACTTGACCGGCTCGCGCAGCGCCATCGGGTCGCCTCTCTCGCTGCCTTTCCGACAAGTCACGCTGCAGCTTTTGGATCGCGCCAATCCGCATCGCCTGGTCGAAATCACGATCACCGCCCCTTGCTGCGCTCGTGCTCTCCTGATCCGCCAGCGACGTCACCGCCAGATGGTAGCGTGCATGAAGGGCGACCGTCTCATTGAGGGCCGCGATGTCGCGCTGAATCGTTTGCAGCTGCTGTTCCAGGCCCTGCAGGCGATCTTGCGCCGGCATCGGTCCATCCAGCGGCTGGGCTAGAAACCGTTCGAGCGCCTTTTCCACGACGATCGTGCGGTTCACGCATCTTTCCTCGGCTGCGCCGGCAAGGCGGGCGAGAATCTCGCTGGATAGCTGCAAAGTGAGTTTCTTCTTCATCGTTCGGACCTCATCTGGTCCGTCGATTAGGTCAGCTTGCCTGGCCTGGCACGCGCAAGATTCGAACGTTCGAAGCCTGGCGGGTGGAAAGAAACTCTGGCGTAGATGCCAAGCTCAACCCGCGCGCTGGAACGGTCCCGATCGACGCTTCCACCGCCTCAGGAGCCGGGCTCGCTCGACGGCGGTCTGACGAAATCCTCAGGAATTTCGCGCAGGAAGCTCTGCCCCTTCTGCAGCCGGCGGCCGAGCGCCTCCACAAAGCCTTCGAACCGCTCGCGTCCCTTGACCTGCGCTGTGGCCTGCGCTTCGGACGGCAGCGGGGGTGTCACGGTCAGCCAGAAGCGAACGAACAATGCGTGCGTCTCGGCAAGGATGCCGACATCACGCTCGAGCCGCTGCATCTGCCGCGACAGCCTGTCGAGCCGGCGTGTGAGCGCCGCCTCGCGCCGATCAGCCGCATCCGGCGACAGAAACGACTGAACCGCCGCCTCGACGATGGCCGAGCGCGAAAGCTTCCTGCGATCGGCGAGCTCTACGATCTGCCGCAGCAGCTCCGGCGGGAAGTAGACATTCATTCGATCCCGCATTGGTCTGTCCTCACAAGCCCATGTCATCGCGCGGGTCGAGCGCAGCCTGACGCGCAATCCCCGTCGTGCTCGCATCGCGTGAGCCGACCAGCTGCGGCGTCCCATCATCGTCATCGAACACGACCGAAAACTCGTCCGCCGGATCTACGCTCGTCGTTTCGCTCGCGATCGCTTCGTGCTGCGGCAGCTCCGGCTCGCGTCGCAAGCCGCCATTGGCCTGCTCGTCCCTTGTCTCGGGGGGCAGCGTCAGCCGGGATCCGGCGAGCACAGGCGTAAGGGGCGCAAGCGATGACCAGTCATCCGCACCCACAGACGCTCTGGTCCTGGCGATGTCCGGCGGCGGCAGGATGCGCGAGACCAGTCTCTCATCCTCGAAATATCGCACCTTCCTGGCGCGGATCGGTGGTGCGCCGGCGACCATCACGATCTCATCAGCCGCCGGCAATTGCATCACCTCGCCCGGCGTCAGGAGCGGACGCGGCGTCTCCTGGCGCGACACCATGAGGTGACCCAACCATGGCGCCAGGCGATGCCCGGCGTAATTCTTCACGGCCCGCATTTCGGTTGCGGTGCCGAGCGCGTCCGAGACGCGCTTGGCGGTTCGCTCGTCGTTGGTCGCGAAGCTGACGCGGACATGGCAGTTGTCCAGAATGGCATTGTTCTGCCCATAGGCCTTCTCGATCTGATTGAGCGATTGCGCAATGAGGAAGCTCTTGATGCCGTACCCAGCCATGAAGGCGAGAGCGGATTCGAAGAAGTCGAGCCGGCCTAACGCCGGAAACTCGTCCAGCATCATCAGGACACGATGCCGGCTCTGCTTTGCCTTGAGATCCTCGGTCAAACGCCGGCCGATCTGGTTCAGAACCAGACGAATGAGCGGCTTCGTACGTGAGATGTCGGATGGCGGCACGACGAGATACAGCGTCGCGGGCTCCTCCCCTGCAACCAGATCAGCAATGTGCCAATCACATCTCCCCGTGACAGCAGCCACCACCGGATCCCGGTAAAGACCGAGGAATGACATCGCCGTTGAAAGGACGCCCGAGCGCTCATTCTCCGATTTGTTCAGAAGCTCGCGCGCTGTCGATGCCACCACCGGGTGCGGCCCGGCTGCGCCCAGATGATGCGTCGCCATCATCGCCATCAACGTCGCCTCGATCGTGCGCCGGGGGTCGGAAAGGAACGCGGCAACGCCGGCCAAGGTCTTGTCGGGCTCGGCATAGAGAACGTGCAGGATGGCACCGACCAGAAGCGAATGGCTGGTCTTTTCCCAATGATTGCGCTTGTCGAGAGATCCCTCGGGATCCACCAGCACGTCGGCGACATTCTGGACGTCACGCACCTCGCAGGCCCCTCGCCTGACTTCGAGCAGCGGATTGTAGGCTGAGGCATTCGGGTTGGTCGGGTCGAACAGAAATATGCGGCCGTGCCGCGCGCGGAATCCTGCCGTGAGCTGCCAGTTCTCGCCCTTGATGTCGTGAACGATCGCCGATCCCGGCCACGTCAGAAGAGACGGCACCACGAGACCGACGCCCTTGCCAGACCGCGTCGGTGCAAAACAGAGCACATGCTCCGGTCCGTCATGGCGCAGGTAGCGCGCTCCCAACCGTCCCAGGACCACGCCATCCTCGCCGAGCAGTCCCGCCTTGCGCACCTCGCCCAGCTCGGCCCAGCGCGCGGACCCGTAAGTTGCTGTGGCTTTCGCCTCCCGCGACCGCCACAGTGACATGCCGACCGCAACCGCAATAGACGCGAGACTGCCACTGACCGCGATAGCCCCACCTTCGGCAAAGATGGAGGGCGCATAGGCATCATAGATGAACCACCACCAGAAGAAGGTCGGTGGGAAGTAGACTGGCCAGCCGGACAGCATGAACCATGGCGTCCCCAATCGCGGTTGGAAGGCGAGCCGCCAGGCCGTCCATTCGGTCGCGGCCCATATCGCAAGCAGGTTGATCAGCACGACGGCGAGTAATTGTGCCCATTGGATTCGGGTCGCAGGCATGTGGCGTCTCCCGAGTGCTAAAGACCGAGGTCGCGCTTGCGACCAAGCTGCCAGTCGATGCCGGTGGCCTTCGCAAGGCCCGTGACCTTCTGACCGAGCCGGTGATCGATGTCGCGCGACCACGGGACGAGGTAGAAACCGAGACCATTGTCGATCATGGCGAAGCGGCCGGAGGCCAGGACAAGCCGCTGGCGGTAGATGCCCGCAACCTGTTGGCCGGGGTCGACCTTCAGCTGCGGCGCGCCGTTGGTCGCCGACAGCCGCGCGCCCACGGATTCGAGCTCCTGCCTGCGTAGTGTCTTCAGAAGATCCCGTTGCGGGACGATCTGCTGGCCATGTCTCTGCGCCAGTCCCCGGTCCGCGAGATACTCCGCCCGGCTGCGCAGCGCGCTCCTCACCTCCGCGCCAAATCCGCCGAGGGCCAGGGAGACAGGTTCACGCTCGACCAGCCGATGATCGAGCCAGGTCGCTCCCTCGGCCTTGATCTGATCGGCCAGGGCCAGGTCCGAGCGCGTCGCCAGGACCAGGGTCGGCCGCGCCTCGTCCGCAGCGCCAAAGCGCCTGATCTCGACAATGCCGCCAGGCTGAGGCGCCTGCGCAAAGGCCTCGATCCCGCGGAAGCGAACGTGGTGGGCGCGGCCGTCGATGCCATCGATCACTGCATAGGCTTCGCCGGTCAGTTCGTCGTGGAGTCCACGGTCGACCAACCGCCCCATGATCGATGATGGACTGTTGATCCCGTCGATGACGTAGTCCGCAGCGCTCCGCTCCTCACCACGGCGAGCGAACGCCTGATGCATGGTCCTGATGATATCACCACGCGTGCCGAGCTCGCGGAGCTGTCGCTCTGCGCCAAGCTCGACCATCCACTCGTTGGGTCCGGCCGCCGCTGCCAGTCCCAGGCGCTCCAGATATTGCAGGCGCCCTCGCATCAGGCGGTGGACCTCGGGATCAGGACCCGCTGCCACCCGCTGACGGAGATCGATGGCCCCCACCTCATCGCAGGCCATGCGGATCTCGCGATCGAGCCGTGTCCAGCGATCCGCGGTGATCTCTCTTTCCAGTGCGTTGCGGATGTCGTGCTCAGGCTTCGGACCGAGCTCGAGCGCCACCAGCTCTTCGGCCCGGGAGCGCAGGCCCCGGCCGATATAGTCGCGGGCGATGACGAGATCTGCGCCCGTCTGATCGACACCGCGTACGAGCACATGAACGTGCGGATGGTCCGTATTCCAATGATCGACCGCGATCCACTCGAGACGCGTCGACAGATCAGCTTCCATCTGCCGGATCAGATCGCGCGTGAACGCTCTGAGGTCCACCATGTCGGCTGCGTCCTCTGGCGAGACGATGAAGCGGAAATGATGCCGGTCGTCGCTGCTCCGCGCCTCGAATGCGGCCTCGTCGGCGTGATCAGCTCGCGCATCGAACATCCTTGCCGGCTCGCCGTCACGGGTGACCCCCTCCCGCTTGAGATAGCTCAGATGCATCGCCAGCGGCGCTGACCGAAACGCACGGCCCTTGTGCCTTGCGATGCGGGCCTTCACCGTGACGCGGCGGCCCGAGGCAAAGAGGCGCTCGCGACTGAAGCTGAGACGGCCGCGGCCGAAGGTCGAATGGGTGCGAGCCGGCCGGCGTCCGTCGATCACCGAGGGCAGCGTGACGTGCCCCGCGGCGTTCGCCGCGCGCAGGACGCGATTGATGAAGCTTCTGGCCTTCCTCTCACGCGCCTGACGGATGCGCCCCGGACGGATGCGGAATTCGCGCTCTGTGGTGCTCATGCGCGGCATCCCGCGGCAAGGATTGAGGCTATAGTGCCGAAAGCAGCATTGATGTTGTTGAGAAAGAGCATCAGCGCGACACGCGCTCCGACCGGACGGCACGGTTGAACGCGAGCCATGTCAATGGCTTGCTGATCAACAGGCGAGCCGCTTTTATCTTGCGATCGACCGTCGGCAGCTTGCGGCTGGCTTTGGACCCTCGCCTCGGCTCTCGGTCTCACGCCCCGCGCCGGCGTGCCGGAAACAACAGCGAAGCAGCGGCGGCCGTGAGGACTGCGACGGACGATCATCATCGAGGCCGACGCATCGCACCGCACGACAACGTCACGAGGAATTCCGCTGCGGTCGGCTTTGTCATTCAAAGCCTCTCGTGCCGACCTCAATGACGACCGTTTCCGATCGCAGCGGCTGCTCATCAAAGTCGGCATGACGTTCGCAGGTCGTGCGCAGAACGCGTGCATCATCACGGCTGCCTCGTCCACACGGGAATGGCGCGCCCGATGACGTCCGATGTCGCCGTCGGACCGAAATAGCGTCCATCCAGAGAGCTGTCCGATTGCCTGTTCATCAGAAAGAGCTCGTCACCGCCGATGATGCGGCAGCCACGCCAATCCGGTAGCGGCCGGCCCTGTCTGTCGCTCTCTTGCGCGATGCCGACTTCGACGTCATCAATCAGGATGACATGCTCGCGACGACAAACGGCCTGGCCTGGAAGAGCGAGAATGCGCTTCAGCATCGGTACGCCCCTGGGCAGGTAGCCTTCGTCCGCAAGCCATCCGGCCAACACGCCGTGGGGCAGGACAACGACGATCTCGTTGGTGACCCATTGCCGGACCGGCCGAACCAGATAGAGGCCGATCGGAACGCTGCCGGAGACATTCCAGATGAGCAGCGGACGCAACCTTGGTCGCCCGACCTCCGTCACGAGCCACACCCCGGCGAGCATCGCGACGCCAATGGCAAGCCATTTCGTCATGGCATGATCGTCCTTCGATGCAGCCAGGCCCGATGGCGCAGATCCGTGTAGGGACGCGGCGGTTGTCCGGCGGCCATGCGGTTCTGAACGTGCCACCAATGATCCGGTGCGACATCCGCCGGATCGATGCCGAGCGCCTCGATCGCGTCGATCTGCTGCAGCACCCGCTCGACCTTCGGCCAGCCAAACACCTGCAACAGGATCGCTGCTCCCGGAGCGACGAAGGGCACGGTCGCACAGGCTTCTCCGGGGCCAACGGCCTGCAGAACGTTGATCCGCGACAGCACCGTGCCGTAATCGTTCGACGACCAGCGCACGAACGCAAAGACGCTTCCCGGCGTGAACGCGACCTCCCGGCGATAACGGTCGAGGCGAAGCTCCCGCACGGTTCGACCGAAGCGTATGCGGTTTTCGATCTTTCCCTGCAGCCATAGCAATTGGACACGCGTCAGCTCGCTCATTGGCAAACTCTGAGGTTGACGAAATCTGGACGGCTCTGCGGGCCGGGAATGAGGAAACCGGGGGCGTCTCGCGCGGTCTCCGCTGTCGACAGCAGGAGAAGCCAGCGTGCACCGGCGCCCCAAAGCGCGGGCCCGTTAGACAAAATCCGAAGGATTTTGCGGTTAGGTAAGTTAGAAGGCGGAAAGGACGCGCCAGACCAAAGGCTTAGGGTCGACTTCGGTCCCCGATGGCACGACGATCCGGTCCTCGATGGCACGCGTCCTCCGGTCCCCGATAGCACGAGACAATTCACAGCTTGTCCCCTGCGGAGCTCGAGGGGCGATGCCTGGCGAAACGCCTTGCGACCGGGTCAGTAACGGCGGCTGCGAAGTTCAGTCGTTCGGTGCCGTTTGGATCGCGGGTGAGGACCAGCTCGTAGCCCGGCAGGCGCTGACGGCGGACGATTTCGCGAAGATCGTAGGCGAAATGCTTCAGCGGCGAGAGGCTGCCGGACTTGGCATGCAGATAGCCGAGATCGAAGCTCCAGCCGCCATCCTGATGGCCGCCATGCTTGCGCACGAGGCGATACAGCCAGCGCTCCAGCCCGCCCGTCAGCGCGAAATAGGCCCGATCAATCGTCAGCACGAGCGCGTCATCGATGACGCCCGAATAGAACCAGTCCGGCAGGATCAGCTGCAATCCGGACGGCCTGCCATGGGCATCCGCCGTCTCCTTCCACTCGTTGATCCAGGAGAAGCGGTGCCGCCGCCGCTCGGCCGGCTGACGAATCGAGGTGAGCACGGTCGTCGACTGCAGCCGATCAAGTCCTGCCTTCAGACGGTCGTAGTCACGCACGCCGGTGCCGCGACCGACAAACGTCAGGATCTCATACGGCGTGGCGGCCATCAGGCGCGACGTCTTCAGTCCGGCGTCGCGAGCCTCGACGATCTGTGACGCCGCCCAGATCAGAACATCCGCGTCCCAGATCGTCGCCATGCCATGTTCGGGGACGGCCTCGACCCGAATGGCGACAGGCCCCGCGCGGAAGTCGATCGGCACGACGCGCTTGCTCTTGGCCAGCGAGAAGAACGGATAGGCCATCAGATCCTGCGCATCGCGCGGCGCCAGATCGCCAGGCAGCGCGCGAAACAGATCGAGCTGATCGCGCTCGGATTTGCGCAAACCTCGCACGTTCAAGCCCGCCCAGCCCGCGACGCGCGACGCTCCTGCCCTGCATAGGGAATGAGACCTGGATGTCGCTTCGCCGGCAGAACGGTGCCCTGGCCGGGATCAGCCGTCGACGTCTTGGTGCCGCGATCGGCCCAGGCTTTCAGATCGTCGAGCGCATACACGACGCGGCCGCCGATCTTGCGATATAAGGGGCCGGTGCCGTAGGTGCGGTGCTTTTCCAGGGTGCGGCCGGACAGTCCAAGGTAACGCGCAGCTTCGGGTGTACGAAGAAAGCGCGGCGGGGGACCGGCTATCGGATCGGGCATCGAGCATCCTCCGGGACAGGTTCGCGCCCTCACGGGTCGTTCGGCGCGTCGACGGACATGATCGACGCGCAGGGCAGCGAGGGGGGATGCCGGAGATCGAGGGGCGCGGTTTCGGCACCCCCTCGCCTCAAGGAAGCGACTCGTCTTTGCGGCGGCGGGCGCGGCCTTAGTGACAGCCCCTATCGGCCACGAGCCGTCTTTTCACCAGTGACCGGTGCAGCTGAGCATAGGAGGCCGATCAGTGGCATGCTGAATGCTGCGCTCAAGGGCAGTTCCGAAAATCCTCGGATAGCGATCGCCCGCCCGCTGCCATTGGGTGAGCTCGCAGACCCACCGGCAGGATCAAGCGCGAGCGGCAGCCAGATGATGCCTCAGGCGCGACCCAGGGACGCTCCGCGTGCGGCTTCCGCCCTGATCTCTTGTCCACGCCCTCAGTCGCCTGGAGAAGGATTTGAGTGCCGGCCAAGACCATGGATCGCGGCGCATGCCGGAAGGCGGCTTCGAAGCTGGCTGAAGCTGCGCCGCATGCGTTCGATCGCTTCTGCCGCAACTTGAGTTTGGTTGCCTGCGTATGATCTCGCAAGCCCGTTCAATCCATGCTCGCGACGGACCGCGGCTTGTTTCCAATCAAAGCGGGCCTGCCGCAGCCTCAGGAGCTCAGAGCTACGTCTGATCCGATCCGCGTAGCAACTGATGATAACCCTTCTCAGACATCCACCTCGCCCGCGCCAGATGGCTATCGAAGGCGCGGCGGGCACGCTGGGGTTCGTTGACCGGATCGATGTGCAAGACGAGCCGGGCAACCTCCTCCCAGTCCGCGCCCTCGGATGCTGCATCCAGAAGGCGGAGATAGGTCACAGCATGTTCTTCATCATAGGCTGTCAGAACGGAATCAGTCGGCGCGAGGTCGGCGACAGCGGGATCGAGCGGCGGAATGGGCATTGGTCAGAACCTGTTCGGAGCGAACACAACCTGTCGACCTGAAAAAGCAGCACGGACCCCGTCGAGATCCAGGCACGAGACCGCTTTCCAAACGTCTTCAGCTGTCGCTCCCGCGTGAGAGAAAGATGTCCGTGTTGAAATGCCGGCAAAGCCGGAGCTGTTTGAGAAGACAATTCGACGCGTCTTTGCCGCCACCATGAAGTGCTTGCGTCTAATCCAAGGCGTTTTGCTGCAAGCGCTCGCTCACGCTTGGCTCTTAGCCTGCGTTCGTGTAGCCGACGCACGTCCACATTTCATCTTGAGAATAATACTCACGGCCGATGTTGCCAAAGCGCCGGCGACGGTCGCGAATTCCCGCGCGGGGAGGGCTGACGATCGGTATCTGAGAACCGTCTTTCCAAATGGAGTTCCGTAAGCGGCAGAGCGGCCACGACCTCTCGCCGCCAAACAGGAGCGCACAGCGCTGTGCAATCCAGCTCTCGATCGAGCTCAAGACCAAGCGCTCCCGTTCAGCTTCCCGAACCGCCCGGCCCAGAGATTGAGGACGGCGATGTAGTTGCACCCAAGGCGTAGCGGCTTCACTTTCAGCCGCCGGACTGGAATCAATGCGGCATGCCTACACTCACCCGTCGCCGCGATCCGCACTCGCCAAACGAGACCTGGCGCATCTACTTCGGAGACGTCGAGGCAGGAACGATTGCAGAGCGCCCCGAAGGCCCCTCCGGTTCGCCCGTCTGGCAGTGGTTCTGCGGCTTCTATCCAGGCAGTCATCCAGGCGAGCAACAGCTCGGCCGCGCCAGCACCTATGAGCAGGCGCGCGACGCGTTCCAGGCAGCATGGAACGTCTTCCTATCGAATCGGTCGCAGCAAGATTTCGACGAATGGCGCCAGCACCAGGCCTTCGTCGCCTGGAAGGATCAGATGCGGGAGGCCGGATGTCCTCAGCCGACCCAAACCAAGTCAGGTGGCTCGCGCTGCTTCTGCGGCGCGGTGATCGACCTGAAGACAAGTACCGAGCACATCTACTCTCACCACATGCCGACCGCGAGACGCTTGGTTCCGGGATCATCTTGACGATGTGCAATCTCTACTCGATCACCACCAACCAGGCCGCGATCGCCGCACTTTTTCGGATCGTTCGCCAGTTCGCGGGCAATCTCCCCTCGATGCCGGGCGTCTTCCCCGACTATCCGGCTCCGATCATTCGCGGCACCGGAGATGACCGCGAGATGATGATGATGCGGTGGGGAATGCCGCCACCTCCGCGGACTGGCGGGCCACCCGTGACCAACATCCGCAACACGTCGTCTCCGCATTGGCGCGGCTGGCTCAAGCCCGAGAACCGGTGCCTCGTGCCTTTCAACAGCTTCGCCGAATATGCGCCCGAGCCGAACCCGGAGACGAAGAAGAAGGACGTGGTCTGGTTTGCCTTGTCTGATGATCGCCCCTTGACCAGCTTCGCGGGCATTTGGACCGAGTTCAAAGGCGACCGCGGCACGAAATCCAAGCCGCTGCCAGGCCCTCATTTGGTCTACGGTTTCCTGACTACGGAGCCCAACGCCGTGGTCGCACCTATCCACCCCAAGGCGATGCCGGTCATCCTGACGACCGAAGAAGAGAGGGAGGTCTGGCTGCGTGCGCCATGGAACGAGGCCAAGGAGCTGCAACGTCCATTACCCGATGGCGCGCTCGAGATCGTCGCACGCGGGCCGGCCAAGGAAGATATACCTGCGGCCTGAACGAGCCGGCGGATTGCACAAAGACGGGCTCGCCTTGCGCCCCAATCCTACAGCTCCCGGCGACAACCTTTTCCGCGTCCGAGACTCGAAGCGCTCGCTCGTGTGGAGTCATCGGGCGGCGTTGTAGCGTCGCTGCCGCGAAGCTGACGGAACCAAAGGAAAACGATTCTAGACCACGCGGCACGGCTTCGGACAGCCGGACTGCAAGACGATCGGTCGCGCTCAAAGTGGTCGGGCCCGGCCAAGCATCGCGGAGGTGAGCCTGCCAGATTTCGGCATCTACACGACGAGCTCCCGATCCGCAGCCTCGTGCGTCCGGCCGAAGGTCGGAATGAATGATCGCCGCGGGGCGAACGCCTACCACGATAGAGGGAATCGAAGCCACCTTACGCGAGGCGCCGCTTGCTCCTGGGAACCTCTTTGCCCTGGGATCTTCTTTGAAGAGAAGGTGCGGCAATCAGCCGCCAGGGCATGGAGCACGAAAGAGCAGCCGCAGGAGCGCCGCTTTGCGGCGCGGGACCGACTGCGATCGCGAGACCGGTCAAGAGGGCAGCCGCAGGAGCGTCAGCATGCGACGGCGAAGCCGGGACGCGGGACCGACTGCCCCCGGCGAGCGATCCATCATGATGCGCCAGGGATGAAAGCCGAATGGCGGAGACGCGTCCATACTTGCTAGCGACTCCGTTCACGACAGCCCGGCCGGCGCGACCCTTTTACCATCTTCACCCTCGATCTGCCCTTTAGAACACGCGCGATTATGTCCCGCTGCCGAACCCGCTCTCAGGGATCTGGCAGAACAGCAAGCCGTAGGCTTCGGCGGACATACCCATCCTGCCCTCGATGGGCAAAGCTATGGGTCGATCAGGGCACCGGGGTGTGAACCCGGTTCGCCTCGCCAGACGTGCTTCGGTCCTCCATCCACACACAGTACGCCAGCATGGCCTAGCAATCGGCAGAGCCAATCCATTTCTGGTTTAGTGGCCACCTTTCGGTGCCCCACGTAGCCGAGACGTGGCAATGTCGCTGCTGAGAAGGACGGCGGCCCGACAATGATGAGTGACGG
The DNA here is from genome assembly GCF_032381375.1 of Bradyrhizobium sp. SZCCHNR1017. NCBI lineage: Bacteria > Pseudomonadati > Pseudomonadota > Alphaproteobacteria > Hyphomicrobiales > Nitrobacteraceae > Bradyrhizobium > Bradyrhizobium sp. SZCCHNR1017. The sequence continues at coordinate 338 of NZ_JAUHIR010000030.1, read as the reverse complement.
CCGCGTATCGATTGGGAGGCAGGGCACTAAAGCGACTCCCTTAGCATCGTTGCGCTTGGGTCGACGACGAATAGACACCTCGGCACCTTTCTGAGTCGAGTGCGTGCGCGTCAACGGCATGCCGCGCGACTATTTCAGGAGCGCTGAGATGGCCCGGCCGAGAGCCCGATTCGAGACGTCGCCTCGCGGATCTTCTCGGTTGGCGCTCGCGACGTCCGCTCCCGGAGCGGACTGGAAGCAGGCGTCAAAGGACCATAGGAACGCTTTTGACCGATTTCGTTGAAAAAGTCAGCAGTTGCGACGCAGAGATATCGGTGATTCAGTCTGTCTAGTGGGCA
>NZ_JAUHIR010000029.1:0-34157 GCF_032381375.1 Bradyrhizobium sp. SZCCHNR1017 | reverse complement strand
TCAGTCCTGCCCACTAGACAGACTGAATCACCGATATCTCTGCGTCGCAACTGCTGACTTTTTCAACGAAATCGACCCATTGCCGACGTTAGCTGCTTCGGCGGCCGCCTTTCTGCGCAAAGAGTATCAGTAGGGGATATGCCAGCGCGAGAATGAAAATCGCGTCGAACAGGTAGACCGCAAATCCGCGCCCGAACGACGCTCCCGCCCCGAACGTAAACTCTCGCGCGTCAGAGAACAGTATCGGCAGGTTAAGAACGGTCGAAATGAAGTGACCGACCCAGCCACCTCCGCAGGTGAAGCTTTGCTGTCCCTCGCTCAAGCTGCACCCGATGGATTTCAGTATAGGGTAAGCGACAAACTCCAAGGGCGCTACAACGATGGCAACCCCCACGATGCATAAGCAAAGCAGACTCACACCTCGGAAAACTCTGAGCATTATCGACCCCGCATTCACCGAGAGTATCAATATCGATAGCGAGTTGCGACTGTCGTTGATTGGCTCATCGAACGGCTTCGAGGTGCTGGTAAACGGACCCTTGCGACGGATAAGCGTCTGCTTGTGGCCCATCTGAGAAGAGAGACGTGGATGCGCAGGCCAAGGCCGCGCATGACGGAATTATTCAACCGGAATTGAAATCATGCCGTCACCGCTCGCGCGTGCGGTCGCCGCTGCGGCGGTGACGCATGACCGTATCCAGGGCGAGCACTTTACGTTCGCTCCGATGAAATACGACACCGATCGTGACGCGCCGCTGATCTCCGATCCGGCGCGCACCGTGGTCGAGCACGTGCTGTGCCCGTTCGGCGAGTCCGCCGCCCGCGCGGGTGCCGGGGCGTTCGCACAAGCTGGCGTCAAGCCGGAGCGCGCTGGGCATGCGACCGATCGGCCCTATGTCTCGCTCGATCTGTCGCGTCTGGCCTGGCGCCCGCGCACCGGCGACCTCGTGACCCAGGAGGCGACCGGGCGGCGCTTCCGCATTCACGAGGTGCTGCCATCGACGCCGGGCTTTGTCCGGCTCACGCTCAATGGGATCTAACCATGCTGGCACGCGAATTTCTGCGGCTGACGGCGCTGGAAGCGCTGCGCCCCTCGGCGCTGCTGCCGAGCAGCGGTCCCTGGCCGACCATTGCCGGTGCCTATGTCTCGGACTCGCGCATCGATCCGTTCGATGACCTCACCGACGACGAGAAGCGCCCGCTGATCGCCGTGTTCACGGAAAACTCGTCGCTCGCCAGATCGCGCAGGCTGGCCCCGCCTTCTATAAGGGTGAGGTCGATCTCGTGTTCGAGATCTCTGACGTCGCCAACTTCCATCAGGACGGCAAGGTCATCGTCGACTATGCCGACACCGATGCGGCGGTCGAGGCCTCGCTCGGCGTGCTCGAAGATCAGATCTTTCACGCGCTGCATTTCGGGCCGACCGGCGCGCTGTTCCGGCAAATGGTCAAGCTGCCGTTCGAGGAGTGGCACTCCACCATCAAGCATCGCTCGGGCGAGGAAAACAACCGCCTCGCGGCCCGGACGATCCGGGGCCGCATCCGGGTGAAGGAGGCCTGTTACGACCCGGCGCCGGCCTCGCCGCCCGCGGATTTCGACCGGCTCCCGGCCGCGCTCAAGGCGATCGCGACGCAGCTCGGGCCGTCCACCTATCTGCACCGTCTCGCGCTCGGCATGGCGCGCGCCGTGTCGGTCATGCCGACACGCGTCAACCTCGATATGGTCGCCATCAAGGCGGTCCCGCAACCCGGCGCCATCAGCACCGAACCGGTGCAGTCGGCCGCCGACAATCTGCAAGGTGGATAATGGACAATATCTTTCTGAAGCCAGCGCCGCCCGCGGCGGACGGCGTCGTACGCGTGCGCGATCCCCAAACCGGCGCCCCGCTAGCCGCGAGCGGCGAGTGGAAAGCGCGGTCGCAATATTGGACGCGTCGGCTTCGCGACGGTGACGTCATCGAAGTGCAACAGGCCGAGGCGGAGCCCACTGCAGCCACGTCGACGTCCGGAATTGGACCCAAACCGGAAGCTACCGACCCTCACATCGAGTAGACCCGTCATGCTCCCACCCCGATCGAGGACAAATCGACTCATGCGGCAGGCTCGCCGCAAAAACTGGAGGGAGAAGAGAGAGCGCGGCAAAACGCTCAACGTAGGCTAGAAGTTCCACCGTTGATGTGGTACTGAGATAAGCGATTCGTATATAGATACCGTCTTTATGCTTTAAGGATTGCATAGTGACTGACCGGCGTGACGAAATTGAAGCTTTATTGAAGCATGAACGCCTCGAAAAGGTCCAAGGTTACACGAAGCGCGGAAGGCGCTTTCAGCTTTTGCCAGATGCCGAGTTGGTTGATTTCTGGGTACTTGCGATGAACCATTGGGCCGACGGCTCAAACGAGTTCACGTCGCAAGACCTTGATGATTGCCAATCTGAGATGATGTTGAGGCGCATTGAACCGCCATTCGATCGCGTAAGCGAGATATGGGAGCGTGTTGCTCGAAGAGCGGACATTCATTTCAACTTGATTGATAATGATCCAAAAGCTCGCGCCGCTACGGAAGCTTTGTTGGAAGAGCAACTTGGGCAGTTTCGTCAGCAGACCAGGCGCCCGAAGCATTAGTTGTGAGTTGAGAGAAGGCCGATCTGCACACCGAAAGGCTCATTACCGGACCAAGCGGAACGCAAACGGCAGAACTGCTTTTGGCCCATCTTGGACCTAACGGTAGCCCTCGCAGGCCGTCTGTTTTCGGGCTACAATCGGAAGTGGGCCGTAGGACCGCCCCAAGGCCGGCTTTGACCCGAAGCCAGCATCGTCTGTGGGCTCTCGGCACGGTTCCTGCAATGATCGCGCAGTACGCGAGAGACGTTGTCACACCGATCACCTTCTGCCTAGATCTTCTGCGAAACGGAGGAGGTAACCATCAGGGTCTTGCACCAGAAATTGCCTGTTGCCCCGCTCTTCGCCCGTAATCTCGTACCAAGCATCGTGACAGTCTCTGAAAAATGGCCAATTCGCTCCCCTCAGGGCTTCGACGAGGGGAGCGACCGAGTTGACAAACATTTGGAAGTTAATCCCGCGTCCCAACGGACGCTCAAGATTCCCAGTCTCCCAATTGCCGTTTCGCTGTTGTAGCATGAGCTGAGAGCCCTGCAACTCTATGTACATGAAGCGGTTCGCCGGTCGCTGATATGCGATTTGAAAACCGAGTATTCTGCACCAGAACGCCTCGCTCCGCTGCAAATCAAACACGTCCAACTCGGGGACCAGCCGGGCGAACCCTCCGGCAGGCAATCTGTTCTTCGATGTTTCCATTCCCCCGCGAGGCTCCTCGATGCAGCGCTTATCGCTCGCATGTTCTTAGCATTCGCGAGCCGCATTGACGATCGCTTCCTTGGCGGCGTCGGTTCAGCAGCGAGATCCGGTACGCAAAGACACGAACGCGACGTCGGACAATTTGCTCATCTGGCGCTCGATCGCTCTGAAGATCGTCGCACGAGGCTCCGCCAAGGGGAAGACGATTTCGCCAACTGATCAATCCATTCCTCGGCTAACACCAGCGTGCAGGAGCTCGTTGAGAGCGGCGAGTCAGCCGAACGATTACTAGCAGCTCAACTCAGAGATTCCCCGCCTTTAGCGAGGTTTATCGATTATGTTCTCTGCATCTGTCTCCGACATGCTCGGCTGAAGGATAGTGCAGCGGTTCGATCTTTGTTGCCTCAGGTCTGTTCGTCTTCGGATTGATTGTCGCCCTCATCGAGCTTTTTCATGTTTTCAAGGATCTTCAGCAGATCATGCAGACCGTGCACCGTGTCGTTGACGGAAATATCCGCCAGCACGTGATCGTAGTAGGTATGGATCTTCGGTAGCGCGAGCGTCTGCCAGACATGGCGACCAGTATCCGTCCATGACGAGCCTTGATCTCGGTCGCGCTCGTCCTGAGCGATCGTCACGTGTCCGCCGCGCCATACGGCCGACGAGTCCCGCGAGATTCTCGCCGGCTGACCCTGAGGTACTCGACAAGGTCGCCGCCGCTCATTCCGCTCCGTGCCTTCGGGCGGGGACAGCGCGCCCAGCACCGCCCATTGCTGGGTCGTCAGCCCCTCCTCCTGCACGGCCCGGGCCCCCGTTTTATGCAACATATTGGCCGCGTCATCACTGGCGAACAACAGAATGGCGCCGGGCAGATCATCCGGCTGGCCGATGCGACCCAGCGGGATCGAGCGTGTGAAGGCCTCGACCAGCTTCGAAGGCGGAGATCATCGGCCTCGCCAATGCCGGCACCGATACGATCAACGCGATCAAGACGGCCGGCGAGTTCGGCATCGTCGCCGGCGGACAGAAGCTGGTCGGCCTGGTGCTCTTCATCAGCGACATCCATGCGCTCGGCCTGAAGGCGGCGAAAGGGCTCATGCTGACCACCGCCTATTACAGGGACCTGAACGACAAGACTCGAGTTTTCGCTGAGCGGTTCGCCAGGCGCAGCAACGGCAAAGTGCGCCCGATGAGTTAGGCCGGCACCTATTCCACCACGCTGGCTATCTGCGGGCCGTCGAGAAGGTCGGCAGCGCCAAGGACGGCGCAGCTGTGATCGCGGCAATGCGCGACGCTGGCGCCTTTGATGATCCGCTGTTTAGCAAGACGATCGTGCGCGTCGACGGACGGGTCGCGCACGACATGTATCTGGTCGAGGTCAAGGAGCCGGGGCAATCGAAAAAGCCGTTCGATTACTACAAGGTGGTTGCCACGGTCCCGGCCGATCGCGCATTTCGCCCTCTGGCCGACGGCAACTGCTCGCTGGCGCAATGACGCCTCGCCTGCTCCCAAAGGTCAGGCCGGCGAGGAACAGTCCGCGCAGTCGGAGCGGCCGGCCGACTGCGATGCGCTCCGCCCGGCAGATCCGGACGGAGCGCGATCGGCTCACTCGGCGGTCTTGCGCGGCCGCGACCAGAGGAGCGTGTAGCCCTCGCCGCCCTCGTCCTCGAACAGGTTGGCGTAGATCGGGGCGTTGAAGGAAGGATCGTCGAGCTTGAGCGAGAGATAGTCGCGTCCCTCCTCGGAGTGACGTGCCCAGGCGGCGCCGATCTCGACCCGCCCGGCATAGACGCGGTGGCTGGGCGCGTTCTCGCTGGAGCGGTTGGCTTCGGGGACGATGCGTACACCCTTGGCCTTGAGGCTCAGGGTGATGATCTCGCCCTGGAAATCGTCGCCGACCTTCTTGAAGGAACCGATGGAAGCCATGTTGTCTCTCCTTGGCTGGTTCGGGCCGCGACCACCGCGGCCTCGATGGCGCATATCGGACGAACGGCGAGCGACGGCGCACCCGAAGGGCTGAAGCGGCAGCGGAGGACGGCGTCGGCCAACTTTCTTGTCCCGCGAGGAATGGACGTTCCGTCCAGGGGAAGAAAGTTGGCCGGCGGCGTTGCGCTCAGGCGATCGAGGCCCAGCCGGCCTTCGGCCAGATCAAGCCATCACGAGGCAAGGTGCGTCACTGCCTGATCAGTTCACGGGAGAGACATGGTGCACTGAGGCTGCACAAGAGATCGGGATGATCAGGCGAAAGATCAGAAGCCACCGAGAAGAAAAGCGTGTGCCGATGTGTGCCCTGGCTGCCAAACGTCCGTCATGCCCGGCGAAAGGCCTGGGACAGTCGAGATCCGAAAGGGGGTCCAGCCGGTTCGAGCAGAGTCCCGACTATCTTTCCGATGGAGCTCGACGCCTTGTCGTTCAACGCTAGCGATCCGCATCAAGCTCCTCGAGAACGAGGGCAGCGAGAGCTCTACGCTCCTGTGATCCCGACCACGCTGAACGCGGGGGCCGCTCGGGGTCACGTCTTGCAGCGAGACTGGCGGGGACAGTTCGTAGGCGAAAGACCGATGGAAGGCGGCAGCACGAACCAGGGATGTTCCGACCACGCCGCGCCCGCACAACGTCGTAAAGGCCGGCAGGCACGACCAGTCCAAGAGGCCGTGACGAGAACCAATTGCTGCCGATTGCAGGTATCGTCGCGCGGTCAGCGCGTCAGACGACCACGACCGCTCCCGCGCCACCACGTGCAACGCGATTCAAGCAGACATGCATCTCGATGACGAGTGCAGAGAGTCGCCTGGGATATCGACGCGGGCCGCTTTAGCAAGGCAAAGGACCTGCAGAGTTGACGGCGCTCACGCGTCGCCTTGGCCAGGAGTCCACACGGAATGCCAAGCCCGAGCGCCTCGTCGGCGAGGTTGCCCTGGATCCCCGAGCCGGGAGAGAACCGTGACGCCGATCGGGAGTGTCTCGAGTAAGGCGTCGGTGCGCTTGAAGGGATCTGATCGATTGGAGGCCGCGCGCAGTTCAGTGGATGGCGGCATACATGATCTTCTCTTCGGTCGCTTCGATCGCCGAGAATTCTTCGACGACCTTGCCTTGCCTTGATACCAGGATCCGATCGGATAGCGCTATAATTTCCGGCAGATAGGAGGATATCACGACCACAGCTCTGCCTTCATCGGCGAGCCTGTTGATCAACTCGTGAATTTCGACGATGGCCCCGACGTCGACCCCGCGCGTCGGCTCATCGAAGATGATCAGCTCCGGATCCTGAATCAACGATTTAGCGATGACAACCTTCTGCTGATTGCCGCCGGAAAGCTCGACAACCTTGACCTCGTCGCCGATGGCGCGAACCTTGAGACGTTCGATCCAGGTCTTGCCGACCCCATTTCTTTCACGACGCGACAACCAGGCTCGCCCTTCCGGAAACTTGGCAAGCAGACCCAAATAGATGTTGCGCGCGATCGAGGCCGTCTCGAAAAAGCCCTCCACTTTGCGGTCTTCGGTGATGTAGGCGATTCCGGCTTTCACGGCCGGCGCGGGCACGCGATATCGCACAGACTTGTCGTTGAGCAGAATTTCTCCACCGTGAAAGAAATCACGCTTCAGAATACCCGAGACGATCTTAAAAGTCTCGGTTCGGCCCGAGCCGACCAGTCCGAACACGCCCGTGATCTGGCCCGCGAACACCGACAATGAGTTGTTCCTGACCATCGGCGCCATTTTGAGATTCTGTATTGTCAACACGCGCCTGCCGGCCGGGCGCACTTTGTCCTTCCGCACACCATAGAGCGTATTTGAGAGGTTTCGTCCGACCATGGCCTGAACGATGCGCGCTCGATCGAATCCCGAGGCGTCGTCGGTGACGACGTGCTTGCCGTCCCGCAGGACAGTAATGCGATCGGCCAACAGCAAGGCTTCTTCGAGCGCGTGCGAGATGAAGACGATCGAAACACCGCGCCTCTTCAAATCCCGCACCAAATCGAAGAAATACTTCTTCTCCTCTGGCGTAAGCGTCGCCGTGGGTTCGTCAAAGATGATGACTTTCGCCTTGTGCAGCACGGCGCGAGCGATTTCGACCATCTGCTTCTTGGCCGCGCCCAGGCCGCCGACGGTCGCCGTCGGCGCGACGTCGAAATTGAGAGATTGGAGGAACTGCTGAGCCGCGATGTAGATGCCGCGCAGCCGATTGTAGAATCGCTCCTGACCGAGAAACAGGTTTTGCGCCACGGTCATCGTCGGCACCAGACTGTTTTCCTGAAACACCATTGCGATGCCAAGATGCCGCGCCTCCAGCGGCGTTCTGGGAGACACCGCGACGCCATCGACCGTCATTGCACCTGACGTCAAGGCCACGACACCGGCCATGACCTTGGTCAAGGTCGACTTGCCTGCGCCGTTTTCGCCGACCAACGCGTGGATCTCGCCCCGCCGCAGCTCGAAATCGACGCCCTCGATCGCTGGCACGCCGGCATACAGCTTGGTTGCCTTCGACAGGGACAGGATGATCTCGCTCATGGAAGGACCTCCTGGCCAAGGGTTGCAAGGGGCAGCCTGAGCACCCTGCCCGGCCCCTTTGCGATCATGACGAGGTCGCCGCCGTATTCGACGGCAGCGACGATGCCGTGATTGACGCCATCAGCGCGGCTATGAAGCGAATAAACCGGCAGTCCGTCGGCACCGAGCCGGATGACGAGTCCGTACGACCGTGGCGGAGCCCACGGCTTCATGACACCCATGGTCTTGATGTGCGCTCCCTGCAGCGGTTCCTTGAAGGACTGGCCGGACCTGAGCCGTGGTGCCACCCAATAGTCAGGCTCGATCTCAGCAATCATGCGACGCCGGTAGGCCGGTTCGCGCAGCACGAACTCGACCAATTGCGTGCGGGCGATAAAGGCCGTCAGCCAGAAGCCGCCGCCATGCGCCGGTGCAAGCCGGGAGGGATAGACCGGCAGGTGACCGAGCACGACCGTGCGCGTGCCGCCGGGTGCGATCGAGACCAGACGGTGCCGCCAGCTTTCACTGACCAGCACGTCGTTGCCGTTTGCGACGGCACCGAAGGCGTAGCGAAGCCCGCCCGCAAGCTGCTGCATCGTCTGCGTCCGCGGATCGAGCCTGAAGACACGGCCGGTATCACCGAGCTCCATCAGGTCGCGCGCCCAATCGCCGACCTCATACGATGACGAACCATCGGTTGCGATCAGGGTGCCGTCGCCTGCGGGCGCAAGCGCGTTGACGGCGCGCAACTCACCGGTAAATGTCGAGACCGGGGTCTTGGCGGTGATGTCGTCATAGAAATGAACCTCAGTGCCGCCAATCGCAACGGCGAGACCGCCGGACGGAAGCATCGCCAACGCGGAGATCGGCCGCGCGAATCTGCGGATCTCCGTAGGCGACGATCCGGCCCAACGCAGGAGTCGCGCGCCGTCGGCGATGAGAAGGGAGCGGCCGTCGGACGCAATATCCTCCGGTGCTTCACATTCGAGGAGCGTTTCGGCTGCCTCCAGCACTTGATTGGCCTTCAGCGCCCCGTCGAACGACGGAACGGTGATGGTCGCATCGCCGCGGCCGAGCAAGCGGTTTGCGAATTCACGGATGGCGGCGATCACGAATGCCTCCTCCAGCGTGTATCGTAGTGGACGAAGTCTGGATCGGCGTTCTCCAGCTTGAAGCGCCCGATCCTGTTGTTGGCGATACCGCCGAGATAGAGATAACCGCGGTGTTCCCGCATCGAGGTAATCATCGGATGATTGACGCCCTTGAGGTCCCAGAGGGATTCCAGGATCTGGCCCTGCTCGTTGAACTTGACGACGCACCCGGTGTTGATGTTCGGAAATAGCCATTCGTCGATCGGCACCCGCTTGGCCATGCGCCGCCGGAAGCCCGGCATCTGCCACGCCAAGTCGAGCGAAGGGCTGCGCATGCCGACCAGCGCCAGCCAATAGTTGCCATCCGACGCCAGATTGATGTTGTCGGGATAGCCCGGCAGATTGTCCATGACGGTCTCGACCGCGCCTTTCTTCGGACCAGCGAACCAGTATCGCTTGATCGAGCAGCCGAAGGTCTCCGCGAACAAGATCGACTGACCGTCGCTGGCAACAGCGACGCCGTTCGGAAACTTAAGTCCGCGCAGCACGGTGTGGGTCGTTCCACTCTTCGTGTCGTAGCAGATGATGCGACCGTTGCCGCGCGCCTCCAGCCCGTCGACCGGCCACTCGTCCATCTCGTAGCGAACGGTCGCCTCGGAGAAGAAGATCAGTCCGTCATCGGTGATGTCGAGGTCGTCGGCGAGCCGCAGACGGCTGTCGTCATTCACCGAATACAGGCTGCGGTTGGTCTCGTCGGTGGCCTTCTCCACGGTCCCGTCGGGCGTGATGCGGTAGAGACCCATGCCGCCGATGCAGACATACAGATTGTCCTGGCGGTCGAACGCCATTCCGAGCGGCTGGCCGCCGATATGGGCGAACACCTCCATCCGCTCGTAGTCCGGCGGAAAGAACCGGATGATGTCACCGTGACGGGAGCCGGCATAGAGCACGTCGTTGCGGTCGAGAATGACATCCTCCGGCGCCTCGATCCGTCCGAGCCCGATGAGAGACACATCGCGAAGCTTGTCGTTCTGCTCGAACGGCCCGCCCTTGCCGATCTCGGTCGGGGGTGGCGGCGGCAGCGCATGATAGGTCGGGGCAACGTAGACCTTGCTGATGATCCGGTTGCGGTTCTTCTGCCAGCGTATATCGACCATGGCGGCCGCCAGGAGGATCGTCGCGAGCGCCATGCGGTTGACGCCGCCACGCGCGTTCATCGCGGTCAAGCCGTTGGTCATCAGGAGGACGATGAGCACACCGACCAGCGACTTGACGACCGAACCCTTGCCACCGCCCAGTGTGATCCCGCCGAGGACGGTTGCAGTCAGGACGATCACCTCGAGGCCGACGCCGATGTCGCCGCCCACGGTTCCGAGGCGGGCGGCAAAGAACAACGCACCGATGCTGGTCAGAACGCCGCTCGCGACGTAGCAGAGCGCGATGGTCCGCCGCACCGGAATGCCGGAATTGTAGGCCGAGCGGCGCGATCCGCCGATCGCCGTGATGTGCCAGCCGGGCCGCAGCCGCGTCAGAAAGACATGGCCGACGATGGCGACGATGACATAGAGCAGCGCGACGCTCGGGATTCCCAGAACATCCCCGCCGCCAATGAAATCCCACGAGGGGATATCTGGAAGCGATGACGCGATGGCGTTCGAATAGCGTTGGATCAGCAGATCGAACGCCGAGCGATAGATGATCAGCGTGATCAGCGTGGCGATGAAGGCGCGAAGTCTCAGATATCCGATCAAGACCCCGTTCACGGCGCCAAGCAGCCCGCCGACGACCATGGTCGCGACGACCACCGCCGGAACGGGCCAATTGAGAACGTCCAGGAGATAGAGCGCGCAGAAATCCGTCAGGGCAAACATCGACCCGACCGACAGGTCGATGCCGCCGACGATGACCACAAGCCCCATTCCGAGACCGATGAAACCGATCTCTCCGGCCTGGCGCGCAGTGTCGGCGAGACTCGCGGGGGACAGAAAGTGCTCCAGGACCCGGCTCAATGCGAAGCCGACGATCAGGAGCAGAAGCACAGGAACGGCGGTTTCGGTCCACCTCTTGGACAAGATCTCGCCGAGGAGATGGTCGGGCCAGTAGCGATATCGCAGCCGAGTCAATGTCTCGCGCATCTGCCTTCCATGGGTACTGCCTATGCAATCGTCTTGATGCGCGTCCCGGCCGAGCCGGAACGCGCGCCGCGGAGCGTCGTCACTTCTTGAGATCGGAGAGGTTCCAGCACGACGTCTGGGAGTCTGCGTTCTCCTTGGTGATCGGAATGAGCGTGCTGTATTCGAAGCCCTTGACCGAGCCCGCCTTCACCCCCGAGGACAGCAGCCACTTGATCGTTCCGGCCATCTGCGCCGCCTGCGTCGGCACGTCGTAGCTCATGTTCAGATCGAACGAGCCGTTCTTCACGAGCTCGCAGGCGCCCTTGCGCTCTCCACCGCCCGATGTTGCCAGGAAGACCTTGCCGGTGAGCCCGGCCTCCTTGATCGCGGCGGCAGTGCCGATATCCATGCCATCCCAGAAGCCCACGATGCCGCACAGGTCGGGATTCTGCTTCAGGACGGTCTGCGTGATGGCCTTGGCTTTCGCCGCATCCCAATCGGCCGCCTGGCTCGACACCACCTTGATTTCAGGATGCTTGGCGAGAACGTTCTCGACGCCCTTGAGTGTGTAGGCACTGGCGGCCGCGGACAGCGCCCCCTGAATGATCGCGATCTTGTTCGACTTGCCCTGGCAGGCCTTCACCACCCCTTCGGTCTGTCGTTCGCCGATCTCGATCCAGTTCGCGCCGACGAACGCGGAGCTGCGATAGGCTGATCCCATGTTGATCTGGATGACGTAGATCCCTTCGTTTTCGGCGCGCTGCAACAGCTTGGCATAGGTCTGGACGTCGGGATTGTGGATCACCATGACCGCCGGCTTCTCAGAGATCAGCGAGGTGACAGCCTGCGCCCCCGCGTTGGTGTTCCAGTTGGGATCGCGAATCTCGAACTTGACGCCGTAGGGTTCGAGCTCCTTCTTCAGGCCCGCGTACCAGCCCTCCGTCAGATCGAAATTCATGGCGACCGGCACGTAGGCGACCGTCTTGCCGGCAAGCGCCTCGCGAAAGGTCTTCTGAAAGGGCTCGTCAAGCCCCTGCTGCGCGAGCGCCGGCGCCGCAGCCGCCGCGAGCGTCACCGCCACAAGACTTCCAAGTGCTAGGCTATGCATGCGCATCGTCGTTTTCTCCCGTTTGATGTTTTCATTTTTCGGACTGAGCTAGATGTCGCCTTGCTGGGCTGTTTCTTCATTTCGCGGATTCAAGATCGTATCCGTGATCACCGCGATCAGCAGGACGACACCCTTGATCAGGTTCTGTCCGGCATAGGGAATATCCAGAATCGTCATGCCGTTCAGCATGGTCCCGATCAGCAGCGTGCCGATGATGACGTTCACGACGCCACCGCGGCCGCCGGACAATCCGATGCCCCCGAGCACGACGACGAGGATCACGTCATAGATCATGGTCGAGTTGAAGATCCGGGTGGGCATCGAGTTGACGGATGCCGCCATCACGAGACCGGCAAAGCAGCCGATCACCGCCGCAAGCACATATTGCAGCACGACAATCGGGCGCGAGGGAATGCCGGTCACCCGTGCGGCGAACGGATTGTCACCAACCGCATAGATAAAGGCCCCCCAACGGGTCTGACGCAGCAGAACGAACACAGCGATTGCGGCGATCGCAAACATCACGATCGACGTCGGAATGCCAAGGATGCTGCCCTGCCCGAGCCGCTCGAATCCCGCCATGCCGTCGCTCCATTGGACGACGTCGAGCTGGAACAGCGCCGCTTGCCCAAGTCCTGCAACAAACAGCCCAGTCGCGAGCGTTGCAAACAGCGGCGGCACCTCCGCATAGGCGATCAGCCAGCCATTGACGAGACCGATGGCGACGGCCAGGAGGCCGGCGGCGAGCAAGGAGGCCGGCAACGAATGACCGTTCTGCACCAACTGCAGGACGAGCCCGCCGGGGACCGCGAGGGCAGCGATGAGCGACAGATCGATGCCGCGCCCGATGACGACAACGGCCATCGCCAGGCCGAGAATGCCGAGAACTGCGACGTTCTGCAGCAGGGTCAGCATGTTGTCGGCGGTCAGGAAGCCTTTGAGGAAGATCGAGAAGGCCAGGAACAGCGCCGCGAAGACGGCGAACACGATCTCCTGTTGACCAAGCCGAAAGTGCTTCATCGTTTGCTCTCACCAATTCCCAACTACGCCCGCCCGCGTGGCGGTGTCGCTTCAATGCGATAGGTCTGCGGCAACGCCGACAGGCTCTCTGCAAGCCGGCCCAGCGCGACCTCGTCGATCGTTTCGACCGCAATGCAGACGACCGTGTTGAGCTTGTCGTCCTTGTTGACCTGGATGTCTGCCGCGGTTGCAGGACCGAATATCCGATCGACTTCCGTCCTGACCTTCTCCCGAACGGCGAGATCGCGAAGCGTCGGCTTGAAGATCTTGCCCACGGCGGTGACTGGAAGCGCGTCAAGCACCACCACGCGCTTCGGGCGCGCGGGGGGCTCGTGGACATTCTGCTCGAGGTAGTCGCAGAGCCGCGCGAGCTCGATCGTCTGCTGAGGCGACGGCACAACGAAGAGAATCGGAACCTCGCCAGCGTAGGCGTCCGGCATGCCAACGGCAGAGCTCATTTGCACGCCAGGATATGCATTGGCGACATCTTCGATGGCGGCGGGATCGATGTTGTGGCCGCTGCGAACGATGAGGTCCTTCTCCCGACCTGTGAGAACCAGCCGCTCGTCTGCGGTGAGGTAGCCGATATCGCCGGTCACGATCCAATCATCGTCGGTCAGGACGCCGACATTGTGCGTGGGATCGACATATCCGGGGAATACCTGCGGGCCCTTGGCCAGCACCAGCCCGCTCGTGAGCGGAGGACACTCCTTCCTCAGCTCCGGGTCGCCCAGTGCCACGATCTTCGTTCGCGAGAACGGCGCCCTGAATCCGACGCTGCCCTGAAGCGGCTCGCCGCGACCCGGGTTGAACGCGATCGCCGCCGCGGTCTCCGTCATCCCGTAAGTCTCGAACAACCTCACTCCCGTCCTGGCCTGGAAACGGTCACCAACCGCCTTCGGGAGCACCGCACCTCCAGTCAGCGCCATCCGGACCGAGCTGATATCGCAGGACCCGATCGGCACCTCCGCCAAAGCCGCAATGGAGGTCGGCACGCCGCTCACGATCGTCACGCGATGTCGTGCGACGGTGTACCAATAGTCGCGGACGACCTCCGGGACGCGCAGACCGTAGGGTGACGGAATGATCACGTGGCCGCCAGCGGCGAGAATCGACAGACCTGCAGTCATGGTGCCGCCGACATGAAACAGCGGAAACCCGTTCAGCGCGATGTCCAACTCGTCGAGCCCGTGAACCTGGGCGAAGCCCCATGCGGCGTGGATCTGGTTGCCATGTGTCAGGCGGACGAGCTTTGGACGTCCGGTCGTCCCTCCCGTGTGGAAGAGCGCGCACACCGACCGCCGATCATTTGACGGTTCGAAATCGAGCGCATCTCGGTGCTTCGAAGCGGCTTCGTCAAAGACGGCCATTCGGCCGTTCGCATCGCGACTCTCGCCTAGAACGAGAATCTTCTGCAAAGATCCGACCCGTGCGGCGACCTTGTTCGCCTTGTGCCAGAGCGCCGGATCGTCGGCTTCCGAAGGGATCACAAGCAACGCTGCATTCTGCGCGTCGAGGAGATCGACGATCGCGTCCTCGTTCAGCAGATAGTTGATCGAGCTCGCGACGCCGGCGACCTGGGCTCCGAGCAAGGCCGGAAAGACCTGCGGCAGGCTCGGGCAGAGGAATGCAACGGTCGGTCCATCCGGCCTGATGCCGGACGCCCTGAACAAGTTCGCCGCGCGGGATATGTCGGCAAGCAATTGACGGTGAGTGAGGCTGATTTCGCGGGATTCACGAGGTGTCAGAACGGTCAGTGCCTGCCGATCCGGATGCAATCGGGCGGTCGCCTCGAACAGGTGATACAGATTTCGCGCAGGTACGAGGGCGTCATATGGCAGCCGCTCCAGCGCCACGATGTCAGCAATGGAGCCGACAGGGCGCGTGAACCTCGTCGTCATCGGTGAAGGCAGGCCTCCCCCCATTGCTGCAGTCCCTGGCACGGCAAATCACGCACGCCCGCATCGGCATCCGCGACTGCTTCCTCCCATTTTTGTTCTCTTAGCTTGCCGCCCCGAGTGACGCTTGCCTCGGAGCGCAAAGCTTTTGCATGGCCGCGCAAAGTTGGCTTGCGTAGAGCCGCTGGGCAACTAGAATTGCGGAACGGTCCTTGTGCGATGCAAAATGCAGCTTGGGCTGCTCGCGATGGATGACCGATGGAGCTCGTGTTCACAACGGAAAGCCTTGAGCCTTCCAAGCGCTACGCTGCCTGGCAAGGCGCCATTTGCGACGTCTATGTCCATGTCGACGTCGAGGCCGAGCAACGGTCCGACTATCAGGGCTTCATCCGGGAAGCACGATTTGGCGTGCTGACGATGACCGACGTATTGCTGTCGGAGCAACGGATATCACGACGGGAGCGGCATATCGCCAGGCTCGACAAGGATTGCTACTACGTCGAATTCGTTCAACAGGGCAAGATCAACGTCCTGCAGGCAGGCCAGACGCTGAATACGAATCCCCACGTAGGTGCAATCTTCTCCGCGGCCGAAGCCTACGATCTGGAGTGCGTAGGGAAGGTTAGATCCCTCTACCTTGAGATTCCGCGCAAAGAATTTTCGTCGCGATTCACCGAGAACCGGATTCCCGTTGCGATGACTATTGCGACCGGACGCGGTCTTGGCCGGATCGCCGCCGAATTCTGTTCGACGTTGGCATCGGAAGCATCGTCAGTCGATGAAGCGGCGAGGTCGCGGCTCGGCGACGAGCTGATGGATGTTCTGGCTCTCGCCCTGGACATGGGCGACAAGGACCAATTTTCCGAGGACGCCACGGCTCAGAAAGCCCGCCTGCGCTCTGTCAAAGCCTGGATCGAGGAGCATCTCACCGACCACGACCTTTCGCTCGAGAAGATCGCACGGAACAACGGGGTCTCGCTCAGACACCTGCACTATCTTTTTCGACTTACGGACATGTCGGTGTCGGAGTGGATTCTCGACCGGCGCCTGCAACGGTCCTACGATATGCTGACACGACTTGAGCAGCGCGTGTTGTCGGTGACTGAGGTCGCCTACCAGCTGGGATTCAGCAGCTCGTCACACTTCAGCACCGTGTTCCGGCGGAAATTCGGGCATAGCCCGTCCGAGCTACGCCGACGATAGGCCGATGCTCAGTGGCCGAGCGGCTCAGGAGGCACTGCGCCGAGCTCCAGCACGTCCGCGTCGCCCACGCGACCATCAAACCTCGATTCACTCGACAGCTCCACCTTCGAGCAGTTGTGCCGCCAATCGCAAGGCACATCAAGGCCGGCACAGCGACGAGAGGCTGATCCATTTGCAGGTTGCGGGACCGTCGCCAAACACGAGAGCTGTTCGGGGATATTCCGGTCGAGAGGTAGCGCTGCCGATTGCAGGCATCGTCGCGGCGGTCAGCGACCACCATGCACCCTGCGCCACCAGGTCCGACGCATTCAAGCAGACATACATGTCGATGCCGAGCGCAGGAGTCGCTTGGGATGTCGCCGCAGCCGCTTGGACGAACGCAAAGGACCTGCACAGTTGACGGCGCTCACGCGCCGCCTTGCCCGAAGGTCCAGACGGGAATGCCGAGGCGGCGAGCCTTGTCAGCGAGATTGCCTTGGATCCCGGAGCCCGGGAAGACCATGGCGCCGATCGGCAGCGTCGCCAGCATGGCGTCATTGCGCTTGAAGGGGGCGGCCTTATTGTGTCTTGTCCAATCGGGCTTGAACGCGATCTGCGGAACCTTGCGGTTCGATGCCCATTTGCTGGCGATCAGCTCGGCCCCCTTCGGCGAGCCGCCATGCAGGAGGACCATGTCGGGATGCTTGGCATGGACCTTGTCTAGACGATCCCAGATGAGTGCGACGTCATTGAAGTCCGGTCCGCCGGTCAGCGCGATCTTGGGGCCTGGCGGCAGCATGACCTCCGTCTCAGCCCGATGCTTGGCGGCAAGGAAATCGCGGGAGTCGATCATGGCCGCCGTCAGCGTGCGATGGCTGACCTGCGATCCCGAGCGAGGCCGCCACGGCGATCGCGTATGGAGCTCGAAGGCCTCGGCGGCCAGATCGCGGAACAGCTCCATGGCGTTGCGACGCTCGACCAGTGACAGTCCTTCCGACGTCAGGCGCTCGAGCTCGACCGAGCGCACCTCGGAGCCGTTCTGCTCGCGCTGACTCGAGCGCTGCGCCTGCTCGTTGTCGTCGAGCTCGCGCTCGACGCGCATCGTGGCACGGTGGAACAGGTTGACCGTTGACCACAAGAGCTCCTTCAGCTCAGGCTCGAGGCGCGTCTCCGAGAGCGTCGCGACCAGGGCGTCGAAGATATCGGCGACCGCGCCGGCGATGACCCTGCCTTCAGGGAGCGGCCGAGGATCAGGCTCATCGTCGAAGGGGCGGTAGCCGTACAGCTGGAGTTCGGTCAGGGTGTTGTCGGTGCTCGACTGCGTATCGTGCGGCTCACGCATCTCGTCTTGCCGGTCGGACATGGGAATCTCGTCTATGTTCAGTGACCGCGTCGATCGCGGCCTTCCATGGCGATCTCCAAGACGGCGGGAGGACCGGACCAGAACCCGCTGATCCCCTCGAGCAGCGGGCCGGAGCGACAGCGGAGGATGGCGGTGTGCGCGGCTATTTTGCCTCGCGATGCAAAGGCCCGCCTGCGGGCCGGCGGAAAATAGCCACGCACCGCCATTGCCGGACCGGACCGCCTGCCGTCCGATCGCCTCTCAGAAGGCCCCGCCGCGGCTCTCTGACGCCCTGACGAGATCCTCTTGTCCCGACAATGTGCGGCGAGCGCCGAACGACTCTCCAGCGTCGAGCCGACGTTTAGGTCGCAGCCGCGCTCACGAAGCGCTCGGCATCTTCGGGCAGCAGCTGATGACGCAAGACGTCCAGGAGCTTGGCTGTCCCTAAAACGCGTAGGTCTTCGTTGAAGTCGTCCAGGTGAGGGCATAATGCGATCGCCTCGATACCGGCGTCCAGCGCGCGTGTCGTCAACGTCTCTGCCGCGGCGATACCAGCAGCATCAGCATCGACAGCGACATAGATCCGGCGCAGCGTGGCCGGCCACAGCAGATTCGCCAGATGGTTGGCCGAGAGCGCAGCAGCAACCGGCAAGGTCGGCAGCACCGTCCGCAACGACAGCATGGTCTCGATGCCCTCGCCGGCCGCAAGCACGTGCTTGGCGGTCCCGAAGCGCACGGCATGCCCAAGCAGATCGCCCATCGCCCGCCGCGGCGTGTCGATTGGCGCCTTGCCAAGCCGGCGATCGTCGAAGCCATCGGGATCCAGCCAGGTGCGATGAACCCCGGTGATGCGCCCCTCGAGGTCCGTCACAGCGGCAATCAGCGCGGGCCACGTCTCGACATCGGTGGCATCGTCCGGCCGATAGTAGCAACGTGGATGAAAACGTAGACCATCAGTGCCTGCGCGCGGGTCGATACCGCGATGAGCAAGATAGGCCTCGCCGCGCGTTCCAGACAGCGGCTGCCCCATCGCAAACAGCCGGCGAGCCGCTCGGGCGGAGTCGCGGGGGCGCACGTCATTCACAGCACCGACTGGAAGCTTGCGTTCCCAGTCCGGCAGCTTCAGAAAGCGGCGCGCCTCCCCGGCAACCTCGTGAAAGCTGCTCAGGCCACAAACCGAGCCGATGACGTCGAGCAGATCGCCATGCTCCCCGGTCGCAGCATCCGTCCATTTGCCCGCCGGCCCCTTCGACGAGGCGTGCAATCGCACGAACAATGATCGGCCCGGCGTGTTGTTGACATCACCGACCAACCAGTAGCGTCCCTGACGTCTGCCGTTGGACAGATAGTGACGGCACACCGCCTCGGCCTCACGCGCAAGGCGGCGCGCCAGTTCAGACGCGTCGTCTGACATCACGACAGCTCCCGCCCGCGGACCTCAGCAATTGGAAACCGCTCCAGAACGCTGGCTAGGATCGCCGGGCCGCTTGCATCGGTCGGCACGAACATCCGCAGCCTCCACGAGATGATCTCGCTGAACAGCCCGCAGGCCCTTAGACAATCCCGTAAGCCCGCAGGGAAGCCCAAGAGCTCGATCCGGTTGGCGCCCATGACGCGCACCCTCCGCAGCTGCAAGCCCTCATGAAGATCGAGTACGTAGCCGTCACGCAGCACGGATGTGAACACGTCATCGGGAACGAGCGAAGGTCGCTCGGTCGACACTGCGGTGACCCAACTGAGTGGCACCTTGCGGCCGATGATGCGCTCGCCCGCGTCGGTCTGGAGCCGGTAGACCCGCGTGGATTCCTGAGGGAGGCGTTTCCAGATCGGCAGCAGAAGCCCTGTGACGAGGTAGATCGTGGTGGTCGTGGACTCCGGAATGGATGCGAGTTCCGCACTCCAGCCGGCCTTGAACTGCTCGCGGTCTGCCTCGGCCCAATCATGCTCGGCCAGCCTGGCGAGCGGCAGAGTCTGGCGTCGCATCGGTCCGATCAGATGGACGCGCTGCTCGATCTCGCCATCGTCGAGCAACCAGCTCGGCGCCGGCACCTGGATCGCCGCTCGCCCCGAGCGGACATGGGTCACGGGAACAGCGCGGCGTTGCAACAGCCGCTCCAAGGCCTCGTTCAGCGGCATCGGCCGGTTGCGGTCACGCTGGGCGATGGTGACGAGATGCGTCTCGGCACCTGTTGCCGGATGGGTGTTGATGGTGCGCCGCTCCATGACGACGAAGCTTTCTGCACGCAGCGTCTCCAGACCGGCATCGAAAGTCCCGGATGCGACCGCGCCCTCGATCCGCGCCGCGAGCAACTGCTCGAACACCGTGAACAGGATGTTCTGCAGCTCGATGGTCAGCGCCAGCAGCCGGTTCAGGAATGTCGTGATCGGCGGCAGCTGGTCGCGAAGGCCGTTCTCGTCCGTGAGCTTCAATCCCGTGGCCTGCTCGAACCGCTGCAGCGAGCAGCTCCCCAATTGCCCACGGGCGAGCAGCCCATAGAACTGACGCAGGGCATCGCGGGCGTGCGGGCCTTCGAGATTGTCCTCCGGCCGGAACAGTCCCTGTCCGCCGGTCTGGCGCTGGCCACGGGTGATCGCGCCCAACGTGTCGAGCCGGCGCGCGATCGTCGACAGGAAGCGCTTCTCGGCTTTCACGTCGGTGGCGATAGGGCGAAAGAGCGGTGGCTGCGCCTGGTTGGTGCGATTGGTCCGGCCAAGCCCCTGGATCGCGGCATCCGCCTTCCAGCCTGGCTCCAGTAGATAATGCACCCGCAGCCGCTTGTTCGTCGCCGAGAGCTCGGCGTGGTAGCTGCGGCCTGTGCCGCCGGCATCCGAGAACACCAGGATGCGCTTCCTATCATCCATGAACGCTGCGGCCTCAGCGAGGTTGGCAGATGTCGCCCTCGTCTCGACCACCATCCGATCGCGGACGCGGACGATCCGTCTCGACCTGCCCGTGACCTCAGCGACCATGTCCGTGCTGAAGCGCTGAACGATCTGGTCGAGCGCACCCGGCACCGGGGCGAGCGAAGCGAGATGTTCGATCATCTGATCGCGGCGAGCGACCGCTTCGCGGCTCTCGACCGGCCGGCCATCGCGAGTGACCGGACGCGACAACAGATTTCCCTCGCGATCGGTGAACGGCTCGTAGAGCTGGACCGGGAAGGAATGGGCGAGATAATCGAGGACATATTCGCGCGGCGTGATGTCGACCTGGACGTCGCCCCACTCCTCGGTCGGGATCTCGGCCAGCCGGCGCTCCATCAGGGCTTCACCTGTGGAGACGATCTGGACGACCGCGGCGTGGCCAGCATCGAGATCGCGCTTGATCGCCTGAATCAGCGTCGGCGTCTTCATCGAAGTCAGGAGGTGCCCGAAGAAGCGCTGCTTCGCCGACTCAAAGGCCGAGCGCGCGGCCGATTTGGCCTGGGCGTTGAGCGTGCCGGTTGCGCCGGTGATGTTGGTCGCCTGCATCGCGGCCTCGAGGTTGTTGTGAATGACCGCGAACGCCTCGGCATAGGCATCATAGATCCTGACCTGCTCGTCCGTGAGCCGGTGCTCGAGCGGCTCGTATTCGACGCCCTCGAAGGACAGCGAGCGCGCCGCATAAAGCCCGAGGGCCTTGAGATCGCGCGCCATCACCTCCATGGCCGCGACGCCGCCCTGCTCGATCGCCGCCACGAAGTCCGCCCGCGTCGCAAACGGGAAATCCGCGCTGCCCCACAGTCCCAGCCTCTGGGCATAGGCCAGATTGTGAACGGTGGTCGCGCCTGTCGCCGAGACGTAGACGATGCGGGCATTGGGCAGCGCATGCTGCAACCGCAATCCGGCGCGGCCCTGCTGTGAAGCCGCCTGATCGCCCCGATCGCCCTTGTGGCCTGCGGCGTTCTGCATCGCATGGCTCTCGTCGAAGATGATCACGCCATCGAAATTCCGTCCCACCCAGTCGACGATCTGTCGCACGCGGGAAAGCTTCTCGGCCTTCTCGTCGGTCCGCAGCGTGGCGTAGGTCGTGAAAAGGATGGCCTCATCGAGCCGGATCGGCGCCCCCTGGCGGAAGCGCGACAGCGGCGTGACCTGAAGCCGCTCCATGCCGAGCGCTGCCCAGTCGCGCTGCGCGTCCTCGATCAGCTCGTCGGACCTGCTGATCCAGACCGCCCGGCGCCGGCCCTTCAGCCAATTGTCGAGCAGGATGCCGGCGACCTGGCGGCCTTTTCCGGCGCCCGTGCCATCACCGAGGAACCAGCCGCGCCGGAAGCGGACCGCCGTCTCCGTGTCCTCTCCGACCGCACGGACCTGGTCGAAGGTCTCGTCGACCGTCCAAAAGCCGGCGAGGAGTCCACCATGCGCTTCGCCAGCAAAGATGAGACTCTCGAGCTGCGCGCCGGACAGCACGCCTTCGGCGACGATCCTGGCCGGAAGATGCGGCCGATAGGACGGCTTGGGCGGTGCGACGGAGGCCATCGCCGCCGACTGCACGAGCTTCGTGGGATGAGGCTGCACGCCCGGAATCCGGATCGACTGCAACTGATACGTCTCATAGAGCGCGTCAGTCAGGCGAGTTCCTTCGTCGGAGACCTCATCCACGATGTCGTAGGCGAGCTCGCAGCCCTCAGGCTCACTGGACGTCGGCGATGGAGAGGAGCATGCGGGATCCAGATCCCGTCTCGAACGAATTTTTGCACGCTGCCCCACCTGAGCGACAAACCGGCCGGCCATCGGCGGCCGCGGTGGCACGAGCGCCGTGATCCAGCCGAGCAAGGTCCTGACATCAGGTGCCACCCCGGCAGATTGCGGAAACACACGAGCGTCCGGCGCTGGGCGCTTGTCGATCACGAGCATCCGTGTGGCGGTTGTCGTGCCCTGCCGCGCATAGACAGTGCCATCGATCGCCGCGGAGAACACCAGACGACCGCGCTCCTGCAGATGCACGAAGGCATCCGTCCAGGTCGGATTGTCGGGCGCAAGGCCGGCGGCCGTGATTGCGACCAGTCGCCCACCGTCTCCAAGACGTGCGAGGGCCGAAGACACATGGCGCAACGCCGTATCGGCCAGCGGACGGTCCACACTCGCGGTCGCCGAGAACGGGGGATTCATCAGAACCACGCTTGGAACGAAGGCCGCATCGAGATGATCATCGATCTGCGCGGCGTCGAAGCGGGTCACGGTCAGACCCGCGAACACCAGATCGAGCAAGGCTGCGCGACTTGCAGCGAGCTCATTGAGCAGAAGCGAGCCGCCAGCAAGCTCCGCAAAGACGGCCAGGATTCCTGTCCCCGCCGATGGCTCGAGCACCCGATCGGCCGAGGTCACTTGCGCCGCCGCGGCCGCAGCGAACGCCAATGGCAGCGGGGTCGAGAACTGCTGAAGACTCTGGCTCTCGAGTGAGCGCCTGGTGTGGCTCGGCAGTAGGGCCGCGACCTTTGCGACCATCGGCAGCATGGCCGGGGGAGTGCCTTTGCTGGCCTTGATCATCGCTGGACCGTGCTTGACGAGGAATAGGACAGAGGCGATCTCACAGGCGTCGTAGGCCGTCTTCCAATCCCAGCTTCCATCGGCGTCACTGGCGCCAAACGCGGTCTGCATGGCCAGGCGCAGGCACCTGGCATCGATCCGCTCGCCACGGGTAAGGTTTGGCAGCAGCAGCTCGGCTGCACGAAGGACGGCCTTGGCGCGCGCAAGCAGCGCGAAGGGCGCCGCAGGTGAGCTCGTCTCGGTGATCATGTCGAGGAACCTTCAAGGAGAGCGGAACACGGAAGAGCACCGCCGAACGCTCTCTCCGGTCCGGCGGACTCAATCGCGCTGCTCCGCCTCTCTCACTCTCGAGCTGCTCGACGCGACAGTGACCTCCATGAAAAAAGCCCGGCCGATCTGACCGGGCTTGCACTTCGGTTTCTTCAGGTTGGGATCGGCCGCGAAGGCAAGCTGATCATTCCGCGGCAACTATCTCCTCCACGTCGTCAGCGCCTTCCGTCGCCTCCTCATCCTCACTGAGGAACGCCGGCAGGCTAGCGGAATCGACGCCATCGACCGCCTGCGTTACCTCGGCATCCGCGCCACGCAGCGGCTCGGGCAACCAGCGACTGCCTTCAAGCAACCGCTCGGCTTCACGCGCCATGTCCGGCTTCCTCAGATGCTCGATGAGCTGCGCCGACGCTTCGCCCTTCGCTTCTCGCACGGCCCGCAGGATGCGGTGCTTGGTGACGCGACCGAGATAGGTGTCGACGGTGGGCTTCCAGCCGGCGCTGATCATGTCGAGCCCGACGGCGCGCGACAGATGGTCGGCCTGTTCGAGGCGCCCGCGGACGCCATGGGCGGACAGGCGGCCTTGATGCAGGCGGTTGGCCGGCTCAAAGATCGCGTTCACCGCCTGCGCGGCGCAATGGGCGAACAGCTCTGCCTGGGCCGCTCCGTCCATCGTCGTCAACGCTGCCCAGAGGTCCTTGCCGTTGGCCGGCAGCTTCGCCTTCCAGGCCGCGTGACGCGCGACGATCGCCTTTGCCGGAGCGCTGTCCTGCAGGCCCGGTGGCTGCGCCGGGAAGCTCGGGGTGCGCAGCGAGATCTCCAGGCAGTTGAGGACTGACCCGTAGGGATAGAAGGCCGCGAGCACGAAGGTGTGCAGCACCGCCTGGAAGGCGATGGATGGCTCTCGGCCGAGTGCCTCACGAAGGGCGAGCGTGCGATACGCCGAGAGCTCGCTGATCAACCGGTCGGGCAGCGGCCGCTCGACATCCTCCGCGTCGGCGGGCGCTTCCTGCTCGCCGTGACCGATGACGATTCTCGCCGCCGGCACCCCGCCCTCCATATCCGGAATGGCGGTCGCAGTGTCCCTGTCGTGACCAGCTTCGGTCTCCGGCTCATCTTCCGACACCACGGCCTCATCCTCGGGTCGGACGAAACCGCGGGCGACGCGCAGTCGGCCTTCCGAGTCGATGCTGACGAACGCGCCAGCGCGCGCCATCTCGGCTGCATCGAAGATCATCGGCCGTTCGTCAAAGGACTGCAGCGCCGCCTCGATCTCACCGAGACGCTGATCGACATCCTCAGGCAGTTCATCGGCCTGACCGTGTTCGGCCTCGAGCCTGGCCTGCTCAGTCCGCAGCGCTTCCATGGTCGCCCGCTCGTCGGCGGTGAGCTCTGCCGGCTGCCCGTGAAGCTCGCGCAAGCCATGAGTATGCCCG
Organism: Bradyrhizobium sp. SZCCHNR1017; assembly: GCF_032381375.1. Taxonomy (NCBI): domain Bacteria; kingdom Pseudomonadati; phylum Pseudomonadota; class Alphaproteobacteria; order Hyphomicrobiales; family Nitrobacteraceae; genus Bradyrhizobium; species Bradyrhizobium sp. SZCCHNR1017. The sequence continues at coordinate 9,411 of NZ_JAUHIR010000029.1, read as the reverse complement.
AAAGGGAAGTCCACGGCGGCCGCGATCCACTTCCAGCCCTCAAGGCCAATCCGCTCCGCCTCCGCCTTCAGCTTCTCCGCCACGAGCCGGTCCAACAGCGCGACATCGTGGAGCCAGCCGCCATCGTCGGCCTCGAACAGATCCCGCAGCACAGCGCCACCGGCCATCTCGTAGGCAGCCAGCCCTATGAACTGGACCCTGCGGTCGAACGCCCGAACCGTCTGCTCGGTGAGTTGCCGCCGGATCTGGTAGGGCGAATCGCCGCCGGAACGGCTGACCTTGTCCCAGACCTCCTGTTGGCGTGCATGATCCGACGTCACCGAAAACGCCATCAGCTGCTCCAGGGTCATGCCGTCGGCGGCATACACGTCCAGAAGCGCCGGCGAGACCGCGGCCAGCCGCAGCCGCTGCTTGACGACCGCAACGGTCACGAAGTGCCGCGCCGCGATCTCCTCCTCTCCCATGCCGCCGTCACGCAGGGCCTGGAACGCCTGAAATTGATCCAGGGGATGCAGACCGACACGCTGGTCGTTCTCGGCGAGCGAGTCGTCCAGGGCGGAACCGGAATCGCGCACCACGCAAGGCACAGCTTGCGTTTTCGCCATCCGCTTCTGCTTGACGAGGAGTTCGAGGGCACGGTAGCGGCGGCCGCCCGCCGGCACCTCGAACATCCCGGTCTCCTTGCCGTCAGCATCGAGGACGGCCCGAACGTTGAGGCTTTGCAGCAGCGTCCGCTCGGCGATGCTCTCCGCCAACTGTTCGATGGAAACGCCGTCCTTGACGCGGCGTACGTTGGATTGGCTCAGCACCAGCTTGTTGAAGGGGATGTCACGCGACGGCGACAGCGTGATCTTCTGGGCGGCTTTGGTCATCTCTTGGTTCTCCGCGAAGGGTAGCCCGGAGCCTCTCTCTCAGGCCTTCACCCCTCGCAGAGCACCTCTCGCCCTCTTCCTCTCCTCCTCGTTGAGCAAGCTCAGGCAGCGGTGCAATCCGGTCCGATCGCCTCAGTGCCGCCAGCCGCACCAGGTGCGAAGCCGAGGAGATAGTCGGCCACGCGGCTTGCCTGGCTCGCCGCCCGGACGATAGCGCGATTGTCCTCGCGCAGGACATCGAGCCAGAAGCCGATATAGTCCGCGTGGCGCAGGGTCGGCACGATGCCAAGCGCCGCGCAGCTGAAGGCGGATGCTATCTCGGCGATCAACTCCTCGAAGGCGTATTCGCGGCTGCCGAACCGCCCCGACAAATCACGCTTGAGCCGGGAGGCATGACCGCTGGCATGCGCGAGCTCATGCAAGGCTGTGCGGTGCCAGTTGATCGGCTCGAAGAACGCCGCAGGCGGCGGGACCTGCACGAAGTCCTCGACCGGAGCATAGAAAGCCCGGTCACCGCCAATCCGGAAGTCGACGCCACTGTTCTTAATCAACGACTCCACGGCGGGCTGGATAGCACCGGCCGGCGCCGGCGGTGCCGTGGTCGCGATATCGTCCGGCAGAGCCGAGCATTGGTCGGTGTTGAAGACAGTAAAGCGCTTCAGAAACGGAACGGCGTGCGCCTCATCGCCGGTTTCGCGCGCACGCCGCCGTTCGTCGGATGGGACGAAGCGATCGGCATAGACGACCGTGACACCGCGTTCGCCCTTGCGGACATGGCCGCCTAGAGACAAAGCCTGTCGAAACGTCAGCCAGCTCTGGCCGCGAAACCCGCGCTCGATCACCGCTCCCCAAAGTATCAGAACGTTGATCCCTGAGTACGATCGCCCGGTCGCGGCATTACCGGGCAAGGCAAGCTGAGCTTTCGCAGCTTGCCTTCCCCATGGCTGGATCCAGGGCACGCGGCCGGCCTCCAGCTCGCTGATGATGTTGCTCGTGATCTCCTCATAGAGGCTCGCCCGGCCCTCACCGGCATGCGCTCCAACTCTCCGTTCCTGCATCGCGGATCTCCGCGACGGGCGCGGCAAAACTCTCTCGCCGCTTCCAACCCGTCACGGCCAACTCGGCCTGCACTCTTCCTCTAGGAGAGCCATGAGCGCACCAACCGTCTACCGGGCAGTCCGCATTCGCTTTGCTCCGGAGGAGGCGGCCCGCGCGGGTTCGGAGCAGATCGCCTCACCTGGGCAGCCGTAACCGTCGAACCGATTTCGCATAAACGGAATTTTGCCTTGCGCCGTCGGGCAAATCAGTGGTTAATAAGGTGCTGGCTCAACTCGGGAGACAGTGATGGCCGAACAATCAGATCCGGCATCCGACCTTGTTCAAATCTCCAAAATGAACGGCGATTTCCGACGCAACTACGGACCGTTCCTTGGAGCGTATCTCTACTTGCGCTCTATCGAAGCCGTGCGCCAGCGCCCTTGTCGGCGGATCGGGATGTTTTCACTGATCGGGACCGCTGTCGCTGCATTGTTCGCACGACACGCCTGTCCTTGGTAAGCAGGCGGACCAGCGCCCGGGTAAGTTCACTTTCCGTCTTGAAGTAGGCGACGCCATGGTCGGCACGCCCATTCTCACGGAATCTGATCATGTTGCTGTCGTTCGGAACCGTTGGCATCAGGACGTAGTCGAGAATGGCCCTATTATGTTCATCTAGCCGGATTGCTACGATCCACCCGACCGGTAGACGCCGACACGAGACCGTCCAAAAGGGAGAAAATCCCGGCCGCGCTCCAGCCGTCCAGTAAGCCACCCGAAAATAGATCTGCCACTTCTTGTCAACAATCAGATGCTGCTCGGGAACACCGACGTTGATCCAACGGCTTTTCACGCTGTGAAGGTTTGCGCTGCATCCTTCTTTTTCCATCCTTTGGCAAAGGCGTACGGCGAGAGCTGAGAGTGGCTCAACCCACTCCTGACGGATGTCCATGTACTCACAGCGTCGCTGCGACTGATATCCAATCAGCCTGTAGGCATTTCGCAAAGTCCCGAAATGATCAACAAAGGTTCGGGCGGACGGGAGCTCGGCCGTTGCGTTGATGATCGTCGGGGTGAGACGCCCCTCCTTCTTCAATGTCTTCTTCAGACGGAGCAGCATCTCCTCTTCACTGATGTCGACGCGCCTCTCTTTCATGATTTTCTGAACAGCAAGAAAGACGTCATTCGCAACGATAGGTTCAAAGCAACGTTCAGCACGGACCCATAGGTTCGGGGGATTGTTGATACGCTCACCGCCCAGCTTGCTTGACTGCCGGTTATAGACCAGATTGCCGACGTAACTTTCGTTTCGCAGCATGCGGCTGATCGTGGGAGCTCTCCAGGGCTTCCCTCGGCACCATACCCGGTTGCGATTGAATTCCTTTGCGATGGCCTTCTCGGACTTCACCTGAAGGAACCGAGCGAAGATCCGCCTCACAATGGCGACCTCGTGTGCATCGCCAGGCCGCAGACGAATATGATCGGTCTGAAGATATTTCCGTTCTCCCTTTCCCATGATCCTCTTCGGCTGAAGGCGCTCGTCGACCAGAACGCGTTCAAGGCCGTAGCCAATGGGCCCGCCGGGCAAAAATCCAAGTCCAACAAAGCGGCAAATACCCGTATGCACCTTGACCGACAGTTCACGGCTGTATTCGGCGGCCATGACCCTTTTGAGGTTCTTGACGATGTTAGAGAGCATGCTGCCATCGTTGTCGAACTGCTCGGCGCAATAGTTGACACTGATCCCGGCTTGCTTGCAGATAAACTCGTAGTGTGCAGCTTCGTCGGCGTCCTGGAACCGCCCCCACCGGCTGATGTCGTAGACGAGGATGTGGTTGAACTCGGCGCGTCCATTGCTGACATCCTCGATCAGCTTGGCAAGTCCCGGCCTGTTCTTGATTTTGAGACCGCTCTCACCATGGTCAGCATAGGTCTTGACGATCGCAAGTCCATGGGCATGCGCGTAAGCCGCGATCGCTGCAGCCTGATTTTGGATTGAGTACCGCTGATAGTCCGTGGACATGCGGACATATTGCGCTGCGCGCCCATCGAGGGATCGGGGGAGGTGGGTCTCACGGACGACGAGTGCGTTTGACACTGATCACGCCTCCGACGGGTTGTCCAAACAAGCAGACGCCAATTCCGCGCCGCTGACAAGTCTGCGTGCCCGTCGTGAGAATACGCCCCTCGGTATGGCCGCCGGTTGTCGCCATGTCCCGTGACCTCGAAGAATGCACGGTCCTTCTACAGCAGTTGCTCCCTGCCATCGCTCGTCTCGGTCAATCAGACCGAGACCTAGATCGCTGAGGTGATCGTAAACTTGACCGACGGAGGCCGCTTCCGCGTGTTGGCGGAATGCCCCCCGACATGCCGTCTCGAGCACGAGGTCGGCTTTGCGGCGCCCAAGCGCGAGGCTTGTCATCCCAGCTCGGCAAGCTCGTTGGATGGGTAGATTTGTTCCTCCATCCATTTCAAGGCCGCTATCAAGCTGGCTCTGCCCGCAGGGTCCTGTACGATCGTCCTCAATGAAATTGACGGGTATTTCGAGAGATCAGCTTCGCGAAGGTCCGCCCCCTTGATTGCGTTGAAACGCTCCAGCAGCTTGCGTCGAGCATCCATCGATCCGAATATCGGCTTGTTCTCGAGGGCCCCAAATTGGAGCCATAGCTTTCCGTCCGACGACAGATATGTTGGATTGATCAGCACCCCGCCTGGTTTGAATACCGGATAGACCGAGCCATTCTCCTTTCCTGTCCCAAAGACGAGGGGACGTTTGCCTCCCTTGGCCATCCATGCAAAGATTTCCCTCGCAACATCCAGCTCATCGGGCCCGACGGTCCGGGACAGCTTCTCGAACAAGGTTTGTTCATTCCACCTCGTCACGCCCCCCAGACGTTTTCGGGTCATGGCCTGGTTCTGTCCGTAGATCGTTGGTACGATCGTCTTTAGATCCTTGTTGACGAACTGACGCAGCTCGACCGCCAGCACTTCCACAGGATTCATCTGTCTGTTGAGGAATTCCACGACACGGCGCAATTCGACGGGTATCACGTCGGCAAGGAAAATGAGCCGAATCTTTTCAGCTTGAAGATTTGTGCCGACCCGTTCCCAGAATTCGTTGATACTGGCCTCGGTGCCGAGCAGCTCTCGAAGCGCAGCCTCCGACGTAAGGCCCTGCTCCAGGCAGGTCTTGTCCAGAGAGGATTGCAGCCCCTCTACTGACCAGTAAGATGCACAGCTGGCCGCGTAGTCCAGCATTTGACCAATGAACTCCCGCCGGAGACGGCTATCGCTCTGCCGCTTAATCTCCACCAAGGTCAGGATGCCATCCTGGTCGATGAACACGTGGTCGATCGACCATAGAGACGCGCTCGCCTCCCCCGTCGAGATCGGCTGCTCACGCTTTACGAGGAGCCATCGCCTTGGGCTCTGCGGATCGATCTGATCGCCAACAAGCAACTCCGGAAATCGAGCCAGCAAGCGCTGGAAGTCGTCTTCGGTCGCAAACTGGCCTGGTTCCATCGCGACCAGAGCGTCCTCCCCCTTCAGCAAGAAGACCCCAGAAAGCCCAGTCATGTTTTCCCCTCAGATAGTTTCTTCTTGGAATCCGCAGGGCGCCTTGTCTATCAGGTAACGCCACAAATGGACTCGCGTATCATCCGCTATTCGTCCAGGAGGTCCAGAAACCGTTCGATCCTTCGTAAGGGAGGCTCGCCGCCGCGCTCGGCATAGATGAGCCGATTGCCATCACGCTGCAGCAGGCGTGAGCACGATTTTCCAATCCGCCCCGGAAGCAGCATGGCCGCAATCGCCTCTGGCCCGACATCGAGACGCATGATCCCACGCTCCCTGCAATTCACCCTGAGCCTGGCCACAGCGAAAAAGTCGCAGGCCGCCGGTGGCAGAGTGCCGAAGCGGCGTTGCGTTTCGTCCTCGAGTTCTTCGAGTTCGTCATCCGTTCGGCACCGCGCGGCGCGCGCGTAGATCTCGAGCCTGAGCGCCTCCGACTGCACATAATCCGACGGAAGCAGCTCGGCGATGGGGAGGTTCAGCTCCGGAACCCAAAGAGCGGACATCCCTTCGCGGTCGCCCTCGAGCGCCAGGGTCAGCAGATGGCCATAGAGTGTCGGGCCGAACACCTGCACGTGGCCGGACTGCCGATCCGACAGCATGTCGCCGCCGCCGCGCAGGTCGAGATCACGCGCGCTGATCGCAAAGCCGGCACCCGGGCGGTTCAGCTCCTCGAGAACGGACAGCCGCTTCTCCGACCGGTCGGAACCGCCCGCCGTAAGGAAATGCGCGAACGCGCGAATGCCGCCCCGCCCTACCCGACCGCGGAGCTGATGCAGCTGCGCCAGGCCAAATTTTTCAGGCCAGCATACGACGATGGTGTTGGCCCGCGGGATATCGAGACCGCTTTCGACGATATTGGTCGCGAGCAAGACGTCCGCATTGCCTTCGACGAATTTCATCAGCCTTTCGTCGATCTCGTCTGTAGGCAACCTGCCGTGAATCGCAATGATCCGAAGCTCGGGCGCCGACGCGTGGATCCGGGCCAGCATCGGATCCAGATCCTGAATCCTCGGGCAGATCACGAAACTCTGGCCGTTGCGTCGCTGCTCGCGCACCAGGGCAGCGGCGATCCCAATGTCGGAAAGCGGCGCAACCTTGGTCACGACCGGAACACGATGAACCGGCGGCGTCGCAATCACGCTGAGATCCCGCAGGCCGGTCAAGCCCGCGGCGAGCGTGCGTGGGATGGGCGTCGCGCTCATCCAGAGCCTATGACCGTTCTTGTTGAGACCGGACAGCATGGCCTTGTCAGCCGCACCGAAATGCTGCTCTTCGTCGATGATGATCAGGCCAAGATCGGCAAACTTGATCTCCTTGGCGGCCAGCGACAGTGTCCCGACGACGACTTTGAGCTCACCGCTCTTCAATCCTTCGCGCACCTTGCGCGCCTCGGCCGTCGACGCAATCCGTGACAGGTTTCCGACGTCGATGCCGAGCGTCGCAAAGCGTTTGCGGAACGTCTCGACATGCTGTCGCGCCAACACCGTGGTCGGAACGACGATTGCAACCTGCTTTCCCGCCAGGACGGCAGCCGCAGCGGCGCGCAACGCGACCTCGGTCTTGCCGAAGCCGACATCGCCGCAGACGATGCGGTCCATCGGGTGCCCCGACGCGAGATCATCGAGAACGTCGCGGATGGCCTTGGCCTGGTCCGGGGTGGTGAAATACGGAAACCGCGCGGCGAACTTCTCATAGGTGGCCGGCCGCGGCACGAGCTTCGGCGCCGGCCGACGCCGGCGCTTGCTCCTCTGCTTGGCGAGCTGCTTGGCAACGACATGAATTTCGGTCTCGGCGTCGGCTCGCCGTGGCCGCCATGAGCTGCCGTCGGCTTTGTCCAAGGACGTATCGCCGAGCTCGGCGGCGTAAGGCCAGATCAAGGCCAGCTCGGCAAGCGGAACGAGAACGGCGTCATTCCCGGCAAATACCAGCCTGACCATCTCGCGTGGGGAGACCCCTCCGCCGCCCATCGACCGCAACCCGCCGAGCCACGCCAATCCGCGCTGCATATGAACGACCACGGATCCGAGCTCGGGCAGGCCCACGGCATCGAAGCCCGGCGTCCATGCCCAGTTCGTGGGATGCGGCTGATGTGCCCTACTGCCGAGAACGTCGGATGCGGTGATGACGACGAGTGGCTTCCGACCGGGAACGACGAAGCCAGCATCGAAGCCGGCCAGCAAGGCAGCTTCTTGCCTGCCCCGCGCCGTCGCCTCCGCCCAGTCCGCGACGCATTCGGCCTTGACGCCGCTCATCCGCGCCATCAGGCGCAAATCCGCCTCTACCGCGGCAACGAACAGCACACGCGCGTCAATGTGCTGGGCTTCCTCGATGAACGCGCGCAGCGCCTTTCGGGGGGCGGTTTGCCTGAAGAACTCCGGAGTCGCCCGATATGGCGCTGTCGGAGGCAGCAGAGCAATCCTCTTCGCCACCTGGCTCCATTCGCGCCGGCTCAGATAGGCGCGATCGCGCTCGGCACGGGCCGCCGCATCCTCGATCGTACTCAGCCAAGTGTTCGCATGCTTCGGCACCGCCGTGTCCGCGATCCACTTGGCGCGCGCGCAATACTCGAACAGGTTTGACCTGTTGCGGGCGCGCTCGTTGAACGCGAGCCGCTCTGACATCGGATCGATCTGAAGCTCCTTGAACTCGGAGATCATCTGCTGATCCATCGGATTGAAGCTTGCAATCCGCCTTATCTTGCCTCCGGAATGCTCGATCCTGAACGGACCGAGCGCACCGGCGGGGAAAATCTCGAACGTATTGCCGTGAAACAGCACTCCGCCGGGATAATCGGGGCTGTCGTCGAGGTCGTATCCGAGCGCCTCGAAGCGCGCCTCGAGCTGCTGTTCGGAATAGGCATCGCCGACCCGAAGCAGCATGCCGGTGCGCGACCAGTGAGCCGGCAGCGGCAGGCGCTCCATCATCGCCTCCGCGGTGGTGATCAGCAGGACCGGCTTCTTCGCGCCCGCAAGACGCCTCAACACGGAGCTCCGCCTGCCGGCGATGTCACGTGATGGTTCGAGCAGATCAAACGGCAGCGTGTTCAGTCGCGGATAGACGAGCACGTCGCAACCCGGCTCAAGAACGTGGATGATGGAACCGAGCCGCTCGGCTCTGCGATCATTCTCGGCGAGAAACACGAGGCCGCTTCGGCCGGCCGCTTGCCATACTGTCACGAGGTGCAGCGCCAGCAGCCCCAAGGGTGACGACGAGGACACGCGCAACCTGGGCACCACCGCCTTCTTGGCCGTGACCGAAGTCTTCTTGCGCGGGGCACCCATTTTTGGCGCGGTGGCGGGCTTCGGTGAAGCAGCCTTGCGCTGCGCCGCGCTTCTGGGAGTACGAAGAACTGAGGACAAGGAGATCGTCTCGTGCGAGGTGGTCGACACCAGGAGTCCTCCCGGCGAATCTTTGATGAGCTTTAACGCATTCGGGACTCAAAGGGGACCCTCACGATCTCCATCGCGCCGCTCTCACCGGCTATGCCGGGCTGATGCAGGCGGACGTCCATGACGGCTTCGACGAGCTCTTCGCCCCCCGCAGGCCCGCCCAATCATCGACGTCGGCTGTTGGGCGCACGCGCGCCGCAAGTTCTTCGAGATCGCACGCCAAGGCGCCGATCGCGATTGAAGCCGTCGCGCCACTTCCGACCTGTTTACGAGAGCTTCGAGAACCATACGACGGAAGACATCAGAAGATATGCAATGCAGGGCCTTCGATGGCAAGACTTTACGGCTGCGAGCTGAAGGCGATTCGGTTTCGCCTTGAAGCGGATTGCCATACAAACTATGAGGCCCAGGCTGTCATCGCGAGCTAAGGCCATTCTGCCCACAGATCGTCAGCTTATTCACTCACGGATCGTGTCCCCAAGCGTGGTGTAGCTGGCGGCCCACCGCGTTCGCCGGCTGGAGCCGGGCCTGTCAGCTGGCGA
>NZ_JAUHIR010000028.1:0-53045 GCF_032381375.1 Bradyrhizobium sp. SZCCHNR1017 | reverse complement strand
GCCGCACGTGACCGTCTTCGACAAGTCGGCCCGCACCGACGGGACCTTCTCGCGTGAGGCCTTCACCTACGACCATAGCAGGGACGTCTATCGCTGCCCCGCTGGCAAAACCCTCACCACTACAGGGACGCTGGTGAACAACGATACGACGGTCCTCTACCGTGCGAGCAAGCACGATTGCCAAGCATACTCTCTCAGAAGCAGGTGTTGCCCCAACACCCCGGCCCGAAAAGTGCCGCGCTCGGTCTACGAGGGCGCTCGCGACATGGCACGCGAGATCGCAAGCTCACGGGAAGGCCGCACTTCACGCCGGCTCCGCAAGAAGATCGAGATGCTGTTCGCGCATCTCAAGCGCATTCTCAAGCTCGATCGCCTGCGACTAAGAGGGCCGAACGGCGCACGCGACGAGTTCATCCTCGCTGCAGCCGCTCAGAACCTTCGCAAAATGGCCAAGCTGATCCCGATGCCCGCACCGACGCCCGCGTGACCCCCACCAAGCCAACTCATCCGATAAACGGCAGTCGTTCACGACGAAACTACAGCCTACTTTTTCAACGGAATCGACCATAAGCGGACATTCACAGTCTCTTAAGGCCTTGAGGACCAGCGCCGATTGGGCGTATTCACAAGATAGTGCCACTTTGATACTCCTCGCGGCATTGAGCAACTCCATAGGGATTTGACTTCGATCTCTGCCTGCGGGTGCAAATGTGGTTCAGAAGAAAGTCGCCCCTCGTCTTTTTGTGATATTTGCGCGTGAAGCACATGAAGCCGTCATCTTCCGTCGGGGTCCGTCGGACTGGTTTCATATCATTCGCTGGGACACCAAGGGCGATAAGTTCTATCCGGGCGCCTGGCTGAAAGGGCGCATCTATCCAGAAAAATGTGATCTTTCGCCTGATGGCGAATTGCTGCTGTCGTTCATCCACAAAGGTCGTGGCCTGAGAACGGACTACACCGATGCATGGAGCTCGATCAGCAGGAGTCCGTGGCTTCATGCTCTTGGCCTGTGGCCCCAGGGAACAACGTATGGCGGCGGAGGACGATTTACAGATAATCGAAGCGTTGTCCTCAGATTTTACCCGGTAGCAGCACATCCAAATCATCCGGGTACCGGGATCAATGTCAGCTTTATTGCGTCTGACACGAGTTTTGCCAGAAAGACCGATCTCGCACCTTTACATCGATCGACCCAAGAAATTTCGGGAGCCGAGTGGACCGGCCGAGATCAGCGAGGCAGATTGGTTTACGCTGCTAATGGCAAGCTCATGCGCGCAGGCACAAAGACACAGCAAGCTACTTGCCTGGCCGACTTCAACAATCTCGTTCCGGACCCGCAACTGCCCCCTTTCTCCGCGACGGTGCCGCTCGGAGCGAAGAAGCTTCAGAGACGTGTCGAACGTAAACAATGATAGCAGCGCCATCTGGACCTGAGATCGTATATCAACGCGGATGGAATCTCTTTTCTCTTTTGGTGGAAGGCGCATCCCAGTAGCTCGTTCGCTATTGTCCGCTCTGGGTCAAAATGTGAAAATCCGACCTGAGCAATTCTGGTCCGTTGACCACCCCAGAGCGGACCTCAACCCGGCGGCTCGCCACTTCGCTGATGGGGAAGAAGCAGCCGTCGATGCACCCCACCCGGAAGGTCGGCTATGGGCGAATTGCGGACGTGACCGGGTCGCCGGACCGTACCCTGAATGGCCCTGGAGGCTGCCGACTTGCGGCGCTGCATCAAGTCGGCAACTATCCGAGGTACACCGGCCGTGACGCTAGCTCGTTCGGGACGGCAGCAAGTGACCCATAACGTAAGATGGTCAACGTCCTTGAGGCTTCGCCACTCGATCATACCAATACGTTCCTAGTGCCTCGACAATAGCATTATTCACGATATAGCCGTAATCTGGCCGATCTCGCAGTGCTCGCCATTCAAGATAATGAACGATCGCGACAGCCTGGCGGTGATCTAACAAGCTCCAGCGATTGCGAGCACATTCAGCCTCGAGCTTTTCGCTTTGTGGCTTGGCTCTCTTGTTGTGTGATCGGGGGGCAAAGCCGTGAGTGAGTGCAAAGATTGGGTCGACCATCCGCAGCTGGGTGGTCATATCCGCAATAATGTAGGCAGGTATGTAGAAGCAAATCGCTTCATCGGTCAGAAAGCTCAAAGCTGACCCGAGGCCGCTTGGTACCTTATCCAGCCATTCGGGCGCGAGTGTTGTCCAGTCATCCTTATCGTCAAATGCCGCGATGACCCGCAATGGCTCGTCGCCTTGGGCGCTGTTGACCAGCGGAAGGAACCGACCCTGCCGCCGTGCTGGGAAGGCCTGTCGTATTTCTTCGATTAGAGCCTCGACGGATACTGTCATGCTTTCCCTGCAAGATGCTCAGAGACGCGCCCAGTCGACGCGTCAAGCCCATGTCTCAGCTTCAACTTAACCGCCAGGCGCCCAGTGGACACATGAGGCTAAGAGACACGATTAACGCATCGTTTCTAGGGGCTATTTGTTGGCGTTCGACTTCCGGAATTGGCCCATGGCTGCCGACTTGCGGCGCTGCGGCAAGTCGCCTGTTATCTGGGGTACACCGGCCAAAGCGCCACCCCATTTCGGAGGACAGCCCATGGCCCGGCAGAGAAAGGCCGTCAGGGCCATGCCATGTCGGTTATTCGAGGTTGTGCAGAAGAGAGTCACTCGGCATAAGAATTTCAGTCTTTGACCCGAAGCTGACCTCGACACCAACTTGGAATCCCCCGACAACCCGCTCGGTTGATCTCGCTACGAGCGGCGGTGAACCTCGAACGACGCCATCAAGTCAAGGATACGCTGCTGCATCCTCTGCCAATTGGGCACGTCCTCCGGCCGATGACGGAAATAGAAGTGTCGGCCCTTGTTGATGAAGCGGTGCTGACAGGACTTCGGAACAGCCTCGGACGGCGTGCCGCAGCCTATTATCGTGGTGTTGACGCCATGACCGTCATCATAAGCAAGATAGCCATTTCCGACGTACTCCTTGCCGTCCTTGCCATGCGTGATGGTTTTGGTCTTCACGAGACCAAACTCTCTACTTTGCTCGACAATTTCTCCGCCGGGCGGATCTTTCATTAGACTTAGCATCCATTCGGGGTCCCACGTGACGAAGACCGAGTTGCTGTCAAATTCCGCCGGCATCAGACGGCGGTCGAGTGGTTGGAAGTCGGGAGCGGTCGTCGCAAGCAGCAAGCTCGGGCTTGACCCGCCGCTCCACTCTGCTTGCCAGACGGTTGGGATGAGATATGTCTCACCTCCAGAATACCTGATGTAATAGCTGTCCGGCGACACGGGGATCAGTGCCAGCCGCTTACCCACGAAGTCACGCACCTGCAGGCAGGTAATCGCCGGCCCCCGACCCTCAATATGCCCGTTTATTACGCCCGGCTCGAAGACGCGGTGGAGATACGACCAGTGATATAGGCGCACATTGGAGGGTTCGCCGACAACGAGGATCGCGTGGTGCTGCATGTAGAGCAGACCATCGTGCCTGGCCCTCATTTTAAAGATCGACAGGTCGAACCATACGCGTGCGGGCCGGTAGTCGGAGGCCCCGTCAGAAATCTGGATGCAATACGGCTCAGATCCAGCGATCTCTTCAGCGCCATGAGCTACAAGGAGCGATGTCGCCGCGCCTGCGGCGACAAAGAGCAAGGTCACAATTAGAGCCAGACCAACAAGCATTCGTAGCGAAATCAACTCAATCCCCGCCGTGCCACACATTCTATTTCGACCGGCGATATTGGAGTTTGCGCGTGGGGTCGCAGCAAGCACCGTTTATCGGAAAGTTCGGCAAATGGCCGGTGGTCGCGTACGGTATTGTACTTGTTCGTCCGCCTCCCAGAGTGAGAAACGTCAGTGTCTGGCCCAAGGCTGCCGACTTGCGGCGCTGCGGTAAGTTGCCTGTTATCTGGGCTACACCGGCCATAGCGCCACCCCATTTTGGAGAACAGCCCATGGCCCCGCAGAGAAAGGCCGTCAGGGCCATGCCATGTCGGTTATTCGAGGTTGTGCAAGAGATTTGCGCGGCATGAGAATCTCAGTGTTTGACCCATTGCTGACCTTGAGAAGTCTTGGCATCGTGTCGCGATTACTAGCGATCAGGGTGCGAATATGCGTACATTGAAGATGACAGGGCTCGGCGCGCTTTGCTTGATTGCTTGTCTTTTATTCGACCGAGCAGAGGCATGCGCGGTGGCGAGCGCACAGACTGGCGTGCTCTTCGACCATATCCCTGCGGAGCTCGATGCGCCCGTCATCGTAGAGGTGACGATCGTTGGCAGAGAGGCCGATATCAGTTCTCAGAAATACGGCCGTTTGGCTGTGATGGATGCTCGGGTCGACAGGGTTGTCAAGGGGACACCCGATCTTGACGCGTTGAAGGTTGTTACGTCCATCAGCACCTGCACCCGAATTGGCGTCGGACATGGTTTTGTTGCCGGTGCGATTGATCACGATGCCCGGATCGGCCTCGAGCTGATTGCGATACAGCGACCCTATCAAACCCTAACGCAAAGACGATGAACTCGACCGGGCTTATCAAAATGTGCTTCGTAAGGCTTCCTGTCCCGTTCACCGCGCCGACGTGAGCTTCGTTCAGCGACGTTGGCATTCATGCAATCTTTACTTGTATTCCGGACAACTCCGCTGAATGCCCCTAGAGGCCTTGGCCGATGGCGCCGGAGTTCTGACGCACCCTATGAGCCTCGTATGACATTTATTGGCCCGAGAGCCCTTTTTGGGATTTTGCTGTCTTCGTTGATAGCTGGATGCGATCTCAATCCTCAACTCCGTCCACTGCCCGTGCCAGCCGACCAGGCAGCGTTTCAGAGTGCGTGGAACGCTGGCCGCAGCTACAGTACTCTCACCAACTCGTCCAGCTACGATGGTCGTGTGGAAGAGAAAATGCCAAGGAATCTGCGTAATTGGACCGGGAAGGTGCTCATCAAGAAGACGGTGCGCGGCAAGGTCGATTTATTTGTAATACAGGTCGCCGATCAAGTTGCCGTCGTCGCCTACAACGTCGATCCGGCGCTTCGCGCTGATCTGGCAGATCGAGATAACTACGTTCAATTCAGCGGAGTTCGACCGGAACACCCGTCGCCAACATTTCCTTCGGACGAGCTACAGGTCTCCGGAATATGGGTACTTTTCGAAATGAGACTGGACAAGGTCTCAGTCCCTAATCACCGGCAGGGACAAGGCATATAAAGAATCCTTCAGAGCACGTTTCGAATGTTGGCGCGAAGGCGAATTTCACGCGCAGTCTGCGGAAGTCAGCTTTTGGCCCATCGCGACGAAATCCGCCTATGGCCTGCATGGAGGCTCTGAGGGAGTAGACCGGACCTGCCAGAGATCGGGCAAAGCCGTCGCGATCGACCCATCGCGACATATTGCGGTTCTGCACGAAGTCGGTCGCTATAGGGACAAAGCAGACATTGCTTTAGTCGCATCGCGCCGCAGGGTTTATGGGTACACGGCCTGGCCGTGAGTGAAAACCGGATATCCATTGACGTAACGAATCGGCCGTGATTCGATTCGCGGCACTGGCCGCTACAGGCCAGGCAAGCGGCCCGCACAGGTGCTGAAGACACCTGCACGAGCCTAACCCTCAACATGGAGAGTGCCATGTCTCAGGCTGATTCTGCCTATACCACGAGTCGTTCAATCTTTCCTGCCAGCCCGGCCGTTCGGCGCCGGCAGTTTGTCACCGGCGGCGGCGCCATCCTGGCCGGGGTCATCACGGCCTCACAGGCTGAAAGTGTTGGCGTTTCGACCTCGCCCGACCCGGTCCTCGATGCCATCGAGGGCCACCGCCGAGTCTTTGAGGAACTGGGGCGCCTGCTCGCCGAGCAGGATGCTGCCGAGCGCGAGCTGCGCGGTGCGCCCTGCGGCAGGCGGGCCGAGCTGGAGGCCAAGTTAAGTGGCCTCTGCGCGGCTGAAGGCGCACTCGGTCGGGCTGAGATGAAGGCCTCGCGTCAGCTCGCCGGAGTCGTGCCGGGAAGCCTCAAAGGAGCGGCCGCGGCGTTAAAGTATGTGCGCGAGTGTTATGAAGTTGGCCAGTACCCCCTTTACGAGGAGGATGGCTACCGGCTGCTGCTGCTCTCGACTGAACGCGCGATTTGTGCGGCCGTTGGTCTCGCTATTCCGCATCGTGTTGTTGATCCTCGCTAACGATTGCGCGTCTTCCTACGAGCGGGATGTGGAAACGAAGTCCTGGTCGAACCGCGACGCACCCCCAGACGAAGGCGGTGGAACGGATATCTGCGACCTACGACCATCGTGCCACATCTCGGCTCCACAAAAGGACGAAGAACAAGATCAACGTGAAGGCAATCCGGGTGCGCCTAGACATGACGCAGGAAGAGTTCGCAGCTCGCTTCGGATTCAGCGCTCAATACGCTATGCCATTCGGAGCAAGGTCGCGACAGCCGGAGGGGCCGACACGCGTGTATCTTCTCGCGATCGAGCGCGCCCCGAAGGCCGTGCAGAAGGCTTTGCAGGCTGTGTGATGCGTTCGAAATCTACGCCAAAACGGCCGTTCGTAAGTATCTGCGCGCTCCCGTACGATGGCAGGATTTTTGGTCTTCTCTTCCTGAATTCGTCGCCGCTTGATGCTCGTTTGACTTCACCAATCGGGCGAGCGACGGCATGGCAGATGACACAGAACTGGAGCTGGACGACATCAGACCGGCCAACGACAATCAAGGTCCGGAGGATGGAACGAGCAAGGCGGATAACAAGACGCGGCGACAGTTGGAGCAGGTGACGTTGACCATTGCCCGGCTGATCGGACGCCGGATTGCACGGAAACAGTTCGCGGCGCTCAGCGCCGCCAATGATAACAGGCCTCAAGCCACGAACGATGCGGAGGACGAGGCCGGCAAGGATTAGACAGAACGGAGACCGTCATGCCCCGCGTTGCGCTTTACGCCCGCTACTCGTCCGACAATCAGAGCGAAAGCTCGATCGAGGATCAGTTTCGCCTCTGCCGAGAGCACGCCAAGCGCGAGCGATGGAAGGTCACGAGCACCTATCACGACGCCGCCATTTCGGGCGCGAGCATGATCCTGCGGCCCGGTATCCAGTTGTTGTTGCAGGATGCGCAACGCGGTCTGTTCGATGTCGTGTTGGGCGAGGCGCTGGACCGGATTTCTCGTGACCAGGCGGATGTCGCCACGCTGTTCAAGCATCTGCGCTTCGCGGGCGTCTCCATCGTCACCCTGGCCGAAGGCGAGATCAGCGAGCTTCACGTTGGCCTCAAGGGCACTATGAATGCCCTGTTCCTCAAGGACCTCGCCCTGAAGACTCATCGTGGTTTGCGCGGCCGAGTGGAGAAGGGCAAGGCCGGCGGTGGCCTCTGCTACGGCTACAACGTCATGAAGGGGCTCGACGCCAACGGTGAGCCGATCCGGGGCGATCGCGAGATCATCGTGGAGGAAGCGAGGATTGTCCGACGCATCTTCCGCGCCTTTGCCGCCGGCAAGAGCCCGAAGGCCATCGCGGTCGAACTGAACAAGGACGGCATTCCCGGCCCGCTCGGCCGGGCCTGGGGCGACACCAGCATCCGAGGCCACGTCTCGCGCGGCACCGGCATCCTCAACAACGAACTCTATGCCGGAGTCCTGGTCTGGAACAGGCAGCGTTTCGTCAAGGATCCAGCGACTGGCAAGCGCGTGTCACGGCCGAATCCGGAAAGCCAGTGGATCAGGATCGAGGTGCCGCATCTCAAGATCGTGGACGATGAACTGTGGCAGGCCGCGCGGGCGCGGCAGCAGCAAATCTCGGCACTCTTTGGCCCCAACCCGGCCAATACGCGGGAGGGCAGGGCCAAGCGGCTGCACCTCGCCAACCGGCCCGTCTCCCTCCTTTCCGGCCTTCTCACCTGTGGCTGCTGCCGCGGCAAGATCGGCATCCTGACGCCGAATCGTTATGGCTGCCTCAACCATCATCGTCGCGGAACTTGCGCCAACAACCGCACCATCATGCGCGAGAAGATCGAGGCGCGGGTGTTGGCGGGACTGAAGGATCGCCTCGTCTCCTCCGAGGCGGTCGCAGAAGCGGTGCGTGCCTATGCCGAGGAGATGAACCGCCTCAACCACGACCGGCGGGCGCGGGCGGAAACAGACCACCGTGCGCTTCAGAAGATCGAGCGGGCCGTTGCCGGCATCATCGCAGCGATCGAGGACGGCCTCTACCAGCCGTCGATGAAGGCGCGGATCGACGAGCTTGAACGGCAGAAGGCGGAGATCACACAGCGCCTGTCAGAGGCTCCCGCCGACATTCCCGACATGCATCCCAACATCGCCAACGTCTATCGCAAGAACGTCGGTCGGTTCACCGAGGCGCTCGCCGATCCGGATGGCGGACGCGAGGCCGCCGAGGCGCTCCGCTCGCTCATCGGCGAGATCGTACTCACTCCCGGCAAGAAACGTGGCGAGGTCCATGCCGAGCTACGCGGCGAGTTGATGGGTATCCTTGAATTCTCTAATACCCAGGAAAATCAAAGAAGTAGTCTTGTTATGCCAGCAGTGGCTGCACCTCCCCGCAACCATTGAGACCGACACTCCCGTAGCCGACGAGGCTGCGGGAGTTTTGGTTTGTGAGCTGCTGTGCAGCTGAGGACAGTGCCGTCTCCCCCTGAAGCGTGGCATCGGAAGATCCGGGAATTATCACCAGGACGGCGCTCAGGCGACCATGCGAGCCGGCAGACAATCTGCGAAGCGCGTGAACTGAAGTATTGAGGCATCGGCGAAATTCACAATCCGTCTGCCTGCGGTACAACCCCATTGCCCTGGCGTGGGAGCGAGCTTGCACATTGCGCGAGCGCAGCCGCCGTCACGATGTCAGACGCAGCAGGTTGCGCACGGCAGGGCGCCATTCGCCGGTCATGGTGTATTCGAGGCCGAGACGTGCGCCGCAGGTGATCGCCAGCATCGTCAGCGGCGCCGAGATCGCCAGCGTCGAGAAAGCCGACAGGCCCTGTCCGATCGTGCAGCCCATCGACATGATGCCGCCGGTGCCCATCAGCAGCGCGCCGGTCATGTGACGCTTCAGCTCACGCGCGTCATCGCAGGCCTCCCAGCGGAAGACGCGCGAAAACATTGCCGCGACGAACGAGCCCAGGATCACGCCGGCGACGGAGCCGATCGCAAAGTCGGCCCGGCTGCCCGAAAGCGTGGCGATGTAGAGCACGGTATTGCCGAGCGGGGCAACGAAGGTCAGGGATGCCACGCGCGCCGGATCGAAATCGTCATTGCCGAGCCAGCTGGTGGCGAACCAGCCGAACGCCACCGCGCAGCCTACGGCGAGGCCGGAGAGCAGCAGGCGCGGCGATCTCACGAGGCGCCCGTCGGCCAATGCCCAGGCCGCGAGCGCGACCGCTGCGACGGAAACGGTTGCCGGCCGCGCATATGAGCCAAGTGCGGGCGACAGCAGCATATCCATGCCCTGGGTCATCGTTTCGGGCAGGCGTATGGAGAGCGGCTCGATCAGCGAGATGCGCAGGAATCCCGTGAGCCCGCGCATCGCGGCCAGGGCTGACACGCCCAGCACCAGAAACACGACGATGGCGCGCAAATCACCGCCGCCGATACGGACCAGTGTCCCGAAGCCGCAGGTGCCGACCAGGGCCATCCCGATTCCGAACGACAAGCCGCCGAGGATGGCGCCGCCGAGCGGAATGGACGACGTCAAGTAGATCGAGCGCGACAGGTCGATCAGGCCGAAGCTGGCGAGCAGCTGGGTTGCGACCAGCGCGACCGCGGCCGCCAGAGCGAAGGATTTGAGTCGCCGGGTATCGGCGCCGAAGAACGCGTCCTCCAGCATCGCGAGCGTACAGAAGCGGCCGGCGCGACCGGCGACGCCGAGAACGGCGCCCGCGAGGAGCCCACACATGAACGTCAGTGCTGATGGGCTGAGCATTCCTCTCCGACATCCTCGTTGGTTTCCTGGCATTGTGCGCCAGGAGCGGCGGGGACGCCAGACCTCTTGCGCCGCTACGGGGCGCGCCGATGCGAAGCCCGAGACCGCGAGGGCCAACCGGTCAGCGGCGGCGCTTGCGGACCGGCTCGCAATAGACGTCGTAGATCGCCGTCAGGATCTTGCGGACATCTTCGCTCGCAAGGCTGTAGTAGATCGTCTTGCCCTCGCGCCGCGTCGTGACCAGCCGGTCGAGCCTGAGACGGGCGAGCTGCTGCGAGACGGTCGACTGCCGCTCGCCCAGGAACTGCTCGAGCTCGGTGACGGATTTTTCGCCTTCGGCGAGGATGCAGAGCAGCAAAAGCCGGGACTCGTGGGACAGCGCCTTCAGCATCTCGCTGGCTTCCCGCGCCTTCTCGATCATCTGCTCGAGCTCGGCAGAGGTTTCGATGTCCTTCAACTTCGGCAGCGGCATGAATTCTGAATCCCTCGGTTGGCGTCAGGAGCGGGCCGGAGCCCCGCTTGTAGCATTCATTATGCGGCCGAGCAGCCCAAAGAAGAACGCATCGCCAGGATAACCGCGGATGCGTCCGATCTCGCGGCCCTGATCGACCACCACGAAGGTCGGGGTGAACGCTCCCGGATCGATACCGGAAAGGTCCGTCGGCAGCGGCTTGGCAAGGTCGACCCGTCGCAGCGGCAGCGCGCGCCCCTCGTCGGTCTTGTCATAGATCGGACCGATTTCCGCGTTGAAGCGGGCGCACCAGCCGCAGCCCGGACGTTCGAAAATCACGAGCTCGGAGGCGAACGCCGGCGACGAGAGGCAAATGCCGGTCACTACCGCTCCTGCGAGCGCTGCGAATCCGCGCGATGCACGTCTGCTGGTCATGCCGAGATCCTCTCTGGACTTGTCGGCCAATCTATCATTAAATTCGAATATGTACTAGTGCGCGATTTCCGAATCCTGCCCGGCAGGCCGGGCACGCGGCGCTGGCCGACCGGGAGGAAAGATGGATATCGACGTCACGCTGGGCGCCGCGCTGGCCGCGGGTCTGTTGTCGTTTCTGTCACCGTGCATTCTGCCGCTGGTCCCGCCGTTCCTGTGCTACATGGCCGGCGTGTCGGCGGCCGACGCGATCGGCGAAACCAGCACGGCCCAGCGGCGGCGGACGGTGCTGACGGCGCTGTGCTTCGTCGGCGGTTTTTCGCTGGTGTTCGTCGGTCTTGGCGCCACCGCCTCGGTGTTCGGACGGTTCATCGCCGGCCATCTCAGCCAGCTCGGCATCCTCGCCGGCCTCGTCATCATCACGATGGGGCTGCATTTCCTCGGGGTGCTCCGGATTCCGCTGCTGTACCGGAGCGCGACGATCGACGTTGGAAGCAAGCCGGCCGGCCTGCTCGGTGCGTTCGTGATGGGACTTGCCTTCGCCTTCGGCTGGACACCGTGTGCGGGGCCGGTCCTTGCCGCCGTCCTGATGATGGCCGGCGCGGAGGCGACGGTGGGGAAGGGTGCGCTGCTGCTCGCCGCCTATTCGGTCGGGACCGGCATCCCGTTCCTGATCGCCGCTGCCTTCACGGGACAGTTCATGACCATGCTCAAGGGCATCAAGCCACATCTCCCCCTGGTCGAGAAGACGATGGGCGGCTTTCTCGTCCTGACCGGCGCGGCCTTTCTCGCCGGCGTGATCCCGCGGATGTCGGAATGGATCTTCGAGCGCTTTCCGTCGCTCGCCACCATCGGCTGATCAGCCGAAGCGGAAGTCCAATAGATTGACGAAGGACTGCAGTTCGATCTCATAGCGATGCACCAGGCCGGCGTCGCTCTCGCGCGCCGCGCGGCCGATCTCGCCGGCACTCGTCGTGGCGCCGTCGATCAGGCGGCGGAACTCGGCCTGGCTCGCCACGTCGGGCGCGGCGAGGCCGTTGCAGCGTTGCAGCCGGTCGCGCAGCGCTGTGCCGGCCTGGACGACCTCGCCAGGCTCGGCCTTGCCCGCAGCGAACCGCGCAGCTGCGTTGCGCAACGCGTCCATGACGGGTGACAGGTCGAACACGCAATCGCTGAGTTCGACCACGCCGGCGTCCTGCCTCAGGGCGTGAAGCGACCGGCGCAACGCGGCAATGGCCGCCGCAGCGCGTGCCCCGTCACCTGCGGTCAGCGCTTCGTCCGCCTGCTTCAGGCGATCGTTTCCGGTGGCGATCAGTTCTGCAAAGGATTTGGCCGAATAGGGCGCATTGGAGCGCTCGGCGAGCCGGCTGAGCCTGCCCCAGGCGATCCGGGCGTCGTCGAGCTCGATCTGCGCCAGGCCCACATTGCCGGTGCGGCCATAGCTCGCGGCTGTGCGCAGGCTGGCCATCGCCGAGCGCATGAAGGCAGCAACGTCCGCGTTCTCTTCGGCGTGCCCACGGACGCCATGCGTGAGGCATGACAGCACGAGCGACAGCATGATGACGCGGCGCAGCATCGAATGTCCTTTTCACATTCTGTTATTCGAATATCATGTATCGAAATTCCGTGGACTTGGCAAAGTGGACTTGGCAAAGCGCGTGAGCAGGCCGATGACGACGAACCGGACGATGACACGGCGCGATCTGGTTGCGCTGCTGCCTGCCGCGGCGGCCGTCGGCCTGGCGTCAGCGCCGGCGCAGGCCGACGCGGCGCTCGGCGACGACGGGCTCTATCACCAGTCCTGGTTTCTCAACAGCTTCCTGGACCTGCGCGAGGATCTCGAAAGCGCGGCGTCGGAAGGCAAGCGGCTTGCGATCATGTGGGAGCTGCGCGGCTGCCCGTATTGCCGCGAGACGCATCTGGTGAACTTTGCCGATCAAGAGATCACGGACTACATCCGCGCCAATTTCGAAGTGCTGCAGCTCAACCTGCTCGGCGCGCGCAAGGTGATCGACTTCGATGGCAAGGAGCTTGCCGAGAAGGAGCTCGCCGAGCGCTACGCGATCCGCTTCACGCCGACGTTCCAGTTCTTTCCGCCATCGGCCGAGGGGGTCTCTGCGAAGGAGCCGCTCGCGCGCGAGGTGGCGCGCGCGCCGGGCTATCTCAAGCCGCCGCATTTCCTCGCAATGTTCCGCTTCGTGCGCGAGAGGGCCTATGAGCGCGGCACATTCCGCGACTATCTCGCTTCGACCAGGGGTTGAGTGCAGTGCGGCATCGAAATGCGCTTGACACCAATCACATTATCAAATCATAATTCTTGAATATGATGGATCGTAAGTCCGTCGTGTCATCGTAAGGCGAGGGGACGCCTCGCCGGTCAGGGTGGAAACATGCGCCGTTTGATTCCGGCCGCCTTGCTCTGCGTGTTGCTGTCGGCAGCCGCGCGGGGTGACGAGCCGATCAGGCTCGATGTCGTCGACTATGCCATTCCGAAATCGCTGACGGGCGCGCCCGGCAATGCCGATGCCGGCAAGAAGGTGTTCTTGACGCGGACGCTGGGCAATTGCCTCGCCTGCCATCAGGTGTCGTCGCTGAAGTCGGAAGAGTTTCACGGCGAGTTCGGTCCGTCGCTCGACGGCGTCGCGACCCGCTACAACATGGCGCAATTGCGCCTGATCGTCGCCGATCCCAAGCGCATCTTCACCGATACGGTGATGCCCGCCTTCTACAAGAACGACGGACTCAATCGCGTCAGGTCGGAGTTCGTCGGCAAACCCGTCCTCACCGCCGCGCAGGTCGAGGACGTCGTCGCCTTTCTCGAAACATTGAAGTAACCGCCTCTGGAGGATGATGCATGGGCGCAATCAACAGACGACAGGCGTTCCTTCTCGGCGGCGGTTTCGTCGCCCTGACGGTGCTGCCGATGGCCGCCAACGCCGAGCCGAGCAACGACGCGGCCGAGATGATCAAGAAGTTCACCGGCGGCAAGGAAGCGGCCAAGGGCAAGATCACGCTCGATCTGCCTGAGATCGCCGAGAACGGCAACACCGTGCCGCTCGCGCTCTCGGTCGAAAGCCCGATGACCGCCGAGAACTACGTCAAGGAAGTGCTGTTCGTGGCCGACGGCAATCCGAATGCCGGCGTCGCCACGCTGATGTTCACGCCGATGTCCGGCAAGGCCGAGGCATCGATCCGCATCCGTCTGGCGCAGACCCAGAACGTGATCGCGGTCGCGAAGATGAGTGACGGCTCGCTCTTCACGGAGCGCAAGACCGTCAAGGTCACCATCGGCGGCTGCGGCGGCTGAGACAGGGGAGAGACGAACATGGCAGACAAGCCGCGGATCAAGCTTCCGAAGGAAGCCAAGAAGGGCGAGATCATCCAGATCAAGACGCTGGTCTCGCATCTGATGGAATCGGGTCAGCGCAAGGATGCGCAGGGCAAGCCGATCCCACGCAAGATCATCAACAAGTTCACCTGCGAGTTCAACGGCAAGCCGGTGTTCTCCTGCGCGCTGGAGCCGGCGATCTCGGCCAACCCGTACATCCAGTTCGACGCAAGGATCGACGAGGAAGGTACGTTCAAGTTCGCATGGACGGATGATGATGGCTCCGTGGTGACGGCCGAAGAGAAGATCGCGTTGAAGGCCTGATCGGCAGCGTGTGATCGCTAGGAGGAGTGACGGATGTCCATTCGCTACGGTTCTCTCGCCGTCCTGGCTTCGGCCGCGCTGGCCCTGTCGGCAGTCGCGACGTTCGGCCAGGAGGCCGAACGGAAGGGCATTCCGGCGCCTCCCGGTCACGTCTTCAAGACCATCATCTCGGGCTATCAGTTCCGCACCAAGGAAACGCGCGCGCTCCAGGATGACGACCTGGAGAATCCCGGCTTCCTCGCGGTGGAGCGGGCCGCCGACGTCTGGAAGACGGTCGACGGCAGCGAAGGCAAGTCGTGCATGAGCTGCCACGGCGAGGCGGAAAAGACCATGAAGGGCGTCGGCGCCGCCATGCCCAAATGGAGCGATAAGCTCAACAAGCCGGTCAATCTCGAGCAGCAGATCAACATCTGTCGCACCGAGCACATGAAGGCGCAGCCCTGGGCCTTCAAGTCGAAGGAACTGACGGACATGACGGCGTTCGTCCGCTACCAGTCGCGCGGCATGCCGGTGGCGGTGAAGACCGACGGTCCGATGTCGCCATGGTTCGAGAAGGGCAAGGAGATCTACTATACGCGGGTCGGGCAACTCGATCTCGCCTGCGCGTCCTGCCACGAGAAGAACAACGGCAAGTTCATGCGCGCCGATTTTCTGAGCCAAGGCCAGATCAACGGCTTTCCGACCTACCGGCTGCGCGATCAGCGCCTGATCCCGCTGCACGAACGGTTCGAGGGCTGCATGTTCGACGTTCGCGGCGTGCCCTACAAGCCGCTGTCGGACGAGTTCCTCGCGCTCGAAGTCTACGTCGCCTGGCGCGGCATCGGGCTGCCCGTCGAGACACCGTCGGTCCGCAACTAGCCGCGGACACAAGGAAGATACATCATGATATCGCGTCGCGAATTCGTTCAGGTCGCATTGGCGGCGGCTGCCCTGGCGGGTGGCTCCGGTCTTGCGGGTGCGACCCGCGCCTTTGCTCAGCAGAAGCTGACCGAGAAGGAGCTGCTGGCGTTCGATCCGGTCGGCAACGTCACCTTGGTGCATGTCACCGACATCCACGGCCAGCTGATGCCGCTGTATTTCCGCGAGCCGTCGACCAATCTCGGCGTCGGTGACGCCAAGGGCCAGCCGCCGCATGTCACCGGCAAGGATTTCCTCACCCGCTTCGGCATCGCGCCGGGCTCGTCGTCGGCCTATGCGCTGACCTCGGAGGATTTCGAGGCGCTCGCCAAGACCTACGGGCGGATCGGCGGGCTCGACCGCGCGGCCACCGTCATCAAGGCCATCCGCGCCGAGCGCGGCGACAAGGTCGTGCTGCTCGATGGCGGTGACACCTGGCAGGGCTCATGGTCGTCGCTGAAGACCCGCGGCCAGGACATGATCGACTGCATGGCGCTGCTGAAGCCGGATGCGATGACGGGGCATTGGGAGTTCACCTACGGCACCGAGCGCGTCAAGCAGGCGGTCGATGGTCTGGGCTTCCCCTTCCTCGGCCTCAACATCCGCGACACCGAATGGAACGAGCCGGCGTTCGAAGCCTCGACGATGATCGAGCGCGGCGGCGTCAAGATCGCGGTGCTCGGCCAGGCCTTCCCGTATACGCCGGTCGCCAATCCCCGCTGGATGATTCCGAACTGGTCGTTCGGCGTGCGCGAGGAGGATGTTCAGACCCAGGTCGACAAGGCGCGCAAGGACGGCGCCGGCCTCGTGGTGCTGCTGTCACACAATGGCTTCGACGTCGACCGCAAGCTGGCCAGCCGCGTCAAGGGTCTCGACGTCATTCTCACGGGTCATACCCATGATGCATTGCCTGAAGCGGTCAAGGTCGGCAAGACGCTGCTGATCGCGTCGGGCTCCTCCGGCAAGTTCGTCTCGCGGCTCGATCTCGACGTCAAGGACGGCGAGGTGAAGGGCTATCGTTACAAGCTGATTCCGCTGTTCTCCGACGTCATCACGCCGGATCCGGCGATGGCGGCCAAGATCGCCGAGGTGCGCAAGCCGTTTGCCGCCGATCTCGCCCGCCCGCTGGGACGGACCGAGACGCTGCTGTATCGCCGCGGCAATTTCAACGGCACGTTCGATGACCTCATCTGCCAGGCGCTGCTGCAGGAGCGCGATGCGGAGATCGCGCTGTCGCCGGGCTTCCGCTGGGGCACCAGCGTGATGCCGGGCCAGGACATCACGTTCGAGGACGTCACCAACGCCACCGCGATCACCTATCCGGCCGTCTATCGCATGGGCATGACCGGCACGCGGCTGAAGGAGATCATCGAGGACGTCGCCGACAACCTGTTCAACGTCGATCCCTACTACCAGCAGGGCGGCGACATGGTCCGCATCGGCGGCATGTCCTACGCCATCGACGTCAACAAGCCGCAGGGGCAGCGCATCTCCGACATGCGCCTGATCAAGACCGGGGCCGCGATCGATCCGACGCGCGAGTATCAGGTCGCGGGCTGGGCCAGCGTCAACGAAGGCACGCAGGGGCCGCCGATCTGGGAGGTCGTGTCGAGCTATCTGCAGCGCCAGAAAACCGTTCGTCTCGAGCCCAACCGGGCCGTCAAAGTCTCCGGAGTGTGACGACGATGTCCAAGGACAAACTACTTCCCTCAGCCCCACGCGCGTCGCGCCGTGGTTTCCTGACTGCAGCCGGCGGTCTTGCCGCCACGGCGCTGGCCTCGCAGGCGCGTGCCGGCGTCGGCAATCCCGCCAACCAGCCGCCGAACGTGCCGGAATGGACGCGGACCCTCGGCGAGGGCGTCGCTGTGCGCCCCTACGGCAAGCCGTCGAAGTTCGAGAAGGACGTTGTCCGCCGCGACGTCGAATGGCTGACGGCTTCGCGCGAATCCTCGGTCAGCTTCACGCCGCTGCATGAGCTCGAAGGCATCATCACGCCGAACGGGCTGTGCTTCGAGCGCCATCACGGCGGCGTAGCCGACGTCGATCCGGCCGATCACCGGTTGATGATCCATGGCCTGGTCGAGCGGCCGCTGCTGCTGTCGCTCGACGAGCTCAAGCGCTACCCGCGCGTCAACCGCATCCACTTCATGGAATGCGCGGCCAACTCCGGCATGGAGTGGCGCGGCGCCCAGCTCAACGGCTGCCAGTTCACCCATGGCATGATCCACTGCGTGCAATATACCGGCGTGTCGCTGCGCACCCTGCTCGAAGAGGCCGGCGTCAAGACCAACGGCAAATGGCTTCTGGTGGAGGGCGCCGACTCCGCGTCGATGGATCGAAGCCTGCCGATCGAGAAGGCGCTCGACGACTGCATCATCGCCTACAAGATGAACGGCGAGGCGCTGTATCCCGAGCAGGGCTATCCGATGCGCCTGGTCGTGCCGGGCTGGCAGGGCAATCTCTGGGTCAAGTGGCTGCGCCGCATCAAGGTCGGCGACCAGCCCTGGCACACCCGCGAGGAAACCTCGAAATACACCGATCTCTTGCCGAACGGAAAGGCGCGGCGCTTCACCTGGGCGATGGATGCCAAGTCGGTGATCACGAGCCCAAGCCCGCAGGCGCCGATCAAGCACGGCAAGGGCTTTACGATCGTCTCGGGGCTGGCGTGGTCGGGCAACGGCAAGGTCAAGCGCGTCGACGTCTCGCTCGATGGTGGCCGCAACTGGTGGCCGGCGCGGATCGACGGCCCGGTGCTCGACAAGGCGCTGACCCGGTTCTACTACGAGTTCGACTGGAACGGCGAGCCGCTGCTGCTGCAGTCGCGCGTCCAGGACGAGACCGGCTACGTCCAGCCGTCCAAGGCCGAGCTGCGCAAGGTCCGCGGCTACAACTCCATCTATCACAACAATGGCATCCAGACCTGGCATGTGCAGGCAAACGGTGAGGTCGAGAATGTCGAGGTCGCCTAAGCTCATCATTGCCGCCGCAGCGCTGGCAACGCTTGCGGGCTCCGTGGCGTTCGCCGGCGGTCCGAGCGAGAAGTCCGATGCCAAGCCGGCGCAGCGCTTCAACATCGGCCGCGCGCCGAGCGCCGAGGAGATCCGCGGCTGGGACATCGACGTCCGTCCGGACGGGCAGGGGCTGCCAGTCGGCAAGGGCACCGTTGCCCAGGGCGAGAAGCTGTTCATGGACAATTGCGCCAGTTGCCATGGCGAATTCGGCGAGGGTGCCGGCCGCTGGCCGGTGCTCGCCGGCGGCAAGGGATCGCTGACATCAGACAATCCGGTCAAGACGGTCGGTTCCTACTGGCCCTACGCCTCGACGCTGTTCGACTACGTCCGCCACGCGATGCCGTTCGGCAGCCCGCAGTCGCTGAAGGTCGACGAGTACTACGCGCTGGTCGCCTATGTGCTGTATCTGAACGACGTGATCACCGATCAGAACTTCGAGCTGAGCAACAGCAATCTCGCCACGATCAAGATGCCGAACGAGGGCGGGTTCATCATGGATGACCGGAGCACGAGCGAGAAGGCGTTCTGGCAGAAGGATCCTTGCATGAAGAACTGCATCGCGCCGGTCAAGATCACCGGACGCGCGACAGCGGTCGACGTCACGCCGGAAGACAAGGACGGCAAGCCGCGAGGCGTCGAGTGAGGATTGCCGGATGCAGCCGCCGCCAGATGCTGTTGGCGGCCGCATCCGTCGCCCTGGCCGGAAGCGGGGTTGCGTCCATCGCCACTGCAGCCGAGCCACATAGGCTCGCGCTGCAGATCAGCGACGAGGATCCGGCCAAGATGCGCGCGGTGCTCGACGTGGCCGCGAATGTCTCCCGCCACTATTCGGGCGAGGGCGCGGAGGTCGAGATCGTGATCGTCGCGTTCAATGGCGGCCTCGACATGCTGCTGGCCGACCGCTCGCCGGTGAAGGAGCGGGTGCTCGGCTTCGCCAAGTCGATGCCAAATGTGAGCTTCATCGCCTGCGGCAATACCTTGGAGACGCTCGCGAGCAAGGAGGGACGGCAGCCGCCTCTGCTCGACGGTGTCACGGTCGTCAAGACCGGGGTCGCGACCCTGCTGGAGCTGTCCGAGAAGAACTGGACGATCGTGCGTCCCTGAGGAATTTGCGATGCGGTGGTGGCTCGCTCTTGTCGTCTCGTTCATTGCGTCGATCGCCTTCGCGGCCGAGGAGCCGCGCGAGCTCACGATCGGCGGGCGTACGGCGCTCGGCACGCTCCGACTGCCGGCGCAGTCTGGACCGGATGTGCCGCTGGTGCTGATGACGCACGGCACGCTCGCGCACAAGGACATGGAGACCATCCAGGGCCTGTCCAAGGCGTTGGCCGAGCGGGGGATCGCCTCGCTCGCGCACAATCTCGTGCTCGGTCTCGATCGCCGCACTGGCATGTACGATTGTGCCAAACCCCATGACTATGTGACGGACGATGCTGTCGTGGAGATCGCCGCCTGGCTGAGTGAAGCGCGCAAGACGTCGTCGCACGTCTTCGTCCTCGGTCATTCGCGTGGCGCCAATCAGGTCGCGCGCTATCTGGCCGCCAATCCCAAAGCGGCGGTCGACGGTGCGATCCTGCTGGCGCCGGCGACGGCGAGCATCGAGGCCGGTTTGAGAGACGCCTATGCGGAGAGCTACGGCCAGCGATTGGCGCCGCTGCTCGACAAGGCTGAGGCTGCGATCGCCGCCGGGCGCGGCGGTGATTGGATGTCGGTGCCGGGCTTCATCTATTGCCGCGATGCCAAGGTGACGGCGCGCGCATTCGCAGCATTCTATCGCGCCGACCGGCGCCAGGATACGGCGGCGCTGGTCGCCGATGTGAGCCTGCCGGTTCTGGTGCTTGCGGCAGCGCAAGACAAGACGGTACCGGACGTGGCAGCGTCGTTCGCGCCGCTGGCGTCACGCGCCGGCAGCCGTGTCCGACTGGAGACGATTGACGACGCAGATCACTTCTTTCGCGATCTCGCCGCCGAGGATGCCGCTGATCGCATCGCAGGATTCATTGCAGCCGCGCGTTAGGAGCCACCATGGAACGTCGATCTTTGATGCAAGCCGGTCTTGCCGGCCTGTTTGGAATCTTCGGTGTCAGCAGCGCACGCGCGGCGACGGAATCTCCGCGCCAGCGCGTCGCCTATCATCTCGCCGATCAGGACCGCGCCCTGTTCGTTCTCGGCAACCTCCAGAACCACGTCGACGGGACCGGAGGACCTGGACGCGCAGACATTCGCCTGGTGATCCACGGTCCGGGCTTGCGGGCCTTTCATGCGATTTCGGCCGACCAGACCATCTCGGCTCTGGCCGAGCGCCTCATGAAGGCCGGCGTCGGCTTCGAGGCCTGTGCGAACACCATGAAGGCGCAAGGCGTGAAACTCGACGATCTCTTGCCAGGGTTCGCGGTGGCGGAGAAGGGCGGCGTCGTGCGCCTCACGGAGCTGCAGCAGAGTGGATACGCCTACCTGCGCCCGTGACGGGCGCATGCGTCCTTGCCGATGCCGCCCGGCATGTTGAGCGGCAGGCCTGAACGACGGGAGCGCCTGTGCTCACCGCATTGATCGACCTTCTGGGTGAGGAGCTGGTGTCGCTGCTGTGCGGGCTCGCGGCCGGCGGCGCGTTCGGCTTCTTCGCCCAGCGCAGCCGCTTCTGCCTCCGGGCGGCCACGGTCGAGTTCGCGCGCGGGCAGGGCGGTCCGCGGCTGGCGGTGTGGCTCCTCACCTTCGCCTCGGCGCTGCTGGGCACCCAGGCGCTGGTGGCGATGGGCCTGCTCGACGTCTCCGAAGCGCGCCAGCTGGCGCAGCAGGGCAGCATTTCCGGCGCGATGATCGGCGGCACGCTGTTCGGCTGCGGCATGATCCTGGCGAGAGGCTGTGCCAGCCGTCTGCTGGTGCTCTCGGCCAACGGCAATCTGCGGGCGCTGCTGTCCGGCCTCGTCTTCGCGGTGACGGCGCAGTCGGCCTATCGCGGCCTGCTCGCGCCGGCACGCGAGTGGCTCACCAATCTTTGGCTCGTCGACGGCGGACCGTCGCGCGACATCATGAGCTTGTTCGGCGGGGGTACGCCCGAGAAGCTCGGCTTCGGCATGCTGTGGTTCCTCGCCGGGCTCGCCGCCGTGTCGAAGTTTCAGGTTGGCCCGAAGATCCTGCGCTCGGCGGTGGCCGCGGGCGCGGCGGTCGCCGGGGGCTGGCTCCTCACCTATCAGCTCGGCCAGGCCTCGTTCTCGCCGGTGCCGCTGAAGAGCCTGACATTCAGCGGTCCTTCGGCGGAGCTGCTGATGCAGGTGCTCGCCAGCCCGCAACTGAAGCCGGGCTTCGATCTCGGCATCATTCCGGGTGTGTTCATCGGCTCGTTCGTTGCGGCCGCGCTGGCGGGTGAACTCAATCTCGAAGGCTTCTCGGATGGGCGCGGCATGCGCCGTTACATGATCGGCGCCGTCCTGATGGGATTCGGCGCGATGCTGGCAGGCGGCTGCGCTGTTGGCGCCGGCGTAACCGGGGCATCGGTGTTTGCGCTCACCGCGTGGATCGTGCTCGGTGGAATGTGGTTGGGTGCGGCCGTCACCGATTTTGTCGTCGACCGCTGGCTGTTCGCCACCAAGCCGGCGCAGAGTCCGGTTCAGTCCCCCTCCGTCATGCCTTCTTGAGGCATCCTGCGGAAGCGGGCCTGCTTCTGCTGAGCGGCATTGGACATGCAGCGTCAAGGCGCAGCATCCATGAATCTCCGGGACCTGTCTGTCACAGGCTCGTCGACGCGTGGCGTGTCGGCGCACTTCAAGCCTCTGACAAAGAACATTGTCTGATCAGATCGGATCGAGCCCGAAGACACGCGTCTTGGCGTCGTCACGCCGGAGCGCAGATCGCGTAGTCCGCGGATCGGCCACAGGAGATGCGTGCCGACCACGGCAGTCGGACCATCGTGCCCGATCATGACGTTGGTCGATTCCAGTCCGGAAATCCCGCCCGTTAACCAATTTGCGAAGGTCGGGTGATACCGTCGCGAGGGGACGACGCAATCATGCGGCGCACCGATACGAATCGCCGGGACTACGAAAGGCACGCGTGATGTCGCAACTCTCCATTCGAGCAAAAATGGCGGCCGTCATTGCGCTGCTGCTGGTGGCGATGACCATCGTCGGGTTGCTGGCCGTCCGCGGCATGCAGACGATCAATACGCATACCGAACAGATCTCCAAGAACTGGCTGCCGAGCGTGCGCGTGCTCGGCGAGTTGCGTTCGGCGATCAATCTCAATCGGGCGCAGCTGCGAGCCTACATGACGGCTGATACGACTGAGGAGAAGGACAATCTCGACCGCAACATGAAGGCAACGCTCGCCGTCATCGCGACGGCGCGCCGCTCTTATGAAGCGATGATCTCGTCGGCCGAGGAGCGCAGCCTGTTCGAGAGCTGGTCGCGGGGCTGGGAGCAATATGTCAAGGCTGCCGATGGTGTGCTCGAGGTGCTGCGCGCAGGGAACGGCAACGCGACCAAGCAGGCGAGCGATCTGTTCAACAAGACGGTCCGGAGCGTCGCCAATCAGTCGGACGAATTTCTTCGAAAGCTGATTGACCTCAACAATCGTGGCGCCGACGCCGAAACCAAGATCGCCGCGGATGGCTATGCCGAGGCATTTGCATTGATGTCGACGGTCATCGTCCTTGCCGTTCTCACCGGCATCGGCGTCGGAAGCTGGTTCGTTCGCGACATTTCCCGGTGCATCGCTTCCATCATCAGGCCGATGCAGGCGCTCGGTGAGGGTAACCTGGCGATGGAGATCCCCTATCGCGGCCAGAAGACCGAAGTAGGCATGATGGCCGACGCCCTGGAGGTCTTCAAGACCGCCTTGATTGCGAAGAAGCAGGCCGACGACATCGCTTCGAGAGAGGCAGAGGTGAAGCTGGAACGCAGCCGGCGGCTCGACGAGATCGCTGGCCGCTTCGAGGCCGTGGTCGGCGAGATCGTCGACACCGTGTCCACGGCATCGAGCGCTTTGGAGGGTCACGCCGGCGGGCTCAGCAACACGGCGAGCCGCGCACAGAACCTGGCCACATCCGTCACCGCGGCTTCCGAGGAAGCCTGCACCAATGTGCAGTCGGTGGCATCTGCGACCGAGGAGCTCTCCGCGTCCGTCAACGAGATCAGCAGGCAAGTCCAGGATTCGGCCCGGATGGCCAATGAAGCGGTGGCACAGGCCCGTAGGACCAATGAACAGGTCGGCGAGCTCTCGAAGTCCGCTGCCCGCATCGGCGACGTCGTCGAGCTGATCAATACGATTGCCGGACAGACCAATCTGCTCGCGCTGAATGCAACGATCGAGGCCGCACGCGCCGGCGAGGCCGGCCGTGGATTTGCGGTGGTCGCATCCGAGGTCAAGGCGCTGGCCGAGCAGACGGCGAAGGCCACGGGCGAGATCGGCCAGCAGATCTCCGGCATCCAGTCCGCCACCCAGCAATCGGTCGGTGCCATCCGCGACATCAGCATCACCATCGAGAAATTGCAGGAGATTTCGTCGACGATCGCATCGGCCGTGGAGCAGCAGGGCGCTGCCACGCAGGAGATCTCGCGCAACGTCCAGCACGCGGCGGCGGGAACGCAGCAGGTCTCAGCCAACGTTGCGGATGTGCAGCGCGGTGCCGTCGATACCGGAACCGCCGCGTCCCAGGTGCTGTCCGCCGCGAAATCGCTGGCCGACGACAGTGCCAGACTGAGCATGGAAGTGAAGAAGTTCATCGCCGGCGTGAGAGCCGCCTAGGAACTCGCAGCGACTGAGAGCCGCGCAGATCCGATCTCGCCGCCATTCGCCGGCCCGCATCGGGAGTGCTGAACAGGTGCGCAGCCCGGCCACCACGCGCCGGCCATCGCTTCTGCATTGGCCTGCGAGCCTCATCTCGAGGACTTCTCCCGCGGCCGCGGCAAGCTGCGCGACCGAGTCGCGTGGTGACGATGGACCTGCGAGAGGCGGCGCCGACATGAACAGAGCGTGGGGCTGCGGCGGATCATGCTCCGCTGCGGCTTGCTCGGGCCTGCCAGCCCCGAGGTCGTCCGTGCCGCTGATTCCTCGCCGTCACACTGCCGCAGGGCCCCGCCTTTCACCTATCGGCACCGGCTGATTTATATTTGCATAAATTCGAATATATGCATATAGTGGCCTACGTCGGTCGCGGCGTTGGGCCGCGTCAGCAGGGAGGTCCCGTCGTGGCAATGATGAACGACGTCATGGTCAAGGATCTGGGCGAGTCCGGGCGCATCGACTGGTCGCCTTATCTGGTCGGCGCCGGCATCGGCATCCTCAGCTGGGTGGCCTTTGCCGGGTTCGGCGACCCGCTCGGCGTGACGACGGCGTTCTCGCGCATCGCGTCGCTGTTCGCCGTGCCGGTGATCGGATCCGACGCCGTCGCCGCCAACAGTTATTGGAAGTCGATGCCGCTGAAATGGGATTATGGCGTCTGGTTTCTGGTCGGCATTCCGCTCGGCGCATTCTTGTCGGCGGTCATCTCCGACACGTGGCGGCTCGAACTGGTGCCGGAGGTCTGGAGGGAGCGCTTTGGTCCGTCGGTGTTCAAGCGCTTCGTCGCTGCGTTTCTCGGCGGCATCGTCATCATGTATGGCGCGCGTCTGGCCGGCGGCTGCACCAGCGGCCACGGCATTTCAGGCGGTCTGCAACTGGCGCTGTCGAGCTGGCTGTTCCTCGCCGTGATGTTCGCGACCGGCCTGGTCGTGTCGCGCGTCATGTTCCGCAAAGCATAGGAGAAGGGCTATGACCTCATTGATGAGCATCGCCGGTCCGCTGTTGATGGGCGCCGTGTTCGGCTATCTCCTGCAGCAGGGCAAGGTCACGAGCTGCAACGTGATCGAGAACCAGTTCCGGCTGCGCGACTTCACCGTGCTGAAGGTGATGGGCACGGCGATCGTGGTCGGCGGCATCGGCGTTCTGCTGCTGGTCGATACCGGCAACACCAAGTATTACGTCAAGGACGCCAACATGCTTGCGGTCGCGCTCGGCGCGGCGCTGTTCGGCGTCGGCATGGTGGTTTACGGCTACTGCCCGGGCACTGCGCTCGGCGCCATCGCCAGCGGCAGCGTTCATGCTGCAGTGGGCGCTTTCGGCATGATCGTCGGGGCGATCCTCTATGCGCTGAGCTTCGACTGGGTGAAGGCCCATGTCCTGAACGTTTGGGCGCTCGGCAAGGTGCGGCTGCCCGACATCACCGGCGTGCCGGATGGCGTCTGGTTCGCCGCGCTCGCGATCGGTGCAGGTGCGTTCTTCTTCTGGGTCGAAGCGTCCGCGGCCAAGGCGAAGCGGACACAGGGCTAGGCTGAGTCGCCCGAGTGCCCCTATGTCAAACAGTGAGAGGTTCCTCCCATGCTATCAGGACTGTTCAGCAGGTTGACCGGGTCGACCAGCGTGCCGGCGATCGAGCATGATGAGCTGGTGCGGGCGCATCAGCAGCGGAGCTGCGTCATCGTCGACGTGCGCGAGCCGCATGAGTTCAAGGGCGGCCACATCCCCGGCGCCGTCAATCACCCGCTGTCGCGTTTCGACCCGGGCAGCCTCGTGCACGACAAGCCGGTGGTTCTGATCTGTCAGGCCGGCGGTCGCTCGGCCACCGCCCTGCGGCGGGCGCTGTCGGCCGGGCGGCAGGATATCCGCCACTATGCCGGCGGCATGAGCGGCTGGCGGGCGCGCGGCGGTCCTGTCGCCTGAACGCGCCCTGCCGGACAGGTCGGACGCTCTGCTCTGTCAGCATGTTCCGACGGGACTTGTGAAGGGTTGAGGTGAAGTGATCTGCAACCAGCATGGATTGCGGCAGGTTAAGAGCAAAGTGTGCGGCGGAAGGCTCCGATAGCCGTTCCCGCCCCGCAGCAGCTAATTTGTTGTTGGTCCAGTCCATTGGTTGACTCGTTCAGGAATAATTAGTTGCAACGCTGCAATACTCGAACACCGGTCGACGTTCGAGGATCGCATGTTGAAGTTTGTTGGCTTGAGAACCCGGATCACCCTTTCTCTGGTGATCGGTGCGGCAGCGACGGCTTTCTTCGTGCTGCTGGTCGCCATGTGGATCATCGGCGGCATCATCGACCGCGCCAATGAGCGCGAGCTCCACGCCCAATATGACGCCTTCAATTCGCGCCTGCAGCTGGAGTCGACCCGCGCGGAAGCCATGAGCGCGGTGGTCGCCAAGATCCCCGCAGTCCAGGACGCCATGGCGCAGAACGACCGCGACGCCTTGATGCGGCTGTTCGGCGCGGGCATGGCCAGCCTGAAATCCGATTACGGCGTCGACCAGTTTCAGTTTCACACGCCGCCAGCGATGTCCTTCCTGCGGGTGCACCAGCCGGCCAAGTTCGGCGACGATCTGTCTGGATTCCGCAAGACGGTGGTGGCCGCCAACACCGACCGCAAGCCGATCGTCGGGCTGGAGGGCGGCGTTGCCGGCCTCGGCCTCCGCGGCGTCGTACCGATCGTTTCCGCCGGCAAACATCTGGGCTCGGTCGAGTTCGGCCTGACCTTTGGCCAAAACTTCTTCGACGAGTTCAAGCGCAGCCGGAATGTCGAGGTTGCGTTCCGCCTGGCCGGCGACACCGGCTTCAAGCTGTTCGCGACGACGATCGGGGAGACCTCCTTCTTTGCAAGCGGCGACTATCGGGAGGCATCGGCCGGCAGCTTCCTGTCGCGCCAAGGACAGCTCAAGGGTGTTCCGGTCGTCGCGCTGCTGGGCCCGATCAAGGATTTCTCCGGCAAGCCGATCGGGGCCGTCGAGATCATCATGGACAACAGCGAGTTCATCCAGGCCCGCAATCGCGCCGGGGCGTTGGCGATCGGGATGACGCTGGCCGGCCTCGTGCTGATCGCGCTCGCCGGGCTGTTGATCGCGCGCAGCATCTCCCGCCCGATCGTCCAGATGACGAGCGCCATGCGCGAGCTCGCCGACGGCAACCTGGACGTTCGCGTCCCGGCCGACTGGCGCAAGGACGAGGTCGGACAGATGGCACGCGCCGTTTCGATCTTCAGGGACAACGCCGTCCGGATGAGGGATCTGCAGGCGGAGCAGGAGAAGGCCCAGGCTCGTGCCGAGGAGGACCGGCGCCGCATGCTGATGGAGGTGGCCGATGGCTTCGAGGCCAGCGTCCGCGGCGTCGTCGACGCCGTGTCGGCTGCGGCCATCGAAATGGAGGCGACCGCCCGTTCGATGTCGGTGACGATCGATCAGTCGAAGCAGCAGGCCCTGACGGTATCGCAGGCGTGCGGCTCCGCGTCGGACAATGTCAACACCGTTGCCTCGGCGGCCGAGGAGCTGTCATCCTCGATGAACGAGATCAGCAAGACGCTCGAGCGTGCGTCGTCCGTGGTTCGCAAGGCCGCGGACGAAGGGCAGCAATCCAACGACAAGGTGCAGCGGCTCAACATTGCGGCCAGCAAGATCGGCGAGGTCGTCGCACTCATCACCCAGATCGCCAGCCAGACCAATCTGCTGGCGCTGAATGCGACGATCGAGGCCGCGCGCGCCGGCGAGTCGGGCAGGGGATTCGCCGTCGTCGCCAGCGAGGTGAAGACGCTGGCGACCCAAACGGCCAAGGCGACCGAAGAGATTGGTGCTCAGATCGCCGCGGTTCAGGCCGAAACCGCCGCCGCGGTCCAGAGCATCGGCATGATCTGCACCACGATCCAGGAGGTCGACGAGATCTCGACCATCATCGCCTCATCGATCGCGCAACAGGACGCCGCGACCCGCGAGATCGCCGGCAATGTGAACGTCGTCGCCGGCAAGACCCAGGACGTCACGCGCAACATCGCGGGCGTCACGTCCGGGGTGGTGCAGACCGGCCACGCCGCCAACGAGGTGCTGTCGGCGGCCGGGGAGCTCGCGCAGCAGTCGACCCGGCTGCGTAGCGAGGTCAACCAGTTCCTAGCCCATATCAGGGCGGCCTGACCGGTCGTTGGGTGGCTGAAGTACAAGCTCGCCGACACGCCGATCACTCCGGCGTATCCGCCACGGGCGCGAGCCGGGGCGGGGGCTCCTGTCCCGTGGCTCATCCCTGCTTCGCGGCCGCCTTCTCGAGCCGCTTCGCCATCACGCGCCAATAGGTGGCCGGCATGAACCGCTGCAGGAGATCCATGAAGCGCGCATCGCCGCCAATCAGGATGCGGGGCTCATTGCGCTCGATGCCCTCGATGATCCGCAACGCGGCGTCGCGCGGGCTGGTCCTGGCAAGCCGCTCGAACCGCTCGATGGCCTGCACGCGGCGCGCATTGTCGGTCATGCCCTGGCCGGCGCGGGCATTGCGCGCAATCGCCGTGGCGATGCCGCCGGGATGCACGACGGACAGCCGCACGGGACTGCCGGCGGCTGTGAGTTCGTGACGCAGGCTCTCGGAAAATCCCCTTACTGCGAACTTTGCCGCGGCGTAGGCCGATTGGCCGGGCGGAGCGATGATGCCGAAGATCGAGGACAGGTTGACGACGTGCGCTTCGCGCTGGCGCGAAAGATGCGGCAGGAACGCGCGCGTGCCGTGCACGACGCCCCAGAAATTGATGTTGAACAGCCACTCCATCTCCGCCTGATCGATCTCGGCGAAGCTGCCGAACAGTGCCACGCCAGCATTGTTGACGACGATGTTGAGGCCGGGATGCGCGCGGGTCGCGTCTACTGCGAACTGGGTGACTGCAGCCACATCGCTGACGTCCAGCCGGTGCGTGGTCACCTTGCGGCCGCTTGCGGTGAGTTCGGCGGCGAGGCTTGCGAGGCCCGCCTCGTCGCGGTCGGCGAGCGCGAGATCGCAACCGCGGGCCGCCAGCTCCTGCGCCAGCGCACGGCCAATGCCGCTGGCTGCGCCTGTCACGGCGGCAGATGCGCCTCGAATGATCGTCATTGTCGCTTCACTCCCCTGATCGACCGGTTCTGCGTGCCTGTTCCAATTGCAGCTGGGTTTTCGGCCACTTTTTCTGATTGGAACCGAACCATCCGGCCGTTCAGCTTTTAACTCACATTACTTTGCGAGCACACATTCGTGGAGGACCTGCATGGGACAGTCGCAACCTTTTCGCGCCACCGCACTGATCGTGGAAGACGATCTGGCGCAGCGCGAGATGATCACGCTGCTGCTCGAAGAGAGCGAGTACGACGTGATCGCGTGTGAGAGCGCGGAGGCCGCCGAACTCGTCCTGAACAAGCCGGGTCATCGCATCGTGCTGCTGATGACCGACGTCAATCTGGCGGGCCGCATGAACGGGGTCGAGCTTGCCCATCTCGCCAAGGCGCGTCACCCCCACATCAATGTGGTCGTCACTTCTGGCCGGCCGTTGTCGCAGCCGCTGCCGGGCGGCACGAAGTTCTGGAGCAAGCCGTGGGCGCCGCTGGACGTGCTGCGCGAAGCCGAGGTGACGCTCGAGCGCACGCCCGATATCAGGTGAGGCGTGTTGCGTGGCAACCGCCGACCGGTGGAGACGTAGGATCGGCTAGCGGGTCGAGCTGACTGAGAGCCGGGTGGAAGCCGCGCTCCCACCCGGGAAGTGCAACTACTTCTTCTTGGCAGCCTTCTTGGTCTTCTTCGCAGCTTTCTTGGTGGCCTTTGCGGCCTTCTTCGCCTTCTTCGCCATGGAATCCTCGTCAGGAGTTGATGGATTGCAACGCGACTTTGAGGCTTCGCTGGCGCACGCCAGCCATGCATCAGCCTCGGGTGTCGATCCCAGCAGATTCGCGAAGCTCTGCCTCACGCTGTCACCAGCGCGGTTGCGCTTATCCACAGCTCGATGCATTCGCCGGCCAGTTGCGCCGCTGGCGCTCGGGGTGTGACAAGGTTAGCGGATCGTAAAAGGTGTCTTCATTGATTCAAAACCAAGGCGCAACCTTGGTTGGGCCCTTGAGGAACCGTTAACTGCGCCGCGCCCATGTTGCCTCGAGCAACAGGGTAGCTCATGAGCGCGGCGTTATTGAACATCGAGGACAGGACCTGCGGCGTCCTGCTGTCGGGATGCTGAACGTTCCGACGCTGTGGACCGCCTTCGTGGTCAATTTCCTCGCGTTGGGCCTGATCTGGGCCTACGTGATGCGCAGCTATCCCAATCTGGATTCGGCGCGGTACTGGACGGCATCTGCGTTCATGTGCGCGCCGGCGGCGGCGTTCGCGCTGACGCGGTTCTATTTCGGCTCGTTCGTTCCGCTGCTGGTCGGCGGCTCGCTGATGACCTTCGCGATCTGCCTCGCGGCGATGGGCGTCGAGCGCTTCTATGGCTCCAGGGCGTCGTGGCGACTGAGCTTGACCGTCGTCGCGATGACCTGCTCGTCGATCGCATTTTTCCAATACGGATACGACCACGGCCCGCTGAGGATCCTGTGCTACTCGATCGGGCAGGCGGTCCCCATGGCGATCATCGCGCGGCTGGTGCTGGATGCGAGGCGCGGGCCCGTCAATCCGGGAGCGCGGCTGGCCGGCCTGCTGTCCGTTCTGATCATCGCGGTGTTTGCCGCGCGCTCGATCGGGGCGTTCATCGGCGCCGATTTCAATTTCAGCCGCTCCACCAGCGGTCAGGCCGCCGCGGTGCTGCTGCTGATATTCCTGTCGATGTCGCTCAATTTCGGCTTCCTGCTGATGGCGGTGGACCGGCTGCGCAACGAGGTCGCCGACCTCGCGCTGCTCGACGATCTCACCGGCGTCGCCAACCGCCGTCACCTGATGCAGCGCCTGAGCGAGGAATGCGCGCGCGCCGAGCGCTCGCGGCGGCCGTTCGCGCTATTGGTGATCGATCTCGACGGCTTCAAGATCAT
Organism: Bradyrhizobium sp. SZCCHNR1017; assembly: GCF_032381375.1. NCBI lineage: Bacteria > Pseudomonadati > Pseudomonadota > Alphaproteobacteria > Hyphomicrobiales > Nitrobacteraceae > Bradyrhizobium > Bradyrhizobium sp. SZCCHNR1017. The sequence continues at coordinate 21,898 of NZ_JAUHIR010000028.1, read as the reverse complement.
CAACGACACCCATGGCCATGCCGCCGGCGATGCCTGCCTGCAGCACTTCACGCTGATGGCCCAGACCCGGCTGCGCCCCGGCGACATGCTGGCGCGCACCGGTGGCGACGAATTCTGCATCGTGCTGCCGGCGTCCGCCTTGCGCGAAGGCGCGATGATCGCGCGGCGCATCCTGCAGGTCTGCCGCGACGATGCGGAGGCCTGTGCCGGCGCCGAGGTGCCGATCGAGGTCTCGATCGGCGTCGCCGAATGGACCGAGGATGTCGGCGCCTTCCCCGACCGGCTGATGGCGCGGGCGGACCAGGCGCTCTATGCCGCCAAGAAGGAGGGCAAGAACCGCTATGCCGTCTTCGCCGCCGACCACGAGACGCCGACATTGGCGCCGGACCAGATCGAGCCGATGATGGCGCCGCCGCGTCGGCAGGATGCCGCCGCCGGGTAGCCGGTGCTATCGTTGCCGGCCATGAGGCCGGTCCTGTTCTCCCTCCGCGCAGCGCTCGCGCTGCTTCTCGTCGCGCTGCCTCTGCCTGTTGCGGCTGAGGATCTCACGTCGCTCGCCCGTTCGTCCGGCACGCCGGACATCCCGGGACTGAAGATGGTCTGGCTGGCGCCGTGGGGCGATCCGCACCTCGCCCATCCCTGGACCAACATCATCGTCCACCAGACCGAGGGTCCGGCCGGGTCGGCGCGAGCCGGGGCGCTGGCGCAAGCCAAGAACCCGAAACGGCGCGGCGTCACCGTGTGGGTGGAAACCGACGGCACGGTGTATTGGGCGGTGCCGGACACCCTGGTGACCTTGCATGGCGACGGCGCCAACCGCAACGACAGCCGCTATATCGACAACGGCCCCACCTATCGCAAGGTCGTGCGCGACAATTCCATTGGCGTGGAGTTCGCTGGCAACTATCCCGACGTCACCACGCCTCCGACGGACGCCCAGGTCGCCGCCTGGCGCGTGCTCTCGAAGCTGCTCCGGCTCCGCTATGGCATCGCCCGGGAGCGGATCTATGCGCACAACTGGATCGACTACAAGGACGCCCGCTACTGCGAGGGCTGTGCGCTCGCCGAGCTCGCCCGCGCCGCGCCGGACTGATCCCACCTAACAAGAAGCCGGCGTCTCCGCCGGCTCCGATCGCATCCAAAAACCACCTTCAAGCAAGCCGCGCGTCTAGTGCGCGGCCTCCAGGGCCGCCGCCTCCTGCTTGGCGATGGCGCCCTTGACGGCGGACTGCACCTTCTCGAACGCGCGCACTTCGATCTGGCGCACGCGCTCGCGCGACACGCCGAACTCGGCCGCCAGGTCCTCGAGCGTCATCGGCTCGTCGGCCAGGCGCCGCGCCTCGAAGATGCGGCGCTCGCGCGCGTTGAGCACGCCGATCGCGCCGTTCAGCGCCTGCCGCCGGTGGTCGTATTCCTCGTGCTCGGCCATGATGGCTTCCTGGTTGGGCGTATTGTCGACCAGCCAGTCCTGCCATTCGCCCGCTTCGCCGTCGTCGCGGATCGGCGCGTTCAGCGAGGCGTCGCCGCCGAGGCGGCGGTTCATGTCGACCACGTCCTGATCGGTCACGCCGAGGCGCTTCGCGATCAGCTTGACCTGATCCGGATGCAGATCGCCTTCATCCAGCGCGTTGATGCGGCTCTTGGCCTTGCGCAGGTTGAAGAACAGCTTCTTCTGGTTCGCGGTGGTGCCCATCTTCACGAGCGACCACGATCTCAGAATGTACTCTTGTATCGACGCCTTGATCCACCACATGGCGTAGGTGGCGAGGCGAAAGCCCTTCTCGGGCTCGAACCTTTTCACCGCCTGCATCAGGCCGACATTGCCTTCCGACACGACTTCGGATATCGGCAGGCCGTAGCCGCGATAGCCCATGGCGATCTTGGCCACGAGCCTGAGGTGGCTGGTCACGAGTTTATGCGCTGCGTCGCTGTCGTCATGCTCGCGCCAACGCTTGGCGAGCATGTACTCCTCCTGCGGTTCCAGCATCGGGAACTTGCGGATCTCGGCGAGGTAGCGTGAAAGTCCCGATTCTCCGTTGAGAACCGGCAGTGTAGCTGTACGGGCCATTGAGCGCCCTCCAGTTGGTTCAGGCCCCCGATAGCGGCGGGCCAGGCAAAGCGGTCGCTTGGTTAAAGCCAACCGGTTTGCGACGTTCCATGCGTCGACCATTCGACGCAGGCGCAACATACACCATTTTCGCCCCCCGGTGGAAGGATTCCGGGGGTCACGTCCCCGTGTGGCTGCCATAACCTGTTGGCATGCTTGCGGTTTTCTGAAGGCGCTGCGTCATAGCGCCGCTCGCAGGGCGCCTCTCAAAAGCATGAGATCCTCCGGCAGCTCCGATTCCCAGTGCATTATTTCTCCCGTCCGCGGGTGCTCGATGACCAGCAGATAGGCGTGCAGCGCCTGCCGCCCGAGCGCCTCGAGCGCGTCCCGCGCCGCCGGCGCGAGCTGGTTCGCCTTGGTCTTGAAATGCGGGCCATAGACGGCATCGCCGAGCAGCGGATGGCCGAGATGGGCCAGATGCACCCGGATCTGGTGGGTGCGCCCGGTCTCGAGATGGCAGGCGATCAGCGACGCCACCGGCTTGCCGTCGCGGCCAGGAAAGCTCTCCCGCACCTCGTAATGGGTGATGGCCTCGCGGCCTTTGGGCCGCACCGCCATCTTGTCGCGGGCATGCGGATGCCGGTCGATCGGCGCGTTGATGGTGCCATGCGGCCGGTGCGGCACCCCCCATGCGAACGCCAGATAGCCGCGCTCCATCGCGCCGGTGCGGCCATGGTCGGCGAACTGCGCGCTCAGCGAGGCGTGGGCCTGATCGTTCTTCGCCACCACCATCAGCCCGGTGGTGTCCTTGTCCAGCCGGTGCACGATGCCGGGCCGCTTGACCCCGCCGATCCCGGAAAGACTGGCGCCGCAATGCGCGATCAGCGCGTTCACCAGCGTTCCCGTCTCGTGCCCGGCCGCCGGATGCACGACGAGGCCGGCCGGCTTGTCGATGACGACGATGTCGTCGTCCTCGTAGATGATTTTCAGCGGGATCGCCTCGGCCGCGGGCTCGGCGGCGACAGCCTCCGGCACGTCGATTGTGATCGTGTCGCCGGCTGTGACGTGATAAGCGGGGTCCCGCACCGCCTCCGCGCCAAGGCTCCCTGAAGTAAGGCTGACCTGACCGGCCAGGATCAGCGCCTTCAGCCGCGACCGCGACAGCTCCGGCAGCCTGGCCGCGAGCACGCGATCGAGCCGCGGCGAGCCTTCGTCGCCGGCGACCGTGACCGTCATCAGACCGTGGGATTGTGAAGTCGAGATGTCCATGAACTCTACCGTTGCGCCCGAGCCGTCCTCGCCCGAGCAGGCCCAGCTGATGGCGCGGCTGCGGCGCATGATGATGATCGCGGGCGTGACCACCTCGATCGCGATCGCAGTGCTTCTGGTCGCCATCGGCTACCGCCTTTTCCGCGGCGATGGAAGCACAGCTTCGGGCCCGGACCTCACCGCCATGCTCCCAAAGGGCGCCCGCATCGTCGCCACCGGCACCGCCGGCGACCGCCTGGCGGTGACGCTCGATGTCGGCGGCACCACCGAGATCCGCACCTTCGACGCCAAGACCCTCAAACCCACCGGCCGCCTCCGCTTCGCGGTCGAGCCGTGAGGGCAGGGCGGTTTCGCCCGGCCATTTCGGCCCTTTCTCTTTTTGACTTTGGCCCATCTCCCCGCCCGCGGGCAGTCAGCGCCTCCCCCGCCTGCGGGGGAGGTCGCATCGCATCGAAGATGCGATGCGGGTGGGGGAACTCTCTCTCCTCTGGCACCGGTGCTCGCGGCGCCCCCACCCCAACCCTCCCCCGCAAGCGGGAGAGGGAGCCCACCGCCGTCGCGGTCGGCTGATTCCATTCCCATTGATATCCACTCCCCTCACCACCCGGGCGGTGAGCTCCCCTCCCCCTTGCGGGGAGGGGTCGGGGGTGGGGGTCCCCACGGGGACCCTCTCCTCCTCCACCCACAAATTCTGCATCCCCCGTCTTGCGGCGCGGCGATTTCGAGGCTATGCGGTTCACCTCACGCTCCCTTCGTCTAGCGGTTAGGACGCGGCCCTCTCAAGGCTGAAACAGGGGTTCGATTCCCCTAGGGAGCGCCAGTTCTGCCTTTCCCCCGCTGATTTCTTTGAGCTTTTGGTCGGTTTTCCCAAACCGGCGGATTGCGGTTGGGGAAGACCGTTCGCCTTGTGTCCTTCAAGCCGCGCCAGAGCATCGACCGCAAGGCTCGCCTGATCAGCCTCCTCAGTGTATCGCTCCGCCTCTGCAAGAGTGGTGTGGCCAAGGACGGACATGATCATCTTTGCCGTCGCGCCGGCCTCCGCCAGGCGGCGGCCGGTCGCCTTCCTCAGGCCGTGCGGCTGACAACCGAGCGGCAGGCCTGCGTCAGTGATGGCGTCGCGCATCCATTGGCTGAAGCCGTCGACGCTGAAGGACTGACCGTAGGCGGTCGTAATGATCGACACGTGGTCACGCTTTGCGACGGCCAAGGCCGAAAGCAGGTCACGGTGGAGCGGAATCAACAATCGCCGTCCTGTCTTCTGCTGCGCGACGGCGATTCTGTTTTCGGGCGTGATGTGGGACCATGCCATGCGGACCACGTCGGATCGTCGTTGGCCCGTGTTTAGGAACAGTTCGAAAGCCAGCCGCTGTTTGGTTTCCAGAGGCCACTTCTTGCGGAAAAGCTCGATCTCGTCCTCGGTCCAAGATCTGATGCGCTGAAGCTTGGGTCGCTTTATCCCGAGCGACGGGTCGTGCTTGATCCAGCCGATGTTGATTGCGTGACGGATCAGAATGCGAAGTTTCTTGAGGGTATCGAGAGCCGCGCCTGGCCGGTCGGCGAACGGCTGAAGAATGCCGGTGATGATGCGCTCGCGAGAAAGTCCAGTGACGGTCCGATGCCCGTGCTCGATTCTGAGGGCCTCGAGGCGTCTGCCGTACCCCTCCTTGCTGGTCTTTCGAAGGCCGACGTATTCCGAGCTTCGCATGTAAGAGGCGATCAGCGCAGAGATTGTGCCCTGAACGGGAGAGCAGATTTCGGGTCTCGATGTTGTCACCTGACCGAGAAGGGCGCTTTGGTAGGCCGACATGAACTCAGGGCTGGTCGGGTCATCTGGCAGGCGAATGCGCCGACCCTTGCCGCGCCGAAATGACAGGTACGTATGCCCCTTGACGTGATTGCGCTCAACGTATGGCGGCAACCTTCGAGGCATCGACATCACTCCACGTCTCGTCAAGGCCAGGATCATTGCCATCTGAAGGCAGCAGATCAATGGCAGTATCCAGTTCTCGGACGTCCCATGCTTTCCGGCGCTCACCTAGGATTTTGGGCCTTGGCATAGTGCCTGCTCGCACCATTTGATCAAAGACGTTGGCGGAAACGCAGATGTATGCGGCTGCCGCCTCGCGAGTAATGAGCCGCGGCTTGAGTGATGACGGGAGAGCCGTCTGCCGTGGCATCGATCGGATACCCTTTCCGAAGCCCTGTGCACCTGCCGGAAAAAAAGCCGGAGGACGTGTCTAGGCCTTGGATCAGGTAACAGTGAAGGTCTTTGCGTCCTTCGGAAGTGTCATCGCGCTATCGGAAGCAAAAGGGTCGGTTCACGGGCTCTATCGCGGGTGCTCATCGTCTGCTTGCGAGGCGTCATCCTGCTCGGACACGAGGAGCTCGGAGACGCGAGATACAGCGTCCGAGTGACTGCGAATCATCCCGCTCCACGTTCTGCTCTCCCGCGTCTCGCCGCGAAGTGGACCTCCCAAAATCGTGGTGATGAAGCCGCAGACCGGGGCGGCGGACACGGTGCGCTCGCACGTTAAGCTTGCAACTGTAATGACCACGTTGCCATGTTCTATCGCGGTCACTGCCACGGCACGACCCTGCGAATTTGGTTCGGCGAAACGACCTTGCGACACAGAACCTCCTCTTAGGCCGATCAGGCGTTACATACTTTAGTGGATACATACTATAGTTGATAAAAACCATGCGCGCAATGGGCTGACTTCTGCCCATGGACATGCGTCGGTTGGTTGGCCGCAACGTTCTGCGGATCCGAAAAAACAAAGAAATGACTCAGGAGAAGCTGGCGGAGATTTCCGGCTTCAGTCAGCAGTATATCAGCGGCCTGGAGAAGGGTCAGCGAAACCCGACCGTCGTCACGATTTACGAGCTGTCGGTTGCGCTTGATGTGGACTATCTCGACCTACTGAAGCCCGACGCTCAGTCGAAGAGAGAAAAGGAATAGCGATCTCTGCAATAGCCCGCGAACGCCGAGAATGCCAAAGCACGGCGTAGGTGTTCCATTGAGCGCCGTTTCCTGACCACGGAACGGCCAGGTATTGGCTTGAGCGAGAAAGGGGATCGCAATATCGAGCAGCGCGGTAGGTTCGCGGACGGCACGACGATTTACCCCTATCCAAACTTGTGCCGTCTGACCGCGTTCGAAAGGATCGCCTATCCTGGGCATATAGAATGCCTCGTCTGTACCGCGACCAATTCAGAAAGCTTGACGATTGCGTGCCTCGACAGTCTCTTTGCAGACATCAGTATCTCATCGCGAGCCGAAGCCGAGCGGATGATACGGTGAACTATCTGACGCCTCATACCGCGGTCTAAAAACGCCGCCGCGCGCGTTGCCTTCGTGTCAGGTGCCAATCAAACGCGTTGGGTTCGGTGTCGGGCTTCCTCACGTTCACGCAGAAGGTTTGCGACTAGCCGAAGCGTCTCCGTAAACGGCTCATCGAATGCCACGCCGTTCCGGTAGACCTCGATAAGATAAGACTTCGCGACAGGCGAAAGAAGGACAGCCCCGCCTTCGCTGCTCGGGTTCAGCCGCCAAAGTGTGGGCTCGGCGAATCGGCAAAGATCGGCAGGTAGGCTGTCGCAAAAGTCGAAATACACCGGGACGCGGCTCGCCTTCCAGTCTCGCAGGAGCGCGCTATCTTGCATGCGCGCAGGGATGACCAGCGGCTGCTGGTGCACGGCAATTCCGAAGGAAGCGAAGAATTGAGCCCTGTCCCGGTTCCGTCGTTGTCCATCGACGACCCAAATCAGCTTGGGATAAAACTGCTCACGCGCCTGTCGCTCTGCTTCTGGCAAAAATGAGTGTTGAAATTCGAGCGTGACGCCTTTTGCTGTTTTGACATCGGCGATGTGTTTTTCATCACCAGGCACCGCGTGGATGCACTCTTGCCAGTCCTTCGGAAAGTGGTCTTTCCAATCGCGATGCCACTGCGTCTCTGCCTCCCACCAGGTGTCGCAGGTGCTTGTCCCTCTGTGTGCCCAATGCCAAACGCGATGCTGACCGCACTTCGCGACCGTGGGATCGCCACAGACGCGGCATACACCGGGCAAGGCCCGGCGCCGCATCGCGGCATTCGCCTTCAACGAGAGCAAATCTCATCAGCCCTCCATTTCGGGCCCGACTAGATCTCGCAGTGCCAGTGTGCGGATGATCAAGTTCTGGCGCATCAGGCGTCTCCTTCGGTAAGGGGGATGCTGATACAGTGCCTCAAGGCCAGTTTTTCCGTCATGGCGGTGAGTGATTGCGGGAGCTGCAAACTCAAGTCACGGCCTAGGCCGGGGTCGCCCGCGTGGCAACGAAGGCCGTCGGAGATGAGCTGGCCTACAGTCTTCGAGCTAGAAAAGTCCACCTTGCCTTCGGCGACATCGTCCGCGGGCACGACCGAGATGCTTGAAGGACCATGTGCCCAAACGTAGGAGGAATTTGTGCGATCTTTCATGTCGTGCACTTGCCGGGCCAGGCCCTTTCGGTCTTTCTTCGACTGAACAATCATTCCCTTGTTGATGTGGATGCCGGGAGCTTCCACAACGGGGAAATATACACGTCTGCGCCCGATTTTTTCTCCCAACTTTTGGGGCCTTTGTCCGGGAAATCTTGTGCGTGCACTTTGACGTGCATGCCCTGCACCTCCATGTCGCGAATTTCGCGTTCGATGAGGGCCGTGATCTTGCTCGTGAACTGGTGCTCTTGAGTGGGCGCCAGATAGTGCCTTGCACAGGTCTGGGCGACGATGCCGTCGACGATCTCGCCGATGAGGCGATAGGCTCGCTCCTGCCGCTCCTCGTCGTCTTCCTTTGTAAGCACCGCTCCCCCCTGAATTTTCATTAGGCCGATCCAAGGGTGGTTGGCGGTTGCCCGTCGGCCCGCATGGCTTCCAAATACTGGAGAAGTTGCTGCAGTTGCTCTTCCGGTGTGAGATGCAATTCCGCAGCCCATTGCTTGGCAATCAAGGCCGGATCTCCAAGCGCCGCGACATCCGGCTGTCCATCGATAACGGGGAGCGATCGAAGTTTTTCGGCCAAGCCCTTAGCCGCTTGGTCGCGGTGAATACGAAAAAAGGTGTTTAATCCTTCCGCTGCCCGTTCTTTTCCAAGCTTGCGAAGATTTTCACCGATGCGCCGTTCCAAGCGCTCACTGGAAGTGCGCACGATGCCAGCGCGGTTGTCGAGCCAATCGGTGGCCGCGGCAGCCGTGATCTCTACTTGTGACGTGAGATGCAAAAGAAAGGCTGGCACGTCACGGGCATCGGGACTCACGATCTCAAGGCGCCGGTCAGGGTGGAACTCGAGCCACTCGCGGATGACAAGATTGATATGCAGATCGCCAAAGCCGTAGCCGATACACACGAGCGTAGTGACGAAATTGAGGTTCTGCTGAAAATGCTTCAGCATGCTTTTGGGAAGGACCTGTTGGCTTCGGGCATCGAACTTGTAGGCACCCGCAAGCAACGTTCGCCGTAGAAACTGCATCACGCCCTGTTCATCCGGGTAGCAGATCTCGTTTGCCGCCTTCACCGCGCCGGGATGACCCGGAATCTCGTAGAACAGGCCTTCGTTGACGGCGCGCAACACGTCGATCACGCCTTGCTGCCCAGGCGCGTTGGGTAAGAGCTTCAGCAGGTCCTTACCTTCGTTGAACGTGAAAATGTCCAGCGCGCCGTGAATCTTGAGGAGATAGATTCCAGGCACCGCCGGGTTCGAGAAACGCATGGCGCCGTGTTCATGCTCCTGCTGCGTGAGCACTTCCGCCTGGATCTCACCGATCGGTTTTCCCGTACGATCACGACGGACGAAGCTTTTCCGCTCCGGGCTAAACCCGCTGTGAAGCGGAATGGAAAGGCGGGCCGAGATGGCCTCGACGATCACGTCGTGGTTAAGCGAGAAAATCCATAAGGGCGTATTCTCATCGGCCAGCGCGCGCAGCCCATCATAGGCGGATAGCTGCCGCGCGAAAAACGCTTCGTTGTTGACATGCCGGTAGTAGAGCATGTGGTAGACCATTTCGACCAGCCACACATAGAGCCCGTGATACGCAAGCGCATGGGCGCGGTGACGGCGCCATTGCGTTTCAAGATAGCCAAGGATCGCTTCGTAGTGCATCTCCGGCCGTCCGAGGCAGACAATCATGTCCTCGATCACCTCGTCGGGATAGCCGCCTCCCTGAATCCGCCATCCTCTGTTGAACTCGCGCAGCTTGTCAGGTGTCAGCCATTCCTTGAGTTCTTTCGTCAGTTCCCAAACGAGCGGCAATCCCGCTTCGTAAGAGGCGCCGGCGCCGAGAAAAAGTCCGGTAAGCTGCTTCACCAAGAATCCTCCTCGCGGGCCTCGCTGCTGCGCTGCCCCACGAGCCATATTCTCATAGCCGCCAGCCCACCCAGCACAAGAAAATATAGGTTCGCCAGCTGGTTATAGCCGATCTTGATTTGCGGGGAAAAGGCTTGTTCACTCATTGTTCTTGACGACTGCATGGTGCAGAATGGTCTACTCCCGATTCGTAGTTGAGTTGGGTCTTTGAGTTATTGGGTGAGACGGAATGGTAATCAAGCGGATTGCCAGCTTTCTTGGCCGACGCAGGTCTAAGGCACTCGCGCCGTCCGCGCCAGCGCCGCGGGTAGACCGCGCGCCCGCAACGCCTCCCGCCCGTCCGGCGGCCAGCAAGCCACTCGTGATTTGGGAGTCGGAGCTGCGCGCGATCGCCGCCGAAGCGGCAGCGTGGACCGTCGAGACGGGAGGCGATCTCTTTGGGCGCTGGCCGGACAATCCGACGGTATTCCTCGCAACGAAGGCAGGGCCGAACGCACAGCGCGACAACGCCCATTTCCGCCTGGACGTCGATTATCTCAGGCAACTCAGCGAGCCGCTCGCGGCGGATTGGGCGCTTCGCTATTTCGGCGACTGGCATTCCCATCACCGCCTCGGCCTCTCGGAGCCGAGTTCGGGCGATCGAAGTCGCATCCGTCAGCTCGGCAAACGTAACGCCTTCCCGGGGATGGTGGAGATCATCGTCACAACGGAAGGGTCCCGCCAGACGCCTACGGTGCGTATTCACCCATGGTTCTACGACCTCGGCACGGAGGAAGAGCCGGTCGCGATGAGCGTCACGGTGCACGCCGGGTGCAGTCCGGTCCGGCAAGCGCTGATCGCGCGCGGCTTGTTTCCGGAGCAGTCGCTCAAGGAATGGGAAGCCGTTGCTCTGGCTCGTGTTCGCATTGGCGATGCGGGTGAGCCGCCTGTCCTCGGTTGTGCGCCTGCGGTTGACGCGGCGACGCGCGAGCGCGCCATCACGCATCTCGCCGAAGCCCTGGAGCGGGAGAGCGGCGCCCCCATTGAGCAGCATACGACGGCGTTCGGAAAAATTCTGGTCGCCCAATTGAAGGAGCCGCATCACCTCGCGTTCGCCATCGATCAGAAATGGCCGATGGATGTGCTTGAGGTTCATCGCCTCGATCGGGCGACGGGCAGCGCGGAGCAAATCGAAGCACCGGCAGGGCTCGTGGTCCCCGACATCAATGGAATCGTGCAGGTATATCGTGCGGCAAAGGGCCAAAGAGGTATTGCGTGACGTGGACAATGGCACACCGGCAGCGCATGGCGCTTGAACACCAAATCCTTCAGAATGAGGGTTTTACGCAGTTCGGCGTTTATCACTACCCGGCAGATGATACGTACAACGCTGGCGGCACGGCGACGACCAGCGTAGGCAGGAGTTATCGTCTTTTCTGCATGATCCCGCCGGGATATCCGACGCAGCGGCCGTCACTCTACATTACAGACCCGAGCCCATTGCTGAATTTCAGCGGTGTGGCTATCTCTCGGCTGGGCGTCTCGCACGCCATGCACACTCTTGAGCCGCACGCGGTGGGCTGGGTTCAGATTTGCCATTGGCGCGCCGATCGCTGGCATGCTGGCATCGTTTTGCAGAAGGTATTTCTCAAGGCGATGCTGTGGCTCGAAGCCTACGAGCAGCACCTCGCCACCGGGCGCGATCTCGCCGACTTTGTCCGTACCATGCAGGAGGCCGCATGAGCGACCAACGCTCGATGATCCGCGATGCGATGCAGGCCATTGCGCAGCGGAAACCCGGCAAGTCGAAGCTCGTCTACGACAAGACGAGGCGCACGATCGTCGCGGTTTCCGAGGGCGTGCCTACCCCGCAGGCGCTCAATATCACCGCTGACGATGCCGACATGTTCGGCGTCGTCACGCTTTCTTCGGGATGGTTGCGCGACAAGTGGCCGTCGTTGACCAAAGCTGGTTCCCTTCCCGTCGGCTTCAGCTCGTGGGACGATGGCGATGCGCTCACGCAGTTGGAATTGTGCATTCAAGGCAGCGGCACCCATGCGGCAGCGACGCTCGTCCTCGGCCAGCAGCAAGGGCAGGCCTCCGAAGGAATGGTGATTGCCATCGTTCCCACGGACAAGCCAACGCATCGCTCCGATGTGTTCGTATCGCCAGACAACATCGCTTACCGGGCCGAGCTGATTGAGTCAGCCGAGCCCGCGGCCAACCCGCGCGACGTCGTGTTCGCCGATATTGAGCCGCAACTTGACCTTCGCCGCGCCGGCATACTGGAAACGACTGTTCTCAAAGACCGAACCGTTCTGTGTATCGGGCTCGGAACGGGCGGCGCCCATGTCGCGGTAGAGCTCGCCAAATCCGGCGTTGGTCACTTCATCCTGGTGGATCGCGACCGCCTGTCGGTTGGCAATGTGGTGCGGCACCCGGGCGGAATCTCGCAGGTGGGCCGGACCAAAGTGAACGTTACGCGTGATCTCATCCTTGAAAAGAATCCCGGCGCGCAGGTCGAGGTGCATGTGATGGACGTCGGTTTCGAGAACCGTGACGTGCTCGCCGGGCTTGTGCAAGCCTCCGACCTCGTCATTTGCGGGACCGACAACCGGCAAAGCAAGTTGCTGATCAACGAGCTTTGCGTGTCGGCCGACAAGCCCGCCGTCTATGGCGGTGCCTTCCGCCGCGCCTATGGCGGGCAAATCCTGCGCGTCCGCCCGAAGCAGTCCCCCTGCCAGCAGTGCTTCGTCTCTTCCTTGCCGGACGAAGCATCCGATGTTGAGGTGTCTTCACAGGATGACGCCGACGCGATCGCCTATTCGGATCGCCCCGTCGCCGTGGAGCCGGGCCTTTCCTTAGACGTGCTGCCCATCGCGACGCAGCTCGCCAAGCTCGCCATGCTCGAACTCCTTGCCGACAAATCCTCCACGCTCAATGTGCTCAAGCGTGACTTCGATGCGCCGTGGTATCTCTGGCTCAACCGGCCCGAACCCGGCACGCAGTATGCCGACATGCCTCCCTTGAGCGAGAGCCGCGATGAAATGACGATTAATCGCTGGTATGGCATCTACTTTGAACGCGACGAGCAATGTCCCGTTTGCGGCGATTTCCTTTCCGGTATCGCCGCGGCGTACGGCCTCGACGCAACAAAACTTCCTGCGCTTCCGGAAAAGGAGTGACGGGTGGAGCTCTCTGCTGATTTCGCGCGCTACGTCAGCTCATGCGAGCCCGATGACGATGCTGTAAAGACAGCCAAGAAAGCGCATGAGAAAGTTCGTGATGAACTGAAGACGGACGAAGAAACCAAGGACGCTCACGAAGAAACGTTCCTGACGGGCTCGTATCGACGGCATACCGCCATCCACAATATCGAAGACGTCGATGTGGTGTGCATTCTCGATTTAGATATTTATGCCGACGGCTCCGAGCCCGAGGTTGTTCTCACCTGGCTTCAGGGCGTACTTGACAAATACTACAGCGAGACACGGCCGCAAGGCCGCTCGATTGGCATTAGTGCCAAGGGCGTGTGGCTTGACATCGTGCCCGGCACGCCCGTTTACGAGGACGGACCACTCTGGATTCCGGATCGCGACGCCAAGCAATGGGTGCAGTCGCATCCCAAGGGACAGATCAGCGCCGCAAGCGAGAAGAACAAGGATACGGGCGGTTATTACGTGCAAATCGTCAAGCTGATGAAATCCTGGCGCGACCGGCTTCCCAGCGAGAAATCGAAGCCGAAATCCTACATTCTGGAAACGCTCGTCCACCAGACGATCGGGCTTCCGACGTCGCACGCGCGGGCTGTCGCGAATGTGCTCGAAGGGATCAACTCGACCTTCGGGTTCTACCGCGGCTTGGGCACCGTGCCGTTCATTGCCGATCCGGGTTTGGGAACCGTCAATGTTGCCAAGCGCTGGGACAGCGCCGAGTTTGATGCGTTCCTCGACCAGGTGAAAGCGGCGGCTACGACCGCTCGCCAAGCGCTTGAAGCAACCGATGAAGCCGAAAGCCGCAAGCTATGGCGAAAGCTTTTCGGCTCGACCTTCGGGGCGTAGGAGAAAGGAATGGCCAAAACCCCCTCTGGACTGCCCGACACCACCGGATCCCTTCTGTCGCCGGACGCGATGGGCGGTCTGAATGCTGGAAAGGGCTTTGATTTTCAAACGCGCTACACGGTGTGCCATCTTCCGATCTGGTTGCAAGATGGCTCGTTCCATCAAATCTTTACGGAAGGCACCGGCGATATCGACATCCGCTATGTTGACGAAGGTAAGTCGCTCCGGAAACACATCCAAACCAAGGACCACGATGTCGCGCCCGCCGAATTCAAGGACGTGATCGAGGCGTTTCGCAGATACGATGCCGACATGCCGGGCACCTACCACGAGTTCCGGCTGGCATGCCCAAGCCTTTCGCAGCAGATGCGGCCGGTTGAAACCGGCCTCGCGCGCTATCGTAACGCCAAGCCCTTTTATGACGACGCCGTTCCCGCGCTCGCGCAGACACAACACGATGTCGACCAGCGTATGCGGGCCGTCGGCCTGAGCGACGAACAAATCGCCTTCATCCATGAGAAGGTCTTTATTGACATCGGGTATGGCGATCTGGCGCATGATGAGCGAGCGCTTGATATCTTCATAGCGAGAATGCTCAGCCATCCCGATTTTGCGAGCAAGATTCGAGCGATGGTCCAGCCCGCTTACGCTGCCCTTATGAACAAGGTCGGGGCCAGCAAAGGCGTGGTGCTGGACAAATCCTCGATCGAAGCGCTCTTGCGCTCTGCGGTTCTCGCGGACTTGTCCGCAGAAGCCAGTGTGACGCTTTGGGTTCATAACTGGACGAAGGAAGCCTTCACGCCGCCGGCGGATTACGAGCTGGATTGGACGCCGCTCTTTGACCGGGCCGCGCGCAAGGTGCCTTCGCCGGACGCCTGGACCAACGATCTTGTCCCGCAACTCGATACCTTGCGGAAGCAGATCATGGCGGCCGGAGCCGTACGCACAATCCGGCTCCGCGGAAAATGCGCCCTTTCAACCGGCCTTGCCGTTGGCGCAACGTTTCCGGCCGTGGGCAGTTGGACGTTCGAAATTCCGCAACCGCCCGCAAAGGAGTTTTGGCGCTCGGATGCGACCCCGACGCCCGGCTACACTTTGCAGACGGAAATCACGGAGGCCGACCCAAACGGCACCGACCTCGTGCTCGGACTGAACATTCGTGGCGATGGCCGCGTGGATGTCATGCGGTATATCGAGTCCACCGGACAGGCTCCCAATGCGTACGTCTTCATGGCACCGCCAAGCCAGGGCGCGCAATCGATCGGCGGCGATGGCGACGCCATCGCGATGGCGATGGCAGTTCGGGAGGAATTCGGCAAGCTCCAGAAGGCACGCCAGCTCCGTACGACGCGGCTCTTCTTCTATGGGCCGTTTGCGCTCTCGGTGTTCCTCGGCCAGCAGCTCACATCGATGGGACGCGTCCAATTGTTCGAGTATCAAGACCCCAGCTACGTACCAAGCTGCCTTTTGAAGACCTAACCCCTTTGATCGCATCCCTCGTCTCATGCCGGCGCCAGATAAACGACCAGAACTGATACGGCTGCAAAAGGCCTTCGAGGAGGAGGCCGGGAAGTTCCCGGATATCTCGCTATCCATCTTGTATTTCTCTCAAGAAAAAATTCCGGCCGATCGCCTCTTGAGAAAGCCCAATCACCAGATCATGCTCTGGCAGTACTACGGCCAGCTCGACGACTCCGACGATGCAGTCATGCGACTGTACAACAATATGCAAACTAGCAACTTCGCCATGGCCGGCTTAAGGGGCTGCCAGTTCTCCTGTTACGGGTTGCTGGAAGGCGAACCGACGGCCCACTTCATTCGTATGGCGCAGCGCGCTGCCAACCTCTTTTCCGAGAAGGAATGCGAGCGGATCAAGAACCAAGCCATCGCCGATTTCACATCGAACCTTCCTCCGTCGACGACGGGCAAGCCGATCTCCTGTAGCAATGCGAACAGTTTGGCGATTTGGCTCAATCATCTTCTGCATCACCTCGGACGAACGCATCCTCGCTACCTCATGGAAGCCAAGATTGGCGTTGATCCTTACGCGGCCTCCCTCTCTGCGATCGATGCGATGCTCGCCAAGGCGAAACGCAAGGCACCGGCGCCGCAGGCGATCGATACACGGCGCTTCAGAGTTGCGCTTTCCTTTCCTGGCGAATACCGCCCGTTCGCCTGTGCGATCGCCGAGCACCTCAAGGACGAGCTCGGAAACGATGTCGTATTCTATGACAATGATTATGTCGCGGAGCTGGCGCGGCCCAATTTGGATGTGCTGTTGCAGCGCATTTATCACGAGAACGCGGACCTTGTCGTCGTATTCCTGTGCGGTAACTACAACGGGAAAGAATGGTGCGGCCTCGAATGGCGAGCGATCCGGGACATCCTCAAGCAACGCCGCGATGCAACGGTGATGCTCCTGCGCCTTGATCAGGCGCAGGTGCCCGGACTGTTCGGTATCGATGGTTACATCGATGTCTCGGCATGGACGCCGGCTCAGACCGCCGAGGCGATCGTCAAGCGTCTCCAGTCAAATGATGCTTCGGCTCGCCACATCGGCTAACCTTGCGACTGACGCACGCGCATCTGAATTGAAGGTCGTTCTTTATTTTTCCGGTCCTTTGCCCCAGGCATCTGAGAAACGACCGGGATAAGAGACAGGAGTGATGGGATGGCCAGCCGATTTGCTGCGGGACGCCAACGTGATCACTTGGCTATGCCCGATGATGAATTCGACCGCCGGCTCGGGGCGATTGAAACCGCGTTTGGGGCCGATTGGCTCGCGACTAGCGATACAAGCCTCGGTAAACTGTGGCGGCGGAAGGACGCCGCGGCCGTAAACCAGTTGTGTTTGCTCGGGGACGCGATCGCTGGATTGGAGGGCATCGACCCGAACTGGGTCGCTGATCATGTCAAGAAAATCAAGAGCACCGATGCGAATAGCCGACGCGGCTCCCTTTTCGAGCTGATGGGCGTCAGTCTATTTCACCGTCCGCCTCAGACTGTAAGGCCGACTACACGCAACCATCCGGGTTACGATGCCGTCGTTACGACAGCCGACGGCGCGACTGCCGATATATCCTTGAAGAGTTACGGTGCGTCGGCACATGAGCAGGAGTTCACAAAGCAGGCGAAATTGACCGAGGAAGCTATCCTGCGCGTATTCAAGGAGCGCGGGCACGGCGGTGTGCTGTTCGCGATCGCGAACGCCTATCCCTCGACGGCAGATTGGAATCAACTCCGCGACGCGTTACCGACGCTGACATCGGGGCAATCAGCTTCGGTGGGGGTATGGGCCGTCAAGCTCGACAATACCTTACCGCAGAAATTTGGGCCTTACAGTAAGCAGCAGATATCCTATCAATTGTTCTTTGGCGCTCCATTTCACCAGAACGAAAGCAAGAATCTTTCGGACAAGTTTGATGGCGCGTTTGCCAACGCAACCAAGCATGCGGAGACATCGCCGAATGGTGTTCGTGTCGTCCTTATGCGCGTCCCGGAGACGATGTCGCTGCCTGCTTGCGATGGATGGGCCAAAGATTATTTGAAGAGCAATCCCGCCAGCCCGATCGATGCTATTTTTCTGTACCAACTGGCGGTGGTCGATCAGCCGAATGGCAGCAGCGTCATGGGCCATTCATTGATGGTTTCTGATACGCCCCGGTTCGCCGCATGGCGAAGCGCGGTGACGCCGCCACGAGGATTGGTCATGAATCTCGCGGTTGGAATTGGGATTGCGCCGAGCCGAGTCCTCATTACGAACGGTCCGACGAACGCTGTTTATCAAGATGGCTACCACTATCAGCGCGGCGAGTTCTTCACCGCGTATCCTCATGATCCGAACCGGCCGACGAACGTAGTCCTCCGTAATCTCGCGTCCGGCATTTTCCAGCATGCCGTGATTATTTACCCAAATGGCACAGAGCAGCTGCTCGGAGGGCATTTTCCGCCAACCAAGGACATCACCCTCTTCGAATGAGTCTACAACATTGAATCAGTGCCATGGCGAACTCGAAACAACTTCCTTCACGGTAACAAGATGCAGCCCGCGAACCGCAAGCGCGATACCGACCTCATGCGCTCCGCTCTCTTTGTCATCGAGGCCGTATTGGATGCCGATCGTGCATTTGGCGGCGCCTTCCGCGAACCGCAGCAATTCTTCTAGCCGAGCTCGTGACGGCGATAGTCGGCGTAGCTGTTCGGGCAACTATGGGAGCGCGGGATAGAGTTTTTCTATGACCGCTTGACACAACTAAAGGGATGCGAGCGCGCCTTGCGGAAGCAAATGGATATTGCCGTGGGCAACGTGATTGCGCAGCATGGGTATGAAATCGAGCTGGCACGCCATGGCGCCGCTTCCGGATGGCGAGGGCACTTCAAAGTCGCCGCGCTGAAGATACCCCTTGTCAAGCGCTGCTTGCAGGAGTCGGCTTAAGCCGGGGCTCCTCGAGGTGTTGGGCATAACCGCCGGGTCAAGGCGCCGGCGAAGAGCCAATTCCAGGACGGTGTAGCCGCCAAGTTCAGCGAGCGTGGTGAACTCGTATACAAACCACGAATAGACGAACGCGTTCCGCGCGGTGTCGAATTCGCGCCGTATCTCGTCCGGCACGGCATCCGATAGCTGGATCGGCTCGACCATGGCATGCAGATCCGCCATCGACATCGGACGGGTCCCGCTCGCATCCGCCAGGTTGCGGAACCGGATGTCGGGCTTGTAGATCGATGAAATGGATTTGAGCATGCTAGGTCCATCGGCACGTTGTCGCGGCGCCGCCCATTGGAATCGGCCGCCATACGGCGCAGAATATCCCAATGTCCATTGAAGCCGAAATTGAAGCCCATGTCGCCGCGATCACGGAGGCGTACCGGGAAACCGTCATGGGGCCCGATGCGCAGATCGAGGGGGGCGCGCGCCTGTGGGGCCAGTTTGAAGACGCCGTCGCCGCATGGCGGGCAAAGCCGTCCCCGAAACGGGTCCTCGCCATCATCGAACGGGTCAACGAATTGACCGTCGCGGGCCTGTTCATCAAGGACGATTCCATCGTGAAGCTTGAATACGAGCCACGACAGGCGGGGCTTGAAGGGCGTATCGACTTCCGCCTCGGCCTCGATATGGGGAAAGCGGCCCATGCCGAAGTGAAGACGGTCCAGCCGCAGACCGATGACAGCGACGAAAACTGGGAGAAATACGAGGAGCGCCGCCAACATTTTACCGCTGACACGCATGTCATCGTCCGAAAGGAATGGATGGGCGCGCAGCTTTTCGGTCGGTCGTTCTCAGCCCGGTCCGCCTTCATGCGGTACACGCTGGAATTCGAGAAAAGACTTGAAGCGGTTCAGGCCGCGTCGCCCGGTTCGGGCTGCCTGATCTTCTGCGGAAACGGTATCGATTGGCATCCGTCGCAGCTCGAAGACTTCGCCGACTTCTACCGTACGGGCAAGCACCGCCCGGACGATTCCTTCGGGGATATGGAACGTCATCACATGAAGGAGAACAACATCACGCTGCGCCGGAATATCCATTCCTTCGGCTGCCTGACCCGAGGGCATAGCGATCTTCAACCCAGCCGCTGGATTCTCCCGGTTCGAGGACCCCCCATCCCTTGCGCGTAACCTTGGCATGGCCAAGCCGCAAGCCTAGCTGTCGAGCCGACCGAGGTAGCGCGCCGCGCCGAGGCGCATCAAGTTTAATAGCGTCCGTTGATCGCAGGGTGACCGCGCTGCATCGTTTGTCGGAAAAGCGGTTCATATCGGGGTAAGGGATCGGCGTTCGACCGGCAGCTTACCTCCCGTGCGCGGGCGAACGCCGTCTCGCTTGTCATGGTGGCGATCTCCGCAGGCGTCAGATCGTACATCATCTCGGGCGGCGTCGCCCAGCGCTCGGCGTCGGCATGCCCGTCCGGGCAAGAAAGCCGTCGAATTTGCGTAGGCCGAGCGCCGTTTGCCTCTGACGCGCTCGGACCATTGCGGTCCACCGTCATCCACGAAGCGGAACATATGCACTCCGAAGACATCCCCGTCGCGGCGGAAGCCGCTGGCCCATATGAAGGAGCATGCGCTCGCGCAGAGGCAGGCAAAGCCATCGGGGTCTGCGAGGCCGTCCCCTTCCGGCCGCGCCTTGTCTTGCGTCGCGAGTGGCTCCAACAAGCTGCGAGCGTGATGCCCTCCTTGTCGGCCAGTTGCTCGAAGCCGGCATATCCGTCGACATGCAGGATACCCTTGAAGGCAGCAAGATGTGCGGCTGGACGTTCGGCTTTGCGGTCCGGAGCGAACAAATAGATGGCGGCCGGAGGTTTGGGGCCGCTCACGGCCTTTGCTCGCGCGCGTACACCCAAAGCCGTCCCGTCTTGGTTCGCCCACGGCCAGGATCGAGCACCGGGATCGGCGTGTCATCGGCAAAGAGATGGTTGGAGGCGAACACGTTATTGCACAGCCGTTCGTGCAAGGCCTCGAGCCACCAGCATGCGCCGCCAACCCAGCCCGCGAGCGTCGAGCGGCAGAGAGCGGCGCCATGACGGTCGAAGATCTGCGACTGCCGATAGACCGGAAGGTGATCGCAGTATTTGCTGATCAACACGTGGGCGAGCACCGCGGGCGTCGCCAGGCCGCCAACAATCAACCGCTCCGGCGCGCCGGCACCACGGTGTTGAGCTCGGCAGCCGTATTTCGGACGGGTCGTACGCATGACGCGAAGCTGCGCCGGGACCACAGCGGCCACAAACCCTGTCTTGCACGTTGAGCAGAACGTCTTCGCGTGGCAGATGATCGGGCAGCGCACGGCGTCGCGGTGGAGACTTGGCTTCCGGAGTGGCCTTCGGTTGAGCTTCCTCGACGCGGCCGATGTCGCTGTCGAGATCCTCCAGACCGAGTGCAAGCTGATCGGGATCGATGCGCTCCGAGCTACGACCGAACTGCATCCGCTGCAGCTGTTTGATGATGGACTTGAGACGCTCGATCTCGGTGTCGCGATGGTCGATGGCGGCCGCAATGTCGCGCACCAGGCGCTGCAGAAGCTCAGGATCAGAGGGAAGATTGGCGAGATCGAGCTGCATGTCCGATGGTACTCGAACACGCTGATTCGTAGAAGAATCGCAACTCAGTTCAGCACCGGTTTTGGCGGATCATCCTGCAATCGCAGGCCTCCATACGCGTTCTGGCGCGCGCCAGTCGATGCCTTCGATCAGCATCGCGAGCTGCGCCGGCGTGAGCGTGATCGAGCCATCATAACCCGCCATCACCGGCCACACGAAGCCGCCCTGGTCGATGCGTTTGGTGAACAGACAAAGCCCGTTGCCGTCCCAGAACAGGACCTTCAGGATCGATGCCTTTTTGCCGCGGAAGGCAAACAGATGACCAGAGAACGGGTCCTTCTTCAGCGTGTCTTGCACCAGCATTGCGAGGCCGTCCATGCCCTTCCGCATGTCGGTGTAGCCGAGGGCCAGGTGCACCTTCACGCCTGCAGGAACGAACATCATGATGCTGTCTCTCCGCTTTCGATCTGCGCCCGCACCGCATCCGGATCGCTGCCGGCGGGAGCGAAGACACGCCGTCCGTCAGCGAGGTCGACGGCCATCATGCCCTCCGGTGGACGCACGAGATCGCGCAGGGCGCGTGCGGCGGGCATGTCGTCGGGCAGCACAACACCGGCGAGCTTGGAGCGCTTCTTTTGCGCGATGCCGAACTGCGCGCGCCAGCGGAACAGCAGCCCGGTGACGATACCATGCTTGCGAGCGACGGCAGAGACTTTGGCGCCTGGTAGCTCGGTTTCCCTGGCGATCGCGAGCTTCTCCTCGTCGCTGAAGAAGCGCCGGGCCGGCGTTTTGGGCGCGGCTGGATCGCCGATTTCGGCGGCTGTCAAGCGACGTTCGGGCTGTGAGTTCCTAGCACTAGTGCTAACGGTGGGACGGGCGGAGGGATGAAGATGGGCGCGCCAATCGATCGTGACCTCGCCGGCCGCCAATCGGTCGCGCCATTTGCGCAGCGAATGCGGCGACAGCTGCATCGCCGCAGCGTAGGCGCGGAGCTCCATCCCGCTCCAGTTCAGCGCCTCAACATGCATCGCCCAGAACGCCTGCGAGGCCCGATTGCGCACATCCGAGGTGATCGTGAACCTGCGCTGCTTCTGCTTTCGGAGCGCCTTTTCTCGCTCTTCCCGGGCGCGCTCGCGGCGCAATTCCGTCTGATATTTCTCAAGCTTAAGCGCAGTCTCGTTGCCGGCCAG
>NZ_JAUHIR010000027.1:0-64405 GCF_032381375.1 Bradyrhizobium sp. SZCCHNR1017 | reverse complement strand
GGAAACCATCGCGCCATTGAGCGATGATCCGAACGTCAGCCTCACGGCTATCGCCAGCTGACAGGCCCGGCTCCAGCTGGCGAACGCGGTGGGCCGCCAGCTACACCACGCTTGGGGACACGATCCCTCTGCATCGTTGAGCTGTTAATTGAGAAGGACGCCTCATGCGTCCCAGGCAATCTCGATATGCGGCAACAATGCTGCCGAGATAGCCGCCGGCCGGTCGCCAAGTGGAACCGCTTCAAGCAGGCGAACCTCTACGGTATCCAGCTCTATCGAGACAGCTACGCGGGCATGGTCAAGAAACGGGCATGGTCAAGAAAGTAGTGCCGCTAGCCGTTCAATAGGGTGCTGCTCGTATTCTGGCGCGATGGATACGCTCGCCGCCTCCTTCAACTGTACTCAATGGCTTGCAGCGAACCGGCGGAGGCTAGCCCAACTTTCTCCGAGAAAGTTGGGCTAGGGTAGTTGTGGGCGTAGCCCGCCAATCGCCCGGTTTGCCTTAGCCTGCGGCGCGGCGGACGATGAAAAGGTCGATATCGAAGGGGGGGTAATCGGATGAACCGATCTCACGACTCGACCCCCGGCGCCCTCCGGATGGTTGCTCCTACATATTGGGTCGCAGGTGCGCCATGTTCTGGCAAACTGACCGTACCAGCCCATCGATGAGCGGGGTCAGGGAGAGATCGGTGGACCTGTGCCAGTTCGGACACGCCGGAAAAACCACTGCGGTTCAATTGCGCTTTGAGCTGCCTGTTGTCCGAATGCGCTCTGAAAGTGTTCAGCTGCCGAAACCCTTCCAAACTGCTTACCTCTGCGAAAACCGACAACAAGGATATCGGACAGCTCAACTGCATACTGAAGGAAATTAGCATGCGCCATCACAACAATCTGCTGCGATACTTTTAGGTGCGCTTGACGATCCTTCGCGTCGATTCGGAAGGACTTGCTGTACGTGCTCGGTCCCGCGTCCCGGCTGCCCCTCACTCTGTTTACACTGCGGCTGCGCTTAATTAACTGGTCTCCGCGTTCTGGATTGGCTTCGCTGCCAGGCAGGTCAGTCAGGACGCTCAACCATCCCAATTACACGAAATCGCGGCCGAAAGGCCACCCACTGGATTTGGGATGTTGCCGAGCATTCGCTTTGCCTCCAGCAGACTGATTTACGTGCCTTCTGTGTTCCCGCGGGCAGTCAATTCCGGGCGGGCCGACAAAGGAAAGGCATTGCGGGCGCCAAATGAAGCGAGACCAACCTAGATGCCAAAGCGCAAACCTATGCTTGGAAACGCTGCGGACAAGCTCTGCCTCACCGTTGCTGAGGCTGCCGTACTATGTTCGCTCGGACAGACTTCCCTCTACAAGGCCATCAAAGAAGGGCGGCTGCGAATCCGAAAGTATGGCACGCGGACGATCATCACGCGCGCAGATCTGGCCTCCTTCTTGGAAAACCTGCCCGAGGCGACCAAGCAGCCCGAGCGGTGACATCCTCGGCGGGGCAGGGGGATGGCTTGAACTTTCAGGCGACCTTCATGGGGGTCACATTGCTCTTTGGGGGTTGTGTTGCGAAGTCCGCGAATGTCTGCATCACATGCAGTCGCTTCTTCAGGGCCTCGCCGCGCTTATAGGCCTTTTCGGCATCATCGCCCGTGATGTGGTGCAGGCAATGCTCGACGATTTCCTCCTCGAAAGGGGTTTGCTCCTGCGCCCAGGTCCGAAACGTCGTGCGGAAGCCGTGCACAGTCAGGGTTTCGTCTCCGGTGAGCTCCTTGAGATATTTGAGCATGGTCATGTTGCTCATCGGTCTCTTTAGACTGCGACCGGGAAACACGAATTCATCACTGACGCGGCTCTCGTAAGCCTCACGCAAATAGGTCAGCGTCTGCCGAGGCAACGGCGTGCGCTTCAACCGCTCGTTCTTGGTGCCGAGAAAGCCAAGATCCCAGATTCCGTTATCGAGATCGAGTTGCGCCCAGCGCATGTTCTGAACTTCGGCGGTTCGTCCCAAGGTCAGAATGATGACCTCGAGCGCCCGCGCGCTTTGCGTCGAGATGGCGCTAAGCTTGTGCATGAACGCCGGCAGGTCTTGGTAGTCCATCGCCTTGTGGCCGCCCCGTATCGTGCCACGCCGCCGCTGCCTGGGCATGATCGGTTGCAGTCGGCTGGCCCAATCAGCCGGGTTGTCTTTCGGTCGCAGGTTGTGGGCGATCGCTGCGTCGAGAATCTTCTTGATGATCTGGCGAGCGGAGCGGGAGGTCTCAGGCTGCTGCCAGATCGGCATGAGCACGTTGACGACATGGGCAGTCTCGATCTCGTGGACCCAGTGCTTATGGAGCGGGCGGCAGATGACCTGCACGATGCGCTTCAGCTTTGCTCTTGCGGCCTTGTGCCTCATGCCGGTCTCGTAGGTTCGCCGCCATTCCTCGGCGAATTCGCCGAACTGGCGCGATCCCTGAGTGCGGCGTTTCTCTACGTCACGGTGCTCTCGCGGATCGGTCCCCTTTGCCAGCAGCCGCAGAGCGTCAATCGCCTTGTCCCTGGCCTCGGAGAGCTTCAGGCCTGTTTCCTTGGCCGAACCGAAGCCCATCTTCTTGACGATGCCGTTGCGCTGGTAGCGGAAGGCCCAGCGGCGGCCGCCACTTGGGGTGACGATCAGGTAAAGATTGTTGCCGCACGGGTATTCACCGGGCCCGACGGAGAGATAGTTCTTGGCGGTGATCTCGGGCTTTTGAGTTAGAAACTGCATGGGAGATTCGAACTCCTGTCCCTCGCCGAAAAATGCAGCGTTTCAGGTGAGGGGATTCTAACTCAGATCGAGGGATGGCCAAATGGACGATCTGGCGGAGCTCGCCGACGATCGCCGATCGTACGCTGCAGTCACCGGAAGCGCGAAAAACCACGATCTAACAAAGTGTTATCGTTGGCTTTGGTGATGATCGGCGATGGCGGGTGAAGGGGGGCGAAGACGGCCCTGGCGCGCTCGGAGAGATTCGAACTCCCGACCCTCGGAATCGAAATCCGATGCTCTATCCAGCTGAGCTACGAGCGCGCGATGCGGGCCAAATCTCCCGCGTCACCGGGATACCAGACTTGGATGGCCAAGGCCAGCCTCCGCCGGACATGAACGGTCGTTCGCCGAAGCTGGCGGGGCGTCCATGGATGGCGTCAGAAGCAGGGATGCCGGCGTCGGTCCTGGCCGATGTAGGCCGCCGAGCTCTGGTAGCAGTGGTTGGTGGAAGGACCGTCATAGAACGCAAAGCTACCGGGCAGCGGGCCGGGGCCATAATTGTGCAGGAAGCTGATGGCGTAGGGCAGCCCGTAGTGGTGGCGATGATGCCGATGATGGCTGCGCGCCTCGGACGTGGCCGGCACCAGGGCGGCAATTGACACGATCAAGGCGGCGGCGAGGGATGCGAGCTTGCTCATGACTTTTCTTCTCCGGAAAACGACGTCAAGGCCGGCCGTCTGGCTGATAGCCTAACGCGGAAGTGGCGGAAAGGGTGCGCAAAAGGCGATAACCCGTCAAAATTTTGGCCTTTTCCGCGTGCTTAAGAAGATCATGACAAGGTCCGGCAAGTGCCGTCGTGCATTGGGCCCGAGGCGTTGTCGCGACAGCGCCAGAAAAGACCGGGTTTGCCGTCCGATCCATGAATCGCCTGATCCCAAGCGTCGTGCTCCTGCTGGTCGCCGCTAGCCCGGCGCGTGCGGATTTGCACATTACGCGCGACCATGGTGGCTACATCGAAGAGTACAAGGCCAAGTACAGGCACGTCAGGGAAACGCGTCAGCGCGTCATCATCGACGGCATCTGCAATTCCGCCTGCACGCTCGTCTTCGGCTTCGTGCCGCTCAACAGGATCTGCGTCACGCCCAGGGCCAGCCTCGGCTTCCACCAGGCCTATTACGACAAGGCGTTCACGTTCGGCATCAAGGTCACCAGCATGGAGGGGACGTCCGAGCTGATGTCCTATTACCCCGATTCGGTGAAGGACTGGATCCGGCGCAACGGCGGGCTCACCACCGAGATGAAGCGGATCAAGAACGGCATCGAGCTCTGGAAGATCGTCGACCCCTGTCCCGACGTCTGGTGAGGGCACCGCCCGCACGGAATCTCTGTCCCAGCAGACCTCTGCCGGCAATCCGATCGCAAGCCGGCCGGCGTCCGCGCGGCATCACCGGTCGCTGCGTCGCGCCGCGGATGCCAGGTCCCGGCTCCCAACCGCACGGCGACAAACGAAACAATCCAGCGCCAGATCGTCCCCACTACCGGGCACTGGATTGTTTCGCCAAGACCATCAGCGAAGGTGACGAGTCGCCTTCGGTCCCGAGCCAGGCAGAATCAGCGCTTGGCCTTCTTCGTCTTCTTGGCCGCTTTCTTGGTGGCCTTCTTGGCCGTCTTCTTCGCAGCTTTCTTGGCCGCCTTCTTCACGGTCTTCTTGGCGGACTTCTTGGTCGCGACCTTCTTGGCCTTGGCGGCGGCACGCTTGGGTGCAGCCCTCTTGGAGGTCTTCTTCGCGGTCTTCTTGGCCGCTCGTCGGGCCTTAGGCGCCGTCGTGATCACCGGATCCTTCGGCGCCTCGGCGGGCATGCTGGTCTCGGTCACGGTCGGATCAGAGAGTGGAGTGTCGTCCATATCGGGTCCCCCGATTTGTTGGAAACCCTGCGACGATAGCTGGATTCTCTGTGCTGTCAAAGCGCACCCCAACTAATCACTTGTGCGCAAGCTCGCGTAGGCTGCCAGCGCGCGCTCCCGCCCGGGCTTGTGATCCACGATCGGCGCCGGGTAGGTGCGGCCGAGTTCAACCCCGGCCTCGGCGAGCTCGAGCGGCTTCGCCGCCCAGGGCTGGTGGATCAGCGTGGCCGGCAGGCGCGCCAGCTCCGGCACCCAGCGGCGGACATAGGTCCCGCGAGAATCGAATTTTTCGCCCTGCAGCACGGGATTGAAGACGCGGAAGTAGGGCGCGGCGTCGGCGCCCGATCCCGCAACCCATTGCCAACTTGCCGGATTGCTGCCCGGGTCGGCGTCGACCAGCGTGTCCCAGAACCACTGTTCGCCGAGCCGCCAGTCGATCAGAAGGTGCTTCACGAGCAGCGAGGCGACCACCATGCGGACGCGGTTGTGCATGCTCCCGGTATGCCAGAGCTCGCGCATCCCGGCATCGACGATCGGATAACCGGTTCGCCCGCGCTGCCAGGCCTGCAGCGCTGAATGATCCTGCGCCCAGGGAAAGGCATCGAAGGCCGGCTGCAGATTGCTGGTTGCGAGGTCGGGATTGTTGTAGAGCAGGTGGCGGCTGAACTCGCGCCAGCCGAGCTCACTCAGGAACTTGTCGATGCCGGCGGCGGAAGCTGGACGCTCGGCGGCGGCAAATCGCGCCGCATGCCAGACCTGGCGCGGGCTGATCTCGCCGAAACGCAGATGCGGCGACAGCCGGGAGGTCGCCTCGATGTCGGGCCGGTCGCGATCGGCGGCATAGGTCTGCACGGCCGTTTCGAGAAAGCTGGCGAGGCGCGCCTGTGCCGCGCGCTCGCCGGCTTGCCATGACGCTCGCAGGCCGCCGGCCCAGTCGGGCTTGCGCGGCTCGAGCGCGAGCTCACCGATCGGCAAGCTTGCGCCGCCGGGGGCGTGCGACAGCCGGGCCGGCCGCGGCAGTGGCTTCGGCGGATCACCCAGAGCGAGCACACGCTTCCAGAACGGTGTGAACACGCGCGGGCCGCGCCCATCCTTGCCGCGCAACTCGGCCGGATCGACCAGAAGGTCATCGGGAAACACGCGTGAAGAGACGCCGATCTCGGCGAGCGCTGCTTCGACGCGGGCAGCCACGGCGCGGGGGCCGGCCTGCGCGACATCGTTCCAATACACCGCGCTGGCCCTGGTTTGGCGCGCCAGCTCGCCGAGCACCTTGGCCGCGGAGCCGCGCCGGATCACGAGCTCGGCGCCGAGCGCATGTAGTTCGGCCTGGAGTGCACGCAACGATTGCGCGAGCCACCAGCGCGCCGCGCCGCCGAGCGGACGCAACCCAGGGCTTTCCTGATCGTGGACGTAACTACAAACGATCCGCGTGCCCGACTTCGCTGCTTCATGCAACGCGGGGTGGTCGGACAGCCGCAGGCTCTCGCGAAACCATACGATGATGGGGGAGGAGGACATGATCGGGGTATCTTATTGCCGTCTTTATCGAGAGTTCCGGTATTCTACGCTCCGGAAAATAACCGCTTTGAAACCAACTACGGGCAGTTTGAGATTCAGTTGCAGTTCCCCTGGAAGGTTTATCTCGTGTCCGTCAAATTGAAGCTCGGCACCAAGGCGCTGATCGGCGCCGTTGTCGTGATCGCCCTGAACACAGCTCTCGTGGTCGGCGCGGCGTACTGGTCGCTGTCTTCCGATTTCACGGATCGCGCCAAACGCGACATCGAAGGCAATCTGCGCACCTTCGCGCTGACGTTCACCGAAACGTTCGGCGACGCGAAAGTCAGCGTGCAGAACGGCGTCGTTACGCGCATCGAGATTCCGGCGATTCCCGAGATCAAGGATCACGCGATCGTCGATCGCGCGGTGTCCTATGTCGGCGGCAGCGCCACGCTGTTCGTGGTTGATGACAGCGGCCAGTTCGTCCGCCGCTCGACCAATGTGAAGAAGGAGAATGGCGACCGCGCCGTGGGCACCCAGCTTGCCGCGGATCATCCGGCGCAGGCGCTGCTGCGGCGCGGCGAGGCCTACAAGGGCCCCGCGACGCTGTTCGGCAAGTCGTTCATGACCGCTTATTTTCCTGTCACCAATCCGGCTGGAAAGGTGATCGGCATTCTCTATGTCGGCGTGCCCATGGCCGAGCTCGACGCCATGCTGTCGCAGGCGATGCGGACCATGGTCGTCGCCGCTGCGATCGCCGCGCTGCTGGTGCTTGGCTTGACCATGCTGGCGGTTCGCCGCGTCACCAAGCCTCTCGCCGCGGTGACCGACGCGCTCACCGCCATCGCCGAGGGCCGCGAGGACGTTGCGATCAAGTCCGATGACCGCAGCGACGAGATCGGTGAAATCGCCCGCAGCCTTGTCGTGTTCCGCAGTGCCGCGAGCGAGCGGCGCCGGATGCGCGAGGAGCAGACCGCTGCGGCCGCAGCGGCTGTCGAGCAGCGCAAGGCCGAGCTGCAGCGTTTCGTCGATTCGTTCCAGGCCAGCATCGGCGGCATCATCGAGAACGTCTTGACCTCGTCGGGCGAGTTCGAGCGCGAGGCGCGCCAGCTCACCCAGACGGCGCGGACCACCGCCGACCTGTCCGGCCACTCGGCCGGCGCGTCGGAGACCGCATCCGAGCACGTCCGCACTGCGGCTGCTGCCTCGGACGAGCTGTCCGGCTCGATCGCCGAGATCATCCGCCGCGTGCAGGAGTCCAACGCCATCGCCGCCGAGGCGGTCAACCAGGCGACCGCGACCGACCAGCGCATCAAGGAGCTGTCCGACGCCGGCAACCGCATCGGCGACGTCGTCAAGCTGATCACCTCGATCGCCGAGCAGACCAACCTGCTGGCGCTCAACGCCACCATCGAGGCCGCCCGTGCTGGCGATGCCGGCCGCGGCTTCGCGGTGGTCGCTCAGGAGGTCAAGACCCTGGCCGGCCAGACCGCCAAGGCGACGGAGGAGATCTCCAGCCAGATCGCCAACATGCAGACCGTGACCCAGGAATCGGTCGACGCCATCAAGGCAATCGGCTCGACCATCGAGCGCATCAACGGGATCGCCGCCTCGATCTCCGCCGCCGTCGAACAGCAGCGCGCCGCTACGCAGAACATCACCCAGAGCGTCCGCTCGGCCGCAACCGGCACCGCAGAGGTCGTCGAGAACATCCGCAGCGCGGCGCGCGGGGCAGGCGAGACCGGCGAAAGCTCCAACCGGATGTTCGCCTCGGCCCAGGCGCTGTCCGGCGAGAGCCTTCGGCTGAAGGCCGAGGTGCAGAAGTTCCTCGACGGCATGCGCGCGGCCTGACACGGCTGCTCACCCGTAGCGCAATCGTGGCAGGATGGTCACGATGCCCGGAAACAGCGTGAGCAGAAGCACGAAGCCGATCATGATGACGAGGTAGGGGGCGGTCACGCGCGCGATGTAGCCGAGACCGTCCTCCGTCAGGCCCTGGATCACGGACGGTGCCCGGGACGACAACAGAGATCTGCGCAAGCGTCTCAAGACATGACCTCGCATTCCCGCGGCACGATGAGCCCGAGTTCTGCGGCCTGTTTACCCTCTGCAAAACGAGAGGGCGCAGGGAATGCCGGGTGAAGGCCTCACCCATGGCCCGCCTGCGAAAAAAATGCAGGCGGCAGGTACCACAGGCAAAGCCGGTCAACCGGCATTCCCTGCGCGATGTCTTCACGCTTATACGCAGTCTCCCTGGTGCGCCGGGCGTGTTGGCCACCATGATCCGCGCGGCGCGTTAGCGCCGTCGCGAACGTGACACCAGCTTCGGGGTGTCAGGACGCTGCGACTTCACGTCCGCGATCATGCCGGTCGTCTGCGCGAAACGCGCGTCCGGCATGGTTCGCGGCCACCGCATCCCGCACCGACGTTCGTGACGACGCGTACGTCCCTCTGCATGGGGCAGGACGACGCGGATCATACACGATTTACGAGAAAACGAAAGATAAAAATTCGGCCTTTTCGAAATGGGGCGGGCGACCTCCCGGCGGCGGTCAGGCGTGATTGCTGTCTCCGCGGCCAGGCTCGATCTTCTGATCCGGTCTCTGCAGGGCCGCATACACGGCGCCCAGCACGACGCTATACGCCTCGACCATCGCCAGCGAAAACAGCGCCGGGCCGGCGCCCAGGCCGAGCGACGTTGCGAACGGTCCAAGGCCGATGGCGGGAAACAACCCGATTCCGAGCAGCAACCAGCCGGCGAGCCCGAGCAGGAAGCCTTTGGCGACACCGCTGCCGCCGGGCAGGCGGTGGAAGAAGCGCCCGAACAGCAGGCCGATCAGGAAGGCTCCGTTGAGCTGCGAGAGCAACCACAGCGGCGCCCCATCATGCATCGCTCGGGCGAACAGGGGCGAGAGCGTGTCGAGAAGCGCCGTGGCGGGATCGAATTGCGGCAACAGGTGAAGCCCGCTCTTGAGCTCCATCAGGCCGATATGCGCCAGCGTCCCGCAGCCCGATGCGACCGCCGATGTCCATATCCAGCGATAGCTGCGTATCGTTGTCATCTCCTCAATTCGCCATGGCTCTGCAGTGATCCGTTGATCTCGCTCAAGCATCAAAGCTCGCCGCGCGCTTAGTTTGCGCAAACTCATCGGTGCCACGTCAAGGAGTTCTGCCATGCGATTAGATCCACGCGCGCTGGTCTTCGCGGCCGCAATCGTGATCCTCACCGCCGCACCGGGCGTTGCCCAGCCGGGCGCGGGCGGACCAGGGTGGGGCCCCGGCATGATGATGGGGCCGGGGATGATGGGCGGTCGGGGCTTCGGCTTCCTGTGCAATCCCCGCATGGCCGGATTTGCCGAATGGCGGATGTCGCAGATCGAGGCCGCCATCAAGCCGAACGACACGCAGCGGGCGCGGCTCGATGATCTCAAGGCGGCATCGGCCAAGGCCGCGGAGCTGATCACGAAGGACTGCCCGGCGACGCCGCCGGTCAAGGCGACCGACCGCCTCGCACTGGCGGAACAGCGCCTCGACACGATGCAGCAGGCGATCAAGATCGTCCGCCCGGCGTTTCAGGCGCTGTACGACTCGCTCGATGACAAGCAGAAGGCGGCCATGGACGCCAGCGGTCCGCGCAACTGGGGCTGGCATCACTGGCATTGGCCGTGGAGCGACGAGTAGCCGAGACCTGGCGCGGCAGTGGCCGCGCGTCTCGCCTTCCCGGCCGCGCGGCCGTCGACCATCGGTGTCGTCCGGGCGGGCTGGGCGCACTGAGCAGGACGGCATTTGACCGTTCACGGCCCTCGTGTTCCGGCGCGGCATGGCGTAAAGCAGCCGGATCGAAACGAGGTTTCCCGTCACTTGTCCTTTCCCACGACGAATCCGCCGCTCGCCCGCGCCCTGGCCGAGCGCAATTATGAGACTCCGACGCCCGTACAGCTCGCCGTGCTTGCACATGACGCCGTCGACCGTGACCTGTTGGTTTCGGCGCAGACCGGCTCGGGCAAGACCGTGGCCTATGGGCTGGCGCTTGCGAAGAACCTGCTCGGCGAGACCGAGCGGTTTGCGCGGGCGACCGCGCCGCTGGCGCTGATCGTGGCGCCGACGCGCGAGCTTGCCTTGCAGGTGCAGCGCGAGCTCGCATGGCTCTATCAGCACGCCGGCGCGCGCGTCGTCTCCTGCGTCGGCGGCATGGATCCGCGCCGCGAGCAGCGCGAGCTCGAGGCGGGCGCCCATATCGTGGTCGGCACGCCCGGGCGGCTGTGCGACCATCTGCGGCGCGGGCGTCTCGACATCTCGGAATTGAAGGCCGTGGTGCTCGACGAGGCCGACGAGATGCTCAATCTCGGCTTTCGCGAGGACCTCGAGTTCATCCTCGAGACCACGCCGGAAACGCGCCGGACCCTGCTGTTCTCGGCGACCTTCCCGCGCGGCATCGTGGCGCTGGCCAAGCAGTATCAGGACGACGCGTTCCGGATCGAGGTCGAGGGCGACGAAGGCGGGCATGCCGACATCGAGTACCGCGCCATCCGCATCGCCGCCGACGATGTCGAGCACGCGGTCGTCAACGTGCTGCGCTTCTACGAGTCGCCGAGCGCGATCGTATTCTGCAACACCCGCGAGAAGGTGCGCCATCTGCAGGCGGCGTTGCTGGAACGCGGTTTTTCCGTCGTCGCGCTGTCGGGTGAGCTGACCCAGAACGAGCGGACCACGGCGCTGCAGTCGCTGCGCGACGGGCGCGCGCGGGTGTGCGTGGCAACCGACGTCGCAGCACGCGGCATCGATCTCGCCAAGCTCGACCTCGTGGTCCACGCCGAGCTGCCGAACGATCCCGAGGTGATGCAGCATCGCTCGGGCCGCACCGGCCGCGCCGGCCGCAAGGGCGTGAGCGTGCTGCTGGTGCCGCCGGCGCGGCGGCGGCGGGCGGAAACGCTGCTGAACCTCGCCGGCATCGAGGCCGCGTGGGGCGCGGCGCCGCAAGCTGATGAGATCCGCAAGCTCGATCAGGAGCGCATGCTCCACGACCAGATGTTCACCGAGGAGACGACGGCGGAGGATCTGGCGCTCGCGCAGGCGCTGCTGGCGGAGCGGTCGGCCGAGGACATCGCCGCCGCATTGGCGCGGCTCTATCGCGCGCGGCTGCCGTCGCCCGAGGACATTCTCGATCCGGGCCAGGATCGCGGCCGTGCGCGGGAGGATCGCGGTCGCGACACCGCCAGGCCGGCGCGCGGCGAGGAGCGGCCGCCGGCGCCCCGAACGAAGACAGGAAAGCCGTCGGCGCGCCACGGCATGGGCGAGCCGAGCGTCTGGTTCCGGGCGGCGATCGGGCGCAGGAAGAATGCGGAAGCGCGCTGGCTGCTGCCGATGATCTGCCGCCGCGGCGGCATCGACAAGCACGACATCGGCGCCATCAAGATCCAGGACACGACGACCGAGTTCGAGATCGCCGCGCGCGTCGCCGACGCTTTCACTGCGAACATCTGCCGTCCCGACAAGGAGGACAATATCCGGATCGAGCCGCTGGCGGGCGCGCCCTCGGGGCAGGCGTCGCCGGACAAGCCGCGCGCCGACAAGCGGCCGCCGCGCCGCGAGGCGGACGAGACGGCCTACCATCCGCTGCAGCACGATGAGCCGCGCGGGGGCAGGGACGCCAAGCCGCGCGGCAAGCCGCATCGCGAGGGGCCGGCGAAACCCGGCCAACAGCCGGCGTTCGCGAACAAAAAGCAGCATCGCGACAAGTCCAGCCACGGCGGACAGACGTATTCAGACAGACCCTCGCGGGCGAAGGCGCCGGGTGGAAAGAAGGCCAAGGCCAAGCGCCGCGGCTGATCGGCCCGGCCCGGGCGGAGGCTGCCGTCGCTCCGCGTTATCGGCAGGACCAGGGAGGAGCCGCGCATGAGCCGGTACGCCGTTCTGTATTTCGCGACACTGGCCGTGCTGCTCGGCTTCGACATCCCGTTCCTGAGCGTCGTCGCCAGGGGCTTCTTCCAGTCGCAGGTCGGCGAGATGCTGGGCGAGATCCGCCCCGTGCCGGCGGTGCTGTTCTATCTGCTCTATGTCGTGGGCGTGCTGATCTTCGTCAGCGGGACGGCCGACGCGACATGGCGCTCGACCTTGCTCTACGGCGCGCTGTTCGGGCTGTTCTGCTACGCGACCTTCGAGCTGACGTCGCTGGCGATGCTCAAGCAATGGACCTGGGCGGTGGTGGCGGTCGACATCAGCTGGGGCGTGTTCGTCACTGCGGTGTCGGCGACACTCGGGCTGCTGATCGCGGACTGGGCGACGCCACGGGGCTGAAGTGGCGTTGGCCCGAAGCGCTCAGAGTTCGAGCCCAGTCTATCGAGATCCCGGGTCCGCCTCTGCGAGGCGTCCCGGGATGATCTGGGCTGAGTTTGCCGCCGTCACTTCGGCTGCGGCACCACGCGCAGATACGGCTTCGGCGCCTTCCAGCCGTTCGGATAGATCGTCTTGGCCTCGTCGTCGGACACCGAGCCGGCGATGATGACGTCCTCACCCTGCTTCCAGTCGGCGGGGGTGGCGACGCGATGCTTGGAGGTGAGCTGCAGCGAGTCGATGACGCGAAGAATTTCCTGGAAGTTGCGCCCGGTGGTCATCGGGTAGACCAGGATCAGCTTGATCTTCTTGTCGGGCCCGATGATGAAGACGTTGCGGACGGTCTGGTTGTCGGCCGCGCTGCGCTTGGACGGATCCCCGGAGATCGCCGCCGGCAGCATGTCGTAGAGCTTGGAGACGTTGTAGTCGGTGTCGCCGATCATCGGGTAGTTCGGCGCGGCACCCTGCGTCTCGCGAATGTCCTCGGACCACTTGGCGTGGTTCTCCACCGGGTCGACCGACAGGCCCATCAGCTTGACGCCGCGCTTGTCGAACTCCGGTTTCAGGCGCGCCAGCG
This sequence comes from Bradyrhizobium sp. SZCCHNR1017, assembly GCF_032381375.1. Taxonomy (NCBI): domain Bacteria; kingdom Pseudomonadati; phylum Pseudomonadota; class Alphaproteobacteria; order Hyphomicrobiales; family Nitrobacteraceae; genus Bradyrhizobium; species Bradyrhizobium sp. SZCCHNR1017. The sequence goes on along the minus strand of NZ_JAUHIR010000027.1, from coordinate 51,368 downwards.
CGCCGAGCTCGGTGGTGCAGACCGGGGTGAAATCCTTCGGATGCGAGAACAAGAGGGCCCAGCTGTCGCCGATCCAGTCGTGGAATTTGATCTTGCCTTCGGTGGTTTGCGCCTCGAAGTCCGGGGCAGTGGAGCCGATCTGGAGAGCCATGGCAGTCCTCAATTCATTGCAGTGGCGGAAATAAATTCTTCTAAACACTATAGGAAATACTGCTCCTCAAGGGAACTGTCTCACGAGAAAGAGAAAAAGATTTCTCTGGAACTCACGGAGCCAACAACTTCTTTTGAGTTCCCGGGCTGCGACGAAACATCCGTGAGACGACCGGTTGCCCAGATTTCGCCATCTGGCGGTCGCAACACGCCGCCCCCTGACGGCCCTCGGCATTGAACCGTGATCGAGGTCACTGCGGCAAATCGGCAACCGATACAAAAACCCACAGCAGCGTTTCGAACCGTTAACCACTCGTTCAGACGCGCGCCGACAAGGTGGGTCAACACAGCAACTGAGAAGAGAACATGGCTACCTCTGCACCAAAAACCATCGGCATCGATGGTCTCGAACCGTCCTCCTGTGAGACCGCTGCTTTCGCGCTCGGCATCGTGCGCGACGGCGTGATCACCGGTGAGGGTCCGACCACCGCGGGACGCGTGCATTTCTCCCGGGTGCTCGATGCCGACGACGTCGCCTGGTGCGTGCGCATCCTCACCGCCGCTGCGGTGAACGATGCCCCGGTGAGCCGTGCCGAAGCCGAGGCCCTGTTCGCGATCGACCAGGCCGCGACCGAACGCAACGATAACGGCCGGTTCGAGGACCTGCTCGCCAAGGCGATTGCGCATCACACCGCCTCCGCATCCGGCCTGCCGGTGCCGCCGCGCAGCGTCGCGCTGGCCGCCGAGACCGACATCGCGAGCTGGGCGCCGGCCAATGCGCGCGGCGTCCGCACCGACGTGCTGGAATGGGTCGCCAAGCAGATGCGCGGCAAGCGCCAGGGCAACCGCGTCCTGAGAGCCATGGTCGCGACGCTCGTCGGCGTCACCGTGCTGCCGCTGGCGCAACTGCCGTCGATGATCGACATCGGGATGTAAGCGCAGCACGCCTCATCCACGAGACCGAGTTCGAGGAGCGCGATGACATCATCGCGCTCTTTTCGTTTTGACCGGCGGCGGTCGCATCACGGCTCTTGATGGCGCCGCCCGGCCGGTGAATCAATCGGCGGTGATGCGACCGAACACGGAGATGTCGAAGATGAGCCGATGGAGTTTCGCCGCGCGTCTGTTCGCGGTGGCGGCGACGGCGCTGCTGCTCATGATGGCCTGGCAGACCTTTCCGCTGATCCAGGCCGAGCTGCTCGGCCTCCGCGCCAAGCCGCGCGAGATCACGCCGCGCGGCGATCTCGCCGCCGACGAGAAGAGTACGATCGCACTGTTCGAGAGCCGCAGCGGCTCGGTCGTGTTCATCACGACCGTTCAACAATCGGTCAACCCGTGGACCGGCAACGCGCAGCAGGAGCGCTCCGGCACCGGCTCGGGTTTCGTGTGGGACGACCTCGGTCACGTCGTCACCAACTATCACGTCATCGAGGGCGCCACCGAGGCGCTGGTCAGCCTGACCGATGGACGCTCGTTCCGCGCAGCGCTGGTCGGCGCCAGTCCGGAGAACGATCTGGCGGTGCTGGTGATCGGCGTCGGCGTCGACCGGCCTAAGCCGCTGCCGATCGGCACCAGCGCCGACCTCAAGGTCGGGCAGAAGGTGTTCGCGATCGGCAATCCCTTCGGACTCAGCAGCACGCTGACCACAGGCATCGTCTCGGCGCTCAATCGCAACCTGCAGGTCACACAGGACCGGGTCTTGAATGGACTGATCCAGACCGATGCCGCGATCAATCCCGGCAATTCCGGCGGGCCGCTGCTCGACAGCGCGGGGCGGCTGATCGGCGTCAACACCGCGATCTACAGCCCCTCGGGCGCCTCCGCCGGCATCGGCTTCGCGGTGCCCGTCGACAAGGTCAACCGCATCGTGCCGCGCCTGATCGCCAGCGGCCGCTACGTCACGCCGAGCCTGGGCATCCGCACCGATCCGAAGGCCAACGAGGCGCTGTCTACGCGTCTCGGCCTGTCCGGCGTGTTCGTGCTCGACGTCGAACAGGATTCCGCGGCCGACAAGGCCGGGCTGGTCCCGGCGCGGCTGACCCGCGACGGCGGCTTTGCGCTCGGCGACGTCGTGCTGGCGATCGATGGGCAGGCGGTGGAGTCGCCTGAGGACATGACGCGCGCGCTGGAGAACAAGAACCCAGGCGATCGGGTGGTGCTGCGCGTGCTCCGCGGCGGCAAGACGATCGAGGTCAAGGTGACGCTCGATGTCGCGCGATGAGGTGGTCGTGAAGCAGCGGGATGTTTCCACGCGTCATTGCGAGCGCAGCGAAGCAATCCAGAGTGGTGGGCGGGACTCTGGATTGCTTCGCTGCGCTCGCAATGACGTGGAGAAAGTAGTGGCTCGCAAGGCGAAACAGTATGCGGGACGACGTCCCCGGGTTTGCTTCCGCTCGCCCGGGGAGGAATGTATTCGCGTTGTCTGACTACCTCATCACCGCCGTCTGCTTCGGCGCCTCGTCGTCGAGCCCCACGGTGCGGCCGGGGAAGCCAGCAGCGTCGAAATAGCGCTGGGTGCCGACGCGCTGCAGCTTCAGCACGGTCCGCAGGCCGCCGGCGGCCGGGTCCGACTTGATGACGTCCGACGTCGCCTTGGGCGTTGTGCCGTTCGGCATCGCCTCGGTCATGATGCGGCCGATCAGCTTGCCCTTCGGCGCGACCTTGAGGTCGAGCAGCTTCGCCGCGGTGATGCCGACATCGGCATTGCTGACGGGCAGGGGATCGACGAAGCCAGCCTTGAAGTCGGGTCCGATGGCCGCCATGAAGTTGTAGGTGTCGCCGCGGCCGAACGAGCCATGCATGCCCTGGCCCTGGCGCAGCACGGTGTCGGCGACCTCGACCTGGCAGTTGGACGGCTGGTCGCAGTCCGGCGCGACGTAGGAGCGGAAATTGACCACGATCGCCGGGTGCGGCGTCACCGCCTTGCCCTGCAGGTTGATCCGCGACAGCGGCAGCGTGCCGGGAATCTCGCCGAGCTTGTCGTCGACGAAGATGCCGGAGACGTAGTCCTGCGCCAGCAGCGCCTTGACGGTGCGGCGGGCGAGCTTCCTGTCGTTGTTGGGCAGATAGATCAGGTCGGAGCCGCCATTCGTGGCGACGACGAGGTCGGGCTTGGCAGGATCCTTGCCGAGCACGCCGTTGCCGGCCTTCGGGTGCTTGCCGTCGGGCACCGCCGCGTTCTTGTCGTTGGGATCGAACAGCGGCAGGTCGAGCGCCTTGGCGAGGTCGATCGCCAGGAAGCCCATCGGCAGGAAATCCTTCGGCGTGTCGTCGTAGCTGACCTTGGCCGATGGCGAGGTCTTGCTCTCCTTGGAGATGGTCGAGAAGCCGTGGTCGGCCTGGACCATGATGTTGGTCGAGGCGGCGAGCCCGAGATCGTCGAGCGCCTTGCGCAGCGCCGCCAGATTGTCGTCGGCATTCCTGATGCCGGCCATCGAGGTCGGGCCATTGATGCCCGGCGTGATGGTGTTGAGGCTGTCGCCGTGATTGTGCTGGCTGCCGTCCGGGTCGCGCGACCAGAACACCAGAACGAACGGCTTGTTGCGGGCCTTGAACATCGGCAGTACCGCCTTGGTGGCGACGTCGACCATGTAGGCCTGCTGCGCGACGTTGGCCGAGGTCGTGCCCGGCGTCTTGGCGTCGCCCGCCTTTCCGTTGTCGCCGCGCGACGGCGTCGCCAGCGGCAGGCCGGCCTTGGTCATGGCGTCCTTGACCTCGTCGGTCACCGGCACGCCATTCTTGTTGCCGGTGGAGTCGTCGATCACGATCGAGGAGGTCGCGCCGGGCTTGCAAGGGCAGCCGGTGTGGTCGAACAGATAGGTCGGGCCGAGCTTGCCGATCGCGGCGGTCGAATAACCGGCCTTGCGGGCAAGCTTCAGGATCGTGTCCTCGTTGAGGTAGTCGCCGTTGAAATGCTCGTCGATGTCGCCGAGCACGGCGTCGTTCTCGATGAAGGGCACGACGGTATCGCCGGCCGGCGCCGAGGTGTAGCCCGTGAAGATCGTGTTCGAGAATGTGCCGGTGTCGCCGAGATAGTGGCCGGTCGCCATGGCCGAGCCGTTGGCCATCGTGAAGGTCGGAAACAGCGAGTGCGAATTCTTGAAGTTGACGCCCTTGTCGCGGACGGCGGCCATGGCCGGGGCGGTCTCCGGCGTCACCTTGAGCGCACGCAGGCCGTCGGGAATGAACAGGATGAGATTATGGGGGGTGGCGTTCTGCGCAAATGCGGCTCCGGACGACAGCAAGGTCAGTCCGGCGCACAGCAGCACGAGCGGGCGGCGCATTGAAAACTCCTGAAGGCAATCGGCGGAATCGCGGCGTCTCGCCGCAGGGAAGAGCTTTAGTTTTGCCGGGTGACAGTTTTGTTACAAGAGGCTCGGAGGCCGCCGGCAGCGCTCAGGACAGGATTTTCTTGCGGCGGGCTCGTCGGTGGCAGGAACTAGGGTATGGCTTTCTGGTTGTCGGCTCACAATCAACAGGAGCACACCATGCCTGCCGACAAAGACCTCAACGAGCTCTTCCTCGATACCCTCAAGGACATCTACTACGCCGAGAAGCAGATCCTGAAGACGCTGCCGAAAATGGCCAAGGCGGCGCAGTCGGAGAAGCTGGCGGCGGCGTTCGAGAAGCACCACGAGGAGACCGAAGGCCAGATCGAGCGGCTCGAGCAGATTTTCGAGCTGATCGGCAAGCCCGCCCGCGGCAAGAAGTGCGATGCGATCGAGGGCATCATCGACGAGGGCAAGGAGATCATGGACGAGTACAAGGGGACACAGGCGCTCGACGCCGGCCTTCTTGCTGCAGCGCAGGCGGTCGAGCACTACGAGATGTCGCGCTATGGCACCCTGAAGGCCTGGGCCCTCAAGCTCAACCTGCCGAAAGCCGCCAAGCTGCTCGACCAGACGCTGAATGAAGAGCGGAAGACCGACGAGACGCTGACCAAGATCGCTGAGACCGCGGTCAACTACGAAGCTGCGGCCTGATCGTCAGGTCGATCGTCGTGACCACAACGCCGCCGCCAGCGTGCCACCAGCGCCGGCGGCGTCGTCACGAGTCGCACCTTTGGAGGCTGGTTGGAGCCTGCCAAGGTGCCGACCTCGATCTTCTCCCACCGGTTGCGTCTTTCCCTGCGTTCTGACGAAGCAGGGGCTGCAAGTCGGTCGCTGCCTATCGGATGGTTCCGATCCCGGCCAGGATGAGGTCGATGCCGGCAAGAAACTGCTCGCGGTCGTCGTGCTCGCGCAGGTCCGTCGCCACGCGATGGGCGAACGGGTACTTGGCGGAATCGAGCTGCGCCCATTGCACGGCGACCGATCCGAGGAACGCCGCGCGGTCCGTCTCGCGCGGCAGCAGGCGGGCGTTCGCGGCGTTCTGCCCGGCCACGCCGAGGATGTAGTTCACCAGCGCAGACGCGGCATCGAACAGGGCTCTTTCGGGGACACCGAGCGTCTGGAGCCGTCCGCCGACGCTTTCCACGATCTGCAGCATCGCGGACCGCCACGGTTCACGGAAAAGCTGGGCGCCGACCCACGGGTGGGCGTCGATCGCATCGAACACCCCGAGCGCAACGGCACGGATTGCCTGTCGCGGCTCGGCATCGCCGCCGACACCGGTCGTGACGCGGGCAATGACGTCATCGGTGGCCGCTGCGAGCAAGTCGCTCTTGTTGGCGACGTGCCAGTAGATCGCCCCGCTCCCGGTTGCCAGCCGAGCCGCGAGCGCGCGGAAGGTCAGAGCGCTTTCGCCGCCGGCGTCCAGGATCTCGATCGCCGCCTCGACGATCTTCTCCTTCGAGAGCGCGTCCGCGCGCCGTTCCGTCCGTATTGATCTGGTCGCCATGACCATCATCTTGACATGATTGGAACGTTGTTCCAATCCGCTTTTATGGAACGGTGTTCCAGGTCGATTGAAAGGCAGATGATGACGACACCCGTCACGATCGTCGGTGCGGGCCTCGGTGGCCTCACGCTCGCACGCGTCCTCCATGTCCACGGCGTCCCGGCGACGATCTATGAGGCGGAGCCGTCCGCGGACGCTCGGACGCAAGGCGGCCAGCTCGATATTCACGAGCACGACGGGCAACGTGCCCTCGCAGACGCCGGCCTCATCGACGCGTTCCGTGCGATCATCCATGAGGGCGGCGCGGCTTCGCGCGTGCTCGACCCGCATGGCACGGTGCTGCTCGCACAGGCCGATGACGGTCGACGCCCCGAGGTGTTGCGCGGCGATCTGCGGCGACTTCTTCTCGATTCCCTTCCAGATGAGACGATCCGGTGGGGCAAGAAGCTGACCGGCGCCGTGCCCCTCGGCGACCACAGGCATGAACTGAGATTCGCGGACGGGTCGAGCGTGGTCACGAGCCTCCTGGTCGGCGCCGACGGCGCCTGGTCGAAGGTCCGGCCCCTGCTGTCGGCCGCCAAGCCGGAATATGTCGGCACGACGTTCGTTGAGACCTACCTGCATGACGCCGACGAGCGGCACACCGCGGCGGCCGAAGCGGTCGGCGGCGGCGCATTGTTCGCGCTCGCTCCGGGACAGGGGATCTGCGCGCACCGTGAGGCAGGACAGGTTCTTCACGCCTACGTCGCGCTGAACCGCTCCGCCGAGTGGATCGCCGGCATCGACTTCATGGACGCTGCCGCCGCGACGGCGCGAATTGCGGCCGAGTTCGACGGATGGGCGCCTGCGCTCACCGCGCTGATCACCGACGGCGAAACCCCGCCGGTCCCGCGCATGATCCACACGCTTCCGAACGACCATCGGTGGGACCGTGTGCCTGGGGTGACGCTTCTCGGTGATGCCGCGCACCTGGCGCCGCCGGCGGGCGAGGGCGCGAACCTGGCGATGTTCGACGGCGCCGAGCTCGGCAAGGCGATCGCTGCCCACCCCGGCGACATCGAAGCGGCACTCGCCATCTACGAAGCAGCGCTATTCCCGCGCAGCTCGTCGGCGGCCGCAGGCGCGCATCAAATCCTCAAGCTCTGCCTCGGCGACAGCGCACCATTCGGGCTCGTCGACTTCTTCAACGGTGCCCTGGAGAGGTAGGGCGGGCTCCCGCCTTCGTCACCGTGCCCACCGCCATCACATCGATGTCAGATCGCTGCGGCCAGCGCCGCGATCAGCGCTGGCGGCGTTGCTACGAGTCCGATCTTGAGAAACTGCCAGGCGGACACTTCGATCTTTTCGCGCCGCAAGGCGGTCAGCCACAGGATGGTGGCGAGCGAGCCGGTCACCGAGATGTTGGGGCCGAGATCGACGCCGATCAAAATCGCGCGGATGACCTCATGCGGCAGGTGGTCGCTGGCGGCGACCGAGCCGGCGACCAGTCCCACCGGAAGATTGTTGGCAATGTTGTCGGCCACCGCAGTGATCAGGCCGGCCGCCCAGGCCGTACCGACGGGCGAGCCGGCCACGCCCTGATGCAGCCAGGCGCTGAGCTGGCCGATCGCTCCGGCGCGATTCAGACCCTCGACCATCACGAACAGGCCGGCGACCAGTGGCAGCACGCCCCAGGACACACCTTTGATGGTCGGCCAAGGCGATTGCCGGCTGACCAGCAGGATCGCGGTCGCCGTGACGACGCCACAGACGAAGGTCGGCAGGCCGAGTTGCACGTCGAGCGCCGAGGCAGTCAGAAGCACCGCTGCGATGGCGCCGATCCCGAACGCGGCGAGCCGGCCCTCGCGGCTCAGGTGCGGCTTCTCGACATCGGTGCGCAGCGTCTCCTCACGGAGCGCGCGGCGCTGGGTCAGCCACAGCGCGACATAGGTCAGGGCGATCGCGACCATCGAGGGCAGGGTGAACTGGCGCAGCCATTCGGTGAGATGCGGCATGCGTTCGCCGAACACGACCAGATTGGCCGGATTGGAGATCGGCAGCACGAAGCTCGCGGCATTGGCGATGAAGGCGCAGACGTAGAGATAGGGCAGCGGCGAGGCGCCGGCGGCGCGGGTGGCGGCATAGACGGCCGGCGTCAGCACGATCGCGGTCGCATCGTTGGAGAGCAGCACGGTGACCAGGGTGCCGACCGCATAGACCAGCAGGAACAGGAGCTGCGGCGAGCCGCGCGCATGCTCCACCGCATAGGCCGCCAGATAGTCGAACAGGCCCTCGCGGCGCGCCAGCTCGGCAATCAGCATCATGCCGATCAGGAACAGATAGACGTCGACGCCCTTGCGGATGCCGGTGAGCGCTTCAGCGACAGGCAGCAGGCCGAGCGCGACCAGCAGGATCGCGCCGGCGACGGCCCACACGGCCTCGGGCAGCCGGAAGGGGCGGATGATGACGCCAGCGGTGGCGGGAATGATGATGGCGTAGGCGAGCCAGGTATCGTGCAGGGACATGATCAGGGATCGATAGAGCAAATCATTCGGCGGGGATAGCGGGCGAGGGCGCCGCATTCGGGTGCGCGGCCTCTGCTCCACCGGTCTCGGGAAGCAGCAGCCAGCATACGATCACGGCGAGCGCGGCCGCCGCGCCGAGCACCAGGAATGCGGCGCTGTAGCCGCTATGGACGACGACCAGGCCCGCCAGCGCGGTCGACAGCGCCGCGCCAATGCTCTGCGCTGTGATCACAGCGCCCTGGGCGATGTTGAAGCGTCCGGTGCCGCGCATCAGGTCCGCGACGATCACCGGCATGATCGCGCCGAAGATGCCGGCGCCGACGCCGTCCAGCAGCTGCACGCCGACCAGCCACGCCTTGTCGTCCGATAGCGTATAGAGCACCGCGCGCAGCGGCAGGATCAGCAGCGCCGTCAGGAAGAAGCGCTTGTGGCCCCAGCGGTCGGCGCGGACGCCGACCAGCAGCGCCATCGGTACCATCACGAGCTGGGCCGCGGCGATGCAGGCCGACATCAGGCTGGTGCCGAGATTCTTGTCCTGCAGCGCCAGCTTCTGGCCGACCAGCGGCAGCATGGCGGCGTTGGCGAGGTGAAACAGCGCGACGCAGACCGCGAAGATCAGCAGCGGACGGCAGGTCAGGAGAATGCTGAGGCCCGAGGGCTGCTCGCCCCGCTTCGGGCGATTGCCCTCCGCCTGATGCGCCAGTCCGCGCGCGACGTCATGGTCGATGGCGCGCTCGGGGATGGCGAGCACGCTGATGAGGCTACCGGCCGACGTCACCGCCATCAGATAGAACACCGCCGACGGTCCGAGCGCGTAGGCGGCAGCGCCGGCGATGACGGCGCCGACCGTGTTGCCGGCATGGTTGAAGGTCTCGTTGCGGCCGACCCGCGCGGTGAAGGCTTTGGCGCCGACGATCCCGAGCGACACCGCCGCGATCGCCGGCGCGAAGATCACGCCGGCGGCATAGGCGATGCTCTGCGAGATCGCGACCGGCCAGAAGCTGGTCATGAGAGGTAACAGCAGCGAAGCGGCCGTGACGACGATCGCGGCTGATATCATGACCAGCCGTTTTGCCCTGGTGGCGTCGACCAGCGCGCCGGCGGGCGTCTGCGCGACGATGCCCGCGATCGTTGCGAGCGACATCACGACGCCGATCGAGGCCTCGTCCCATTTCTGCTCGGTCAGGAGATAGATCGCGAGATAAGGGCCGAGCCCGTCACGCACATCGGCCAGGAAGAAATTGGTGGTGTCGAGTGCATGGCCGGCGCGGGCCAGGTCCTTGCCGCTATCGAAGTCCGCCATGCCGCCTCGTTGCGCGTGATCCATCGCAACAGCGGTGTACGCCATTTGGTTCCGCAGGGCCCTCGGTGTGACCCACTCCGTCCACGTGGCATTCCGGGGCGCGCGAAGCGCGCACTACCTACTCAGCGCGGCAGCGGCGCCTTCTCGGCCATCGCCTTGCGCAGGATGCGCGACAGCGACTCCACCGAATAGGGCTTCTTGATCAGCTCGAAGCCGTGATGGGCGTTCTCCGCGAGCACGTGGCTGTAGCCGGATGTCAGCACCACCGGCAGGCCGGGATAGCGGTCGCGGATGATGCCGGCGAGCTCCAGGCCGTTGATGCCGGGCATGATGACGTCGGAGAACACGAGGTCGACCGCGAATTCGTCGTTCGCCAGGATTGCCAGCGCATCGGCGGCATTGGCGACGCGGCGCGTCACATAGCCGAGATCCTCGAGCAGCTCGGTCGAGAACTGCCCCACCTCGTCATTGTCCTCGACCACGAGCACGCGGTAGCCGCGCCCGATGGTCGCCGGCTCGATGCGCGCGGAGCCGGCTTCCGTGCCGGATTGCGGAGCCGTGGCCTGCGGCAGATAGATCGTGAAGGTCGCGCCGTCGCCGATGCGGCTGTCGACCGCGATGTCGCCTTCGGACTGCTTGGCGAAGCCGAACGCCTGGCTGAGGCCGAGACCCGTGCCCTTGCCGACCTCCTTGGTGGTGAAGAAGGGTTCGAAGATTGCGTTGAGATGTTGAGGCGCGATGCCGCCCCCGGTGTCGGCGACCGAAATCGCGATGAAGGCACCGGGCCGGGTGCTCTGGCCACGCAAGGCCGGGATGCTCTCGGTCCGCTGCACGCCGATCTTCAGATGTCCTTCACCGTTCATGGCGTCGCGCGCATTGACGGCGAGATTGATGAGCGCGGTCTGGAATTGCGCGACGTCGGCGAGGGTGAACAGCCCGCTGTCCGTGACCGCGAGCTCGATCTGGATGCGGCTGCCGACGAGAGGACGGATCAGTTGCACGACGCTCTCGACCTGCTCGCCAACATTGAACACCTGCGGCGCCAAGGGTTGTCGCCGCGCGAAGGCCAGGAGCTGCGCGGTCAGCTTCGAGGCGCGCTCCACCGTCTCCGAGATCGCATCGACATAGCGCCGGCGCCGCTCCTCGGGAAGATCGCGGCGGCGCAGGAAGTCGGTGGCCGAGCGGATGATGGTGAGCAGGTTGTTGAAGTCGTGTGCGACGCCGCCGGTGAGCTGGCCGATCGCCTCCATCTTCTGCGACTGCCGCAACAGCTCCTCACCCTGGATGCGCTCGGTCACGTCGATCGCCTCGGCGACCGCGCCGGTCACGACATCATGCTGGTCGAACAGCGGCCGCATCGAAAGCTCGAAATGCCGCTGGCCGCTGGCGAAGTCGAGCCGCATCTCGGTCCGAAAGCTCTCGCCGGCGAGAACGCGGGCGAACGCCTTGCGCAGCATCTCGGTCACGCCCGGCGTATGGGTGAACCAGGGCGCATCCCAGAGCGGCTGGCCGATGACGTTCACTTCACCGGCGCGCATGCCGGCGACCGCGATGCGGTTGGCATGCATCACGCGGCCCTCGACGTCGAGGATGGCCTGATACTGATTGCTGGTGTCGAAGATCGCGCGCATGCGCGCTTCATTGGCCTCGAGCTGGGCGGTGCGCTCCCTGATCCGCTCTTCGAGGGTCTCGTTGATGCGGCGCAGCTCGATCTCGGCCTGCTTGGCGGCCGTGACGTCGTGAGCGACGCCGATGAAACCGACATGTTTGCCGTTCGCATCCCAGCGCGGCTGCGATTCCGATCGCAGCCAGCGCCATTCCCCGTCGGCGCGCCGGTAGCGTGCCTCGAGGAAGAACGGCTTCAGCGAGCGCTCTCCCGACTGCTGCTGCTCGAGGATGCGCGGAAGGTCCTCGGGATGCAGCACCTTGCGCCAGTCGAAGGCCAGCGCCTCGTCAGGGGACATGCCGAGGAAATCGATATAGGCGCGATTGACGAAGGAGCGGGTGCGGTCGAGCTTCGTCACCCAGATCGGCACCGGCGCGCTGTCGGCGATCAGCCGGAAGCGTTCCTCGCTCTCGCGCAGCTTGGCTTGCGCCAGCATCTGGTCGGTGACATCGATATGCGCGCCGACCAGACGGATCGCGCGGCCGTTCCAGTCACGCTCGATGCGGGCGATGACGCGGACCCAGCGGATCTCGCCGTCGCTGGGACGGATGATGCGGTATTCGGTGGTGTAGTCCTCCTGCTTACTCTTGACTGCAGCAATGAAGTCCTGCTCGGCCTTGACGCGGTCGTCGGGATGCACGCGTCTGACCCAGTCTTCGTGAGTCTCGTGGACAGCCTCCGGCGGCAGGCCGTGAATGATCAGGTATTCGGGGGAGCGGCGGTTGCGGTAGCCTTCGCGCAGGTCGACCTCGACGCCGCCGACCCGGGCGATCCGCTGGATGCGCGCGAGCTCCGCCTCGCGTTCCTGCAGCGCGCGATAGGCCTCATCGCGATCGCGCGCAATCTCCTCGATATGCTGGCGCAGCGCATCGGCGGCAGCCTCCGGCCTCACTTCGTCTCTGGGCGCATCCGCGCTGTTCATGCTGACCTGCACTGATGTGGCGAGCAGTCGCCCGAGCATTCCATCGCGGGTGTTCGGAAGCGTGGCGACATTGGGACCAAGGAAAGCAAACTGACCAGAGATTATGGCGGGCAAACGCCGGCATGACGTGAACGTGAGGGCAGATAAAAAGTTCCGTGCTCCCGGAACGGACTGTTACTGTCGTGCGTCGTCAGGCCCTGAACACCGCAACACGAAGGTCCACGCTGTGAAGCTCTTCGTCTGTCAGGCCTGCAAGAACATCCTGTATTTCGAGAATCGCAGCTGCGGGCGCTGCGGCCACCGCCTCGCCTTCATGCCGGAGCGCCAGATCCTGTCGGCGATCGAGCCGGCGGAGGAGGGCTTTCGGACGCTCGCCGACCACGGGACGGGGCGCTTCTTCTGCGCCAATGCCGAGCACGACGCCTGCAACTGGCTGCTCGAGATCGGCGAGACTTCGGGCTTCTGCCGCGCCTGCCGGCACAACGGTACGATTCCCAATCTGTCTGATCCCGCGCAACTCGCCGGATGGCGAGAGCTGGAGGTGGCCAAGCACCGGCTGTTCTATTCGCTGATCCGCTGGAAACTCCCTGTGAAGACACGGATCGAGGATCCCGGGCACGGGTTGATCTTCAACTTCCTTGCCGATGACCCCGCGGGCCAACAGAAGGTCCTGACCGGCCACGACAACGGCCTCATCACCATCGCTCTGGCCGAGGCCGACGATTTCGAGCGCGAGCGGCGCCGGCTCGAAATGGGCGAGCCGTACCGGACCTTGCTCGGTCATTTTCGCCACGAGGTCGGGCACTACTTCTGGGACGTGCTGGTGCGCGATGCCGGCAGGCTCGAGGAATGCCGGGCCATGTTCGGCGACGATACCCAGGACTACGGCGCGGCGCTGAGGCGGCATTACGAGCAGGGGCCGCCGGTGGACTGGCAGGACAATTTCGTTTCGGCCTACGCCACCACACATCCGTGGGAGGATTTTGCCGAGACCTGGGCGCACTACCTCCACATCGTCGATACGCTGGAGATGGCCTCCGAGTTCGGTATCGAGATCGATCCGCCCGCCGACCAGATCGGCGGGCTGACGGCGCGTGTCACCTTCGATCCGTACGTCGCGGAGGACTTCGACACCATCGTCAACGCCTGGCTGCCGTTCACCTTTGCGATGAACAGCGTCGCGCGAGCGATGGGCGCGCGGGATCTCTATCCTTTCATCCTGACGCCGCCGGTCATCGGCAAGCTGGGCTTCATCCACCGCCTGGTGCGGCAGGGTGCACAGCAAGAGTCTGTCGCTCTGGCTCCCGAAAAGCCACAGGCCGAGCCGCAGCAGGAAGAGATCGGGGCCGCGTGATCCGCCTTGACTCTTGAGAACATAAAGTGAACATGAAGGCGTGACCGGAGCGAGGACCGTCATCGCGCATGCAGCCCAGATCGCAATCCAAGACCGATGCTCAAGCCGCGGACGGCGAAGACCTCGCGCTGGAGGCCGCCGTGGACGAGGCCATCGCTGCCTGCGAAGGCGATCCGCGGGCGGCCATTCGTGCCCTGATCGTTGCGAACGATTTCCTCGAGACCGAGGTCGGCGAGCTGATGAAGGCGGTGTCGCACGCCTATGCCCGCGGACGTTTCCACAGCTATTCCGGCTGACGGCAGGGGACACGGCTGGCATGCCTCGCCGGACGGCAGGGGCGGAACGCGAGGCGGGTTGCGCGCGGGCGATTTTGGTATAGACGAACCGGTCAAGCTCGCGGTGTTACGCCTGTGCCACGAGCGGGGAGCCCGCCCAAAGGTATCAAGCAAGAAATGTTCAAAACCATTCTGATCGCGAACCGCGGCGAGATCGCCTGCCGGGTCATCAAGACCGCCCGCCGCATGGGAATCCGAACCGTTGCGGTCTATTCGGAAGCCGACCGCGATGCGCTTCATGTCGAGATGGCCGATGACGCCGTGCTGATCGGCCCGCCCGCCGCCGCCGAGAGCTATCTCCTGATCGACCGCATCGTCGAGGCCTGCCGCAAGACCGGCGCCGAGGCGGTGCATCCGGGCTACGGCTTCCTGTCCGAGCGCGAGGCTTTCCCGCGGGCATTGGCCGAGGCCGGCATTGTCTTCATCGGCCCCAATCCCGGCGCCATCGCCGCCATGGGCGACAAGATCGAATCCAAGAAGGCGGCCGCCAAGGCCAAGGTCTCGACCGTGCCCGGCTTCCTCGGCGTCATCGAGGACGACAAGCACGCCGTGCGCATCGCCGACGAGATCGGCTACCCCGTGATGATCAAGGCCTCCGCCGGCGGCGGCGGCAAGGGCATGCGCATCGCGCGTTCGACCGCCGAGGTCGCCGAGGGTTTCAATCTCGCCAAGGCCGAGGCCAAGGCTTCGTTCGGCGACGATCGCGTCTTCATCGAGAAGTTCATCGTCGATCCCCGCCACATCGAGATCCAGGTGCTCGGCGACAAGCATGGCAACGTGATCTATCTCGGCGAGCGCGAATGCTCGATCCAGCGCCGCAACCAGAAGGTCATCGAGGAGGCGCCGTCGCCGCTGCTCGATGAGGAGACGCGGCGCAAGATGGGCGAGCAGGCGGTCGCGCTCGCCAAGGCCGTGAACTACGACTCCGCCGGCACCGTCGAGTTCGTCGCCGGCCAGGACAAGAGCTTCTACTTCCTCGAGATGAACACCCGCCTGCAGGTCGAGCATCCCGTGACCGAGCTCGTCACCGGCATCGATCTCGTCGAGCAGATGATCCGCGTCGCCGCCGGCGAGAAGCTTTCGCTTGCGCAGAAGGACGTGACGCTGACCGGCTGGGCGGTGGAATCGCGCGTCTATGCGGAAGATCCGTTCCGCAGCTTCCTGCCGTCGATCGGCCGCCTCGTGAAGTATCGCCCGCCGGCCGAGAGCAAGGCTGACGGCATCACCGTGCGCAACGACACCGGCGTGCAGGAGGGCGGCGAGATCTCGATCTATTACGATCCGATGATCGCCAAGCTCGTCACCCATGCGGAGTCGCGGGCTGCCGCGATCGAGGCGCAGTCGACCGCGCTCGATGCGTTCTATGTCGATGGCATCCGCCACAACATTCCGTTCCTGTCGGCGCTGATGAACCATCCGCGCTGGCGCGAGGGCCGGCTGTCGACCGGCTTCATCGCCGAGGAGTTTCCCAAGGGCTTTGCCGCGCGTGCGCCGGAAGGCGAGATCGCGCGCCGGCTGGCGGCGGTGGGTGCTGCGATCGACCACGTGCTCGGCGAGCGCAAGCGGCAGATCTCGCAGCAGATGATCGGCCGGCCTGTGAAGCGACAGGGCCGCCGCGCGGTGTGGCTCGGGCGTGACGAGATCCTGCTCGACATCACGAGGGAGAACGGCGCGATCACGGTCCGCTTCGTCGGGGCCGACGGCAAGGTCGGTCCGGCGCATCAGTTGGTGTCGGACTGGAAACCGGGCGATGCGGTCTGGCACGGCACCATCGATGGTGCGGCCATCGCAGTTCAGACGCGCCTCATTGCGAACGGTGTGCGGCTCGCGCATCAGGGCGTCGAAGCGCCGGTCTACGTCTACACGGAAGCCGAGGCGACCGCGGCGCGGCTGATGCCGGTCGTCACCGCAGGTGATAGCGGCAAGAAGCTCCTGTGCCCGATGCCCGGCCTCGTGGTCTCGATCGCCGTGACCGAAGGGCAGGAGGTCAAGGCCGGCGAGACGCTCGCCGTGGTCGAAGCCATGAAGATGCAAAACGTGCTGCGCGCCGAGCAGGACGGTACGGTGAAGAAGATCCACGCGACAGCCGGCGCTACGCTCGCGGTGGACGCGCTGATCCTGGAGTTTGCGTAAGCTCAGAAGTCGACGTCGTTGCGAACGAAGCGACTTTGTCCGCCGAAGCCTGTAGGCGAAGGCGGAAGCAATCCGGGGCTCGGGAGACGACTCCGGATTGCCTGGTCGCGGAGCCTGTCATCGGGCCGCGCTTTGTGCGGACCCGTTGGCTCCTCGCAATGATGGGAGAGAGGAGGCGAGGATGACTTTCCGTGCACGTCGAGAGGCGCTCCGTGCGATCCTCGCCGGCGATCGCTGCATCCATCCGGGATCGGTATACGACGCGATTTCGATCCGGATCGCCGAGGACCTCGGCTTCGAGCTCGGCATGTTCGGCGGCTCGGCTGCTTCGCTCGCCGTGCTCGGCGACCCCGACATCGCGCTGATCACGCTGACGGAGTTGGCCGAGCAGATGCGGCGAATGTCGCGCGCTGCCGCGCTGCCGGTGCTGGTCGATGCCGATCATGGCTACGGCAATGCGATGAACGTGCGCCGCACGGTGCAGGAACTGGAAGCGGCCGGTGCCGCGGGTCTCACCATCGAGGATACGCTGCTGCCGCAGGCTTTCGGCGAAGCGAAGCCGCAACTGATCTCGCTTGCCGAAGGGGTCGGCAAGGTGAAGGCCGCGCTCGATGGCCGCGACGATCCCGCGCTGGTCATCCTGGGACGGACGGGCGCCGTTTCCATCACCTCGCTCGACGACGCGATCGCGCGGGCCAGGGCGTATGAGGCCTGCGGCGTCGACGGCCTGTTCTTCACCGGCATTACCGCGCGCGACCAACTCGACGCGGTCGCGGCGGCGACGACGCTGCCGATCGTGCTCGGCGGCGCGCCGGAGGAGATGTCCGATCTCGGCTATCTCGCCTCGCGCCGTGTCCGCGTCGCGCTACAGGGCCATGCGCCGATCGCCGCGGCGACGCAGGCGGTGTATGAGACGCTGAAGGCGCTCCGCGACGACGCCTCGCCGAAGCAGCTCAAGGGGCTGCCGTCGGCCGAACTGACGGCACGCGTGATGCGCGAGGCGGATGTGAAGAAGCGCCTGCGCGATTTTCTGGGGCTCGGATCATGATCGATCGCGCCATCGTCCACGTCTTGGTGCGCGGCCGCGTCCAGGGAGTGGGTTATCGTGCCTGGGTCGAGGACCAGGCCATCCTGAACGGCCTCGAAGGCTGGGTCCGCAACCGCACCGATGGCAGTGTCGAGGCGTTGTTCGCGGGTCCCTCGGACGACGTTGCCGCCGTGTTGGCAGCCTGCCGCGAGGGACCGCCAGCAGCGCATGTCGATGCCGTGATGGAAAACCCGGCGACGGCCGATCAGCTCAAACCGCGCCGGCCGGGCGAGGCGTTCTCCGTGTTGCCGACGCTCTAACGACACGGCGCGCGAGCCCGCCGCTCACCCCGCCGAGATCACCAGCGCCTGGATGCGGCCCTCGATCGGTCCGTTGCCGAACCGGCGCGCCAGCGCGTCGGCGGTCGCCTGCGTCACGGCGGCGAGGCCGGGCGTGCCGCGTGCTTCGATCTCGCCGCGCATCGGTGTGCCCTGGCAAAATGCCGTGGCCGGGTCCTGAGGCGACGCCGCGCGGCTGCGATGCGTCACCGTCTCGATCGCGATATCGGTGAAGCCCGCTGCGGTCAGATCGGCCTCGATCCGCCCGGCATCGAAATAGCCGTGCGGAGTCCGGGTGAAGAACTGCGGCGGGCTTTCGGGGAAGACCTGCTGCAACGTCTCGTGAACGACGTGGGGGATCTCATTCTCCTCGATCCGGTCCCAGACGTTGAAGACGAAACGTCCGCCGGGCCTGAGCACGCGGCGGGCCTCCGCATAGCCCTTGACGCGATCGGGGAAGAACATCGCGCCGAACTGACATGCGACGGCATCGAAGCTCGCATCGGCAAAGGGCAGGGCCAGCGCATCGGCTTGATGAAATGCGATGCGGTCCGCAGCGGCGAGATGGGTCTTCGCCTGCGCGAGCATCGGCTCGTTGAGGTCGGTGGCGGTGATCCGGACCTCCGGCGGCAGTTGAGCATGGAGGGCCCGCGTAACCACGCCGGTGCCCGCCGCCGTCTCCAGCACGTCGCGCGGCAGGTACGCCGCGATGCGCCGCGCGAGGTCCAGCGCATAGGGCACGAAGATCAAGGGGACCATCAGTTGATCGTAGATCTGCGGGATCGATCCAGTGAACGCCTTGTCGGATGCCGTCATGGCTTGCTCCTGTTGCAGAGGGGGCAGGCGGGGAACCGGGCGGTCGGCAGGCGCAAAATGGGCGCCGAACATCCGTCGGGCCAGCTCCCAGCCCGGTTCAAATCCGGGTCTCTTGACATTCATCCTCGCCCGTCAGATATTTCTGTTATGACAGAAATTACAGGCCATCGAAAACTTCCGCCCGCCGTCGAGCGTTTCATCCTCAACTGGGGCGACATGGGCGACCGGTGGGGCGTGAACCGCTCGGTGAGCCAGATCCACGGGCTGCTGTACCTCGCCGAGAAGCCGATGACGGCGGAGGACATCGCCGACACGCTCGGCATGGCCCGCTCCAATGTCTCGAACTCGCTGAAGGAGCTGCTCGCCTGGGGCTTGATCCGGCGCGTGCCGATCCTCGGCGACCGCCGCGATCATTTCGAGGCCGAGACCGACATCTGGGAGGTCGCACAGCGGATCGCGGCCGGCCGCAAGGAGCGCGAGATCGATCCCGCGATCGCTGCGCTGCGCGCCTGCGTCGCGGAAGCGACCGGCGATCCCGCGATCAGCACGGTCGCAGCCAGGCGGCTGAAAGACATGCTGGCGTTCACCGAGCTGGTCGACCGCTGGTACGTGCAGATGCTGAAGGTGCCGCGGCCGCGTCTCGTCGCGCTGATCAAGCTCGGCGAGAAGATCGCAAATCTGCTGCCGTCGGGAAGATCAAGGTCGTAGATGAGTGGAGGGCGTCATGGTGACCATGGGACATCTCGGACTTTCAACGCCCTCCAACGCCCGGCTTCATGACGATCACAGGTTTCGTGTGCTGTTGTCCGCCGAGGATTGGGGGCGGCTGCCGGTGTCGATCTGGCGCCGCTTCTCCAAGAAACTCGCCGACGGCGCGACCGTCGTCTATGTCGGCGAAGTCGATCAGGCCGAGATCAGTCGTGCCGGCTTCTGGTTCGCGCATCTGGCGCGGCTGATCGGCGGGCCGCTGCCGACGCACGCAGACATCGGTGTGCCGATGATCGTCGCGGTGACGGAGGACGCGGCGAGAGGCGGCCAGATCTGGACGCGCATCTGCGGACGCCCGCATGGCTTCCCGCAGGTGATCCATTCCGCCAAGCGCTTCGCCGGTCCGACGGGGCTCGAGGAATATCTCGGCTGGGGCCTTAGCATGAGCCTGCGCGTCGGCGTCGCCGATGGCGCGCTTCATTTCCATAGCGCCGGCTACACGTTCGACTTCGCGGGCCGGCGCTGGGCGCTGCCGGCATGGCTCACGCCCGGCGACCTCACCGTCACCCATTCCGATCTCGGCAGCGGCGTCTTTCGCTTCTCGCTCGAGATCATCCATCCGCGCTTCGGGCGCATCATCCGCCAGAGCGCAATGTTCCGGGAGTCCGCACCATGACGCCGCTGCTCTGGTCCCTGATTGCGCTTCAGATCGTGATGGGCGTGTTCGACACCGTCTATCACCATGAGTTCACCGAGCGCCTGGCCTGGCGCCCGTCACAGCAGGGCGAGCTCAAGCTGCACGGCGTCCGCAATATGCTCTATGCGCTGCTGTTCGCCGTCATCGGCTGGTGCGAGGTGCATGGATTGTTCGCAATCCTCGTGCTCGCGGTGCTCGTGGCCGAGATCGGCATCACCTTGACCGATTTCGTCGAGGAGGATCTGACGCGCAAGCTGCCGCCGAGCGAACGCGTGAATCACACGCTGCTCGCCATCAACTACGGCGCGATCCTCATGCTGCTGGTGCCGCTGCTGATCGGCTGGGCGATGCAGCCCTCGGCGATCGTGCCGGCCTTTGCCGGCTTGCTGAGCTGGATTGCGGCTGCCGCCGCGGTTGGCGCTGCCCTGTGCGGCCTGCGCGACTTCACTGCGGCACGGCGCCTTGCGCGGATGTCGCAGCCGGATGCGGCCGGGCTGGTCGCGGCGCTGCCGCCGGCGCAGACCATCCTCATCACCGGCGCGACCGGCTTCATCGGCGCGCGGCTGACGGCCGGTCTCACCGCGGCCGGCCATCACGTCGTCGCCCTGGTCCGCGACCCGGCCAAGGCCGCCATGTTGCCGGCGCCGCTGACCTTGATCACCAGTCTCGATCAGCTCGCGTCCGACACCCGTATCGACGCGATCGTCAATCTTGCCGGTGAACCGATCGGCAATGCGCCGTGGACCGCGGCCAGGCGCGCGACGATCCTGCAGTCCCGGCTGGCTACGACGGAAGCCGTCTTATCCCTGATTGCGCGGCTCGACCGTAAGCCGAAGGTCTTGGTCAACGGTTCGGCGATCGGCTGGTACGGCCTGTGGCAGGACCAGCCGCTGACCGAATCCGCCAAGTCGCATGGCTGCTTCAGCCATGAGCTCTGCGACGCCTGGGAGCAAGCGGCTCGCGGTGCCGAAGCGCACGGCGTCCGCGTCGCACTGCTGAGGATCGGGCTCGTGGTCGGCCGCGACGGCGGCTTCCTGGCGCGGATGCTGACGCCGTTCGAATTCGGCCTCGGCGGGCCATTCGGCTCCGGTCTGCAATGGATGTCCTGGATCGAGCGCGACGATCTCGTTCGGCTGATCGCGCATGTGATCGCGACCGAGGCCATCACCGGGCCGGTCAATGCGACGGCGCCGCTGCCGGTGCGCAATCTCGCCTTCACCGCCGAACTCGCGCGCTGCCTGCGGCGTCCGGCGCTGCTGCGCGTCCCCGCCGGCCTGCTGCGCCGGATCGGCGGCGACTTCGCCGAGGAGCTTTTGCTCGGCGGCCAGCGCGTGGTGCCGAACAAGGCGCTGTCGAGCGGCTTCGTGTTCCGGCATCAGAGCCTGCGTAGCGCGCTCGAAGCCATCCTGTGAGCGGTCGAAAAAAGCGTCACGGTTGCTCGGCGCGTGCCATCGTCGCCGATGGCAGCTCGCCGAACGTGGCGCGGTAGTAGCGGGCGAAGTGTCCGGCATTGGCAAAGTTGCAGGCGGCGGCGGCCGCTGCCACCGTGATGTCGGGATCGCCGGAGCGCAGCATCTCGCGGGCGCGCCGCAGGCGCACCGATTTGGCGAAGGCCATCGGCGAATAGCCGCGCACGCGCTCGAACAGACGGAAGATCGAGCGGGCGCTGACGCCGGCTTCGCGCGCCAGGTGCTCGATCGTGATCGGCTCGCGCCAGTTCGCCTCGATGTAGTCCTCGAGCCGCTTGACCAGGCCGAAATCCGGCATCGGAGAGGGATCCAGGAGCGTGTCGCGGAAACGATGACGGCTGGCGCAGAGGAAGGCGACATGCACCGCATCCTCCAGCTCGCGATAGACCGCGGCGGGGAACGCCGCATCCTGCTCGTTGAGCTGGGTCGTCAGGAAATCCAGCAGCCGCATCAGGTTGCGGGCCTGCGGATCGGCGGCCGGAATGGCAGGGTCGATCGTAAAGTCGGCGCGCGGCTGCACGCCGACCAGCGCCGTCAGGCGCCGTCGCAGCGCCTGCGGATCGAGCCGCAGAGTCAGTCGCCGATGGCCACCCTGGCACGCCATCTGCCATGGCACGCCGGCCGGCGCGACTGCGAACTGATGCTCATTGACGTCGGTCGCCTCGCCGGGAGTGCAACTGACCGCGCGTCCCTTCAGGGCGATCTGCACTCTCATGAGATCGGCGGCGCGATGGTCGCAGACCATGTCGCAGGTCGTGGTGCCGAACGCGAGGCCGATGGTCTCGAGCTCGATCAGGTTGACGATCGCCTCGAAGCGCTCGGCGTTCCTGAAGTCGACGCGCTCGGCGCCGAGCCGGCGCCCCGCGAGGTCGCGCAGCACGTCGGCGTTCGAGGTTCGGATCAGCGCGTGGCGATGCAATGGTTCGAGGCCGGTCGCGCCGGTCGAGGCCGGGCTCGGCTTTGCTGGGGCGCTGACGAGGTCAGCTGCGGTCAAGAGACGGTTCAAGCCGCTGCTCCTGAACTCCGATTATTCATCCATGCTACATCAGGCTCCGCGGGCGTCAATTACTTCGAGATCGCGGCGCTTCGGAATGCTGCGGCCAGCGTGCGCAAGGCTGCGCGCTTGGCCGCATCGCCCGCCTTCGCATGCAGCATCACCTTGGAGCGGCCGAGCTTGGGCAGGCCGAGATCCGTTCCGACATCGATCAGTCCGCTGGGCGCGATCCGGCGGGCCAGCGGCGCAATCGCAAGACCGGCCCGCGCGGCGGCCGCAACGGCCGTCACTCCGCCGCCGACGAACGTCTCGCTGAAGCTGATTCGGGCGCGCTCGAGCGCGCGGACCGCAATGCTGCGCACGCCACAGGGCGGCGCGAGCGTGGCGAGCGGCAGCGTGCCGGCCGCCGGCAGACGAAATCTGGGAGCTGCGAACCAGCCGAACTCGTCCGTGATCAACGCCTCGCCACCGCGGCGGCTCGCCTCCTGGCGGACGATCACGGCGTCGAGCTTGCCGGCATCGTAGCGGTCGAGCAGGTCGCGCGAGAAGCCGATGCTGACCGACAGGACGAGGTCCGCCATGGCAGCATGCAACTGCTCGAGCATCGGCACCAGCTCGGGGCCGGCGACGTGATCGCTGATCCCCAGCGACAACAGCGGCCGGGCACGAGGAGCGCCGGTCAGCGCGAGGTCATGTGCGGCAACCAGCGCGCGGGCGTTCTCGGCGAAGGCCGCGCCGTCGGCGGTGAGCCGGACCGCGCGCGGCGAGCGTTCGACCAGCCGCTTTCCGAGCAGCGCTTCCAGGCGCTGCAGCTTCAGGCTGACCGCAGCCTGCGTGGTGCCGAGCGTCTCGGCCGCCCGGGTGAAGCTGTGCAGCTCGCTCACCAGCAGAAAGGCGCGGACGGTCGCGATGTCGAGCGTGGCTGTCATATGCGATCGTTATCATTGATATCCATCCCGATAAGATACCAAAATGACAGGCGCGCGGCTAGCTTTGCTGTCGAGGCGCAGTCACGCGCTGGATACCGGGAGCCAACCATGCCGTTGATCAACATCGTCTATGCCAGCCAGCGCCGCTCGCCGTCGCTGAAAAAGGCCATCGCGGACGCCGTCACCGAATTGACGGCGCGGATCCTGCGCAAGGATCCCAAGGTCACCGCCGTCATCGTCTCGGAAGCGGATGCCGCGGACTGGTTCGCCGGCGGCGCCTCGCTGGCGGAGCAGGGGCTTGCCAGCTACTGGATCGACGTTCACGTCAGCGAGGGCACCAACACCAAGGACGAGAAGGCCGCCTATCTGGCCGCGGTGTTCGCGCGCATGGCCGAGCTGATCGGCCCGCTGCATCACGAGACCTACCTTCATGTCGACGAGGTCAAGGCGGATGCCTACGGCTTCGGTGGCTTGAGCCAGGAGCGCCGCTATGTCGCGGCGAAGCTCGACGTGCCGCCGCAACAGGGCGCCGCGTGAGCTCATGCCGTCTCCGGCTGCGCGACGCTGACGGCGCCGAAGACGCTCTCGAACGCCTGCCGGAACGCGATGTCGACATCGGCGAGCGTCACCGGCAGGCCGAGATCAACCAGGCTAGTGACGCCGTAGCGCGGATCGGTCACGCCGCAGGGCACGATGGCCTGAAAGTGCGACAGGTCCGGCTCGACATTGATGGCGATGCCGTGAAAGGTGACCCAGCGCTTCAGCCGCACGCCGATCGCGGCGATCTTGTCCTCATGGCCCTCGCCCTTGTCGGGCCGTTTGACCCAAACGCCGACGCGATCCTCGCGCCGCTCGCCGTGCACGTTGAAGGCATCGAGGGTGCGGATGATGGTCTCCTCGAGCGCCGCGACATAGGCTCGCACATCCGGCCGGCGCCGCTTGAGGTCGAGCATGACATAGGCCACCCGCTGGCCGGGCCCATGATAGGTGACCTGGCCGCCGCGCCCGGTCGGCACCAGCGGAAAGCGCGGATCGCGCAGGTCTTCGGCCTTGCCCGACGTACCGGAGGTGTAGACCGGCGGGTGCTCGAGCAGCCAGACCATCTCCGCGGCCTCGTGAGCGGCGATCGCGGCCGCCCGCGCCTCCATGAACTCGGTGGCCTGGGCGTAGTCGATCAGCGAATCGGAGATGCGCCACGCCACGGCGTTGCCGGGGGGGCCAGCAAAGGTGGTCAGGTCGAGTGTTTCGCGGCTGTTAACCATTGGCTAACCACAACATGGTGATGTCTGTGCAACGAAAATCCAGTCGTGACTTCGGTGGTCCTGCAGTGTCAACCCTCGATAAAGTGACAGTCGACCTGATGGTCGTTCTCGGCACCTGCTCCATGCCCATCCACCAGGTTCTGCGCCTGTCCCGCGGCGCCATCATCGAGCTGGACGCCACCGAGGCCGACGACGTCAAGGTGCTCGCCAACAATCTGCCGATCGCAAATGGGGTGGTGCTGGTCGACCGCAACCGCATCGCGGTCGAGGTCAAGCAGATGCTGCCGCGCTCGCCGACGCCGACGTCGCGATAGCGCGCCCCGGCCAAGCCAAAACCGTCCACAATCCGGTATTTTAGGGCAGGGCGGGCCTTGTCCCCCCGACATCGATTTGATACACGGGCGCCACTGATCCGGTGCCGCCCTTCCTCTGGCTCCGGCTTCTTCTTCGCGCTCGTGGCGGAATTGGTAGACGCGCTGCCTTGAGGTGGCAGTGGGTAACACCGTGGGGGTTCGAGTCCCTCCGAGCGCACCATCCCTCTCTCCCCAAAACTTCAAATCTGTTTGCGGTTTGTTCCGGCCTCGCGCCCTTTGTTCGGGCGATGGGCTGCGATCCCGCGGCGCGATGGCGTCCGAGTTGTGCCGGTCGTTCCGCCCTCGAGAATGAGAGGGCGCAGGGAATGCCGGGCGCTGGCCGCACCCATGGCCCGCCTGCGAAAAAAATGCAGGCGGCAGGAACCACAGGTTCAGCCGAGACATCCCGGCATTCCCCGCGCGATGGTTTTCACGCTTATGTCGCGATCTCCCCGGTGTCCGGCTCTTTAGCCACCGTCGCCCTCGGGATCATCGCCCGACGACTTGGCGCCAGCATCGGGGCGCCAGGACCACGCGTCTTCACGTCCGCAAACCTGCCGTTCGTCGGCGAGCCCGTGAGCCCGCTGCAGCACGCCTGCGGCCACCGCATCCCCAGACCCCACGTCTCGTGACGATCGCGAAGCGCCCCTCTCGGCGGGTCCAGGATGGCGATACACAAGCACATATTCGGAAAAATAGCAACAAGATTATTTTCTTCAGAAGGTCTGGGCGGGCCAAATCAGCTTGATGACGCTGATGGAGTCTGTCGCGCCGTGCACCCCGACTCCGCCGCACGTGACGCTGCCATGGGATGGCAAAGCGACGCCGAAGGCGACGCGTGCCCACCATTGGCGCCAGTGGGGGCGGTGGGCACGGCCCATGAGAGATCGTGCATGACGCCATCGCTGTTGGCGCGCCTTTGCCCACCCTGCGGCGCCTGCGTGGCGTCATCGCTCAACCATGATCGCCAGATGAGCGGGGGCGTGCCGCTATCACGTCTGATGGAGTTCGGCCGTCAAATCAGCAAGCCTGAGTTCGTGCAGCTCACGACTGGGCCGGCTTGGTTGCGGCCGCAGCTTCCCAGCCGGGCTCGACCGGGACCATGTACCAGGTCGTCAGTACGACTTTCGAGAACAGCCAACGGCCGCTTTCTCTGACATATTCATCATCGAACCGGCCGCCGACCATGAGGCTCTTGCCGTTGAGAACGGGACGGCCGTCGAGATGGCTGTAGCCTCTGCCGCGGTCGCCATCGATTTCGACGACGTGCGCGTGGATGAACTGGCGCGCCCATTTGATCGGGAAATAGAGGAAGAAGTCGCGGATCGCCTCGCGGCCGGTGACCGGTGGCCGTCCGCCATAGGACACCGTGGCGTTCTCCGCGAAAAGATCGGCCAGATCGGCGACGCGCTCCTGGTTGACGTATTCGTGGTACGTGCAGCGCAGTGTCCGGATCGCCTCGCGATCGTCATGTTCGGCGAGGCGCTTCTCGAGCGCCTCGATCCTGGCTCTGAGATCGACGTTGTCGTCTGAGTTGCTCATGGTTCATCCGTCTCGGCAGGGAGGCCGTCTGGCTGGAGGTGCTGGTGATCACCGATGATGGTGCGGAGCCGCTCCTCGACGCGGAGCCGTACCGCTGGATGCGGAAGGACGTAGAATTCGTCGTCGTGGATGGCCTGGATCGTCATCCGGGCCACATCGGCGGCGCTGACCTCGGATGCCGCCATTCCCGCTCTGACGCGCTGATCATACGCTGCAGTGTCGGGGGTTGTTGAAGCCAGATGTATGGGGCGATGTCGGCCTGAGTCGGCGATGGCAGTCTTGACGAGCGAGGGGCACAGCACGTTGACCTTGAGAGGAGAGCCGGCGAGCTGAAGGTCCTTCAAGAGGCACTCGGACAAGGCGACGACCGCGTGCTTGCTGGCGCAGTAGACGCCGGAGCCCGCAACGGCGGTCAACCCCGCGGCTGACGCCGTGTTGACGATGTGGCCCTCGTCGCCTGCAGCCATCATGCGCGGCACGAAGCTGCGAATGCCGTTGGCGACGCCCAGGAGGTGGACTCCGAGCACCCATTTCCAGTCCTCGGGAGTTGCGGACCAGAGCGGGCCAAGCGCCGCGACACCGGCGTTGTTGAAGAGCAGGTGAACGTTGCCGAACTCCTCAAATGCAAGGTCGGCGAGGCGCTGAACCGCCTCGACGCTGGACACGTCGCACTGTGCGGTGCGCACGGCGATCCCGCTCGGCATCAGGTCTTTCGTGGCTGATAGTCCGTCGCGATCGACGTCGGCGACAACGAGCTTCATTCCTTGCGCGGCGCAGGCCGCAGCCAGCTCGCGACCGATGCCGCTCGCAGCTCCCGTGATCACCGCGACCTTGCCCCCGAGCTGCTTCATGCCGCGCTGATTCCGCCGTCCACGGTGAACACCGATCCGGTGATATAGCTCGCGGCTGGCGATGCCAGCAGCAGGCTGACGCCGGCAATCTCGTCGGGCATCCCAAGCCGGTTCATCGGCACCATGGCCTGGAGCGGCGCTGTCGCGGCCTCGTCCAGCCGGCGGCCACCGCCGAGCCCTGTCCGGAAGAAGCCGGGCGCAATGGCATTGACCTTGACGTCGAATGTGGCGAGCTCGAGCGCGGCTTGCCTGACCAGGTTCACGACCGCGGCCTTGGCGGCCGCATACGCATAGGCGGTCGCTGCCGAGCCTCGCAATCCTCCGACCGATGCCGTGACCACGATCCGGCCGCTGCGCTGCACCTTCATGTGTCGCGCCGCAGCCTGGATGGTCGCGAATGCACCGGTCTGGTTGATGGCGAGAACCTCGCTCCATGCAGCGAAATCGACGTTCTCGATGTGGCCCTGCGGCAATCGAATTCCGGCTCCCCCGCTGATTCCGGCGTTCGCGAACATCACGTCGAGCCGGCCCTTGCGCGTGACGACGTCATCGACCGTCCGCCGGATGGCGTCTGGATCTGCGACATCGACCGTCGCGATATCTGCCCCCGGGATGATCTCCTCGCCGATCCGCCTCAGTTCCTTCTCGTTCCTGTCAACCAGGATCAAATCGGCGCCGTTGGCCGCCATGGTCCGGGAAATGGCCAGGCCAAGTCCGCTCGCGGCCCCGGTCACAATGGTGACGAGGCCGTTGACTGCGAAGAGGCGTTCGGCCGTCAGCGACATGAGGGGCTCCTCGTTTCGACATGGCCGCCCGTTGCGCCTCCGGCCGAGCCGCGTCGTGACGCCGCCAAGAGACAAGCGCAGATCATGGCCGAGACTGTCGCAATCGCGACAATCGATGCACAAAATCACCCTAGCTTTGAGCCGGCGAGGGGGCCGGGACGCAGGTCGCCGCGCGCAAGAACATCAACAATTTCGAGGGGGACGGGCGGTCCATGACAACCGAGGCAACGAATGTTGTGGTGTCCATCCCAGGCGTCGAGGTCTCGACGTCCGGACGATCCCGCTCATGCCATTCGCCGAGGACAGCCATCCGGCGCCTGCTGAAGAAGACAATGTGAGAGGATGAGAGCCGATGATCATCGTTGTGGGATCTGTGGATGGGCTTGGCGAAAGCTTTGATCGTCTGATGAAGATCTGCCTGGCGCATGTGCATCGTTCGCGTGCGGAAGACGGCTGCGTGGAGCACACCGTGCAGGTTGATTGCGAAAACTCCCTCCGTCTGCGCTTCTTCGAGCGCTGGCGTGACGCCGTCGCGCTCAAGGCGCATTTCGCCCGACCCGAGTCACGGGCGTTCGTGCAGGAGGTCGCCAAGCTGTGCGCGAGACCGCCAGTCATGACCATCTATGAGGCCGAGGAAAAATCGTTCTAGCGCCAGCCGGCCCACAGGTCTGACGCGCATCATTTTACCCCACCCGGCGACTCGCGCTGGGGTGGGCCTGCACCGCAGCGAACCCGACCACCTCGATTGATCTCCGCTAGACTGATATGGGATCACAGATGTTGCGACAGCGACAAAGCCCGTCTTCATGTGTGGCGACGAATGAACAAAGCGGTGCTCAAGGCTGTTCTGCGCAGGAACAAGTGGTTTGCCGGCCTTCCTTCGTCATTGGCGGACAGCATTCTTCGTCTGGGTCGCATCCGAAACGTGGACAACTCCCTGATCTATTCCGCGAGCGACTCCCGGGACGGATTGATTGCCCTGGTGTCGGGGCAGGTGCGACTGACCAGCTTTTCGCTGTCCGGCAATCCCTCCTTCCTGCTGATCTCTTCGCCTGGATCTTGGATCGGCGTCACCTCGGCCCTCGACGGGCGCCCCTATGGCTACGATGCGTTCGCCGTTGGCAGGGCGGTGCTGTTTCACGTGAGCCAGGAGCGGTTCGAGGCGCTCATCAGCGAGAGCAATGAGTATTATTCTGCGTTCGTCCGAATGGTCTGCGATCATCTGCGCGTCTCGATGCAGAACCTGATCATTCTGCGCAATCGGCGTCCACTTCACCGGCTTGCGCAGGAATTGCAGAGGCTCGCAGAGAGTCACGGGCGCCAGACCGAGAAGGGGATGATCATCGATTTGCGATTGTCGCAGGAGGACCTCGCGGTGATGATCGGGGTCGGCCGGCAGACGATCAATCGACTGCTCAAGAGTCTCGAGCAGGATGGAATTGCGACGGCAAAGTACGCGTCGGTCACGATTCACGACCTGGAGGCGATCGAACGTCTCAGTTCGAGCGACCCCGCGGAGAGCTAGGCATCACTAGGCCAAAAGCGAGCTTTGCGCTCGGGTTTCCCTGTCTGGCGCCGAGCCCTGCGTATTCCAGCGGGCGGCGCGTCTGAACTAAAAGATGCCGCCGTTCGGTCCGGGTTGTTCAAGGCGTCATCTCGAGAGCGAGGGCTTCCCTCGGTGTGGCGATCGCGAGGACGCCGGGCTGCCACGAGACCGCACAGTAGAAGCGCGCCTCGTTCATCATGGCGACAACGATCCTTCGGCCCGCAGGTCACGGAATTCAGGTAAGTCGCTGAAAAGGCGCGGTAATCGGCGTTCAACCCCGATCCCCTGCGCCTACTACCTTCCGCCTATGAGAGCCGGGCGGAGCTGATGCTGTAATCGCCCCGTTGCTTGCAGCGCGACTGCTCATCTTGGGGCTGGCGCACGCGCCATACGACCACAACAAAGACATAAGCGGAGGGAACTGATGAACTTCACGAGCAGGAGATTCTTGGCTGGCATCTCGACGGTTGCCTTCCTTGTCGCCGGCACGCTGGGCGTCCGCGCCAACGACTCGGCGCTGAAGGCCGCCAGCGAGCCCGGCGCCTGGGCGATGGCCGGGCATGACTACGGCAACACCCGGTTCAGCCCGCTCAAGGAGATCAACACCGAGAACGCCAGCAAGCTGTCGCTGGTCTATTCGTTCTCGCTGGCCTCGCTACGCTCGAACGAGGCCTCGCCGATCGTGATCGGCAACACGCTCTACGTCTCGACGTCGTGGGGGCCGAAATACGTCTATGCGCTGGATGCCGCGACCGGCGCGCGCAAATGGACCTATGAGCCGGACATTCCGGACGATACGCTGCAATATGCCTGCTGCGACGTGAACAGCCGCGGCATCTCCTACGCCGACGGCAAGCTGTTCGTCGGCCGGCTCGACGGCAAGCTGACCGCGCTCGATGCCGCCACCGGCAAGGAGCTGTGGACGTCCAAGGTGGTGGACTACAAGCAGGGCTCGGTGATCACCTCGCCGCCGCTGGTCGTGCGCGACAAGGTCATCACCGGATTCGGCGGCGGCGAGTACGGCGTGCGCGGCTCGCTGCAGGCCTACGACATCAACTCCGGCAAGATGGTCTGGCAGACCTACACGGTGCCTGCGCCCGGCGAGCCCGGCAGCGAGACCTGGAAGGGTGACACCGGCCTGCATGGTGGCGGCGCGGCCTGGCTGGTCGGCTCCTACGATCCGAAGAGCGACACGGTCTATTGGGGCACCAGCAATCCAGGTCCCTGGAACACCGCCGTGCGCTCGACCGGCAATGGCGATTTCGGCAAGCTGACCAATCTGTATACGGCGTCCACACTGGCGCTCGATCCGAACACCGGCAAGATCAAGTGGCACATCCAGACCACGCCTGCCGATGCCTGGGACTATGACGGCGTCAACGAGGCTATTCTCGCCGATCTCAAGGTTGGCGGTGCGGCTGTCCCGACGCTGATGAAGGCCGATCGCAATGGCTTCTTCTTCGTGGCCAACCGCGAGACCGGCAAGGTGATCTCGGCCGAGAAATACGTCTTCGCCAACTGGGCGCAGAAATGGGACACCTCGACGTTGCGCGCGGTCGAGGATCCGGACAAACGGCCCGGCCCCGGACATCCCGTCAAGGACGTCTGCCCGAACCTGATCGGCGGCAAGAACTGGCAGCCGATGTCGTACAATCCGGACACCGGCCTGGTCTACATCCCGGCGAACAATGTCTGCATGGACTGGTCGGTCAGCGACGTCTCGTACAAGCGCGGCGTGTTCTATCTCGGTGCGGAATTCCCGACCAAGGAAGGCCCCGGCGGGTTCCTCGGTGAACTCATCGCCTGGGATCCCGTGAACAACAAGAAGGTCTGGTCGATCCAGGAAGACCTTCCGTTCAACGGCGGCACGCTGAGCACCGCCGGCGGCTTGGTGTTCTCCGGCAATCTTCACGGCGACTTCCGCGCCATCGACGCCAAGACCGGCAAGATCCTGTGGAAGAGGAATCTCGGCTCCGGCATCGGCGCCGGTCCGGTGACCTATTCGGTCGACGGCAAGCAGTACGTCGCCGTCGTCGTCGGCCGCACCGCCTCGATCCCGGCGTTCCTGGGCGAGATCGGCAAGAAGATGACGAACGCTGCTCCCGAGGGCGGCGCTCTGTTCGTGTTCGCGGTCCAATAACCGCAACGCTCGCGACGGCTGCGCGTGGCCCCGGCCGCGGGGACACGCGCGGCGTTCAGCCAATCCGCATCAAGCGGACGAAGACGGCCCGGCCGCGAGACCGAGCCGTACAAACAGATAAACAAGACCTGAGGGATCGAGGATGCGCCTGAATCGCCGTCAGACTGGCTCGAATTGGCGGGCCGCCGCCGAACTGGCAGCAAGCGCGACGGCTCTCGTCGCCTTGGTGGCCTCCACCGTGCTGGCCGCGTCGGCGGCGGGCCTGGCCAACGAGGCGGAGCCGCTGCGGCTTTGTGCGGATCCGACCAATCTTCCGTTTTCGAGCGACAATCCAACCCAGCCGGGATTCTATCTCGAGGTCGGCCAGGCGCTGTCGCGGGAGCTCGGCCGCCCCGTGACGTATGACTGGTACAAATCCTATTTCGGCAAGCGAACCGTGCGCGTGACGCTGCTGGGCAAGCAGTGCGACGCGATGATCGGCCTGCCGCTGTCAGCGGACTTCATGGGACCGGCCGTGATCTTCTCGCAGAAGATCGCAACCGAAACCTACGCGCTCGTGAGCCGCGGAACGTTGGTCGTCCATGGCATCGACGACCTTCGAGGCAAGCGGGTCGCGGTGCAATACCAGACCACGCCGCAAAATCTGCTGGCCCAGCGCGACGACATCGAGAAGGTGACGGTGCTGACGCCGGACGAGGGCTTGGCGGCGCTGGCCCAGGGCAGGGCCGATATCGCCTTCGTCTGGGGGCCGGTTGCAGGCTGGCTGAACAAGACGACCTACCAGAGCGGCTTCCGGATCCAGCCGGTCGAGGGCGACGGTCTGTCCTGGGATGCCGCGATCGGCCTTGCCAAGAGCTCCATGCAGCTGCGCGATCAGATCGACGCCGCGCTGCCGCAGCTCGCACCGCGGATCGCCGAGCTGGCGGTCAAATACGGGCTGCCGGGCGAGCCGTCGATCAGGCTCGGCGCCGTGCCGCGCCCGATCAGGCTGGCGTCGACGACTGACCCTGCTCAGCTTCTCCGCCAGCCGGTCGCCGAGGCCGCCGTGATGAGGGTTTCGGACTCGACTGCGAGCGAGTCGAAGTCCGAGGCGGTGACGCTGGGCAAAGAGATCTTCAACGGCACCTGCGCGCATTGTCACGGACCCGACGCCGTGCAGGCGGAACGGCGCATCGACCTGCGACGGCTGCGGACCCGCTACGGCGAGGACATGCGCGACAAATTTTGGACCACCGTGCATGAAGGCCGTCCCTCCAAGGGCATGCCCGCCTGGAAGGAGGTCTTTACCGACGACCAGTTCGAGAGCATCTATACGTTCCTGCTGACCGTGCAGTCGTCAGAAACGGCAAATTGAAGGAGGGGCACCGGCCGACACGATCTGCCGGATCCACCCGGCACGTGCTGGCGGCGAGTGAAGGTCGGACATGACGCGCTTTCTGATCATCGACGATCATCCGCTATTTCGCGAAGCTCTCGGCAATGCGGTGCGTCTGGCGCATCCCGACGCCGAGATCTTCGAGGCGCTGTCGATTGCCGATGCGCTCACCACCCTCGCAATGAAACCCGACATCGACCTGGCGCTGCTCGACTTGACGCTGCCCGATGCCATGGGCTTTTCGGGATTCCAGCGGCTTCGCGCCGCGTATCCGCGGCTTCCGGTCGCGATCGTCTCGAGTGAAGAGGACCAGAACGTCGTGCGCGAGGCGCTTTCGCTCGGCGCGGCCGGCTATCTGCCGAAGTCGACCTCGAAGCGTGAGCTGACGTCCGCGATCGAGCGCGTGCTCAGCGGCTCGATCTCGGTCCCGAAAGACTTCGTGCCCGTCGTCGAGCGCCCCGGGAAGGGGTCATCTCGCGCGCTGCAGGCGCGTCTCGAGGAGCTGACGCCACAACAGCTTCGCGTCCTCGACCTGATCAGGCGTGGCTATCAGAACCGGGAAATCGCCGGCGAGCTTCAGCTTGCGGAGTCGACCGTCAAGGCGCACATCACCGAGATCCTGAGAAAACTCCGTCTGTTCAGCCGCAACAAGGCCGTCATCGAGATCGGCAAGATCGCGCTGAACGTGCCGGCCGACCGGCAGGGATCGCGCACCGCTTCGAGTCGAAAGCACCCGTAGCGAATTGTTGCGCCGCACGACTCCACGGCCACCGCAGGCGTGGCGACGTCGATGGCGTCTTGGTCGTTGATTGATGCCAACCAACGCGGTATCGCTGATGCTCCGGTTCTGACGTTCCTTCGAAGACGCAGCCCGCACGCTGGTTGAATGTCGGATCCGCGACACTGAATGATTCGGATCTTCGATCCGGCCGGGGGAGGCAGGCACGTGGCTCGATTGCTCATCGTCGAGGACCATCCGCTGTTTCGGGAGGCGCTGGAGAGCGCGATCCGCGCCGCTCTGGCTGATGCCGCGATGTGCGAGGCGACGTCCGTCGACATGGCCGTCGGGCTTCTTTCATCTCCGCCGAGATTCGACCTGATCCTGCTCGACCTCTCGACACCCGGAACGACCGGACTCTCCGGCGTCATCCGCATCCGCAAGACCGCGCCGCGCACACCGATCCTGGTGGTTTCCGCGCATCGGGACCCGGACCTCGTCGCCCATGTTCTCGCGCTGGGTGTCTCCGGCTACATCTCGAAATCGACTTCGAAGCAGCAACTTGCCGACGCGATCAAGGCCGTGCTGCGGGGCGAGGTCCATGTTGAAGGCGGCTCCCTCTGCGCCAGTGCGCGCCGTGGCCGACTTCCTGCTCAGGACCTCCTGAAGCGTCTTCACGAGCTGACTCCGCAGCAACTGCGCGTGCTCGACCTGATCCGCCGCGGACTGCAGAACAAGCAGATCGCCTATGAGCTCGGGATCTGCGAGACGACGGTGAAGGTCCACGTCTCGGAGATCCTGCGCAAGCTTCGCGTCATGAGCAGGACTAAGGCCATCATCGAGATGGAAAAGATCGACTTCGTGAACCTCATCGGCGAGCCGCGCACGCCGGCTCGGGCAAACGGCGCTGAGGCGCTCAAGACAGCAAGAACGACAACAGCGCGCGAAGCTCCGCAGGCCTGACCGGCTTGGTCAAGATCTCGAGCCCGTATTGGCTTGCTTCCCTGGCTGCGTCTTCGGAATAGTCGGCGGTCACGATCATGGCCGCAACATCTCGGCCGAGGAATTGCCTGATGTCCCGGATGGCGGCAAGCCCGCTCTCGTCGCCATCCAGGTGGAGATCCGCGATGATCGTCTCGGGGACCGCCCCGAGCGCACTCAAACGCTGCAAAGCGTCATTCAGCGACGCCGTCGCCACGACGTCGCAGCCCCATTTTTCCAACAGACTGACCATGGCCTCGGCGGTGGCCAGGTCGTTTTCGATCAGCAGGATCTTGGCGCCTTCGAGCCCGCCATAGTCGCGGTCGACGTGATCCGCAGGATGCGGATCCGGCAGTACGGCTGCCGGGTCGGCGCGGTCGAGCTCGAGCTTGAATGTGGACCCATGTCCAACCCGCGAAGCCAGCCCGACCTCATGGTCCAATGCCTTGGCGAAGCGACGGACGATCGACAGGCCCAGCCCGAAGCCGGCTTGATCCTCGGCGCTCGGCTGACCGCGCTGGAATTCGAGAAAGATCGCTT
This sequence comes from Bradyrhizobium sp. SZCCHNR1017, assembly GCF_032381375.1. Lineage (NCBI taxonomy): Bacteria > Pseudomonadati > Pseudomonadota > Alphaproteobacteria > Hyphomicrobiales > Nitrobacteraceae > Bradyrhizobium > Bradyrhizobium sp. SZCCHNR1017. Next base: position 16,092 of record NZ_JAUHIR010000027.1, on the reverse strand, counting down.
CTTGTTGCGGTTTGGGAATGCCCGGGCCGGTGTCGTGGACCTCGATGCGAACCCGGCCTGCTCCCGGCCCCGGCCGGCATCCCATGACGACGCCGCCTCGCCGCGTGTAGCGCAGAGAGTTGGCGAGGAGGTTCTGCAAGATGCGCCGCAGCATCATGGCATCCGAGACCACGGCGATCGAGCACGGACAAATGCGCAGGGACAACCCGCGTTTGGCAGCGATCGGGGCGAATTCGCGTTCGAGCGGCTCGAACAGGGTCGAAAGCAGAACGGGCCTGACATCGGGGCGCAGGGCTCCGGCATCGAGCTTGGCAATCTCCAGCAGGGATCGCAGCAGATCCTCAAGCATGGCCAGCGAATGGTCGACCTGGCCGACCATGGCCGTTCCGCGATCGGACGAGACTTCGTCCGCCAAGGTCGAGAGCGTGAGCCGCGCGGCGTTGAGCGGCTGAAGCAGATCATGCGTAACGGAGATGAGAACCGAGGATTTCAGGGAACTGGCCGCTTCAGCCTGCTGCTTGGCCCGAAAGAGGTCCTTGTTGGCGGTTTCGATCGAACGCAGCGCATCACGCAGCTGGCGCGTCCGCTCGCGCACCTGCTGATCGAGGGCGATCGCCGTTTCGAACAGCGAGAACGCATTGAACTGCTGGTCCATCGAGCGTTCGACCCGGGACATCAGCGCGGCGTTGATCTTCCTGAGCTTGGCCGCCTCGCGCTGCAGGTCTTCCGGAGACCCCGCGGCGGTCATGGCTGCGCCGCTCCACGTTTGCCGATCGCGACCCCGGTCAGCGTCTGATTGACGTGCATTGAACCGTACTGCTCGCCATAGGTATGGAATCCGACGATCCGGTTGTCGCGATAGAGATCGGACATTTCCCGCGCAAACTGATGCTGCTCTGCGTCAAGACGCCTGAGGATGCACTCGAAACCGATGAAGATCGAGACCTCGCCGATCTCGTCGCGGACCTCGGCCAGCATCTCGCGGGCGGCCGCCACGGAGTTGCGTGACCTCGCCGCCGTCAGCACCATTCCTTCGTCGATCGCGCAGAAGAACCGGAGCGAGCCGTCAGGGCTGACGCGCTGAATCGAGCGCGCGAAATAGGAGCCTCCCACGCGCACCAGGACCGGATGGGCCGCAAACAGGAACGGGTCGAGCTCGGAATCGGCTATTCCGATCGCGCGACAATATTCCTCCGCCGCCGGCTCGGCATTGAGCTGCTTGACGATACGCTGCTCGAGATCGGCCTCCGTCACCACCATCTTGGTCGAGGTCGGCTCGAAATTGTCGCATTTGAACAGCCGGAACGGCAATGACGTCCTGATCAGGATCAGCACGGCCATGTCCGTGTGGGCCTTGCCGTCGTGAAAGACCCAGGTGCGCTCGAACTGCAGACCATCGCCGGCCGATCCGCCAACCAGCGGAATATTGTCGAGCGAGGCGTAGATCGCCGACATGATCGCCTCTTCGCGCTGGCACATGCCGTCGATCAGGACGAGCCCGAATACGCCGTCGTCGTCGCGACCACCGTGCCGCGAGAGGTCCTGCCTCATCTGGTTGCCGAGGCGACGTCCTTCATCGACGCGAAAGCCCGACAACCCGAAGATGGGCTGTGCGAATACCGTGAAATCCTCGGCGGCAAATCCGAGAGCGACGACGCTGTTGTCGTCCCAGCCATCGGGCGACAGCTCTCCGGCCGTCGTACAGCCGTATACGGGGACGTCCGCAAGACGGGTCGTCACCTCCACCATGAACTCGTTTGGATCGTAGTGGGGCGACAGGAAGATCAGCACCATCGCCAACCCCTCGGCCGGCAACTGGCCGCAGATGTCGGCCGCCGCAGCGGCCTCCGTCGCGGCCTTGGACTTTGCAGCAGTCACGCCAGACGGACGCGGGGGCCGAGGATCGGCGTCTCCCATCGGGCACCTCCCAGAACGACACTTTGGTTTGTTGGCGATCGTTCGTTTTTTTAGAAGATTAAGCCAATTGAGCAGCAACGGCAACCGCGCGGCTTGATCCAGGACAAGGACTTGGGCCGGGCTGTCGTCCGATCATCTGCGCGGATCTGCTCACCGGCATGGCCCGGGGGCTGGCCCGCGCCCGCTCCGGATCGAAAAGGGAAAGATTTCGCATGCTCCGCCGCATCGCTCTTGTCGCCGTTCTCGCCTGCCTGGCACCGAGCGCCCGCGCGCTCGACGGAAATCCGGCCGCCGGGAAAAGCATCTTCCAGCGCATCTGCCAGAACTGCCACTCTGCCGAGATCGGCGTCAACAAGGTCGGCCCGAGCCTCTGGAACATCGTTGGACGGCAGCCAGCGGCTGTGCCGGACTACGCCTATTCGGAGAGCATGAAAAAGAACAATGCGCCTTGGACCGCGACGGCACTGGATGCCTATATCGCCGATCCTCGCGGGGACGTTCACGGCGTCAAGATGTATTTCAAAGGATTGGCGGACGCGAAGGAGCGGGCCGACGTCGTCGCCTATCTGTCGACTCTGAAATAGCGTAGCCGGGGAAGCTGGCGACTTTGCCGACGCTGCAGGCCGCGCCGTTGGAAAAGAGCCGCTCACCGATTACGACTGGCATCGTTGGCGCGCTGGCCCAGGGCATCATCGCTATGAGCGGGTTGGGTGTCGGGCCGGCGTTTCTGCAAGCGGTTTCGAGGCTGCGGGTACCAGGCATGTCACGATGAGCTTGGATCACCCTTCTTTCGAAGCGAAAGCTTCAGGGCGGCGCCTCCAATTCGCGAATCCTCGATCCATAGTCGGCCATCATAGAGGCTGGTCAGGTCGCGGGCGATCGCCAGACCGAGCCCAGTGCCGGGCTTCGCGTCGTCAAGTCTCGTGCCCACGTCGAACACGCGCATTCGATGCTCGACTGGAATGCCGGGCCCGTCGTCCTCAACCGTGATCAAGACGGTGCTGTCGAGATCCTCGATCGAAATCACGACGCGGTCACGTGCCCATTTTGCCGCATTGTCGAGCAGGTTGCCGAAGAGTTCGGTCAGATCGTTGGTATCGCAGGCAACGACGACGTCGGTTGCTCCTTCGACTTCGAACCGCCGGTCGTGCCCCGGGCTGAATCGCGAGTAGGTATTGATGACGCTCCTCAAGACGTCTGCGACGACCGTAAACGCACCTGCATTCGCGATCGTGGAGGCCTTTGCGCGCGCCGTCTGGTAGTCGATGAGCAGCGCCATTCGCGAGCACTGCTCCGACAGAATCTGAGCGTGGATCTCCTGACCGGACGCTTTCAGCCGTGCTGCCTCCTCGTCGAGAATTGCCAGAGGTGTCTTCAGCGCGTGTGCAAAACTTCCTGCGAGTACGCGAGCGCGATCGACCATGTTGAGATTTGCCGCAATCATTCCGTTCAGCTCGGTGACGAGCGGCATGATTTCCTCCGGCAGGTCCTCAGGCAGCCTTGAGGTCTTGCCGCTACGCACGTCCACGATGGCGCGACTCATGCGCTGGAGCGGCCGCAGGCCGTAAACGACCTGAGCGTAGGCGGTGCCAACCATGGCGAGGGCCATGATACCAAGCGTCGCTATCAGCGTCAGATTGAGGTGCTGCATCTCGTCACTAATCAGTCGCTCGTCGGCACCGACACGGATTTCGACGGGTTGCCCGAGGCGAGACGGCTCGCTGATGTTTCGGACCATGCGCATCGGCCCGGTCGGTCCCTCCACACTAAGCGCCGTGGAGGAGGGCAGGGAACCCTCGCGACTCTGGTCGGGCGTGAATGAAAGGAAAAGGTCATCCTGCAACGACGGCGAGCGCGCGCTTTCGCCGTTCTGCAGGATGACCTGCCAATACATTCCGGACCGGGCAGGGGAGAAACGCGGATCGCTCAGATCGCGGGCGATGAACAGCCGCTGCGTGGCGTCGAGTTCCACGAGATCGGCGAGCTCGCGGGCGTGATCCAGCAGGTCATGATCGAAGTGGGCCTCGACGACACGGCGAATGACGATCGAGAGCCCGAGCCCGCTGGCGAACAAGACGATGGAAATCCAGATCGCGGCGACCGCGAGCATCCGGGCTCGGAAGTTGCGGCTGAACATTGCTCTACCCGAAGCGATATCCCATGCCTCTGACGGTGCGAATGCAGTCACGCCCCAGCTTTCTCCTGAGCCGGGCAATGTAGACTTCGACCGTATTGGAGTCGCGATGGTCGCTGCTCGGATAGATGTGCTCCAGCAGCTCGGTCTGCGACACGATATGATCGGCGCGGCGCATGAGGAGTTCGAGAACGCGCAACTCGAGTGCAGTCAGGTCGACGATCTCCCCGTCCTTCTTGACCAGGCCGGCCGCCGCGTTGAATTCGATCTGCCGGAGGCGGAGCACGGCGTCCGGTCTGCTGGAGACCCGACGGAGCAGCGATTTGACCCGCGCGACGAGCTCCTGCGCCTTGAAGGGCTTTTCGAGATAGTCGTCCGCGCCTGCGTTCAGGCCGTTCACACGCTCGACCCAGCCGCTGCGGGCGGACAGGATCAGCACCGGCAGCGTGTGCCCGGTATGACGCCAGCGTTGCAGCACGTCGAGGCCCGAAATGCACGGCAGGCCGAGGTCGAGCACCGCGGCATCATAGGGCTGGCTGTTGCCCAGCATCCAGCCCTGCTTGCCATCGGTGGCGAGATCCGCCTCGAAACCGGCATCGGCCAGGCTTTCCCTGATGCGCTCCGCGTAGACGGGCTCGTCCTCTATGAGCAGAATGCGCATTGCCATTCCTCCGGTTGCCGAACGGGTTCCGACGATGCGGACACGCTGATCGGGCCTCGAACGCTATGGATTGATCCCGAGCTCTTTGGCTGCGTCAGCGATGCGCGTGCGCTCCGGGACGTCGTCCGCAAAGACCGACAATGCGCGTTGCAGCGACTGTTTCGCCGCCTCGACATCGCCCAGTACCACCCGCGAGCGGATCAACTTGATCCAGCCTTCTGCATCGCGCGGTGATTGCTCGAGTCGGCTCGCAAGGCCATCCACCATGCCCCGGATCATGAGGTTGCGGTCCTGTGTGGACATGCTTTCCGCCTTGCGGATGTCCTCGGCGCGGGGGCCGCGCGGCTCCGCCGGCTCGGTCGCGGAGGTCTTGCCGGAGCGCAGGAGTTCCTGCATGCGCTCGGCGGACAGGTTCGGCCGGGCAGGCGATGGCGAGCCGCCGTCCTCTCCGAGCTCGCGACGAAGCGCGCCGAGCCGCTGCTTGAGATCGGGCAGCCACGGCTCGTTCGGATCGGCCTCCGATACGATCGCCGTCCAGTCGGCCATCGCACCCCGTTTGTCTCCCTCCTGTTCTTTCACGACGCCGATGAAGAAGCGGGCGCGCGCGTCCTTGGGATCCAGTTTGAGTGCTTCGTCGAAGTCCGCGCGGGCTTCGGACGTGACGGTGCCGTCCGCCGCCCGCACCAGCGCTTCGCCGCGTGCGCTGCGGTATTCTGCCGAGCCTGGCCGCAGCTCCATTGCGCGCGCATAGGCCTGTGCCGCCTCTGCAAAGCGCTCGATGTTGAACAGCGACCAGCCCAGCAGCCGCCATCCGTCGGCATCCTTGGGATTCCGCTCCAGTCTCGTCTGCACACGCTGGATCATCTCTTCGACCGGCGGCAGTCCGCTGCCCTGCTGCGGTCGGTCGCGACCGTCCTGGCTGGTCATCTGCTCCAGCGAGGCAATGGCCTGGGTGCCGGCGTCGGATCGCGCCTCGCCAACCGACCTCGCCGTCGTGCTGCTGGCGGTCTGGCCCGGTCCGGCCGCGGGGACATCCGGATTTCCGATAACCGCATACAGACCGACGGAGCCGAACACCACCGTCAGCGTGACGACACTGAGCGCAAATTTTCGTTCGGAGCTGGCGAGGGAGGGCGCCGGCGGCTGTTCGGCGGCCGCTGCGGCGAGAATGCGCCGCTTGATCTCGCTGGCCGCGTTCTCGCCATCCGACTTGTCGATCAGGCCGCGTGCGGTTTCGTTCTCGATCTCGCGGAGCTGGTCATGGTGGACGGCAAGTCCCTGAGCCGAAGCCAACTGTCTCCGCTCGTAGCTGCGGATGAATGGCGTCGATATGAGCACGGCGGCCACGGAAATCATCGCCGTCAGGATCAGCCACAGCATCATGAAAGGCTCCGTCGATCGAGGATCGCCTCGATGGCTTCGAGTTCGTCGGCGCTGAGCGGAGCGACGTGCTCCGCCTCGGGCGCACTCGCATTGGCTGCCGCCCGGCGCACGTAGCGGCCGAAGCCGACGGCGGCCGTGAGCAGGGCGAGCAGGGGACCGATCCACAGCGCGATGGTATTCCACTGCAAGGGAGGCTTGAGCAGGACGAAGTTGCCGTAGCGTGCGACCAGGAAGTCCACCGCCTGCCGGTCGCTGTCGCCGGCCTGCAGGCGATCGCGCAGCAGCACCCTCAGGTCATGCGCCAATGGAGCGTTGGAGTCGTCAATGCTCTGATTTTGACAAACGACGCAGCGCAGCTCCTGGCCCAGCGCGCGCGCGCGCGCCTCCAGTCCCTCGTCGCGCAACATTTCGTCGGGAAGCACCGCACGAGATGGCGACCATGTCGCCGTCAGCACGAGCGAGCTGACGAGCAGCGCTTCGGCCGCGCGCTTGATCCGCCGGCAGTTCATGACTCGCTCCTGAGTGCCTTCAGCAGAGGTTCGAAATCGTCACGCCATACATCTTCGGTCAGCGGGCCGGGATAGCGGAAGCGGATGCGGCCGGCCCGATCGATCACGAAGGTTTCGGGAACGCCGGTCACGCCAAGATCGATGCCGGCCCGGCCGGACTCATCGGAGCCGACACGGGCATAGGGACTGCCATGCTTGGCAAGCCAACGTTTGCCGTCGTTCCGATCGTCCTTCCAGTTCAGCCCATAGATCGGGATCGCGGAGCTCTCTGCGAGCTTGAGCAGCATGGGATGCTCGACGCGGCATCCGGGGCACCAGGATGCGAAAACGTTGAGCAGGACCACGTCGCCCTGCAGGTCGGTATTGGCAAGACCGCCGCTCTTGCCGTCAAGCGACGCGAGCTGGAAACGCGGCGTCGGCTTGTCGATCAGGGTCGAGGGCATTCGCTGCGGATCGTTGGTCAGGCTGAAAGCCAGTCCAGCGGCCAGTGCGGCGAAAGCCACGAGAGGTATGAGATAGGGGAGGCGCGGCATATCTCGTCCTATTCAGCAGGAACGGCAGTCGGTACGGCCCGCATCGCCCGTCGCGGAGCACCGACACGAAATCTCCGGTCGGCCAGCGAGATGAAGCCGCCGAAAGCCATCATCAGTGCGCCGATCCAGACCAGCGGCACCAGAGGGTGATAGTAGCAGCGCACCGCCCACGCGCCCTTGTCGTCGGGATCACCGAGCGTCACGTAGACGTTCCAGATCAGGTTGGTTCGAATGCCGGCGGCGGTCGTCTGCTGCTGTCTGACGGGATAGAAGCGGCGCTCGCTGGAAAGCTGCGTGAACGGCTTGCCGTTCCGCGTGATGTCGAACGTGCCACGCTCGGCTTCGTAGTTGGGGCCTGGAAATTTTCCGATCGAGCGCAGCTTGATGTCGTAGCCCGCGAGCTGCAGGCTCTGGCCCGGCCGCAGCATCTGCACCTTCTCGCTGGCCCACGCGGTCATCCCGGTAATGCCTGCGACGGTGACGCCCATTCCCGCATGGGCCAGCACCAGGCCGTAGACCGCGAGCGGGGTGGTGCGCGCGAGGTTGAGCGAGGTCGCCAAGGGAGTCGTCATGCCGAGGCGGACGCGATGAGCCAGCACCATTAGCGAGCCGATCACGAGCCAGACGGCGATGCCGAAGAAGAACGCAACCAGGAAACGCTGTCCGAACGTCGCGACGAGGATCGCGACGGCAATGAATGCCGCAAGTCCCCCGGCCAGGCGGAGTCGTTGCAGGGCCGCAACGAGGAGATCGCGCTTCCATTTCAGAACCGGGCCGATCACCATGGCAAGCAGCAGCGGAACCATGATCGGAACGAACGTCAAGTTGTAGTAGGGAGGACCGACGGAGATCTTGTCGTTTCCGAGCATGTCGACGAGGAGCGGGTAGAACGTGCCGAGAAACACGGTGGCCACGGCTGCCGTGAGCAGCACATTGTTGAGGACGAGGCCGCTCTCCCGGCTGACGGCTGCGAACAGCGCACCGTGCTTCAGGCTTGGGGCTCTGATCGCATACAGCGTCAACGCCCCGCCGGTCGCCACCAGGATGAGCGCCAGGATGAATGCGCCACGCGACGGGTCCTGTGCGAAGGCATGAACGCTGGTGAGCACGCCGGACCTCACCAGGAAAGTCCCGATCAGGCTCAATGAGAAGGTCACGATCCCCAGCAGGATCGTCCAGCTCTGGAGGGCGCTCCGACGTTCGACCACCAGGGCGGAATGCAGGAGCGCAGTCCCCGCAAGCCACGGCATGAAGGAGGCGTTCTCGACGGGGTCCCAGAACCACCAGCCGCCCCAGCCGAGCGTGTAGTACGCCCATGCGCTGCCCAGCGTGATTCCAATCGTGAGAAAGCACCAGGCCGCGAGCACCCACGGTCGGACCCAGCGGGCCCAGCTGGCATCGACCTTTCCCTCGATCAGCGCGGCGACCGAGAACGAGAACGCCATCGAGAAGCCGACGTAACCCAGATACAGAAACGGTGGATGAAAGGCGAGGCCAGGATCCTGCAAAATCGGATTCAGTCCGTTGCCTTCGAGGGGAGCATCGACCAGCCGCGCGAACGGATTCGACGTCGAGACGATGAACGCCAGAAAGCCGAGGCCGATCATGCCGTGCACGCCGAGAACGTTGCTCTGCAGCCGCTCCGGAAGGTTCGTTCCGAACAATGCAACTGCCGCGCCGAACAAGGAGAGGATCAGGACCCACAGCAGCATGGATCCCTCATGGTTTCCCCAGACTCCGGAGACCTTGTAGAGCAGCGGCTTCAGCGTGTGCGAATTCGCTGCGACGACCTGGACTGAAAAGTCGGAGTGGACGAACAGCGACGTCAGGCATGCGAATGCGATCGCGACGAACAGAAACTGAGTCAAGGCAGCGTGACGAACGAAGCCGGCGATCATCGCGGATTGGCGGCGCAGCGCTGCGAACGGAACGATCGACTGCACCAGCGATACGAGGAGCGCGAGAATGAGCGCAAACGATCCGACCTCCGCTGTCATTTGTTATCTCCGACTGCAGCGGATATTCCTGCAGCTAACTATCAAGTGTCTGTGATGCGCCGACAATCAATGCGCCGAATGAGGCATCATTCGTACGGAATGATGATGATCCATCGACGTGCATCGTAGTGTAACTGCAACTCATTCGCACTCACGGCCGGAGAACGGTATCATCGGGGCGTCTTGGTACTTAGCGTTATATTCATTGAGATATATCTCGCGAATCATCTGCCGCGCCGTCGAGCAGCGAACGCGACGTCGACCGCATGATGGGCAGGGTGGCGAAACGAAATCGTCCGCTATTCCAGAAGCTTGGCGATATCGCCGTGACCGCTGGCGGCGGCGATGTCCGTGGCACGTTCGCGGCGCTTGTTCCTCAACTGCTTTTCGGCACCGGCGGCGAGAAGGCTGTGCGCAATGCCAATGTTCCCCTCATGGGCCGCCATCATCAGCGCGCTCATGCCCTGGCCGTTGCGCATGTTCGGGTCGGCCTTGCGCCTGAGAAGCTCACTGACGACATCCGCAAGCCCGGCGCGCGCAGCGAGGATGAGAGCGGTATTTCCGCCTCTTGTCGCGCGTTTCGGGTCGGCCCCATGGTCCAACAGAAGCAGCGAGGCCGCGGCGCTGCGGCCTTCGATGGCATTCAGCAACGGCGTCTTGTCGTCGGTGTCAGCGCGGTTGACGTCCGCACCTGCGCGGATCAGTTGTCCGATCGCGTGCGTATTGCCATTGCCGGCCGCGTGCCAGAGTGCGGTGCGGCCCTGCCCATCGGCGGCGTTGAGGTCGGATCTCTGAACGAGTTGCCGATCGAGCGGGCCATTGGGGCACGACGCGACCGCGACCATGAGTGGGGTCCGGCCGTCTGCCAACGCGGGCAGACTGCCGGAGGCGCCGTCGAGGAGCGCGGCGATAGCGGCGCCGTTGCAGCGGCTGAGCGCCATCAGTAGTGCGGTCGCGCCATCTGCACGCGCTGCAGACGGGTCGGCCGCCTTGGTCAGCAGCAGTCTGATGATGTCTCCATGATCCTTGTCCGCTGCCAGCATCAATGGCGTGTCGCCGCGCCGGTTGCTGGTGTTCGGATTGGCTCCCGAGGCGAGCAGGAGCTCCACCAGCCGAAGATGCCCGGCGGCCGCGGCGATCGCCAGAGGCGTATCGCCGTCCTCGTTGACCGCGTTGACGTCAGCCTTCGCAGCGATGAGCTGGCGCATCGGATCGAACTGGCCGCGCAGGGCGGCGTCGATGATGGCCGGATGGCCGTTTCGCATGGCGGCCTGCGCATCGAGCGTCGGGGGCGGCCTGCGCGCAGCTTCGCGCGCCGGCTCCCCGGCGCGCGGGCGCACATTTCGGTTGACCATGTCGGCCAGCAACTGCTCGGCGGGCTGATAGCCGGCCGCCGCCGACTTGCGTAGCCAGTCCCGCGCCCGGTCGGGATCGGCCGGCGTTCCGCGGCCCGCAAGCCACATCGCTGCGACATTATACTGCGCCTTGACGTGTCCCTTCCTTGCGCTTGCCTCCATCCATTTGAACGCCAGCGTGTCGTCTGCTCTGGTGCCGAGACCGGCGCGGTAAAGTGATGCAAGTCGGTACTGCGCCTCCGGATTGCCGGCGCTGGCGGCGCGCTCGAGCAGCTTCAGTGCGTCCTCGGGATGTCCGGCGCGGATCGCGGCATCGGCCGCCTGGCTCGCGGATGCTTCGGAGCTCACGCCGGCCGGCGTTTCGCCGGCCGGGGCGACCGACGGCACGGTCGAGCCGACGAGACAGATCAGGGGGATGATGACGTGAGAGGACTTAAGCCGTGCCATATTTCGTCTCGACCTCGATACCCATGCTCTTCAGGAATGCGGTGGGCAGAATGCCGCCGACGCACACGATGACGGCATCGTTTGGGATCGTGCTCGTGCTGCCATTGGCATCGATCTCGACGTCGTCATCGCCGATCCGTTTGACTGACGAATTGTAGATGACGCGGAGCCGGCCCGATTGCGCGGCTGCTTCCGTCCGTTGACGGTTCTTCAGCTTGGCGCGACCGAACGACTCGCTGCGATGCGACAGGGTCACCGTCGTTCCAGGCTCATCGGCGATGGAGCATGCGGCTTCCAATGCAGCGTCGCCGCCGCCGACGACGAGCACGTGCTGGCCGCGATACTGCTCGGGGTCGACCAGTCGATAGACGACCTTGGTCTGCTCTTCGCCTGGAGCCTCCAGCTTGCGCGGCGTTCCGCGGCGCCCGATCGCCAGGAGCACGGCATGCGTTCTGTAGCTGCCGCGGTTCGTCCTGACGTCGAAGCCTTCTCCGACTCGCGTGACGGCCTCGACGCGTTCGCCGACGTTCACCTTGAGGCGGGATTTGCGCACGATGCTCATGAAGAAGGCGATCAACTGCTCCTTGCTGAGCTCTCTGAAGTTGAACTTGCCCGCGAGCGGCAGCGTGAAAGGTGCCGTCATCACCAGCTTGCCGCGGGGAAAGTGCGCGACGGTGCCGCCGAGCGAGTCCTGCTCGAGCGTGACGAAGCGCAGCCGATGCTGCAGGCAGGCGAGACTGGCGGAGAGTCCGGCCGGACCGCAGCCGACGACCACGACGTCGAGCATATCGGACTTGCCGATGTTCTTGACCTTGCGGACGGAGTCGATCGCCTGGCGTCCCTGCTCGATGGCGTTGCGGACCAGCCCCATCCCGCCGAGCTCTCCGGCGATGAAGATGCCGGGCACGTTGGTCTGGAACGCCTCGTCCACGTTCGGAATGTCGATGCCGCGCGTTTCGGTGCCGAACACCAGCGTGATGGCGTTCACGGGGCACACTGCCTTGCAGGCGCCGTGTCCGATGCAATGCGAAGGCTCGACCAGCGACGCCTTGCCGCCGATCAGGCCGAGAATGTCACCCTCCGGACACGCCCTGACGCATGAGCCACAGCCGATGCACAAGGCAGGATCGATGATGGGATGGAGCGATGCCGGCTCGAGAAGACCGGCGTCCTTGGCGGCCGAGAGCTTCGCGACGCTCTTTATTTCCTTCCGCTTGCGCACGGCCATGTAAGTGGCCCAGACGCCGAGCATTGGCGCGGCGTAGACAATCAGGAGATCGATCGCCATGTCGTCTCTCTCTTTCTTACGAACTAACAGCGGAAGATAGAGAGTCGCCGACCGCGAACTCCGCGTGAAAAGGTCGGATGCGGTGCTAGATGCAAATTCCTCTCAAGAGATGCCGACATAGAAATTCCAGAATGATCTGACGTCTTGGAGACCAGGATTGGATCATTCGTTGAACAGATGCCGTCGGCGGAAATATGGCTCGCACTGATTTCGGACTAATGACGTCGGTGTCGGAAGACGGAGAGGGTTGTTGCAAGTGGTTATCACTAAGTTCTCTCTCGACTGAGATCCGGGGCTCCGCGAACGGGTCTGGCTTCCGCCGATCCGGCATTCGGGATTCACAGGAAACGTCGAGGTCATGAGCAGAGCAGCGGTCGCTCGCGCGAGCGGCAATCCTCTTCGAGGAACCATTCCGGTCGTCATCACGGTCATCGTCCTCGGAGCGATTGCCGTCGGGTGGCTGCAGAAGGAGGAGGAGTATATTACGCCGGGCTCCGGCACCGGATACTGGCTCGGGATCTACGGCAGCGTCGCCATGCTGTCGCTGCTGGCCTATTCGATGCGCAAGCGCTTCAAGTCGCTGCGGGGCATCGGCTCGGTGCCGTTCTGGTTCAGGACCCACATGCTGCTCGGCGTCGTTGGTCCCGTGCTCATCCTATTCCATGCGAATTTCCAACTGGGGGCGCTCAACAGCAACGTGGCATTCTTCACCATGCTGATCGTGGCGATCAGCGGCGTGATCGGCCGTTACATCTATGGCAAGATCCATATGGGCCTCCATGGCGGGAGAGCGCGTGTCAAGGAGCTGCTCGCCGAGGCCGAGGCAATGCGAACGGAGCTCGGTGAGGAGATGCAGGCCGTCTCGTTCGTGTCGCGGGAGCTGGCTGCCTTCAGCAAGGGGCTCGACAACAAGGTGCCGCGAACTGCGCTGGGCAGCCTGCGGACCGGCGCGGTCATCGCAGCGCGGACGAGACGGCTGCGCGCCAATGTGGTTGCGGAAGCGCGCCGGCTCATTCGCGCCGAAGCCAAGCGCGCGCGATGGTCGTGGTCCGAGCGACGGCGTCGCGAGAAGCGAATCGAGGAGGTGGTGCGGCGTTACGCCGCCGCAGTGCGCAAGGCCGCTGAGCTGACGTTCTTCGAACGATTGTTTTCGCTGTGGCATGTGCTTCATCTGCCGCTGTTTTTTCTCATGCTGCTGGCGGGCGTCGTTCATGTCTGGGCCGTCCATCACTATTGACGGAGTTGCGTGATGCGGTGGCGTGTTGCGGTCGTTGTCGCCGTCCTGGCCGGCGTTGCCATGCTATCGGCCGGAGTTCGAGCACAGACGTTGCTGGAAAAGCTGGTCATGCCCGGCCCGCTGGCCGAGAAGCATGCCAAGCTCGAGAGCGAGTGCGGAAAGTGCCACGAAGCCTATACCCGGAAGGCACAGTCGGGCCTCTGCCTCGATTGCCACAAGGAGATTGCCGTCGATCGCAGGCAGCGTGAGCGCCTGCACGGACGCGACCAGGCGGCGCTGAGCCAGGAGTGCAGGCAGTGTCACACCGACCACAAGGGGCGTGGAACCGACATCGTCCAACTCGACAAGGAAACCTTCGACCACGACATGACGAACTACCGGCTGGTCGATGCGCACAAGACCGTGCCTTGTGCGGGATGTCACGTCGCGAAGGTGAAGTTCCGCAACACGCCCTCGACCTGCTTCGAGTGTCACAAGGCGCTCGATCCGCATCGCGGCCGGCTTGGTGAACGCTGCGAGAACTGCCACACGGCGGTGAAATGGCGCGCGACCAAGGAGTTCGACCACACGAAGACCCGGTTTCCCCTCGTGGGCGCCCACAAGTCGGTCGCTTGTGCGACGTGCCACTCCGGCGAGCAATACAAGGATCTGCAGACGTCGTGCGGCTCATGCCACCGTCTTCAGGACGTCCATGGCGGCCGCTTCGGCGACAAGTGCGAGACGTGTCACGATCAGGAGAAATGGAAGACGGTCCGCTTCAATCACGACAAGACCCGCTTCCCGCTGCGAAATGCGCATGCCAAGGTGAAGTGTGAGAGCTGCCATACGGGTGATCTCTATCGGGACAAACTCGCGACGTCATGCGTGTCCTGTCACCGCAAGCAGGATCCGCATCAGGGCAAGCTCGGCGAACGCTGCGAGACGTGCCATAGCGATGCGGGCTGGCGGAAGAAGCTCACCTTCGATCACGAGATTACGCGTTTTCCGTTGATAGGTCTGCACAAGTCGGTGCCTTGCGAGGAGTGCCACCGGACGCCGACCTACAAGAATACGCCGATGGCCTGCGAAAGCTGCCACAAGGATTTCCACCAGGGGAAGCTTGGAGGGCGGTGCGCCAGCTGTCACAATCCGAATGGGTGGCGGCTTTGGCGTTTCGATCACGCGCGGCAGACACGATTCCCGCTGGTCGGTGTCCACCAGAAGATCACGTGCGAGGCCTGTCACAAGGCCAAGTCGCCGCCGGATCTGAAGTTGCCGATGGATTGCTTCAGCTGTCATCGCAGCTCGGACGTGCATAATGGCACCTTCGGTCAGACGTGCGAGCGCTGCCATGTCGCAACGGGATGGCGCAACGTTCAGATCAGGAACTGATTCGAACGGCTGCGTTGGCCGCACACGGCGTCTGAGATCGTGTCGAGCTGACATCGGCTCGCAGCGGCTATCAGTTCGCATGCAGATCAATGGCTTGCGTGATGAGCTTGCGGGACCATTGCGCGCGCGCGACGTCAGAAACCTTAACCTCCATTCAGCTTGAGTTCAGCTTGGCCCAGTTTTGGGCCAGCTTTGCGCGTCTCTGGAAGCCCTGTCGTAGGCGTAGCGAAGGCTGCGTGATCTGGCCGATGACTCCGTCGTCGCCCGATCGATGCAGCGCTCGATCAAGGGAGCACGGAGCGTTCCGAGTATTCGGTGGCTGGGGAAGACGTGCCGCCGGGCCGTAGGGGAAATCCGCAAGGGTGTCTTGGATTTGTCGGGGCGACCGCCGAGCAGCGGACGCTCAACGGTCTCGGCTGGATTGGGGTCGGCCGGTCTCCGTCGGATGTCCGGCTGGCGATCGAGTCGAGAGTGAAGAGCGGAGTTGGAGTTGAGCAGCTGCTACAGCAAGCTGGGGCTGGTGGCGCGAGCCTCGCACCGTATGGTGCAGTGGCTGCTCGCCTGTATGCTGCTCGCTCTCGTGTTGGCAGGGCATGCTGCCGCGCAGAGCTCATTCGACCATGCCTCGACAGGTTTTCCGCTGACCGGAAGCCATGTCGGGGTGGAGTGCTCGTCCTGTCACGTCGGCGGGCGGTTCAAGGGCACGCAGACGCAGTGCGCCAGTTGCCACAACGGCGCGCAGACGGCGGGCATGTCGGTCAACCACCCGATGTCCACGAGGCGATGTGAGAGCTGCCACCAGACCTCGACATGGAAGGACGTTCGGGCGATCGATCATACCCAGGCGAAGGCGTCATGTACGACCTGCCATAACGGCGTGATGGCACGAGGCAAGTCGAAGAATCACATCACGACGACGGCGCCATGCGATGTGTGCCACAGGTCGACGGCGAGCTTTCGCATCAGAATGAAGATGGACCACGCCGGCATTGTCGCCGGTTGCGCCAACTGCCACAACGGGACGACGGCGCGCGGCAAGTCCAGCAACCATCTCCAGACCAATCTGCCGTGCGAGTCCTGTCACACCAGCACGGCGAGCTTCGGCGGCGCGGCGTTCAAGCACGCGGCGACCGATACCAATTGCGCGACCTGCCACAACGGCAAGACCGCGATGGGGATGACCACGCCGCCGCACATCCCGACCGGGACGCTGCAGTGCTCGAACTGCCACAGCAACACCGCGGCGAGCTTCGCCACCTA
>NZ_JAUHIR010000026.1:0-65969 GCF_032381375.1 Bradyrhizobium sp. SZCCHNR1017 | reverse complement strand
CACCGCAACGGGCGATCGGCTGCGCAACCCCGACCAGCTCCGCCAATCGCCCGTTGCTCCACCCGCGCCACTCGGCGCACAACCCACCCGGACTCTAAACGCTGCTGGATGAAACTTCGGTGGCAGCTCACCAAGGGTAAACGGCAAGGTTCGCGCGCTTGGCCTTTTTGATTCGCTCAATCGGTCCGTATCGAACAAAAGACTCCGCAACCTCGTGTTGGTTTTGAATAACAACTCGCAGGGCGTTGCGTATTGTATCGTTAGCGGTAAATGCTCCTAGCTCTGCCAACGAGCCTGGACTCTCTGCAATCACAAGAACAACGGATGCGATCCGCGCGATGTCTTCTTCGAAGGAAATGAGATCGTTATAGGCGCTGTCGCGAAATAGCTGAGTGGCTTTCTCAGCTAACACAATGTCGTATCTGTTCGATATCCGCTTCACTCGGAACAGATAGTCTCGCAGATTGACTGGCCGAGCGTCGTGCTCCTTAGCTATATATCCGCCACATAGGAACATAAACTTCGAAGGACGGAAGACCCGCACCCCGTCGAGGTTCAGATCGTCAAATAGGGTACGAAGCTCCGGTACCAATTTTCTCTTTACCCTTAAAGGTAGGAACGTGTTTGGCGAGCTTATCGTCCCGCAGGGCGAGGAGCGCAGGCGACGAGAGATAAGCTCGCCGAACGCGTTCCTACCGATAAGCCTTAACAATACCGAATTGTCTGGCGAAGCGCCCGACACAAGTTCATCTGGTTTGACAGTGAACCTATTCGCGTAAAGAGGTGTTTAGAATTGAATGATGAACCTAGAGCGGTCAAGATCGCTCTAGGGTTGTCAACAGGATGAGCGTATGGCTGTCGCCTCGTACAAGGCGGGGTGCCTGGACTTTCGTTATCTTGGGCGTGCGAGGCAACCGCTCACCCGATCGCGTTTGCCGTTCTTTCCCGCATGCCCTCTCCCACAAGGGGAGAGGGCGCATTCACGAGCACTAGACCTCAACGCGATATTGCGATGTGTTTGGTAGTGCCTCCGATGTAGGAGCTGAACGACTGCCTTCTCGCAGGTGTCACGTATTGCGGTGACAGTGCGCTAGTCGTCGCGCCGAAAGGCGTGACTGATGTGTCACAATCGGCCGATACGACGTCTTGTCCGCAAATGTCCGCGTCGTTGCCGGAAGAGACCGAACTTTGCGCAGTCGGCGTTGGGCGGTCGACTGCTAGGAATTGGCGTCTCACCGGACGCCTATTCCCATGCATGACGACGAGTTTCCATCGGCCGCAGCGCACGAAAGCGCCGCCGCGATCTGGGCGCCGCTGCGCCCCTTCATTGCCGCCGAAGCTCGGCTCGCAGCCCGCGCGGCGGAGACACCCTGGACTGCCGCCCTCTACGAATTCCTCCGCTTTGGCGTGAAGCAGGCTTGGGCCTGCCTGTTCGGCGGCATCGCGGTGGCGCTGATGCTGCTGACGTGGCGGTTCTATCCGGCGAACGCGCCGCTCGCGCGCTACGATTTCCTCTTCCTCTGCATGCTCGCCGTCCAGGCCGCATTGCTCGCCGCCCGTCTGGAGACATTCGAGGAGGCGAAGATCATCCTGATCTATCACCTCGTCGGCACCGCCATGGAGCTGTTCAAGACCGCGACCGGCTCGTGGATCTATCCCGAGCCGAGCCTGATCCGGCTCGGCGGCGTGCCGCTGTTCTCGGGCTTCATGTATTCCTGCATCGGCAGCTATCTCTGCCGCGTCTGGCGGCTGTTTGATTTCCGCTTCACGGGCCACCCGTCACGGCGTTGGCTGATCGGCTTGAGTGCTGTGATCTACCTCAACTTCTTCACCGACCATTATGGGATCGATCTAAGGCTCGTGCTGTTCGGCTGCGCCGTTCTACTGTTCGCGCCGGCCACGGTCCACTTCAAGGTCTGGCGCGTGCACCGGTCGATGCCGCTGCTGCTCGGGCTCGTGCTGGTGTCGCTGTTCATCTGGCTATCGGAGAACGTCGGCACCTTCACCCGGGTCTGGCTCTATCCGCAGCAGGCGCATGGCTGGGCCATGGTGTCGCCGGCCAAGCTCGGCTCGTGGTTTCTGCTGCTGATCATCAGCTACACGCTGGTCAGCCTGATCAACCGGCCGAGGGCGATGGAGCAGGGCAGGGCAGTGAGGTCGGCCGCCGTCGAGCCGGAGCGGGAGGCGGCGTGACGGTCTGATGTGGGTCGAGATATCTCCGCGTCATGCGCGGGCTTGTCCCGCCCGCGCGGCCGAAGCCGCTTCGTCGCGGCGAAGGCCCGCCCATCCACGTCATTGCGACGTCAACGACGCGGATGGCCGGGACAAGCCCGGCCATGACGCGTAACCCATGATGACGTCGTTGGTGGTACGCGGCTGATCGTGGACACGCGGCCGCCTGGCGGCGGTCGCTTTGCCCACCCTACGGCAGCTCGGCCGGCCTACTTCTTCTTCGCCCCGACCCGCTCGAGCGACTTGATCTGAAGCGGCGGGCGGCCGGACTTTTCCGCGATCTCGCGGTCCTGCTCCATGATGAAGCCGCGCGCGGGCTCGTCGCCGTCGAGGCCGCCGAGCAGCTCGGCCGGGACGCGCCGGTTGGAGCGCTGCGAGCCGTCCTCGTAGGTCACGTTGAAGAAGGCGAATTCGCCTTTGGGATTGGAGCCGGGTTTTTTCGCCATGGATGGCGCTTTACGGCGGCGGGACCGGTCCGGTCAATGCCAGAAAATGCTTATCCGCTGCCCGAGTTTGACTTTTTCGTCATATGGTTTTCGCCGAATCGGCAGGGTGGCCAGAGCGATCAGGGACCGGCCGGCGGGGTCCCGAAACTCCTCGATTTTGCCGGATGAAAGTGCGTTCATCGTGGACGTCTCACCCCGCCGCGAATGCAGCCCATGTCGATGCCCCAACTCACCATCTGGTACAACACGCGCTGCCCGGTCTGTGACGCCGGCATCGACTGGCAGCGCAACAAGCTGCTGGCGCTGGTCAAGTCGGGGCGGGTCGCGTTCAAGGACATCAACGAGCAGCCCGACGCGCTGGCCGCATTCGGCGCCGATGTCGACGCCGTCCGCCGCCGCCTGCACGCGACCGACGAGGACGGCGAGCTGATCACCGGCGCCGACGTGGCGCTGCTGCTGTGGGCGCTGACGCCGGGCGAGGGCTGGCTGGCGACCCTGTTCGGCAACCGCCTGGTGCGGCCGCTGACGCGGTTCGGCTATGACCGGTTTGCCGATGTGCTGTTCGCCTGGAACAAGCGGAGGGGGCATTGGTGAGCGAGAGCTGCCGCTTGAGCCAAGGCTTCGGCCGCTTGCGCGGTCGACTCCCCTCCCCCTTGCGGGGAGGGGAGCGCACCGAGCGCGTGGTAACAGCTCGCCTCTACCGCCTCCGCACCTTCACCCGCGCATGCACCCGCGTGCCGCCGTGCGGGCCGTCGTCATCATCACCGCGGCCGAGCGCCATGATCGCGGTGCCCATCGCGGTCGAGCCGAAGGTGACGAAGAACGAGCCGAGCAAGAGACCGATGGCGACGACGGGCGAGTGGTCGGCGAAGATCAGGTGACGCAGGCCCCAGGGATCGAGCAGCAGCAATCCGCCGACCAGCACCACGGCCATGCCGAGGCCGAGCGCGAGATTGATCGCGAGCAGGCGGAACAGAGGGATCTGGAGCAATCGGCGCTGGCGTTGATTGTGCTGCATCGGCGATCTCCCGAGGGATCGTGAACGACAACGATATCGTAGCACCGTCCGCGACCGGCTCAAGGCCGGAGCCGCTCGGGGCGGGCATGGCTGCGCCGCGTGCGGCGCGCCGATTTGGGACAGGAGGCGGGAGTGTCCCGGCGGCCCTCTCTTGTCCGCGGACCTCGCGCGCACGAGGCGCCCGCGGCACATCTCGCTCCGTCATTCCGGGCCCCCGCGCGCTCCGGATGACGCCTCATTGAAACCGGAGCCGCGGCCTCACGCCGCCTCGCCCTCGGCCACCCCGTGCTGCCTGGCGATCACGCTCTGCCAGACGCTGGCGATCGCGCGTTGCGTCTCCGGTGCGATCAGGCAGTGGCCTTCATTGTCGAAGCCGCAGAAGCGCACCGAGGGATCGTGCCTCACCTCGACCAGCGCCTTGTTGATCATCTCCAGCGAGGCCATCACCTGGCCGATGTTCTGCAGCCGCGTGTGATGCAGGATGTCGATCAGGCGGAACATCATGATCGGCGGCTGGCCCATCGCGATGCCCGGCCGGCCGAACTCGAAGAATACGTTCACCGCGGGCAGCGCGCTCTGGATCTGCGCTAGGACCTTGGCCGCATCCTCGACGCTGCAGGCGACGAGATGCGCGCTCTGGGCGGGGAGGGTAGGCGTCAGCGGCGCCTCCGGGCCGAGCCCGAGACCCGACAGCACCTGATGCTCGATCCAACGCCGCACCTCCGGCGGCGCCGAGCGGATCTGGTCGGTCGACAGCGTAATCCCGATCATGGCGATCTCCATTTCGGCCGCGGAGCTTAGGGCGTCATGATGGCACGGTGTTGACGAGGATCAAGCGGCCGCGCCGGCGCAGCGCCTCAGGGCGCCACCAGTTCGACGCGGCGGTTCAGCGCGCGGCCCGCATCGGTGGCATTGCTGCCGACCGGCGCGAGCAGGCCGACGCCCGCGGTGCGCAGCCGCGCTGGCGCGATGCGATAGCTGCGCGAAAGCTCGGCGGCGACCGCCTCGGCGCGCCGCCGTGACAGATCGAGATTGTAGTCGTAGCTGCCTTGGTTGTCGGTATGGCCGACGATGAAGACGCTGAGCTGCGGCTGGCCGGCGAGCAACTGCGCGATCTGCTCCAGTGTCGGCCGGCTCTCCGGCTTCATCGTCGCCTTGTCGGTGTCGAAATAGATGCCGTAGAGCGCGATGTGGCCCTTGTCGCCGAGGCCCTTCGCCATCTCGGCTGCGCTCACCATCTTGTTCTCCATCGCGCCGAGCTCGGCAACGGTGAGCTGGGCATAGATCTGCTCGTTGTTCTGGCTGACCAGCACGCTGGCAAAGGTCTCGCGGCCGCCGGCCTCCTTGCGGCCGGCAAAATAGCGGTAGTCGAAGCCATCGGCCCACATCTGTGGAACCGGCAGCAGGTCGATCGCCTCGGTGAAGGGAATGCCGCCGCAGGCATCGGTGTTGCAGGCGAGGAGCTTCTCGAAGCCGGCCTTGGCGAGCTGGTTTTCGAAATTGCGCGACACTTCGAGGATCGAGGGACCCGGCGCGGTGCGATAGGCGATTCTGACGACGCGCCCCTCCAGGCGTCGCTCGTCGGTCGCCTTGTCCGCCTTGAACGGCGCCGCCTGCAGCCGCATCGCATCGAAATCCTTGGTGACATAGCCGGTGATCACGCTGCCGGCGAAGCGGCCGATCCCGGGGTAATCCTTTGCGCCCGCCACATCGCCCGGCTGAGCGGCCGCGGGCGCCAGGCCGCGACACATCAGGGCCGCGACCAAGGTGAGCTGTGCCAGTGTGCCGAGCCGGAACATCATCGTCATGGGGACCTCTCCCGAAAAGTGGCGCCAACGCTCGTGGTTTTCAGAACGCGCGCTTGGATCGGCGCGCGAAAACGGCGCGACGTCGGACGAGGCACGCCCTGCATGAGTGGCGACGAGCGCGCCGACCGTTCAAAAAAAGATGACGATGGGGTGCGGTTCGGTGGCTATCGCCCGCCGGCTGGCCTGGTACCGCCAAATCAGGCATTGTGACGGCGTCCGCCGCCGGACTGCCGTCATCATGCTCTCATGCAGGGACCTTTCTCCTCATGTCCGTTGTCCGCTTCCTTGTTGCCGTCGCGATCCTCTCCTTTGCCTCTCCCGCTTTGGCCGCGCGCTGCGGCGGCGACTTCAATACCTTCATCGCGGGCGTCTCGGCGGAGGCGCAGAGCGCCGGCGTCTCGGGCGGCACGATCAGCCAGGCGCTGTCGGGCGTGACGCTCGATCCGGCCGTGCTCGCCTTCGACCGCCGCCAGCGCTACACCTTCAACAAGAGCTTCGAGCAGTACGTCTCGACCCGCGTCGGCGCCGGCCGCATCAATGGCGGGCGCGCGATGCTGCAGCGGCACGCCGCGCTGCTGTCGCGCATCGAGCAGCAATATGGCGTGCCGCGCCAGATCCTGGTCGCGATCTGGGGACTCGAGACCGATTTCGGCAAGGGCGACATGGGCAAGCTGCCGGTGATCCGCACGCTTGCGACCTTGGCGCATGACTGCCGCCGCACCGAGCTGTTCCAGGGCGAATTGCTGGCGGCGCTGAAGATCGTGCAGCGCGGCGATCTCACCTTGCGCGACCTCGTCGGCGCCTTCGCCGGCGAGATCGGCCAGACCCAGTTCCTGCCGTCGTCCTACATCAAATACGGCGTCGACTTCGACGGCGACGGCCGCGTCGACCTGCGCCACTCCACCGCCGACGTGCTGGCCTCGACCGCCAACCTGCTGCACAGCAACGGCTTCAAGATGGGCGCGCCCTATGACGAGGGCTCGGCCAATTTCGAGGCGATGCGCGAGTGGAACAGGGCGGTGATCTACCGCAAGACCATCGGCTACTACGCCGATCAGTTGATCGGGCGGTAGCGCTATCCGTCGCTCGCGACGTGCGCCAACGCCGCGCAGCCATGGCGAGTGACGGGGATCGCTTCAGAGGAGACGGGTCATGTCGCAGTCGCCGCCACGACCGTTCGCCGCGTTCGATGCCCAGGTCCAGCGCCAGAGCGGGCTGCGCGCTGCGATCACCTCGGCCTATCGCCGCGCCGAGCCGGAGTGCATCGCGCCGCTGCTCGATCTCGGCGCGCTCCCGGAGGCATCGTCGGCACGAGCGGCCGGTCTGGCGCGGGATCTGGTCCTGCGTCTGCGCGGCAAGGCGCAATCCGGCGGCGTCGAGGGACTGATCCACGAATATTCGCTGTCGAGTCAGGAGGGCGTGGCCCTGATGTGCCTGGCCGAGGCGCTGCTGCGGATTCCGGACACCGCGACGCGCGATGCGCTGATCCGCGACAAGATCGCGACCGGCGATTGGCGCGCCCATATCGGGCACAGCCCGTCGCTGCTGGTGAACGCCGCGACCTGGGGCCTCATCGTCACCGGCACGCTGACGGCTGCGGCCAGCGAGGACAGCCTGGTGTCGGCGCTGACGCGGCTCATCGCCCGCGGCGGCGAGCCGATCATCCGCAGGGGCGTGACGCTCGCCATGCGCCTGATGGGCGAGCAGTTCGTGGCCGGTCAGACCATCGATGCGGCGCTGTCGAACGGCCGTCCATGGGAAGCGCAGGGCTTCCGCTACTCCTATGACATGCTCGGGGAGGCGGCGACGACGGCGGAAGACGCCGCGCGCTACTTCGCCGCCTACGAGGCGGCGATCCATGCGATCGGGCGGCATGCGGCCGGTGCCGGCATCTACGAAGGGCCGGGCATCTCGATCAAGCTCTCGGCGCTGCATCCGCGCTATGTCAGCATCAAGCGCGACCGCGTCATGAACGAGCTGCTGCCGCGGCTGAAGCAGTTGGTGCTGCTCGCGCGGGGATACGACATCGGCCTCAACATCGACGCCGAGGAAGCCGATCGTCTCGACCTCTCGCTCGATCTGCTCGAGGCGCTCTGTATCGATCCGGATCTCGCCGGCTGGAACGGCATCGGCTTCGTCATCCAGGCCTATCAGAGGCGCTGCGTCTTCGTGGTCGATTGGCTCATCGACCTCGCGCGGCGCACACAGCGCCGGCTGATGGTGCGCCTCGTCAAGGGCGCCTATTGGGACAGCGAGATCAAGCGCGCGCAGGTCGATGGTCTGGAGGACTTTCCAGTCTTCACGCGCAAGAGCCACACCGACGTGTCGTACCTCGCCTGCGCCCGCAAACTCCTGGGCGCGCCCGACGCCGTATTCCCGCAGTTCGCGACGCATAATGCGCGCACGCTGGCATCGATCGTGGAGATGGCCGGCCCCACCTACGCGCGCGGCCAGTACGAATTCCAGTGCCTGCACGGCATGGGCGAGCCGCTCTATGAGGAGGTCGTCGGGCCGGCACGGCTCGGCCGCCCGTGCCGCATCTACGCCCCCGTCGGCTCGCATGAGACGCTGCTGGCCTATCTGGTGCGCCGGCTGCTGGAGAACGGCGCCAACACCTCCTTCGTCAACCGCATCGCCGATCCCGCCGTCTCCGTCGACGATCTGATCGCGGACCCCGTCGCCGTCGTTCGCGCGTCGGAACGCCCGGGCTCGCCGCACGACAAGATCAGGCGCCCGCCTGAGCTGTTCGGCCCGGGCCGCGTGAACTCGGCCGGATTCGATCTCTCCGATCAGCGCGCGCTGGCACGTCTCGGCGAAGGCCTGGTCACGAGCGCGAGCCTCGATTGGAAGGCCGCGCCGTCGGGAGCGACGGGCAGCGAAGGCGCGCGCCTCATTCGCAATCCCGCCGATCGCCGTGACGTCGTCGGCGCGGTCAGGGATGCCGCGCCTGCCGAGATCGAGGCGGCCCTGTCGCGTGCGGCGAACGCCGCGCCGGCCTGGGCCGCGACCAGCCCGAGCGCGCGCGCCGCATGCCTGCGCGCCGCGGCCGAGACGATGGAGGCGCGTCGCCTCGTCCTCATCGGCTTGATCGTCCGCGAGGCCGGCAAGACCTTTGCGAACGCCGTCGGCGAGGTGCGCGAAGCCGTCGATTTCCTGCGCTATTATGCAAGCGAGATCGAACGTCTCTCCGTGGGCGATAGTCCCGACTCGCTCGGCCCCGTGGTGTGCATCAGCCCGTGGAATTTTCCGCTCGCGATCTTCACCGGCCAGGTCGCGGCCGCACTCGCGGCCGGCAATCCGGTGCTGGCGAAACCTGCCGAGGAGACGCCGCTGATCGCCGCCCAAGCGGTTCGCATCATCAACGAGGCCGGCGTGCCGGCGGATGTCCTGCAATTGCTGCCGGGCGACGGCCGCGTCGGCGCCGCGCTGGTCGGCGATCACAGCGTGCAGGGCGTGATGTTCACGGGATCGACCGACGTCGCGCGGCTGATCCAGAAACAGCTTGCCGAGCGCCTCACCGTCCATGGACAGCCCGTGCCGCTGATCGCCGAGACCGGCGGCCAAAACGCGCTGATCGTGGATTCCTCGGCGCTCGCCGAGCAGGTTGTCGGCGATATCATCGCTTCCGCCTTCGACTCCGCTGGCCAGCGCTGTTCGGCGCTGCGCATCCTCTGCCTGCAGGCGGACGTCGCCGACCGCATCCTGTCGATGCTGCGCGGCGCGCTGCGCGAGCTTGAACTCGGCAATCCCGCGTCGTTGTCGGTCGATGTCGGCCCGGTAATCAGCGGCGAGGCCCGCGACACGCTCGATGCGCATGTCGCCACGATGCAGGCGCGCGGCCATGCCGTGGAGCGGCTGCCGCTGCCACCGCAGGCGGCGCATGGCACGTTCGTCGCGCCGACCATCATCGAAATCGGCAACATCTTCGATGTCGAGCGCGAGGTGTTCGGCCCCGTCCTCCACGTCCTGCGCTACCGCCGCGAACAGCTCGCTGACCTCATCGACGCGATCAATCTCACCGGCTATGGCCTGACCTTCGGCATCCACTCGCGGATCACGGAGACAATTGCGCGGGCGTCGGGCCGCAGCGCCGCCGGCAACATCTATGTCAACCGCAACGTCATCGGCGCGGTCGTCGGCGTGCAGCCATTCGGCGGCTCCGGCCTGTCGGGGACCGGGCCGAAGGCCGGCGGTCCGCTGTATCTGCGCCGGCTGTTCGCGATGCCGCCGCGCCAGCGGCTCATGGCGTCGCAGTCTGACGCGGTCTTGCGCTCTTACCTCGACGGGTTGCGCGCAAGCGGACATGCCGAGGCGGCGCTGGCGTGCGAGGCGCATGGGCCCCAGGTGCTGGCCGGGCTCGAGATCGAGTTGCCAGGACCCGTCGGCGAACAGAACATCTATCGCATCACCGCGCGCGGCGTCGTCGCTGCACTGGCGAGAAGCGAGCAGGCGTTGCTGGTCCAGATCGGCGTCATTCTGATGACCGGAAACGACGCGTTCGTCGAACGCGCCAGCCCTGCTTGTGCCGTGTTGGGACCGCTCACCAGCCGGCTGCGCGGCCGCCTGCGGATCGTCGACAGCTGGCGGGCTCTCCGCGATCTGCAGGCCGTGCTTGCCGACGGCGAGGCGGATGAATTGATCGCGCTCGGCCGCGACCTCGCCACGCGCCCCGGACCGATCGTCCCGCTCGTCACGCCGCGCGCCAGCGACGGCTGCTACGATCTCGACCGGCTGGTCACTGAGGTCAGTCTCTCCACCAACACCGCGGCCGCCGGCGGCAATGCCAGCCTGATGTCGATCGGCTGAGAAGACAGGTATTCCGTCCCGGGCTGGCTCGAGGCCGCAGGACAGGATAGGGGAGAACACCGTCATCGTCGGCCCGCTCCGCCCGCTGACGCACGCTTCGCTCCGATCGAGGACACCTTGATGTCGACCATCCTGTTCAAGAATGCCGCTCTGCTCGACCCGCTGCAGCCGGAGCTGCGCGAAGGCCATCACGTGCTGGTCGAGGACCATCTGATCAAGGAGGTGTCTGACAAGCCGCTGCAGACCAGCGTCGACCAGGCCATCGATCTCCAAGGCAAAACGCTGATGCCCGGCCTGATCGACCTGCACGTCCATGCGATCGCGGTCGAGCTCAATCTCGCACAGCAAGTGCAGATGCCGAATGTGCTGGTGACCCTGCGCTCGGCGCTGCTGCTCAAGGGCATGCTGCGGCGGGGCTTTACGACGGTGCGTGACGCCGGCGGCGCCGGCTATCCGCTGAAGCAGGCCGTCGACACCGGCCTCACCGAGGGCCCGCGGCTGTTCGTCTCCGGCCGGGCGCTCAGCCAGACCGGCGGCCATGGCGACATGCGGGCGCGGACGGATTTCCTTTCCGACAACGCACCCTGTCCCTGCTGCGTGCGCGTCGGCGCGCTGGCCCGGGTGGCGGACGGCGTCGATGCGGTGCGCAAGGCGGTGCGCGAGGAGCTGCAGATGGGCGCCGACCAGATCAAGATCATGGCGTCCGGCGGCGTGGCCTCGCCGACCGATCCGGTCGGTGCGTTCGGCTACTCGGAGGACGAGATCCGCGCCATCGTCGCCGAGGCCCGCGCGCGGCAGACCTACGTCCTGGCGCATGCCTACACGGCGGAAGCCATCGCCCGCGCCGTCCATTGCGGCGTGCGGACCATCGAGCATGGCAATCTGGTCGACCTTCCGACCGCGCGGCTGATGGCGGAGAAGGGCGTCTATGTCGTCCCGACGCTCGTCACCTACGAGGCGCTCGCCAATGAAGGCGCGCAGTATGGGCTGCCGCCGGAGAGCGTCGCCAAGATCGCCGATGTGCGCGATGCCGGCCTGCGTTCGCTCGGCATCTACCGCGACGCCGGCGTCAAGATGGGTTTCGGCAGCGATCTCCTGGGACCGTCCCAGCGCCTGCAGAGCGATGAATTCCGGATCCGCGCCGAGATCCTTGGTCCCCGCGAGGTCATTGCCAGCGCGACCGTGATCGGCGCCGAGGTGCTCGGCATGGAGGGTAAGCTCGGCCGCATCGTGCCCGGTGCCTTCGCCGACCTGCTCGTGGTCGAGGGAAATCCGCTGCGCGACGTCTCGTGTCTGCTCGGCCAGGGCGATCACATTCCGCTGGTGATGAAGGCCGGCAAGGTGCACATCGACCGGCTGAACGCCTGAGGCAACTCGACGCCGACGTCCACCGGGCCAATGGTCGACAGTCGTGGCGTTGGTGCGCGCTGTCATGCGAGACGTCCATCGTCTCTCCACCGCTTCGACGCTGCAGGCGCTGACATCTGCGATGAGTGCTTCTTGGAACGCAGTCATTCGGCCTCGCGGCGCTCCGTGCGTCCGAGTTGTGCGGGTCGTTTCGCCCTCATCGACGAAGAGGGCGCAGGGAATGCCGGGAGCTGGCCGCCCCCATGGCCCGCCTGCGAAAAAAATGCAGGCGGCAGGAACCACAGGTTCAGCCGAGACATCCCGGCATTCCCCGCGCGATGGTTGGGCGGCTTATACGTCCTCTCCCCGGGGACCGGCTGTCTTGCCCCCGTCACGGACGGATCATCGTCACCGTCCGCTTGGCCTCAGCACCGGGAGGCCAGGACCCTACGATTTCGCCGGCGCATCGGGCTCGTTCGTCCGCACGATTGCTCGCGCTGCGATCCAATGCACCCACCGCATCCCGCACCCACGTCTCGTGACGATCGCGAAGCGCCCCTCATTGCGGGACGGGATGCGCACAGTCAATCATGTTTTTCTGAAAAACGAAAGTAGAATATTTTCCGTGGGAGGACTGGACAAGGGTGATGTGCTTGAGGCGGTGAGTAAAATCAGATTTTGGGCGCATCGCATCAGAGGTTGACTTGTCGGTCGTGCGCGCCTGGCTCCGGGCCCGCACGAGTCTCGAGAAGCATATCCGCTCAAGCCCAGCAGGCTGACGTCTTTGGCGGCGGCCGGAAGGTCCGAGAAGGGCGACTACCGGACTCCACAGGGCTCGTGTCGTTCGCCAGAATAGAAAGCTCAACGTTTGGCTTTCATTTCGCCCAAATGTAGATCGCTGGGATATTCAAAAATCGGCGGAATTGATGGTGGTTCTCCCTTCCCATTCTTCAATGCGAAAACAAGTTTTGCGCCTCGTTCAGGTGGTGGATCGCTAAAAATAAACAGCTGCGCCCAACCATTGAAGCCCATATCGACCCACCATGCGCCCTGAATTTGGATGCGATCAGGAAGCGCCCGTACCTGCAAGACCACAAGGCCCCGCGAATCCTTCACTTCAAGGGCATCGTCCGAGTAATTCCTATCCCACGCTCGACCGGGCGACACCTTCCATTCATTACGAACGATTTCTGCAATGACGTTACCATCAGCATCTCCAATCTGAGTGGAGACCTTTATTTTCCCGCCAACAGATTCGACGGTAAATTGAGACGCCTTTAATGCAGGCAACAAGAATGCCCCATTAGGGTCTTTTTCCATTTCGTCGTATGTGCCCTGACCAAAGCCCTTTGGGGCTAGTACGACACCCGACGTTCCAATCTGGATTAGTGGGGTCTTTCCCCCGTTAGTAGCGGAAAAAAGCAATTCAGATTTCGGTACCAAGACCCCGGCATAGCTTGGGACGGCATCAGGCCGAAAAAAGAAGGCAAGAAGAATGAGAACGCCCCCAGTCACAAGCGCGCACCCCGCTTGAACTGGAAGCGGTTGGCCTCTTAGTCCAAAGAGGACAACCGCCCACGCAACCGCCAAAAGGCATTGTGTCGCTGTCACGCTAAATTTCCCGCTGAGCGCGAGGGCGCCAAGGATAACAGCGGCGGAAAGTGCAGTGTATGGACTTTCCAGTATTTTCTCGATGTTCTGCATGCAAGAATCTCCCCCTGCGTGCACCATACCTCAAAAACACCCGCCGTCGGGGCGAATGTTCACTTTTTGTGCCGCATTTTCAGGCGTGGCTACAATGATCCAAACAATCAGAAGGAGTGACAAATGCCGGAAGACGCACCGCTACCCAACGTCAAAAAGGCGACCGCGATTTTGGTCACCTGCTTGGTCGAGACGCTGGCAGACGCCGACCCATCGTTCAAAGATCGCTTCGTCGCGAAGCTCGACTCAGCTTATGCCAAGATCAGGAACGACACCGACGATCTCAACGCACTTGAGCTCCTATCTTGGAGCCGCGAAATGGTAACCGGCTTTAGCCTAGCCGATAGCCAGGGGACGCCCTTCCTTAAGGGCTAAAAGCATGGGGTCGGCCCGAATGTCACACCACAATGCGAACTACTGCCTTTTGCTTGATGCCAACGTATGGGTCTCAGAGCGAATGCTCCATAGTTCAGTAGGCAGCGCAGTGCTATTTGCGGTCGCAGCAAATAGCGCCACGATTGTGCTCCCGGAAATCGTTGAATTGGAAGTTGATCGTGTTTTGAAGAATGAGGCAGGCAAGGCTAGTGCCGCACTTCGAAAAAGCGTCGATCTCCTGCGACAATTATCGGGGCATGAACGCATCTTGCAGCCAGTACCGACTGAGAAGGCGATTCACGAGGGTATGGCGCGAAGGTGGAAGGAGCTTGACGGCGTCATTGTTCGCGCCCCCTTCACCTTTGAGCAGGCCAGAGCGTCACTGCAACGTATACTTAATCACGCTCCTCCCTGCGGCGAAAATAACGAACAATTCCGCGATTGCTGCATCTGGGAAACGGTGTTGGAGTTTTCTGCCTCGCGCATTGTGCATTTCGTGACAAATGATTCCGCCTTCTATGAAAACCGCGATCGACTGAATATAGTAAAGCCACTGAAGAACGAATTAGAGACTCTCGGAAGAGATGTGCGACTGCATCGAACAATTCAGACGTTCCTTGCTGCTGTGTCGCAAAATGAAATCACGATCCTTGAGAAAGATACGATCTGTGATGCTGTTGTCGAAATTGTCACGCCAAAAGCTCAAGAAATTGCTTCGGAAAGAGCGGTGTCGCGAGTTCCTGCCCATATTGGGGCGATTAAGCGCTTTGAGCTCAGCGACGCACAGAACGTAATTATCAAGGGATACGCGACGCCAAAAAAATCCATCGTCGCCGTAACGTTTGAGGTTTTGTTCGATCTATTACTATTCCGCAGCGATGAAGGCGAGGAACAACAGATTGATACCACTTTGAGACTGGAAGGTTCGTGTTCGTATAATCCCACTTTGCGTGAAACCTCTGACTTGCTAGTCAGCACATGGCACCACACCCTCAAAGGAACAGGTTTTAACTGGTCAACACACTCCGCTATTGGGGCTGAGTATGAGCGTCAGCTGATGGAGACGCGGTATATTTGAAAAGGCAAGCTCGTAGCCCGTAGGCTGGTTGGAGCCGAAGGCAAACTCACCATCTTGACGATTCATAGCGGCGGATCATGACGCGCCCCGCGAGCTTCGACCGGGGCACAAGATGGTAGCGCGTAGTCTCCTCGACAACGCACATAGTGACTGTGCCGGCATGTCAGTTTTGGGCTGAATGCGGACGCCGCAGACTCGGTCGCGAAGGTCTGCAGTTGACCAGTGGCAAGCTCGTCAACACGGGTCGGAAGTCAATCGTCTTCATCCGGCCCGCATGGTGACGCGTCGAGCAGCCACGTGCGGCGAACGTCGCGGACGGCTAACGCCCGCGATCAGCTCGCCGCGACATCTGCGCGGGCCTGCACGCCGCGCGCGAACCGGCCGAAGCGCAGCGCCAGCGTCGGCAGCACCAGCAGGTTGAGGGCCATCGAGGTCAGGAGTCCGCCCAGGATAACCACGGCCATTGGTCCCTCGATCTCGCGGCCCGGCTCGCCGGCGCCGAGCGCGAGCGGCAGCAGGCCGAGGCCGGTCACCAGCGAGGTCATCAGGATCGGCACCAGGCGGTCGGCGGCGCCGGCGATCGCGGTCTCCAGGGTCCAGGCGCGGCCTTCGACGACGACCAGATGCTCGTAATGCGAGATCATCAGGATCGAGTTGCGCAGCGCGATCCCGAACAGCGTCACGAAGCCCACCATCGAGCCCAGCGACAGCACGCCGCCGGTCAACGCGACGGCGATGACGCCGCCGACGAAGGCGAACGGCAGGTTGATCAGCACCAGCACCAGGTTGCGCCAGTGCCCGGTGACGAAGGACAGCAGCAGCACGATGCCGATCGTCGCCAGCAGCGAGTTCACCAAGAGGTCGCGGCGCGACTTGGCCTGCGCCTCGGCCGCGCCGGTGAACTCGACATGCGCGCCCGGCGGCAGCTTGACCTCCTTGGCGATCTTCCGCTTGGCCGCGGCGACGAAGGATTCGAGATCGCGCTCGGCCACGTTGGCGGTCACGGTCTGGACGCGCTGCCCATTGCGATGAAACACGACGTAGCGCCCCGCGGTGCCGTAGATGTCCGCGACCTGCTTCAGGAGGATGTAGGCGCCGCTCGGCGTCCGGATCGGCATGTTGCCGATCTCGGTCGGGCGTGCGCTCGCATCGGGATCGAGCTTGACGATGACGTTGAAGACGACGTTGCCTTCATAGGCCTGGCCGACCACGTCGCCCTGATAGGCGGTGCGGATCAATTCCAGCACCTCGACCGCGTCCAGGCCCCAGGATTGCAGATCGGTCGGGCGCAGGGTCACGTTGACCTGCGGCATGCCCGGCGGCGACTGCTGCTGGATGTCGATCGCGCCCCAGACCTCGCCGAGCTCGCGCGCGATGTCGCGCGCCGCACGCTCGAGATCGTCGAGATCGGGGCCGAACACGTTGATGACCACGGCGGCGTTGAAGCCGGACAGCGTCTCCTCGATGCGCTCGGTCAGGTAGGTCTTGATCGACAGGTTGATGCCGGCGAAGTTGGCGAGCGCGGCGCGGATGCGCTGCTGCGCCAGCTCCTGCTGTTCGCCGGACAGGCCCGGCTTCAGGTCGACCTCGATCTCGCTCGAATGCGTGCCGGCGGTATCGACGCCGGCTTCGGCGCGGCCGGCATGCTGTGCCACGCTGCGGATCTCCGGCACGCCCTGCAGGGCCTCGGCGATCAGCGTGCCCAGCCGCAGCGATTCGTCGAGTGAGGTCCCCGGCAGCGTCGAGACGTGGAGGATCAGGTGGCCTTCCTTCAGGTCGGGCAGGAAGGTGCCGCCGAAGAACGGCACCAGGCTTGCGCCGCCAGCGGTCACCAGCACGGCCGTCAGCATGACCGACTTGGGAAAGCGGCCGAGCCGCCGCAACAGCGTCTCGTAGTGGCGGCGCGACCAGCGCACCAGTGGCGGCTCGCGTTCCTCGCGCGGCTTCCGGCCGGCCAGCAGCAGCATCGACAGCGCCGGTGTGACCGTCAGCGCGACGACGAGCGAGGCCACCACGGCGAGGATGTAGGCGATGCCGAGCGGACCGAACAGCCGGCCAGCGAGGCCCGGCAGCGCAAGGATCGGCACGAACACCAGGAGCACGGCGAAGGTCGCATAGGCGACCGCGCCGCGCACCTCGAGCATGGCATCGTAGACGACGCGCGCTTCGCTGCGCGGCGACGGCAGGCCGCGGTTCTCGCGCAGCCGGCGCACCACGTTCTCGACGCCGATCACGGCATCATCGACCACCTCGCCGATCGCGATGGCGAGGCCGCCAAGGGTCATCGTGTCCAGGCTCTGTCCCATCCATTGCAGCGCCAGCACGGCCGATAACAGCGACAGCGGGATCGCGGTGCAGCTGATGACGGAAGTGCGCCAGTCATAGAGGAACAGGAACAGCACGATGATGACCAGGGCGCCGCCGATCAGCAGGGCGAACAGCACGTTCTCGGTTGCCGCATCGATGAAGGTCGCCGGACGGAACAGATCGGCGTGCAGCCTGACCTTCTCGCTGTCGAGCGCCGGGCGCAGCTCCCGCAGCGCGGCCTCGACGCGCGCCGCGACGGTGCGTGTGTTGGCGCCGAATTGCTGGCTGATCATCATCATGATGCCGGGCCGGCCGTTGATCAGCGCCCCCCCGATCGGCGGCTCCGGCGCGTTCACGACCGTCGCGACGTCGCCGAGCACCACGCTGGCGCCGCCCTGGTGCAGCAGGACCGTGCGCGCCAGCTGCTCGGGTGTCAGCGACTGGCCCTGCGTCTGCAGGATGACCCGTTGATTGGCGGTGTCGACGAAGCCGGCACCGCGCACGCCGGTGGCCTTGCGCGCGGCGGCGACGACGTCGTTCATACCGACGCCGAAGCGGACAAGGTCGTCGGATCGCACCTGCACCTGCAGCGACCGGATGTCCCGGCCATAGGTCGTGACCTGCGCCACGCCCGCGACGGCCAGCAGCCGCCGGCTCACGGTCCAATCGGCGATCGTGCGCACATCCATCAGCGAGCGCTGCTCGGAGGTCAGCCCGATCGCCAGCACGGTGCCGGCCGCCGGCACCAGCGGCGTCATCGATGGCGCCCGCACGCCCTGTGGCAGGCTGCCGGCGACGACCGCGAGTCGCTCGGTCACCAATTGCCGCGCCCGGAACACCTCGGTGCCGGGCTGGAAGATAACCGAAATGACGGACAGGCCCTGGATCGACGACGACCTCATGCTCTCGACGCCGGCGAGACCGTTGATCGCGATTTCGATCGGCTGCGTGACCAGCACCTCGACCTGTTCCGGACTGAGCCCGGGGGCCTCGGTCTGGATCGAGACCTGCGGCGGCGCGAATTCGGGAAACACCGCGTAATTGGCGCTGCCTAGCGAGAAGATGCCGTAGCCGAGAATGGTGCAGGCCACCCCCAGCACGATCCCGCGGAAGCGGATGGCAAACGAGATCAGCGCCGCCTGGGGGCCGGTCGCGGCGCCGCGAACGCCGTCAATCATCGTCGCCGCCGCCGCGCAACTCGCTCTTGGCCTCCTCCGACAACAGCACCTGCGCGCCGCGCAGAACGATCTCGGAGCCCGACGGAATGTCCTGCACGACATAGTCGTCGTCGGACACTGGCTGGTCGGTGCGGATCGGGTGGCGCTTGAAGATCTCGGGACCGGCGCGCAAATAGACCCACGAGCGGCCCTGCCATTGCACGATCGCGGTGTCCTCGATGAAGACGCCCTCGAACGACTTGCCCGAGGGCACGTAGGCGGTGGTGTTCATCCCCGGCAGCAGCCCGCTGTCGCCGGCGGCGACGAAGTAATAGCTCACGCCCTGGATGCGCGGATCCGTTCGCGGCGCAGCCGACAGATAGCGCAGATCGATGTTGACGCTGCGGGTCGGCGCCTGCGCCAGCGCGGCGCGCGGCGGCGCGGCCAGAGTCACGCCGGGCGGCAGCGTGACCTGCACCAGCAACTGCTCGCGTTCGATCAATTGCACGACCTGCGGCGAGCGCTCGATGATGCCCTTTCCAATGACCGCGCCCCATTCCTGCCGCGCCGTCGCCATCAGGGTCTTCACTTGCGATTCGGCGGCAGCCAGGCTGGCTTGATCGGTCCGGAACGTGCCCTCCGCCGCCTCGGCGTCCTTCCGCGGCATGGCCGCCGACTGCACGAGGTCGCGGGCGCGCTCGAACGCCAGTCTTGCGACGTCGAGCTTCGCTTGCGCCGTCTGCAGCTGGGCTTGGGCGTTGGCGTAGTTGTTGGTCAGGTCGGTCAGCCTGGCGACGTCCAGCACCGTGCCGTAGGCGCGAAACTGTTCGGGATGGGATTCCGCCGCCAGGACGGCGGTCTGGAGTCCGATCTGCTTCTGTTGCGTTGCGGAAAGCTTGACCGTTGCCGGCTCCCGGCCTGCCGCGCCGTCAGACTGCGCCTGCGCGCGCGACGACAGGGAAACCACCGTGAACAGCACGGCACCGCATGCGGCCGCAGCTCTTGTCCGTTGCCTCACCATGCAGTCCCAGCCCCATCGATCGGGGAAACGTCTGGATGACGTTGATGTCGCTGCAACAACAGCTACTTCAGCTTCGCGGGTGTTTCAAGCAGCGCTCGCTGCAGGACGGTCGCGTCGGATCCGGCAACTCCCCGGGCTCTGTCCGGCTATCGCTTGCCAGCGCCGTTTCCGTCGGATGCGATCCCGGTACTTGCGGAGGGGAGCGCGCAGCGCGATGCACGCAGGCGCCAATGCTTGTGGCGCCTGCCTTGCAAGCGAGCCGCATGCGCGGCGGGTTCGTGGCCGAACATGGACCGCAGCCGCGCTGCGGCGTGGAGATCGGGCGTTCGGCATGCGTCGGGATATTTCTTCTTGAGTGTTAGAAGTATTCTTAGACACATTCCAGCGTATTCGTCCGCAACCCAAGCTTGTTGCCGGCCACGCGCGCCGCGCTACACAAAAAGCCGAGACTAACAAACTTGTTAGGCACGATTTTCCTCATCGAATGACCCGGGATTTTTTCCCGATTCCCCGACAGGGGCGAGAATCGTCACATTCATCTACCTGTCGGGTCATTGATGTGACCTCACTTCGCCATACCCCTCCGCAACGAGTCGGGAGTTCCGTCGACGTTGCAGCGAGGCAAGCTTGTCCACTCTGAACCCACCCTTCGATCGCCCGGCGCACCGCGATCACGCGCAGGGCCATCCTTGTCGGTCAGCCTCTCGCCGAGCTCCCGCCGACGTCGCGGCCGACTTCAGAGAAGGATCTGTGCGATGAGCCAGCTGGTGAATGTGCGGCCCAACGAGGCCGGCGCGGGCGATCGCAAGGCGCAGAGCAGTGCAGCCGATCACGGCATGCGGCTGCTTGGTGCTATCGGCGCGGCGGCCCTGGAGCCGCAGTCGCCGACCGACGCCTGGGCGTTCTCGACGAGCGAAGCGCTCGGCACGGGATCGGTCGTCGAGCCGTTGCAGGACGTGCTCGGCAGTCTGACCGAGATCATTCGGGCCGAGGGCTCCCCGGCGGAGCGGCAGCCGGATCATCCATTCGCCGACGATCATGGCTTCGCGCTCGACCAGGAGGAGCTGGCGGGTCTGCCGGGCGTGGTGCTCAATACCTTCGATGTTGACGGTCCGGTGTGGCTCGCCGTCGAGGCGCTTGCTGCGACACAGCCCCCCGCCATCGACTACGATCTCAAGATCTGGGTCGAGCCGTCGTCCGAGCCCGACCGTCGTCCATCGCCGCACGAGAGCATCGTGGTCACGGTCGATGAGATGGAGAAGAACCGCCTCACCTTCGCCCGCCACGCACGGCCCGAGGATTTTTCGCCCGCCCCGGCGCTGGGCGCCTGGACCGGACGGCTGCGTCTGGAGCAGCGTCCTGACCTCGTGCAGCGGATCGAGCGCTATATCAGCGGGCCATGGACCGCCTGGGCCGACACCGAGCGCATGCGCCGCCGGACCATGGCGATCCATCAGCGGCTGCGCGACATGGCGGCCACGGCCGGCGCCGATCAGGCGATCGAGGTCATGTGGGGCATCGCGCTGTCATCGTGGCGGCAGGGCGGGCGCGAATTCGAGTTGCCGCTGTTCGAGCGCGCGGTCGAGATCGAGATCATTGCGCGTCCGGATGCCGAGGTCAGGGTCCGGCCGCGCTTCGTCGGCGCAACCGTCAATTTGAGGGCGCTCGATGCCGTGGCGCCGGACGTGGCGCTTGCCGTGCGCGACAAGCCGGATCGCCTGGTCGAGGCGCTCGAGCAGCGCGCAGAGCTGTCGCCGTTCACGCCGGTCGGCATCGATCAGATCCTGAGCGCCGCAGGCGCGCAATCCGGTTACAAGACGTCGCGCAGTCTCGCATCTTCGGACGATGCGCCGGCCATGGAGGCCTCGGAGGCCGCGCTCACGTCGGGACGCTGGGTCATATCCGCGCGGCGGCGGCCGGAGAGCCTCGCCATGCGCGACATCGACCGTCTCAAGAACGCGATCGAGCATGCGCCGCAGAGTGAGTGCTGCCTGTCGGGAGCCGTGAGCGCGCTGCTCTCGCAGCCGGATGGACGTGGCCACGCCAATGCGCGCCGGCACCTGTCCGGCATCGTCGGCGGCCCGATCGACCTTGCGCCTGCGCCCAAGCCTGCTGCGGTCGAGCAGGGCGATCTGTTCTTCCCGCTGCCGGCTGTCGCGGAGGATGTCGAGGTCGTACGCGAACTGTCGCGGTCGGATGGCCTGATGGTCCAGTCTGTCGAACGCGACGATCGGATCACGGCGCTCGTCAACGTCGTCTGCCATCACCTCGCGCTCGGCTCGCGCGTCCTCGTCGTGTCCAGGGACGAGGCTGCACTTTCGCTGCTGCATCAGAAGCTGCCGCCGGCCATTCGCGAGCTGACCGTCAGCTCGACCGGCTCCGACAAGGACGTGCTCAGGAAGGCCGAAGCCCTGGCGGGCCGGCTGCAATCGATCCTGGATACGCCAAATCTGCGCGATCAGGTCGGTCAGATCGGCCGGCTCGAACGCGACATTATCTCGAAGCGCACGCAGATCGCATCGCTCGACGACGAGATCGCCGAGATCGTCCGGCGTAACCTGCGGCTCGCCGGCGGCTTGCCGGAGCTGCCGTTCGATTTGTTCAAGGCGCTGGTCGGCGAGCAGGACGCGCATGCCTGGTTCACCGACCGGCCGAAGCACCTGCTCGCAGCCACCGACCCGCTCGTTACGGCGATCGACAAGGCACGCGAGGCGCGGCTGCGGCTTGCCGCTGATCTCAAGCACATCGATGTCGAGTTGCCGGAGCTCGCGGCGCTTCCCGACACCGCCGCTATCCTGCGTCTGCACGCGGAGCTGCAGCACCAGGCAGGGCTGACGTCGGACGCTGGCCGCGACGAGGATCTCGCGCTCGACGCCATCGCGACCTTCGGGCTCGACGCAACCAACCGCCTGGCGGCCGATCTCGATGCGCTGGTAGCCGGCCATCGCGCCATCGCCGAGGAAACCTGGCTCGCGCGGCTGTCGCCGCTCGGCGCCGCCAAGGCTGACGCTCCCGCAGGTCTCGACAAGGTCGTGGGGTGGGCGCGTGATGCGTCGTTCCAGCTGTCGCGGAGCGCCGAATTCGCGAGGCGCCAGGTGCAGGCGCCGGTCGAGGCGTTCACCAGGAGGGACGCGATCCGCGTGGTCGAGCGGCTTGCGGCCGGCGAGAAGCCGTTCGCGCGGTTCTCGCCCTCGCGCCGCGCGCTGAAGGCCGCCGTCGAAGCGATCACGGTGGACGGTGCCTCGCCGTCGAAGCCGGCGGACTGGCAATATGTCGGGCGCTTCCTGCTGTGGCGCCACGACCTGCATGCGTTGCGCGCGCGCTGGACGTCGATCGCAACGCAGATCGGTGCACCCGCGCTTCAATTGGAATCGGCGCGGGCGTTCGATGACCTCGAGCACATCGTCAAGAGCGTCGAGGCCGCCATCGTGACGGCCGCGCTCGCCGTCCGCAGCGTGGCCGATGCCTGCTCCAAGCTGTCGGTGCCGGACGGCGACGTCAGGGCGATGCTGGCCGATGCACAGCGGCTGGCCGCGTTCGGCGCGGCGATTCGGACCGTCATGACGCGCGTATCGGGACCGCTGATCGAACTCGCTCGCCTCGGCGAATTGTTCGCCCGGGCGGGAGAACTCGCCGTCTCCGTTCAGGAGAACGTGCTGTCGCGGGTCGGTGACGCCGAGACGGAGCCGCAGGAGCTCGAAACGCGGTGGACAGGCATTCTCGCGACCATGGAGAAGATCCGCGAGGCCAGGCCGGACTACGAACTCGTCAGGACCGCCTGCCGGATGGTGACTGCGGCGGGCGCGCCGAGTCTGGCGCAGCGGCTGCGGTCCGCGCCGGGCGCGGGCGAGGCGAAGGATGCGGCGACGCTCGCGGAATGGGTGGCGGCCTGGAATTGGGCCGTGCTGATGCGGATCGAAAGTCCGGAGGAGCGGCAGCTGCTGCATGACCTCGCGGCTCAGCGCGCGCGGCTGGAGACGCGGTCGCTGGCCTTGTTCGAAGCGGTGATCGGCGCCCGCATGTCGCTGGGCATCGCGCAGAATGCGGGCGTCGCCGTCAGGCAAGCGGTGAAGCGGTTCAGGGACTCGATGCAGAAGATGGCGTCGGCCTGCTCCGGTCCGACCGCACGCCGACTTCGGCTTGCTGCGCGCAGGTCTCTCGACGGCTGGCTCGAGGAGATTCCCTGTCACGTGATGCCGGCCTGGCGTGTCGCCGAGTTGCTGCCGGCTCGGATCGGCACCTTCGATCTTCTGGTCGTCGAACACGCCTCGCGCTCCGATCTGCGCGAACTGACGGCGATGCTGCGGGCCCGCAAGGTTCTGATCAGCGACGAGCGTCACGACGACGGAGCCTTGGTCGAAGCCGGCCGCAACGATCCTGTTGTCAAACGCACCGAGACGAACACGCTGCGCCGCGTTCCACCAGCGCTGCGGCGGCTGCTGATGCCGGGTGCCTCGCTGCGCGATCTCGCCGCGATCCTGTTTCCCGATCGCATGATCGAGCTGCGCGCGCGCCCTGCC
The DNA here is from genome assembly GCF_032381375.1 of Bradyrhizobium sp. SZCCHNR1017. NCBI lineage: Bacteria > Pseudomonadati > Pseudomonadota > Alphaproteobacteria > Hyphomicrobiales > Nitrobacteraceae > Bradyrhizobium > Bradyrhizobium sp. SZCCHNR1017. The sequence goes on along the minus strand of NZ_JAUHIR010000026.1, from coordinate 42,150 downwards.
GGCGTCGAGACAGCCTCGGTCACAGCTTCGCTGCTGCCCGCCGATACGTCCAGACCGGCCGATGCACCAGCCGCCGAGCTGCCGCGGCCGGCCCGCGCGGCAGCGCCCGCGCCGAAGCAGCGGCCGCAGCCACGGCAAGTCTTCACGACGCACTCGCTCGAAGAGGAGATCGCCACCGTCGCGAAATATCTCTCGATGGCTCGCCGCTCGGGGACGGACATCGTCACGGCTGCCGCCGGCAAGCCGAGCGCGCCCGCGATAGCGCAGCGTGCCGAGAGCCGCGCGGCTGCGCCCAAGCCCGCGCCGGAGATTCGCGTGCTGCGCCGGCGTCCGCCGCGCGAGCCGGCCGCGGACATCGTGACGCCGGTTGTGACTCCGGCTCCGCCTGAGCTGCCGACCGTCGCGCAGCCAGCCACGGTCGAGCCGACCCAGCCGAGCGCGGCCGCCGTCACTGAAGCGCCGGTCATCGTCGCCGACCGGGCTGCGGTGCCGCAGCGCCCTGCCGAAAAAAAGGTGGTCACGGCGGAGATCGAGGCGGAGTCCACGGGCGCCGCGCCGGCAGAGCCCGTGAAGCCTGCCGTCGTTGCGACACCCGCTGCGGCAGCGGCTTCTGCCACCACTGAGCCCGCCGCCGCGGCTGCAGCCCCGGCGACCGAGATCAAGATTCACCCCTCCCTCCTCGCGATGGCCTTCAAGGCGACGGAGAACGCCGCGGCACCACGCCGCCGTCGGCCGAGCCGGCGGGTGATGGCATTTGCCGCGGCCGGATTGCTGGTAGTCGTCGGTGCGGCGGTGTCCTGGGAGCGCGCGTCGGAATGGATCCAGCTGTCCCTGAGCGGTGCGACGGCAGCGTCGGCTCTGCCGAGCGAACCGGGCGCCCACAAGGTCAGTGCAGAGCGGATCACGCCCGAGGCCAAGCCGGTGGTTGAGGCCAAGCCGGTGGTTGTCGCCGCGGCCGGGGAGCATGCCACGGTCGGCATGAGCGTGCCGGTCAGCACGCCGGCGCAGGCGTTCCTCTATCATGAGGATCCGCAGGATCCGAAGGGCAAGCGTTATCCTGGCAAGGTCACCTGGTCGATCGAGCAGACCAAGGGGCCGCGACTCGATACGGCGCCGGCGATCAAGGGTGAGATCGAGATCGAGAACGGCACCAAGGCCACGATCTCGCTGCGGCGGAACGCCGACATGGAGATGCCGGCGAGTCACATCATGGAGCTCAAGTTCGACTGGCCAGATCAGTCGGTCAGCGGCCTGACCAGCCTGAGGGGCATCGGCCTGAAGGGCGAGGAGGCCGAGCGCGGGACGGCGCTGGTGACCCAGACCGCCCGGGTGACACCGAAATACTTCATGGTCGCGCTGTCGGCCAACGAGGTCGATACCAAGCGCAATCTGATGCTTCTCAAGGGCAAGCAGTGGTTCGACATTCCGATCGTCTACGAGGGCGGCAACCGGGCGCTGCTGTCGATCGAGAAGGGATCCGACGGCGACCGCGTGTTCAAGGACGTGTTCGCCAGCTGGGGTCAGTGACGGGGTTGGCGGGCATCACGAGCGAGGACAGCATGAGCGAGAGTTCAGCGTTGCAATGGCTGCGGGCTCCCAAGCTCGCCGAGGATGCGCTGCCGGAGGATTCCCGTGCGGTGGCCTGCCGGCGCTGCGGCCGCACGGTGCAGGTCTCGCTCAGCCCGATGCGTCCGCCAAGCTTCCTGCGCGTCGAGGATCAGGTCGAGTGTCCCGAGGTGCAGGAGCGCTGGACCGGCAAGAGCGAAGGCGGGCTGTTGCTGATGATGTGCGGCGCGCTCGAGCAGTCGCTCGATGCCGAATGGGAGATCGCAGAGCCTGAGAGTGCGGCTCGACGAGAACCTGCACCAGTCTCTCCGGTGCGCCCGTCGCCCGGGCCGGCGGCGCCCCTTCCGGACAGATGGGACGACGGTAGCGACGGTGATCAGGAGGAGAGGGGTAAGGGCGGCCGGCTGAAGGCCGTGTTCGCGCCGGCGGCAGGTGCGCGCAAGAAGCTGATCCGCGGAGCGCTCGGCGTCGTGGTCCTCGGCATCGTCTTCCTCGGCGGCGTGCTGTTGCCGCTACGCGAGATCAGGCTGCTGATTCAGGCGCCGCCTGGGTCGGCCGGATCGTCGAGCTCGCAGCAGGAGGCGCAGTCCGCCGCGCCGCTGCCTCCGCCGCGCCGGATCCTGCTGGAAGCCGCCGGCGCGCGCCAGGACGCCGCGCGATCGCCGTCCAGCGCCTTCATCGCGCCGCGCCAGGATGCTCCGGCACTCGAGGCGACGCTGGCGCGATCATCCGACACGGCAGCCATTCCGCGGCCCGCGCCGGCGCCGGAAGCCGGGCCGAAGCTGCGCGTGCCTGAGCTGGTTGCGATCGCCGGTGGCAGTTTTGCGATGGGCGGCGACGACGAGTCCGAGCAGCCGGCGCATCAGGTCAGCGTGCGACCGTTCTCGCTCGGCAAGCATCCCGTGACGATCGGCGAGTGGAAGCAGTGTGTCGCCGCGGCAAGCTGCGCCGACATCGCGGCCGGCGCGGATGATCGTCCGGTCACCAACCTGAGCTACGACGACACGCAGGCCTATCTCGCCTGGCTGTCGAAGGCGACCGGCAAGTCGTTCCGGCTGCCGTCCGAGGCCGAGTGGGAATATGCCGCGCGCGGCGGCCAGCGCACCCGCTATTGGTGGGGCGATCGCATGCGCCCCGGCATGGCCAGTTGCAAGGGCTGCAACGGCACGGGCGACGCCGAGACCGACCAGCCGCCGAAGATCGGCAGCGTCCAGGCCAATCCTTACGGCCTGTTCGACATGGGCGGCGGCGTCGGCCAGTGGGTCGCCGACAGCTGGCACAAGAACTACAAGGGCGCGCCGGCGGATGGATCGGCCTGGCTCGAGGAAGGTAGCTATGCCCGTGTCATCCGCTCGGGATCGTGGAAGAACGGCGCCGCCGATGCGCGGGCCGGCAGCCGCGACCGCTATGACGGCCGCATCCGGCATCCGACCCTGGGTTTCCGCATCGCGCTCTCACCATAGGGGATTTGCATGCTGCCGAGGTCTGCGCGACTCTGCCTCATCCTGACCGCATCGCTCGTGCTCGCGCCGTCATTGGCGCCGGCCAAGGGAACGAAGGCTGCGAAGGATGCCCGCGTCTATTTCATCTCTCCTGCGGACGGGGAGACGGTGACCGGGCCCTTCATCGCTCGTTTCGGACTGCGCAACATGGGCGTTACCCATGCGGGCGACGATTTCGCCGGCAGTGGCCATCATCATCTTCTGGTCGACGTCGACGAGACGATGCAGGCCGGCGAGGAGATTCCGCGCGACAAGAAACACGTTCATTACGCAGCGGGGGAGACGGAGGCGCGGATCGAATTGTCGCCCGGCAAGCACACGCTGCAGCTCGTGCTGGGCGACACCAGGCATCTCAACTTCGATCCGCCCGTGATCTCCGAGAAGATCATGATCACGGTGAGCAAGCCGAACGGAGGCGAGCAGGAGGCGCGCGCGACGCGCAGCGTCACCGTCCGAAGCCGACCGCAGATCCGATCCGTACCAACCGAGCCGCCGGCCCAGCCCGAGCCGTCGCCGGAGATGACGAAGTCGCCCGAGAGCTCCGACTTCATCAGCCGCGTCTTCTCCGGAACGAAGTGACGAGCCTTCCATTCCCGACGGCCGGGCGCCTGATGCGCGTCGGCCTGCGCGCGACCGTGGGACGCAAGCTGGCTCGCTCCTCGAGGATCCATCGCTGAGGGCGGCGCTTGTCGCTCGATGGCGGCAAGGACGATCCACCATCGTCCTGCCCCTGCCGCAGCGATGGAATGATGCATGTCGAAATCCGCGCCAGGGCTCGCGAGGCATGCGCCGCACTGGGCGGCGCAAGCGCAGCTCACCCGGCAATGGCCGCTCGTCCTGGCGCGCGTCCATGGCAGATCCCGACGCAAGCGGGGACGTCGTTGCCGAGGCATCCGACACGTCGTTTTCCTGCAACGACTCGCCATCCTGGTCGGCAGTCAGTGTCGGCAAGGGCATCGCCCGCGCCCAGGATCAGGATGGCTGCGCCGCTGTCCGCACGGATGTGCGTTTGACGGCCGGACGATGCGTGCGCAAGCAGCCGCATCGTCATCATCCACCATCGATCTCGATCCGGTCGTGCGAACGATGGCGACGCTCAAAAAAAAATTTCTGAGGCTTAAGGTCGCAGCCTTGTAGCTGTCGGTTCCTTTCTCGCCTCACCATGGTCACAGCGGCAATCGGGCAGGAGTGTGGTCCCGCACACAGCGCCGTCCACGCCTTGTGCGGGAGCAAAGCGCATGCGCCTCGCGATGATGCTGCTACATCCTTGCGAATCAATATCAGTTGCAATGCGCGGGGAACCGCGCGCGTTGTCGAGTCCTGAAAAGATCAGCGGCCTGCCGACACGGTTCAATCCTGACGGGACCGCATGTGAGTTCGCATCTCAGCGACATTGCGGCCGGATGCGGAACGTTTCGAGCCGCGCCTGCGTGATCGAGGCCATCCGCCGCGGATGATGATGTCCAAGTTTCGTTGAAATCTCCTCCCCTTTGTAGCCTGCGCATCGAGCGCTGTTGGCGCCGATGGCGCAGTCTTCGAGGAGGGATTTGATTATGAAGGTCATCAAGCTGATGGGCGTGGTCTTGGCGGCGGGTCTGGCGTCGGGCTCCGCAGCGCTCGCCGACGGCTACAAGGATTGCACCAAGCTCGACAAGGCGTCGTGGAAGACCACCGCCGAGGCCGAGGCAAAGGCGAAGGCCGCGGGCTACGAGGTTCGACAGACCAAGATCGAGGGCACCTGCTACGAGGTCTACGGCGTCAAGGGCGGTAAGCTCTATGAGCTGTTCTACAGCCCCGAAGACCTCGCGCTGAAGCACACCAAGGCGAAGTGATCTGATGGTCATGCGTGACGCAGGCCAGGCACAGCGGAGCGTCTTCTCCGAGACGCCGGCGAACTCGGGTTCGGGGACCGTAGCGGTCTGGGATTTTCCGCTGCGCGTCTGGCACTGGTCGCTCGCGGCCTTCGTGCTCGTCGCCTGCGTCACGCCCAACACGTTCGATCGCCTGCATCGCCTGGCGGGCTATGCCGTCATCGGTCTTCTCGCCTTCAGGCTGATCTGGGGACTGATCGGCAGCCGTCATTCGCTGTTTGCGCGGATCAGCCTCAAGCTGCGGGCGGCGCCTCAGTACATCGTGGGCATGTTGCGCGGAGAGACGGGACGCTATCTGGGCCTGAACCCGGCAGGGGCCGCGATGCTGGTCGTGATGCTTGCGCTTCTGATCGTCTCGACCATCAGCGGCGTCATGCAGGTCTCGATCCGGTTCTTCGGCGTCGGCTGGATCGAGCAGGCGCATGCGCTGTCGTCCAATGCCATCATCGCCCTGATCGCCGTGCATGTGCTCGGCACGGTGTGGATGAGCGTGCTGCAGCGGGAGAATTTGATGCGCGCGATGGTGACGGGACGCAAGCGCGTGCCTGGCATCATGCGCGCCGCGCCTGCGGTGGCGCGCAGCGTCGCACGCCAGAGCCCGGAGCCCGAGCCGATGGCGGACGAGGAGCACGTATCCGTTGTACCCGATCTGCCGCCCCTGCGCGTGAATCCGGCCCCCGGCGCCGCGAAGCCTGCGCGTATGCCGCGATCCCTCAGCATTCACGACAGGCGGCTGGGGGTCGGCAGGTGAGACGGCGGGCATCGGTCGTGTGCGCTCGCCGGCGATATGTGCGTGCAGGCCCGCGCCTGATTTCATTTCTAGTGCGCGCAAGGCTTGTCCGCGCACGGCTCGAGCTGGATGGACGCACACGCATATTGCGGTCCATGCCGCGTGAGACCAGCACGAGCGTGTCCCTTCGTGCATCTCGCTCGCACTCGTCTCGATGAGCGGGCGCATGAGGATCATGCATGTGCTGTGCGCAGCGTAGGCGGTCGATCGTGAGTCTCGTGTGGTTCGCGGCGCGCGACGGCGCTGCATGACCTGTCGTGTCTCATATCAGCACAGATGCGAACTAAGGCGATTGTGCTGCTACCGACCGCAGTGACCGCTGATTTTCGTCGTTGTCATTCGGCGACGCGCATCGGCGATGCTCGAGCCCACGCGTCTGCGCGGCGACTTGACGCCGTACAACTAATAAATTCGCGCGCTTTGTCGCACACACAGATGTTGTCAAATTTCGACACGGCAAATTGCCGCATTCGGGACTTTATAGTCGTTCTATGAAGTGTCGAAGACTCGTCGAAACAGGCGAGCGCGGGAAGACGTTCGGCACATTCGGGTGAATTCGGGACAGGGACATACAGCATGAATCTCTTTGGGAAGGTACAGGCAGCAGGAGCCGCCGTGCTGTTGATCGCGGCGTTCGCGCTGCCGGCAGGGGCGGCTGAGACGACCATCGAGATATCGGTCAAGGACAACAAGTTTCAGCCGGCGGAGATGAAGGCGCCGGCCAACACGCCGATCGTGTTCAAGGTCAAGAATCTGGATGGCGCGCCGGTCGAGTTCGAGAGCGAGCCCCTGGAGTTCGAGACGGTGATCAAGCCCAACATGGAAGGCGTCGTGAAGGTCAAGGCGCAGAAGCCGGGACGCTACGAATTCTTCGACGACTTCCATCAGGGCAACAAGGGCGCGCTGATCATCGAGTGATCCGACCTTCGACGCCGTGATGCCGGGATGCGTCACGCCGCGGGCGCCGCGCTTCGCGGGTTGCCGAACTCGACGGAGACGAGGCTCTTTGGAACGGGCAGCACGAGAGACGGTCGCTTCCAGACGTGGCATCGGTCGCGACGTCTCACGGTGCCAGGAGGAGACGGTTGCGATCACCGTGCTGCTCGTGACGCTGTTCGGAGTCGCGCCGTCCTACGGTCAGACCGTCACGCCGGGGAGCCAGGTCAGGGCCTATGCAGATCCGGCGACCACCGACGCCGGACCGGTGGTGGTCGTACCCAATCGCCGCCGCCAGCCGGTGAGGCCGGCGAACAGCAATGGACCGCTGGTCATTCCGCAGGTGATCGTTTCGCCGGGCGGGGTCGAGCCGGAGCCGAAGGCGGCCACGCAGGTGGACGAGGCCCCGCCGCCGCGGCCGCGGTCTCCGATCGATGCGGGCGCGGGCGCGCTCCCGCAGGCCGCGCGCCGCGAGCCGGCGCCGCGTCTGGCTCCGGTTCGAAACGGCTTTTTCGGTGCACCGTCCGCCGGCCTCCTGGTCGGCGGCTGCCTGTCGACGCCAGGCCGGCTGTCGGTCACGAACGTGCCCAATCGCTGCCTGGACGCGCTGGCGTTCGCCGTCAGTCCGCCGCCGGCGACGCGTGGCGTGCTGCCGCGTAACCTGCCGCCGATTCCGCGACAGGATGCGCAGCCGATTCCGCCCGTTCTGGCGGACAAGCCCAAGATGCGGCTGCCGCCGGTGAACAAGGGGCAGAAGCCGCAGGAGCAGCCGCAGCCGCCGATGATGGCGGAAGACCCCTATGAGCCCAAGGGCATCACGGTGGGAAACTTCATCCTGAAGCCTGCGTTCGAAATGTCCTCAGGCTTCGACAGCAATCCCGGCCGTGTGCCGCAAGGCAAGGGCTCGGCCTTCGTCAGCGTTGCGCCGGTCCTGCTCGTGCGCTCTCAGTTCGAGCGGCATCTGCTCAACGCCGATGTGCGCGTCGGCTACATCGACTATGCGAAGCTCCGGCAGCTCAGCAGGCCTACCGTCGACGCCAAGGTGAATGGGCGCTACGACATCACCGATACGTTTGCGCTCAACGGCGAGGGCCACGTTGCCGTCGATGCCGATGATCCCGGCACGCCGCGCTTCGCCGGCCGGTTCGCCAGGATTCCGCTCGCCTCCACCGTCGGCGGCTCGGCGGGCGTCACCAAGCGGTTCGAGGAGGTCGAGGTCTCGACCAAGGCCGCCATCGACCGCGTCGCGTTCCAGAACGCGCCGCTCGTCGACGGCCAGATCGTCAGCAATGCCGATCGCAACTTCGTCCAATACGGCTCGCAGAGCCGCATCACCTACAATCTGACGCCGGAGATCCGTCCCTTCGTCGACGTCGCCGTCGATCGCCGCGTTCACGACATCGCGGTCGATGCCGAAGGCTTCCGCCGCGACTCCACCGGGACGGCGGTCGAGGCCGGCGTGACCTTCAACTACGCCGACAAGCTGACAGGCGACGTCGCCGTCGGCTATCTGACGCGTCGCTATCAGGATCCGATGCTCAAGCCGGTCAACGGCTTCATTGCCGACGCCAATCTGACATGGCAGTTCGCCAAGGAGACGGCGATCGCGCTGGGGGCCAAGTCGCAGGTGGTGGAGATCACCGAGCCCGGCATTTCCGGCGTGCTCAAGCGCGACGTCACCGTCGGCATCGAGCATCAGTTCGAGCCCTGGCTCGTCGGCACGTTCCTCGCCGGCTATGGCGAGGACGCGTTCACCGGCACGACGCGGGTCGACAACCGCTATCTGGTCGAGCTCGGCATGCTCTACAAGTTCTCACGCCTGCTGCAGCTCAGGGCCAGCGTCCGGCGCGAGGAGACGCGCTCCAACTTCCGCGAAAACAATCTGTCGGCGACCGTGGTGCAGGTCGGCGCGCGGGTACAGTACTAGACGAACGTTTCCATCCAATCGGCATGCGTGGTGGGTTGAGTCCCCACAGTCTCCAACGCTGTCGTGCCTCGCGAAAGCGGGGCATCCAGTACTTCCGTGGCGGCAGATGCCGAACCGAAACGTCACGGCGTACTGGATCGTCCGCCTCGGACGATGACAGCGAGGATACCCATCTCCGAATATGAGAGGAGACTTTGGAAAAGGTCGTCTCGCGGGAATTCCGGCCGGATACGGAAAGGTCTCGCGTTCCTTCGTCCGCGCGACCTAGGCCCAGCAGACGCAAAAAGCAGCGCTCGCGCCATTGCGAACGCTGCCAAGTCTTCAAGATACACGCGTCGAACGACGCACGGTCTACTTCTTCTGGTTGAAGTTCACGTCGAGGCTGAAGCTGAACTGATCGTCCGTCAGTCCGGACGGCGGCGCAGGCACAGGGTCGGAGCGGCGGATCATCGCCAGCGCGGCATCGTCGAACATCGAGTCGCCGGACGACTGCATGACGGACGCAGAAACCACCTTGCCGGCCCGGCTCAGCACCAGCGCCACCTTGACCGTGCGATTGTGCTTCTTGCCTTCCGGATAGCGCTTGTGCAGCTCGAAATAGGCGCTGATCTTTCGGCCCCAATCGTTGGTCAGCTTCTGCTTGTCCTTGCCCATTCCCGGATTGGGGGCCTTGGCTGTCTCGGCCGGCGGCGCGGCCTCGTCCAGCGCCTTGCGGGCCGATTCTTCCTGCGCAGCAGATGCGACCGACGCCTCGGCCTGCTGGGTTGCCTGCTGCTGTTCCTCCTTCTCCGGCTTCTTGGGATCGTTCTGCGTGACGACCCGATCGGCCTCCTCCTCTGTCTCGGTCGGCTTGTCCTTGACGGCGTCGGACTCCTTGACTTCGGCGGTCTGCTGCATCTGCTCCGGCGCAGCTTCGGCCGCGTCGCTGTCGGGACCCGGCGGAAGATCGTTGTCCTCGACCTGGGGCGAGGCGATCTCGAGCGCGAATTCGGCGCCGGCCGCGCCGAGACCGCCGTCCGCGTCATTGCCGCTGAGATGGACGACCGCGAGCGCGGCGCCGCCACCGTGCAGCATGAGGGCGCCGATCGCGGCTGAGATCCACAAGCGGCGCGACGCTCCCTGATACTTGTGTTCGACCATTCTTCAGTTCCGTCGTTTCACTGGTTTCAATGTGCAGCCTGGGCGGCGGCCTGTGAGACGCCTTCGACAGTCACGAGCTTGATCTTCGGATAGCCGCCGGTCCGCAGCAGCTCCATCACGTCCATCAGCTCTCCATACGCCACGCCCCGGTCGGCGCGCAGGAAGATGAACTTGTCCTTCGCCGCCTCGGGGATGTGCTCGAGCGTGCTCACCAGGCTCGCCCGTTTCACCGGCTCCTCGCCGACGAACAGCGTCAGATCCGGCTTGATGCTGACATAGATCGGCTTGTCCGGCTTCTTCTGCGGCGTGGCCGTCGATGTCGGGAGATCGACCGGGACGTCGACCGTCGACAGCGGTGCCGCCACCATGAAGATGATCAGCAGCACCAGGATCACGTCGATGAAGGGCGTGACGTTGATGTCGCTCGTCTCGCCGAGATCATCGTCGCCATCGCCTTCCGAGAGAGAGACGGCCATGGAGCTACTCCGCCGCCAGCGCCATCGGAGGCGCAGAGTGGACGTGGATCGGCTCGAAGCGCTCGCCGTGATGGCTGCTGTGGTGGCTCTGGCCGCGATCCAGATCGCGCGACAACATCCGGGCGGTGGCGCCGGAGGACCGGTTCACGAGCTCCATGTAGCCCTTCGTCACCCGTGTGAAGTGATTGTAGATGATCACGGCCGGGATCGCGGCGACGAGGCCGATGGCGGTTGCGAGAAGCGCTTCGGCGATGCCGGGCGCGACGACGGCGAGGTTCGTGGTCTGCGACTTCGAGATGCCGATGAAGCTGTTCATGATGCCCCAGACCGTGCCGAACAGGCCGACGAAGGGCGAGATCGAGCCGATCGTGGCGAGCAGGCCCATGCCGGTCCGGCAACGCCGGCCCTCGGCACGTACGATCTCGGAGAAGCTCGACGCGGCGCGCTCGTTGACGCCGTGAGACGGCAGTTCGGACGACATTCTGATCTCGTGCATGGCGGCGTCGATCAGAGCCGTCAGCACGTTCTGGCGTGATCCCAGCGCGAGCTTGGCTTCCGACAGCCAGCGTACGTCGTCGACCTTGCGCAGCGCGCCGCTCAGCTTCCGGCGCAGGATGGAGAACTCGATGGTCTTGGCGATGAAGACGGTCCAGGTCGCAAGCGAGGCGAGCGCGAGCCCCATCATGACAGACTTCACGAGAATGTCGGCGGCCAGGAACATCGACCATGGCGACAGATCATGCGGCACGTGTGATGCCGCTTGCGCACCGCCTTGTGCCGCGCCCTGGGCCGGCTTCTCTGCCTGGTCCTTCGCCTTGTCGCCCGCTGCCGTGTCCGTGACGGCTTCGGTCGCGGTCGACGGTTGGGTGTCGTTCGTTGCGGCGGCCGGTGCCGGGTTCGTTGCACCAGCTTGCGGCGTGGTCGCGGCCGGAGCCGGCGAAGGCGCGGCCGCCTGCGCCGTGGGCGCGGGCTGGGCAACGGCGGGGGCTGTCTGCGCCTGTCCGACGGTCATCGGCTTCGGAGCCGCGCCCTGAGCTTGAGCTGCGTGCGCGACGGGAGCCGGCGCACTGGCGGCGTTGGCGAGCGCAGCTGCAGGCGCCTGCGTGGCGGCCGCCGTCGTCGGAGCCTGAACGGATTTCGCGCCGGTCGGAGTCGTGGGACTCGGTGCTGTGGTCTGCGGGGCGGTGGCAGCCTGGCCAGGTCTCGGCGACGTGGCCGGCTGCTCGGCATGCGCCATGGCGCCGGCCGAAACGGCTGCGATCACCGCTCCTACATGAAGAACGATCCTGAACATGTTGCTGCGTACCCCTTGGTAGTTATCTTCTCTGTAATGCTTCTAGTCGTAACCCGGCTGTTTTGAGACGGCGCGTTGACTCAAAGCGGGAACATCGATGTCGGCAGTCACTCCGGTGAGTGCGATGCCAGATGAAAAATCGAATCGTGTGATCTGCGTAAGAGCTCGGGATGCTGCCCATCGCGTCATAACTCCCTGAAAGTCCTGACCTGGGGCGCGACGAGCCGTGCACGGTTCCGCCAACGCGGCTGCCTGTCACGCAAATGCCGCCGTTCGGTCTTCCATCAATTCTAATTAGTCGGCGCCGGCGTGATGGTCCCGTTTGGCGGACGCGAGGGCATCACGCGCGTTCTTCGAGACGTGATGCCGCCGGAAAGGGCTCGAAAGCGTCGAGATCCGAATCAGGGTGCGGTGGAATCAGGTTTGTTTGAGAAGCGGGCCGCGCGCGATCTGATCAAGCTGCGAGCGGTGGCTGAAGTTCGCAAAGCGCACCCGCTTGCCGGCGTCGAAAGATCGTGCCGCTCGCGAGCGGCGGTCTGCCGGCAGTCAAGGACGTGTGACAGCTCAAGGAAGAGACAGGCGGCCGCTTGTGAGATTGGACGGTGGTCCATCGCGAAGGCTGAGAACGGCTCCGCAGCGATGCGGTCATCGTCCGAACGAATGAGCCGGGCTGCATGCGTGCAACCCGGCTCGTAGACGATCGAACTCAACGTGAGTGTGGCGACCGAAGGCGGATATTGAAACGAGCGTTTCCTTGGAAACAGCGGTCGATGCCGGGTCGACCGCTTGCCATCTCGACCGCTGTCATACTCCGCGATGGCAGTGCATCCAGCAATCCGCGAAGATGATGAACCGAGATGTCACGGCGTACCAGATCGTCCGCGTTCGCGGACGATGACAGTGAGGGTCTACATATCTGCATCAATAGGGCTGGAACGTTGAAAACGGTCGTCTAGTTCTCGGCCCAGTAGCGGATCAGGTTGTGATAGAGGCCGGTCAGCCGCACCATCTCCGGATCGTCGCGTCCCATCCGCTGCGACAATCCCTGGATCGTCGTGTCGAGATCGAAGATCATGCTGCGCGCGAGGGGATCGCGGATCATGCTCTGCAGCCAGAAGAACGAGGCGACGCGGACGCCGCGCGTCACCGGGGTGACCATATGCAGGCTCGAGGCGGGATACAGCACGAGGTCGCCGGCCGGCAGCTTGACCTCGTGCGAGCCGTACAGATCCTCGATCACCAGCTCGCCGCCGTCGTAATCCTCCGGCTCGGACAGAAACAGCGTGACCGAAAGGTCGGTGCGAATGCGCAGGCCGGTGAGCTTGTCGCCGCGGACCGCGTTGTCGACGTGGATGCCGAAATGGTGGCCCGACTCCGCGCTGTAGCGGTTGAACAGCGGCGGGAAGATCTGCTGCGGGATGGCTGCGGCGAGAAAGCGCGGATTGGCGGTCATCGCCGAAATGATGCGGTGGCCGAGCTTGCGCGCCACCTCGCTGTCGGGCGGCAACTGCTCGTTGCGCTTGACCATGGCCGACTGGGCGCCGGCCGTCGAGCGACCGTCCTCCCAGTCGCTGTCGTCCATGATGTGGCGGAAGTCCGCCACATCGTCTTTGCTCAGAACTCCGGGGACACAGATCAGCATGAACTCATCACTTGATGTATGCCCAGGTTTGGGTGTGCGATCAGAACCGCCCGGACAGGACGATCGACGCGCTTCGTCCCGGACCGACGAGCACGAACGGGGTGGCACTCTGATAGAGAGCGTCGTAGTAGAGCTTGTCGAAGATGTTGGCAACAAACAGCTTCGCCGTCCAGTTCTTGTCGAGCTTGGCTTCCGCGAACGCATCGAAGCGCCAGTAGCTCGGCAGCTCCGTGCCCTGGTTCGCCGCCAGCCAGGTGCCGCCGAAGATCTTCGAGCGGTACACCGCCTGGCCGCCGATCTCCCAGGTGTCGTTGATCTGGTACTTCGTCAGCAGGCTGAACGACTGGTGCGCGGTGTTGGCGAGCTGCAGGCCGACATTGCTGGTGAACAGCGCGGTGTTGGCTGGCGGGATGTTCGACTTCGTCACCTCGGACTGCATCAGCACGATGCCGCCGAAGATGCTCCATTTGTCGGTCAGCTTGCCGCCCGCCTGCAGGTCGATGCCGCGGATGCGGTAGGCGGCACCGGCCGAGAGACACGGCACGGAGCCGATGGTGCCTGCCGGATACGGGCAGTCCGCCGTGGCCTGCGCGGCGCTGGTGATGTTGCGTGACTCGCGGGCGTTCTCCTTCTCGGTCTGGAACAGCGCTCCGGTGACCAGCAGGCGACCGTCGAGCAGCTCCCACTTGGTGCCGATCTCGATCGAGGTGTTCTTCTCGGGCCCGAAGATCTGGTTGGCGCCGCCATTGGTGACCGCCGACAGGCCGCCATATTGCGGGCTGAGGCCGTCGAACTCCGCGCCGACCGGATTCGACGAGGTGGCGTAGGCCGCATAGAAGCTGGCGTAGGGCACCGGCTTCAAGGTCATGCCGACGTTGAAGTTCGGCATGCCGCTGGAGGCCGCCGTCGAACCCGGCGTGTTGGCGACGCCGTTGACGGTGCCGAAGCCGTCGACCCGGACGTCGTATTTGTCGTAGCGCACGCCGCCGTTGAGGATGACGAGATCGCGGTAGTTGACGCTGTCGAGCGCGTAGACGCTCGCCGAGTCGATCTTCACGTTCGTCGGGAATTGTCCCAGCGACGGAATGCCGAACGGTAGGTTGGTGAACTGCGGGTTGAACACGCTCACGCCCGAGAGCGAGCCGCTGCCCGCGAACGCCAGGCCCTGCTGCTCGGATGTCAACCCGGTGTAGCTGTTGATGCGCGCCTTTTCCTGCGAGACTTCGAGCCCCGCGAGCACGGTGTGCCTGAAGTTGCCGGTATCGAACTTGTAGGTCGCCTCGAGCTGGTTGGCGAGCACGTCGGTCTGCTGGAAGCGGCTCTGCGGATTGGCCCGGATCGTCGAATTCGACAGCGGGTTGGTGAGCGTCGGGCCTTCCGGCAGCGTGCCGATGTAGTTCAGGGTCGAGCGCGACACCCGGATCTTGTCGGAGATAGTCAGGTCTGGAGTGACCTTCACCTCGGCATTGAACGTACCGATGTCCTGTCCGACACGCGAGAAGTCGCGGTTGACGAAGCCGTACCAGGCGTTGCGCGGCGAGCCGACCTCGGGGAATGGCGCGCCGGCGGTGAGCGTGCTCGGCCGATAGTAGGGAACGCCGAAGTCCGGACGGCCGGTCACCTCGTTGTGGATGTAGTTGGCGGACAGGGTCACGGTGTCCAGCGGCGTCCACTTGGTGGCGATGAAGCCGCCGTTGCGGTTGTCGGTGACGTAGTCGCGGCCGGCCACGCCGGCATCCTGGAACAGGCCGCCGACGCGGGCAGCGAAGGTCGGCGTGATCTTCTGGTTGACGTCGATCACCACGCGCTTGGTCCTGTCGGTGCCGAGCGTGGTGTCCATGTTGTAGAAGCTGTTCTCGGTCGTGGCCTGCTTGGTCACGATGTTGATCGCGCCGCCGGTGGTGCCGCGGCCGGCGAAGGACGACGCCGGGCCGCGCAGGATCTCGACCTGCTCGGTGAAGAAGTTCTCGCGCACGGAGACGCCGGCGTCACGCACGCCGTCGATGAAGACGTCGTTGCGGGCGTCGAAGCCGCGGATGAAGAAGCGGTCGCCGAAAGCGTTGCCGCCTTCGCCGGTGCCGAGCGTCACGCCGGCGGTGGAGAGCACCGCGGATTTGAGGCTGGTGGAGTTCTTGTCCGCCAGGATCTCCTTGCTCAGGACGGTGACGGTCTTCGGCGTGTTGAGCAGCTTCTCCGGAAACTTGCCGGAGGCCTGCAGCCGCTCGCCCTTGTAGTCGGAGGCGGGGCTGGAATAGGGGTTGCGGTCGGGCGGCAGATTGCTCTTCGGCGCCGCGGCCTGCTGCTGTTGTTGCTGGCGGGCGGCGCGGCGCATCGCGTCGCGGGCGCGGACCTGGTCCGCGGTCGGGCGCGAGGCGGCCGGCTTGGGGCGCGCCACCGGGGCTTCGACGGTGACGGACGGCAGCGGCGCCTGTTGGGCTTCGGCACCGGAGAACGAGGCAACCGCGATCAGGCTCGCGACTGCCGAGACTTTCACACCGGAAATCTCGGGAGATGGATCCCACTCGTGTCCGCTTGCCCCTCGCAAGCTCCTTGGAAAGATTGCCTTACCCATACTCGACCACCCCATTCGTTACGCAAAACTTTGACTTGGGTTCGCTTGAACGCCCGCAACCGGCGCGTGCTTGTTGCGAATGCAAGTCAAGAAGCGGGGGAAAGCGGCCCAAAGCTGGTTCCGCCGGTGGCCGGAATGCGAAAAGTTTCCATCCATTTCTGAGAATGAGAGTTGTTCGCAGACAGTTGCCCCGTAGCAACAGTTGAAACCTCCTGGTTGAACCGATCTCCGTCATTCAATTGCTGATGAGAGAATTGGTGGTCTTTCACGTCGTCTCGCGAGGTGGATCGTTCGCTTGACGATCACTTCGGTCGATCTTCGGTTCGAGCTGCTCCCCGCCGCGTCGCGAGATGCGGCGGGAATCTGGCAAATCTGTTGCCTGATCGGGGCGCGTGTGCGGCTCGGAACTTCGCCGTGGTGATCAGGTAGAACGCGGCGCCCGGAGCGATCTGGGTGAACGGGACGTTGCCGCGGTGGCAGGTGTCGGAATGGAGCGGTTGGTGAGGTTCCGAGCGTAGACCTTCATGCCGGGGGCCGGCATCTGCAGCGGTCTCGACCGTGAGATCAGCGGCGCTCGGCGATGATCGCGACCGGCCCGCCGCCGTCGGGACCCTGATGCTCGGCGCCGCCCGAGACGAACAGGTCGGTGAAGCCGAACAGCCCGGCCAGCGCGCCGCCGACGAAGGCGCGGGCATGGCGGGTGGAGGAGACGTCGCTGTCATCCAGCATGGTATGCCGCTGGCCGCGCAGCCGGCCGCTCTGCGCCGCCTCCGCCTTGGCGAGCACCGCGGCGATGCGGCTGCGATCGGCCGCCGCGACCTGGCCCGGCACGTTGAGGCCGAGCCGGGCGAGCGCCTGCCGGGCCGGCTCGATGTCGATGGCATCGCCCATGACGGCATGATCGATCGCGAGCGGCCCGCTCCAGGTGGCCGACATGCCGGCCACCATGATCTCGTGGTCGAGCAGCTCGACGCCGCCCGAGGTGGCCGCGCGCCCGCTGTAGCGCGAGACGTCGGCGCAGATCGTCGCGTCGGAGAGATCGGCGGCGGCGAGCTCGCCGAGCGCGATCGCGACACCCAGCGCCGAGGCGCCGCGCGAGAAGCCCATCGATTTCAGCGTATCGCGCACGGCGGTGCGCTGTCCCCGGGCCTCGACCACCTCGATGCGCTCCATCGTCAGCAGCGGACATTTCACCTGCACATAATGGACGTCGGCGGGATCGCTGATGCCGGCGTCGGTCATTGCCGCGCGCACGCCGGCGGCCACGAGCTCGACCTGCGGCATGCGGCCGAGATGCTCGCCCGGCAGCGCCGGCGTGCGCGCGCGCCCCAGCGCCAGCGATGCCGGGAAAGCGCGCGGCGCCGCGGCGTCACCCCCGTCGCGTGCCTCGAACACGATCATGTGCGGCGACAGCGCGCCCTCGGTGCCGCCCGACATCACCATCGCGATCTGCCGCACGGCGTCGGCTGCGAGATAGCGGCCGAGCAGCGCCTCCAGCGAGCGCACGGCGAAGGCGCGGGTGAAGTCGTTGACGCAGCCATTGCCTTCGGTCTTGCCGAGAATGGCGACGATGCCGGCGGGATCGATCGCGCCTTGCGCGATTCCGGTCTCGAGCGCGCCGACATCGTCCGGGCTCCGCATCGGCAGGCGGTGAACGTAGGCGCGGCGCAGCGTGGTCGGCATGTCGAGAACTCCTGTCGTGCGGTCCGGCGACACTAGGCAATCGCAAAGCCGCGCGCGACGGTGTTCCGGGATGGTCCGCGTGCTATCCTTCGCAATCCCATCTCGACGACCGGTGATCCATGCCTCTCTGGACCTGCTTTCAATGCGGCGCGCAGTTTCCCGATACGGCAGCGCCGCCCGGCCATTGCGCCGTCTGCGAGGACGAGCGGCAATATGTGAACTGGAAGGGACAAAGCTTCCTCAGCCGCGACGACCTCGCCGAACGGCATCAGGTCGTTTGGCGCGACGATGACGGCCTGAGCGGGCTCGCTCTGGATCCCAGCTTTGCGATCGGCCAGCGCGCGCTGCTCGTTCCCGGGCCGGATGGCTGCGTGATGTGGGACTGCATTCCCCTGGCGACAGAGGCAGCCATTGCCCACGTGCGCTCGCTCGGCGGCCTGAAGGCCATCGCGGTATCGCATCCGCACTATTATGGCGCGGTCGCTGATTGGAGCGCCGCGTTCGGCAACGCGCCGGTCTATCTCCATGGCGACGACCGCGCCTTCGTCACCCGGCCGCATCCGGCGATCGTGCCATGGACGGGCGATCGCCTCGCCATCTCGGATGACGTCGTGCTGCTGCGGACCGGCGGGCATTTTGCCGGCGCCACCATCCTGCATTGGCGCAAAGGTGCCGGTGGCAAGGGCGCGCTGTTGACCGGTGACATCGCGATGGTGGCGATGGATCGCCGCCACGTCAGCTTCATGTACTCCTATCCGAACTACATCCCGCTCGGCGCGGCCGCCGTGCGCCGCATCGCCGATGCGGTCGCGCCGCTGGCCTTCGATCGCATCTACGGCGCCTGGTGGCAGAAGAACATCGCCGACGATGCGAAGGCGGCGTTCGATCGCTCGGTGCGGCGTTATCTTCAGGCGATCGCTTGAGCCGCCGGCTTTGCGGAATCCCCGTAAAGTAACGGGGCATTAGGCACAACCAGAAGGTTGTTTCAGGGCATATTGCAGTCTTTGGTCGGATGGTATCGAAGTATCCCGGGCGGAATGGGGTACCTCAATGCATTTGCCATCGTGCTCGTCGGCGACCGGCGCCATCGTGCCGGCCGGGCTCCTCGTGCATTCAGACCTCCGATCAGCTCCCCATCATCCGGTGTCCGCCTCCAGCGCCGGCGACCTGTCCTGGCGCTGGATTCTGTTGGCGCTGGTGCTCGCCATCGTGCTCGCGGTGCCGTTCCTGCTGGTCGATGTCCCGCCGGTGCTCGACTATCCCAACCACCTCGCGCGGCTGTTCGTCTTGGCGCATCCCGACGATCCCGTGCTGTCGCAGATATACGCGCCGAATTGGCGCATCCTGCCCAATCTCGGCATGGACGTGATCGGCGTCGCGCTGCTGCGCGTCACCGACGTTCATGTCGGCGGCCGCATCCTGCTCGCGCTCAGCCTGTTCGCGCCGCTCGTCGGCGTCATCACCTATCACCGCGCGGTGTTCGGCCGGCTGTCGTTGTGGCCGCTGGCGGCCGGCATCGTCGCCTATGACGGCGTCTTCCTGCTCGGCTTCATGAATTTCCAGCTCTCGCTCGGCCTGGCCCTCGGCGGCGCCGCGGGCTGGGTGGCGCTGCGCCGTCGGGGCGGCTGGCTGCCCGCGATCGCCTGGGGCGCCATCGCCGCGGCGGCCGCCTTCCTCTGCCACATCTTCGGCCTGCTGTTCTTCGCGGTCCTGATCGGCGCCGGAGAGGCCGATCGGCTGTGGCGGCTGCGCCGGTCGCCGGTCCTGGCGCGGGAGTTCGCTGTCGCTGCCTGTGCGCTCGGAGTCACGCTCAGCCCGGCCGTGCTGCTCTATGGGCTCTGTCCGCTGGGCGAGGGTGGATTGCAACTCGGCGACTGGGACGGACCGCCGAAGCTGTGGCGCATCATGACGCCGTTTCTGACCACCAGCGCCGAGCTGACGATCATCACGACCGTCGTGGTGATGTCTGTGTTGGTCCTCGTCCGGCGCCAGCTCGTCGTCGCGCCGGGCGTTCCGCTGGCGCTGGCGGCGCTGTTCGTCGCCTTCGTCGCGGCGCCCTGGACGGCGCTGGGAGGAACGTTGATCGACATGCGCTTTGCCGCGATGTGCGGCCTGCTGCTGTTCGCCGGCCTGCAGCCGGTCGTGTCCGGCAGGAAGGCGGTTCTCGTCGGCATCGTCCTCTCGGGGCTGATGTTGATTCGGACCGCGGATATCGCATCGGCATGGATCGATCACAGGGTCGACCTCGCCGAACTGCGCGCGGCGATCGCGCATGTGCAGCCTGGCGCGCGCGTCATCGCCGCGCATGGCCACGAGCAGCCCGTCTCCAGCCGGCGCGAGCGGATCCTGCCCGGATTCCGCTACGTCGATTCCCACATGGCGGCGCTGCTCGTGATCGAGCGGCGGGCGTTCTGGCCGCTGATGTTCGCCCATCCGAACCAGCAGCCCATCACGGTCCGTCCCTCTTTCGCTCGTCTTGCGCAGCCGCTGGCCGAGCCCGCCGCGTGGCGCTGGCTGCAACCTGACACGCCGCCCGCCGACGTGTTGCCGCTCGCGCGCTATCTGGCCGGCTGGCGGTCGAATTTCGATGCTGTCCTGTTGCTCGACCCGCCAGTCCCTGAGCAGCCGGTCGCCGGACTCGCGCCGCTCTATCTCGGCAGCTACATCCAACTGTTCCGCATCGGACAGGGCACCGGCACCACCGCTGTGCAGGAGCCTCGGCCCGCTCCGCCGGCGGCCTCACCTTCGTGAAACCGGAACGACGGCCGCCGCTCCCCATCCGTCTCCGGTGATCCTTTGTCTCCGTTCGGCCGTTGCCTTGCGCTGGCCGGTCGCTAGGCGCGGTCGGTGGCGCCACAACGGAGAAGCGACATGCAACGCATCGTGCCGGGGCCGGGCCAGGAATCGGTATGGGACTATCCGAGGCCGCCGCGGCTGGAGCGCTGCATGGCGCGGCTGCGCGTCGCATTTGCCGGCGTCACCATCGCCGACACGCAGGATGGCCATCGCGTGCTCGAGACCAGCCATCCTCCAGTCTACTACATCCCGCCGCAGCATGTCGCGATGCAGTGGTTGCGGCGCGCGCCCGGCCGGTCGTTCTGCGAGTTCAAGGGCGTCGCCGGCTACTGGACGCTGGAGGTCGGCGGCCGCGTGTCCGAGCAGGCCGCCTGGAGCTACGAGCAGCCCACGGCGCCATTCGCGCCGATCGCGGGCCATCTGGCGTTCTATGCCTCGCGGGTCGAGGCCTGCTTCGTCGGCGATGAGCGCGTTGCCGCGCAACAGGGCGATTTCTACGGCGGCTGGATCACCTCTCCTGTCGTCGGACCGTTCAAGGGCGGGCCGGGTACGCGGCACTGGTAGACAGGCTCCCGTCCCGATGCATGATCCGGTCGCCGATCCTGATCGTATGGATGAATGGTGACGGCAGCCTGCGCATGCAGCGCGGCCTGACTTGGCTGGGGCCGCAATCCCCGCCGCATCAGATCTCATCTTCACGACGCCGGGGGAATGCCATGCGACGGTTGATGAAGTTCCTGCACACGATGGGCGCGATCGGCATGATGGGCGCGATGGCCTGCCTCGTCGTGCTGCTCGGCCTCATCCCGCAGCCGTCGGTGTCGCTGGCGCACTATGCCGAGATGCGCGCGGCGATGGGCGCCATCGTGCGCTACGTGTTCTTCCCCTCGCTCGGCCTGACCCTGGTCGCCGGCCTGCTTGCCATCGCCGTCAACCGCGCACTGCACAGTGCCGGCTGGGCGCTCGCCAAGCTCGCTTCCGGCATCCTCGTCTTCGAATGGGGCTTTGCCGCCGTGCAGGGGCCGATGCAGGAGGCCGCCGAGGAGGCCGCGCGCGCCGTCGCCGGCCAGATCGATCCGGCGACGCTTGCGCCCAACTTCGGCACCGAGCAGGGCGCCATCTGGGTCATGCTCGGCGTCGCCACCGTGAACGTCATCCTGGGCGTCTGGCGGCCGAGGTTTACCAACCTGCCTGATTGAGGAGACTGGGCGCTGGAGGCTGGTGCTACAGTGCGTCGTCGAGGCAGCGCCGTAGTTCGGCCACCGTGGTCACGATACGGCTTGCACCGGCCGCGGCGAGTTGCTCCGCGGTGTGATAGCCCCAGGTGACGCCGATGCCGGGGACGCCTGCAGCCTTTGCCATCAGCATGTCGAAGCTGGTGTCGCCGATGAAGACGGCATCATCAGCCGCGACGCCGGTCTCAGCCAGCGCCTGCAGCAACATGCCGGGATGCGGCTTCGACGGTGCCTTGTCTGCCGCCTGAATGGTGCTGAACCGATCGCGCCAGCCGAGCACTTCGAGCGCCGGCACGACGGCCTTTGAGGTGTGTCCGGTCGCTATCGCAAGCACGGTGCCGGGCCTGCAGCTCAGGGCGCCCAGCAGCTCGCCGATTCCATCGAACGGCCGCTCGGCAAAGGCGGCATCGCCGCGTAGCTGCGGCAGCACCCGGCCATAGGCCTGCACCATGCTCATGATTGGAGCGCCGTCGCCGGCGAGCTCGGCGAGCACGAGCTCCAGGGAGCGGCCGATCAGCGCCAAGCTGTCCTGCGCGCTAGGCACCGGCAGCCCGAAGTCCGTGAACACGATGCGATGGCATTCGAGGATCAGGGCCCGGCTGTCGACCAGCGTGCCGTCGAAATCGAAGATGATGAGCTGCACGGAGTGGGCTTTCGGGTGGGCGTTCATGGCGAGAGACTAGACCGCGTGCGGGCCGCCTATTTCAATTCCAGCTCCTGCGCGAAGCGCAGCAGGTAGCCGTCGGGATCCTGCACCAGAAACTGGCGTTGGCCGTGTGCCCGCTCGCCCATCCGGTACCAGGCTTCGCGACATTCTTCGAATAGCGGCCAGTTCCCTTGTTCAAGCGCGGCCAGCAACGGCCTGATGTCATCGATCTGGAAATTGATCCCCCGTCCGAACGGTCGTTCGAGGGGGGCGGTCTCCCAGTTGCCGTTGTGCTGCATCAGCATCACCTGTGCGCCCTGCAACTCAATATACGTGAAGCGGTCTTCGGGACGCTGATAGGCGATCCGAAAGCCCAGCAGATCGCACCAGAAGCTCTTGCTCGCATCGAGGTCACTGACGTCGAGCTCGGGGACGAGAGAAGCGAAGCCACCGGCGGGCAATCTGTCGGATGAAGCGGTCATACCACTCCATCATAGCCGGCAACGCGCGCGAGAGCCACGACGTTTGATCCGTCCAATGGATGCGGTCAGTTGCTTGCTGCGCTCGCTGCTGCACAGCGAAGCGCGGGCCAAAACGCAGGTCTTGATCGCTGCTTCAGCGCGATCGCCCCGTCGAGGCCACCGAGAAAAAGATTTTTGTTGCTATTTTTCCGAAATCATGTTTTTCTCTCCCCATCCCGCCTCGTGCAGAGGGACGTACGCGTCGTCACGAACGTGGAGGTGGGCTGCGATGGACGTGACGGCTGCGCCAGACGAGCGCGGTCCGGCGCGGACGGCGAAGTCGTGTGGTCCTGGCCTCTCGACGCTGAGGTCAAGTTCGCTTTCGATGCTGTGACGGCTCGGGGCGGGCGATGGGGGCAAGAACGCCGATCCCCAGGGAGAGCGCGAAGGACACCGTTAAAACCGATCGCGCGGGGAAGGCCGGGTGCTGACCGCGGCCCATGGCCCGCCTGCAACAAGAAAAGCAGGCGGCAGTCACCACAGGTCGGGCCTGACAACCGGCCTCCCCCGCGCCCTCTCATTTTCAGAGGGACGACTGCCGCATCACTCGGGCACCGATCGTGCCGCGGGATCGCGAACACGCATGCAAGATTACATGTTCAGGATGTCATCAGGGGGCGGGTCCGCAGCCTCCGACGACGCGCATTGTCTTCAGCTGGCCATGCCCGACGCCAGCGCCGCCGCGGCGCTGACGCCGGCCATGTCGACGTTTTCAGAGCTGCGTCGCCCGCAGCTCGATCGTGAGCGGTACGGTCGTGCGCCGGGCAGCCGGATCGGCCGGCATCTGCAGCACGCGAGCCCGCTGGCCGGTGGCGAGGTCGGTGACCTTGACGATTCGGCCATTGGAGAATTCGAGCGCATCGTGATGTTCGGTCGGCTTGTTGGTGTCGACCTGCCGGAAGCGGGCGAGATGGGCGCCGACCTTGCGCCGGAAGAAGAAGCCCTTGATGCGGACATCGTCTTCGAAGGCGAGCTCCGTGCCCGGCCGCAGGCAGACGGCGGTCAACGGGTCGTCCTTGGTGCAGAAGCCGCGGGTCTCCGTGCCGGGAAATCGACAGGAGACCAGCACGTCGGCAGTCTTGGCGTCACGGGAAGCAACAGTATGGAGGCTGTAGTCACACATGGAAAGCTCCTGAAGGCCACCAGCACTAAGCCCGCAACGGCGCAGTAGGAGAGTTGTTCCATGTTGTTGCAGCCCGTCTGTTCGAGGACTCCCGCCGCAGGATCGGCCGGCGGCGGGAACTCGCGATCAGGTGAGATGCGCAGCTTCTTCGGCCTCGTCCTCGGCGGCGCCCCAATGCGAGGCGTCCTTGATGGTCGGATCGATCAGCTCGCCGCGCAGCAGCGCCAGCGGCGACTTCCAATACAGCGCGATATTGTGGAACGGGTCGGTCAGCACCTTGAAGGCCCAGATCAAGCCCGTCGAGACATCCTGCATTGCAAACAGCTGGATGATGCGAAACAGGCCGCCGCCGATGCCGACCGCGAGCCAGAGCAGGCCGACGTGGCGGACGAAGTCCATCCGGCCGGTCGGCTCGGCGAACAGGCCGAACAGCGTCGGAAACGCGAACAGCGCCACCGGCACCAGGCCCCACACCGTCAGCAGCACGATCTTGCGGGTCTGATTGTAGCCGACCTTGACCGCCTCCTTGTAGTCGTTGCTGACGCCGTTGACGTGGTCATAGCCGTTCGGTTCGAAGAAGAAGTGCCCGGTCTGCCGCGTCAGCATCGCGAGCCAGCCGACCAGGCCGGCCATCGCCGGATCCTTGAACAGCAGCGCATAGCACACGAGGAAGATCACGGCGCTGACCAGGTGCAGCGTCTGATTGATCCGGCTCTGATGATAGTAGCGATAGTCGTCGAAGCGCTGCGTCTGCAGCGTCTTGTAGTAGCGCGACATGCGAATCCCCGTGCCGTTGTGGAACGAGGCGAAGACGTAGAGGGCCTCGGTGAAGGTGGCGTGACATTATGATGTTGTCACAATGAAACCGACCGGGATCGGATCGGGAGCCGCAACGTGCGCAAGCGAGCGGACTCTGCGCCGGCGCACGACTCGCCGGCTGGTCTCTCTGTCTGCCGCAAAATGCGGAGAAACGGCTTTGATCCGGATCAAAGCCGGCTGCCGATGTGACGTGTTGCGGCCTGCGTCAGCCGGCGGGCGACCTTGCCAGCCGGATCGCCTCGCTCAGGATCGCCCGGTCACCGATATGGTTGGCGAGCAGCAGCACCAGCCTGGCGTTCATGCGCAGCGCCTCGTCCTCGCCGAGGTCGCGCTGGCCGCCGATCAGCTCGGCATAGAAGTCGTCGGGATCGCTGATGTTCGGGGTGAGGGTCAGGCTCATGCTGCAAGCTCCTGCTGGACCGCGCCGCGCCTGCCGCAGGCGCGCCGAACCGCGTCCGTGATCGCGTCCCCGTCGAACTGCGGCCAGCGGGCGGTGACATATTGATCGGGACGGAACAGATAGGTCGTGCCGGGCGAGGCGCCGTATCGTGCCGCGAGCAGGCCCGTGGCATCGGCGATGTCGCGACCGACGACGATCACCTGCGCCGTGATGCCGTCGATGGTGAGCTGCTCGGCCGTCACGGCGGGGTCGAACGTGACCACGGTGAAGCTGGAGCCGAGACAGTTCAGCAACCAGCCGGGCTCGCCCGCGATCGTCACCGGTGCATCGGCGGCATTGGTGCCAGGCGTCATCGCGCCGGGGACGTTGCCGCCGTCAGGCGTATTCAACGACGACGCGACATAGGGCGTCGGCGTCGACAGCCGGCCGCTGTTGACCAGCGGCCGCGCAAAGCTGTGGTTCTGTGCGAGGTCGAGCACGGCGTCGCGGTAAAGGCGACTCGCTTGCGTCTTCGGCGTGATGAAATCGGTCGCGCGCGTCGAGTTCAGGATGTTGTCGTCGGCGGCAAAGGCGCGCTCCTCGTGATAGCTGTCGATCAGGCTCTCCGGCGCCTCGCCGCGCAGCACCATTGCCAGCTTCCAGGCGAGGTTGTCGATGTCCTGCACGCCGGTGTTGGCGCCGCGGGCGCCGAACGGCGACACCTGGTGCGCCGCGTCGCCCGCGAAGAGGACGCGGCCGTGACGGAAATTGTCGATCCGGCGGCAGGCGAACTGATAGATCGACACCCATTCGAGCTCAAATTCGGTGCTCTCGCCGAGCATGGCCCGGATGCGTGGGATCACGCGCTCGGGCTTCTTCTCCTCGTCCGGATTGGCGTCCCAGCCGAGCTGGAAGTCGATGCGCCAGATGTTGTCGGACTGGCGATGCAGCAGCACCGACTGCCCCGGATGGAACGGCGGATCGAACCAGAACCAGCGCTCGGTCGGAAACTCCGCCTTCATCCTGACGTCGGCGATCAGGAAGCGGTCCTGAAAGAACTGGCCCGTGAACTCGGCGCCGACCATGCGCCGCGTATCGGAATTGGCGCCGTCGCAGGCGATCACCCACTGCGCCTCCATGGTGAAGATGCCGTCCGGCGTCTCCACCGCGAGCTGCGCGAAGTCGTCGGTCTGCTTGAGGCTGACGAGCCGATGCTTCCAGCGCAGATCGATCAGCGGAGTCCTGTTGCAGGCATCGACCAGAATCTCCTCGAGATAGTATTGTTGCAGGTTGATCATTGCCGGCCAGCGATGGTCGGGCTCGGGCAGCAAATCGAATTGATAAGAGAGCTGGTCGCGGAAGAACACCTTGCCGATGTTCCAGCTCACGCCCTTTTCCACCATCGGCGCGGCGCAGCCGAGCCGATCCCAGATCTCGAGCGGGCGCTTGGCGTAGCACACGGCGCGAGAGCCGATGCTGACGGTGTCGTTGTCGTCGAGCACGACCACCGGCTGGCCGCGGGCGGCGAGATCGAGCGCCGCCGTCAGGCCGATCGGCCCGGCGCCGATCACGACGATCGGATGGCGGCGGGTCTCGCCGCTGCGCTGCTCTACCGAGCAGACATAGGGAAATCGCGGATAGACATAGTTGCTCATGGCTGCCTCGCCTGGCGCGTTGCGGTCGGGACTGTCGGGACGAGCAATCGCTCAGTCGCTGCCTGCGAATTCCTTCTCGTGCATCCAGGCGGTGTGCCGCGGCGGCTTCTTGGTGGTCGCCCATTCGTCGACCATGGCGTGGGCGACCGACTTCATCCGCGCGATCTGCTCGGGCGTTGCAGTCCAGGCCGCGATCTCCAGCCGATGGCCGCTCGGATCATGGAAATAGATCGACTTGAAGATGGTGTGGTCGGTGATCCCGACGACGTCGAGGCCGGCGGCCTCGGCGCGCGCCTTGGCTTCTTCCAGCTCCTCCATGTCCTTGACCTGGAAGGCGATGTGCTGGGTCCATTCCGGGGTGTTCGGATCGCGGCCCATCGGCGGCGAGTTCGGCAGCTCGAAGAAGGCGAGGATGTTGCCGTTTCCCGCATCCAGGAAGATGTGCATGTATGGATCGGGCGCCTTGGTCGAGGGCACCTTGTCCTCGGCGATGGCGCCGAGCAGGTCCATGTTGAGGACCTTCTTGTAGAACTCGACCGTGGCCTTGGCGTCGACGCAGCGATAGGCGACGTGATGGATCTTCTCGATCTGCATGTCTTCTCCTCCCATGTTCGTGGTTGGCAAGATGGTAACGGATGATACGATCTGGTCGCCTTGATCCAGATCAACCCGATGGGATCGGATTGAGGTCGCCAGGGGCGAGCGCCCGGAACGGACGAGGGCAGAGGACGCGATGACGAAGCTGGCCAGCGACATGCGGGACCGCAAGCAGGGCGAGGCGGCCACGGAGCGCGAGCTCCGATTGCAGCGCTATTTTCCCTACCGGCTGGCCCGGCTCGCCGAGCAGGTGTCGCTGGCGGTGGCGGAGGTCTACGGCGACAGGTTCGCGCTGTCGCGCCAGGAATGGCGGATCCTCGCGGCGCTCGGCGAGCAGCCGCGGCTGCCGACCAAGCAGATCGGCCGGCTGACGACGCTCGACAAGATGAACGTCAGCCGCGCCATGCAGAGCCTGGAGGCGCGCGGCATCGTCAGCCGCAGCCGCGATCCCGAGGACGGCCGCGAGCGGATCGTAGCGCTGACGGCCGCCGGGCGGGCGCTGTACCGCAGAATCGTGTCCCATGCGCTGGCGCGCGAGGCGGAGCTGCTGAGCGTGCTTTCGGCCGCCGAGATCGCGACCCTCGACACGGTCATCGACAAGCTGCTCGCGGCCGCCGAACGATCGCTCGATGATCCCCCCGGCCGAAAGGCTTGATCGGTGCCGCCGCCGCGCTATATCGACGGTCTCTCTCCACCCCTGATAGCATGGGCCAACGTACGACGATGACCGACACCGCCACCGTTAGCCATTCCTTCCAGGCCGAAGTCTCCGAGCTGCTCCATCTGATGGTGCATTCGGTCTATTCCGAGACCGACATTTTCCTGCGCGAGCTGATTTCGAACGCCTCGGACGCCTGTGACAAGCTGCGTTACGAGGCGATCGCCAGACCCGATCTGATCGGCGACGGCGAGGCGCCGCAGATCCGCATCATCCCGAACAAGGCCGCTGATACGCTGACCATCGCCGACAGCGGCATCGGCATGGAGCGCCAGGAACTGATCGACCATCTCGGCACCATCGCCCGCTCCGGCACCAAGGCGTTCGTGCAGAAGCTGGCCGAGGCCAAGGACGGCACCGGCCTGATCGGCCAGTTCGGCGTCGGCTTCTACTCGGCCTTCATGGTCGCCGACCGCATCGTCGTGATCAGCCGCCGTGCCGGCGGCAGCGAGGTCTGGACCTGGACCTCGTCGGGCGGCGCGGGCTTCGAGGTCGCGCCCGCGTCCGAGGAGGATGCCAAGCGGGTGACGCGCGGCACCGAGATCGTGCTGCACCTCAAGGACGACGCCAAGAAATATCTCGAAACCTATGAGATCGAGCGCATCGTCACCGCCTATTCCGACAACATCCAGTTTCCGATCATGCTGGTGCCGGAGGAGGGCGAGCCGCGCCAGATCAACTCCGCCAGCGCGCTGTGGCAGCGCTCGAAGTCCGAGCTGACGTCCGAGGACTACAGCAAGGCCTACAAGTCGATTGCGCACGCGTTCGACGAGCCGGCGATGACGCTGCACTACCGCGCCGAGGGCCGCTATTCCTACGCGGTGCTGCTGTTCGCGCCGTCGACCAAGCCGTTCGACCTGTTCGAGCCGGCGCGCAAGGGCAAGGTCAAGCTCTATGTCCGCCGCGTCTTCATCACCGATGACGCCGACCTGATGCCGGCCTATCTGCGCTTCATCCGCGGAGTGATCGACAGCGAGGACCTGCCGCTCAATTTGTCGCGCGAGATGCTGCAGAACAATCCGCAGCTGGCGCAGATCCGCAAGGCCGTGACCACGCGCGTGATCGGCGAGCTGGAGCAGCTCGCCGACAAGGATGCCGAAAACTTCGACAAGATCTGGGATTCGTTCGGCGCCGTGATCAAGGAAGGCCTGTACGAGGATTTCGAGCGCCGCGACAAGCTGCTGGCGCTGTCGCGCTTCACCACGACATCGGGCGAGCGGCGCTCGCTGAAGCAGTATGTCGAGGGTCTCAAGGAGAACCAGACCGAGATCTATTTCCTGGTTGGTGACAGCATCGAGCGGCTGAAGTCCAATCCGCGGCTCGAGGCCGCCAAGGCGCGCGGCGTCGAGGTGCTGCTCCTCACCGATCCGGTCGATGCGTTCTGGACCTCGGCACGGCTGGAGTTCGACGGCAAGCCGCTGAAGTCGCTGAGCCAGGGCGACATCAATTTCGACCCGATCCCGGTAACCGAGCCGACGCAAGCGGACGAGGCGCAGCCGGCGGCCGACGAAGCCAACACGATCGCGTTGATCAAGGCGAGCCTCGGCGACCACGTCACCGACGTGAAGGTCTCGACCCGGCTCACCACCAGCGCGTCGTGCCTGGTGGCCGGCAGCCATGGTCCGGATCGCGAGCTGGAGCGCATCCTGTCGCAGCAGGCGCGCGGGGCGCGCACCAAGCCGATCCTCGAGATCAATCTGCGCCATCCGCTGGTCGTGGCGGTCGCCAAGGCCGCCGCCGACAAGGCCAAGGTCGACGATCTGTCGTTCCTGCTGCTCGAACAGGCGCAGATCCTCGACGGCGAACTGCCGGAGGATCCGGCCGCCTTCGCGGCCCGTCTCAACCGGCTGGTGCTGCTGGGCGTCGCGGGGGCCTGAGGCAGGCGGGTCGCCGGGCGCGGAGGTCAGTTCTTCGCGCTCACCTGCGGGACCAGCTTGCGCCAGTGCATGATCTCGGCGCGGTAGGTCGCGGCATAGACGCCGACGTCGCCGGTGAGCGGCGTGGCGCCGACCTCCGCGAACTGCCTGCTGATGTCGGGATCGGCCAGCGCGGCGTTGATCTCGCGGTTGAGCAGCTCGACGATGGCTTTCGGCGTGCCGTGCGGCACCGCGACGCCATAGAAGCCGGAGGTTTCGAACGTCGGCAGCACGTCGGCGACCGGCGGCAGATCGGGGAAGGCGGCGGCGTGCTCGCGCGTCGTGACGGCCAGCGCCCGGACCTTGCCGCTGCGCAGGAGGTCGACGGCGGAAGCGGCGTTGTCGAACATCGCGTGGATATGGCCGGAGGCGAGGTCGGTCAGGGCAGGCCCCGAGCCACGATAGTGCACGACGGACCAGGTGATGCCGCCGAGGGTCCGGAACAGCTCGGCCGACAGCAGCTGGACGGTGCCAGGACCGGCGGAGCCGACGCTGAGCTTGCCCGGGTTGGCCTTCGCATAGGCCAGGAATTCCGGCAGCGTCTCGACCGGCAGCTGCCGGCTGACCAGCAGCAGCAGCGGCATGCGCGCCATGCCGGCGACGGGGATGAGATCGCCCTCGGCGCCGGGCGAGCCGTCGGTCGAGGCCGTAATGACGTTGGCGGTCGAGGTCGCAAGGATCGTGTAGCCGTCCGGCGCGGCGCTCGCGACGCTCTTGGTGGCGGTCGCGCCGCCCGCACCCGGCCGGTGATCGAGCACGAAGGGCTGGCCCAGTCGGCGGGTCAGCCGGTCGCAGATCAAGAGCGACAGCCGGCCGGTGGCCCCGCCCGGAGCAAACGGAATGACCCAGGTGACGGGCCGAGCCGGATAGGGCGCATCAACTCCGGCGAACGCCGTGGTCGAAGTCATGGCTGCAACGCTGCTCCAGGCGGCGCAGCGCAGCAAGGCGCGTCGTGTCATCGTGTCCTTGGGCATGCCGGCCTTCGCGTTGGCATGTTCTGGGAGCGGTACGCTAACCGGCATTTCCGAGAACTTCGTAAAGGATCGCATTCGCATCAACAACGACGCACTCTCGGCCGGTTAACCCTCCCGATTAACGGCCGGTCAGGCCACCCGGCCTATAAGCACGCCGAATTGGGGTGAGGGCGTTCATGAACTCCGGGCAGTCGGATCGATCTGTGGAACTCAGCACGGCCCCTCGGAAGCCGTCGGCGGCGAAGATCTGGCTGAAGGCGATCGAGCTGACCTCGCGCATCGAGGCAGAGCCGGCGCGGCTGTTCGCCGACGTGGTGGACGACTGGGCCGCGAAGCAGCCCGAACGGCCGGCGCTGATCTCCGATCGCGAGACGCTGAGCTATTCCGCCCTGTCTGCGCGCATCAACCGATACGCCCGCTGGGCGCTGGCCAACGGCATCGGGCCTGGCCACACGATCGCTTTGATGATGCCGAGCCGGCCCGACTACCTGGCCGCCTGGCTTGGGATCAGCCGCGTCGGCGGCGTGGTTGCGCTCATCAACGCCAATCTCGTCGGACCGTCGCTCGCGCATTGCATCAATGTGGCTCGGCCAGTCCATGTGATCGTCTCCAAGGACTTGCACGAAGCCTATACGGAGGTTGCGCCGGTGATCACGGGCGGGCCGCGTGTCTGGGTTGCCGACGGCGGCGATCTCGACGTCGCGGTCGCCGCGATGGATACGCACGCGCTCGACGCAACCGAGCGCCGCGCCGTGACGATCAACGACCGCGCGCTGCTGATCTACACCTCCGGCACGACGGGCCTGCCCAAGGCCGCCAGTATCAGCCATCGCCGCATCATGAACTGGGGTGGCTGGTTTGCCGGCCTCACCGGCGCAGGTCCCGACGATCGCCTCTATGACTGTCTGCCGGTCTATCATTCCGTCGGCGGCATCGTCGCGCCCTGTAGCATGCTGCGCGCCGGCGGTGCGGCGGTGCTCGCGGAGAAATTCTCGGCGAGCAATTTCTGGCGCGACATCGTCCGTCACGATTGCACGCTGGTGCAATATATCGGCGAGCTCTGCCGCTATCTGCTGGCCGCCGCGCCATCCGATTTCGACCGCGCCCATCGGCTGCGGCTCGCCTGCGGCAACGGAATGCGCGGCGACGTCTGGGAGGCGTTCCAGGCGCGCTTCGCCATCCCCCAGGTGCTGGAATTCTATGCCGCGACCGAAGGCAACTTCTCACTCTACAATGTCGAGGGCAGGGTGGGATCGATCGGGCGCGTGCCGTCGCTGCTTGCGCATCGCTTTCCCGCCGAAATCATCAAGCTGGATGCCGACCAGCGCGCACCCTTGCGCGGAGCTGACGGGCGGTGCCTGGTCTGCGCGCGCGGCGAGATCGGCGAGGCCATTGGCCGCATCGGTACGGCGGACCAGGGAGGCGGCCGCTTCGAAGGCTATACCGATACAGGCGAGACCGAGAAGAAGATCCTGCGCGACGTCTTCGCCAAGGGCGATGCCTGGTTCCGCACCGGTGACCTGATGCGCCAGGACGACCAGGGCTTCTTCTATTTCGTCGATCGTCTCGGCGACACCTTCCGCTGGAAGGGCGAGAACGTCGCGACCAGCGAGGTGAACGAGGCGATCCTGCAATGTCCCGGCGTGTTGGAAGCATCGACCTATGGTGTCGTCGTGCCCGGCAGGGACGGACGCGCCGGCATGGCTGCGCTCGTCGTCGGCGACAGCTTCGATCTCGATCGCCTCTCTCTAGAACTTGCCCGCCGATTGCCGCCCTATGCGCGGCCGGTGGCGCTCCGCATCACGTCGTCGCTGCAGTCGACCGAAACATTCAAGCAGAAGAAGCAGGCGCTGATGCGCGACGGCTTCGATCCGTCGATCGTGCATGAGCCGCTCTACGTGCGCGACGCCGGGACGGGTGCCTATTGCCTGCTCGATCGGGATCTCCATGCGCGGATCCTCGCCGGCGAGGTTCGTTTGTAGATGATTTTAATCATAGGCCATGATGGGTATTTACCAACGGTCCCGAAAGATGACTGGCAAGTCCGGCTTCCTTCACCTTCTCGTCCTATGGTCGGTTTCATCGTTTGAACAGTGAGCGGATTGGCCCATGTCGGTACGGTTAAGAATTATTGCAGCGATCAAGCAGATTGCGGACGAGCAGAAGGTCAAGCTGCCGCCGCTGACCGACGAGCTGACGTTGCACGAGACCGGCTTCGACTCGCTCGCTTTCGCCATCCTGGTCGCCCGTCTCGAGGACGATCTCGGCGTCGATCCGTTCACCCTGTCCGAGGATGTGACGTTCCCCAACACGATAGGCGACTTCATCGGGGCCTATGAGAATGTCCCCGCGTGAGATCTTCGCCCTTCGCGACCATCTCGGGGCGGCGCTGACCGAGCGGACGATCTCCGATCCGCGTCACGTCCTATCGCTCGCCGAGCTGTCGCGCGGAAGCTGCCTCGGCGGCCGCGCCGCAGAGCTCAACGGACGTTCGGTGCTGCTGGCGACCTCCGGCCAGCTCCTCGCCGGCCTCGCGCTGATCGAGATCGACGGCGTCGCACGACGCATCCTGTTGTGTCCGCCGGATCTCAAGGGCGAGCATCTCGCCAGCATCATCGCCGATGCTGACATCGACGTCATCGTGACCGATGAGGTCCAGCGTTTCGGCGCTTGCGGCGTCGATCTCGTGATCGAGGTCGCCCTGCCGCGGCCTTCTGCCGTGGTCGTGCAGACGGTGCGCGCCACCGAATGGCTGATGCTGACATCAGGCACGTCGGGCGTGCCGAAGATTGTCGGGCATACGCTCGAGGGCCTGTGCGGCGCCATCATCGGCGACCGCCCCGTACCTGGCGAAGCGATGCCGGTGTGGGCGACCTTCTACGACATTCGCCGCTATGGCGGCCTGCAGATCTTCCTGCGCGCCATCGTCGGCGGCGGCTCGATGGTGCTGTCGGATCCGGGCGAGGGGCTCACGGACCACATCGCGCGCCTCGACGCACGCGGCGTCACTCACATGTCCGGAACGCCGTCGCATTGGCGCAAGCTGCTGATGAGTGGGTCGGTGGAAGGCTTTGCGCCGCGCTACGTGCGTCTCTCCGGCGAGATCGCCGACCAGGCTGTGCTCGACGGATTGAAGCAGGCATTTCCCGGCGCTTCGATCGGTCATGCCTACGCCTCGACGGAGGCCGGCGTCGGCTTCGCGGTCAATGATGGGCTGGAGGGTTTTCCTGCGACGCTGCTCGGCGAGGGCCGCGGGGCCGTCGACATGAAGGTCGTCGACGGCTCGCTGCGCATCCGCTCCAGGCGCGCGGCGCACGCCTATGTCGGACGCGCTGCGGCTGCCTTGACCGATACGGACGGCTATGTCGACACCGGCGACATGGTCGAGCTGCGCGGCGATCGTTACTACTTCGTCGGACGCCGCAACGGCATCATCAATGTCGGCGGGCTCAAGGTCCATCCGGAAGAAATCGAAGCCGTAATCAATGGCCATCCGGAGGTGCGGATGTCGCGCGCCAAGTCGCGACGCAGCCCGATCACCGGCGGCATCGTCGTCGCCGAGGTCGTGCTGACGGCGGATGCCGATCCGGCGCGGAGTGAGACGGTCCGCAATGAGATCCTCGCCGCGTGTCGCGCGCGTCTCGCGGCCCACAAGGTGCCGGCGATGATCCGCGTCGTGTCAGCGCTCGACGTCACACCGGCCGGCAAGCTGGCGCGCGCCGATGCATAATGTTCTCGTCACCGGCGGCAGCCGTGGCATCGGGCTCGCCATTGCGCGCAGGCTCGCGGGAGCGGGCTATGACGTCATCGCGGTGGCCCGCCGGGAGAGCGACGAACTGCGCGCCGCGATGGCCGAGTTCAGCGCCAGCAGCGCCGGCATTCATTTCCGCGCCTGTGACCTCAGCATCGTTGATGAACTACCGGCCTTCGTGAAGTCGGTGCGCGACGAGTTCGGTCCGCTCTATGGTCTCGTCAACAATGCCGGTCTCGGCACCGAGGGCCTGCTCGCGACCATGCACAATTCGGAGATCGAGGCACTGGTGCGGCTGAACGTGCTGGCGCCGATGATCCTGACGAAATACGTCGTTCGTCACATGATGGCCGCGGGCGAGGGCCGGGTGATCAACATCTCCTCGATCATCGCCTCTACCGGCTATAACGGCCTGTCCGTCTATGGCGCGACCAAGGCGGCCGCCAACGGCTTCACGCGCTCGCTGGCGCGCGAGGTCGGCAAGGTCGGCATCACCGTGAACGCGATCGCGCCGGGCTTCATCGCCACCGAGCTGACGCAGAGCATGGACGAGGAGCAGCAGCGGCGCATCGCCGGCCGCAGCGCGTTGCGGCGGCTGCCGGAGACGCATGACGTGGCCGCGATGGTTGAATTCCTGCTCGGCGACGGCGGGCGCAATGTTACCGGCACCGTGCTGACGGTCGACGCAGGCAATACCGCCTGAGGCCATTTGCGGCGATCGGTCGCTCTCGCCGTTGATTTCGCTCAAGCGTCCGACGGGCGGCAGCAGCGATAGTGCCGGCGCAATCCGGAACCGGTATCCATGTTCGAGCGCATTCTGCGGTGGACCCTCGTCGTGATCGCAATCGCGGGCCTCGCCGCGGGCGGCCTCGCGCATGTGCTCGGTCGCCCCGATCTTGCCGGGATCGCGTTCACGGCCTCGACCGTTCCTGTCATCCTGGGGCTGATCGTCTCGATCGTCCGCGATTTCCTGGCCGGCCGCATCGGCGTCGACGCGATCGCGCTGGTGTCGATGAGCGCGGCGATCATCCTCGGCGAGCCGCTGGCCGGCGCTGTCGTGGCGCTGATGTATTCCGGCGGCAACGTGCTGGAGGACATTGCCGTCGCCCGCGCCGAGCACGATCTGCGCGCGTTGGTCGATCGCGCGCCGCGCGAGGCGCATCGCCGTCGTGGCGATGAGATCGACAACGTTCCGATCGCCAGCGTCGCGGTCGGTGATCGCCTGATGGTCCGCGCCGGCGAGATCGTCCCGGTCGACGGCATGGTCGAAACAACCATCGCCGTCGTCGACGAGTCGGCGCTCACGGGCGAGCCCATCCCGGTGATGAAGACGCGCGGGATGGCGATCCTGTCGGGATCGGTGAACGCCGGCGACACGTTCGAAATGGCGGTCACGGCGACCGCGGGCGAAAGCACCTATGCCGGCATCGTCAAGCTGGTGACGACGGCCCAGACCGCGAAAGCGCCGTTCGTGCGGCTTGCCGACCGCTACGCGCTGATCTTCCTGCCCGTAAGCCTCGCTATTGCGGGGGCCGCCTATTTGGCCTCGGGCGATCTGATCCGGAGTCTTGCCGTGCTGGTGGCGGCAACGCCGTGCCCGCTGATTCTCGCCGCACCCGTCGCTTTCATTGCGGGCGTGGCGCAGGCGGCCCGAAGCGGCATTCTGGTCAAAGGCGGCGGCAAGCTCGAGGCGCTCGCGCGTGCCCATACCGTGCTGTTCGACAAGACGGGCACGCTGACCGTCGGCGGCGCGCGGCTGCTCTCGGTCGACGCGGCACCGGGCGAGGACGCCGATGCGGTGCTGCTGCTCTGCGCATCGCTCGAGCAGGCCTCGCACCACGTGGTGGCGCACGCGATCGTTCAGGCCGGCCAGGCCCGCGGGCTGAAGCTGAAGGTGCCCGAACAGGTCAGGGAGACGATGGGCTCGGGCCTCGAAGGGCTGATCGATGGCCGCCCTGTGATGGCCGGCTCGCGCGACCTTGTGCTCGGCAGCCGCACGCCGCCGGCTTGGGCTTCGCGCGCGATCCGCCGGGCGTCATGGCGTTCGGCCCTGATCGTTTTCGTTGCGATCGAGGGGCGCCCGATCGGGGCGCTGCTGCTGGCGGACGAGCTGCGCGCGGACACGCCGCGGGCGATCCGCTGGCTGCGCGAGGCCGGCATCGCGCGCATGGTCATGGTGACCGGGGACCGCGCCGCGGCCGCGCAGGCGATCGGCGCGGCGCTCGATCTCGACGCCGTGCTGGCGGACCGTGTCCCCTCCGACAAGGTGGAGGCGGTCAGGAGCGAGCAGCGGCTGCATCCCACCATCATGGTCGGCGACGGCATCAACGACGCCCCGGCGCTGGCCTGCGCCGATGTCGGCATCGCGCTCGGCGCCCGCGGCGCCAGCGCCTCGTCGGAAGCCGCCGACGTGGTCATTCTGGCCGATCGGCTCGATCGGGTCGGCGAGGCGATCGTGATCGCGCAGCGCGCCCGACGCGTCGCCCTGGAGAGCATCTTCGCCGGCATGGGCCTGTCGTTCGTCGCGATGGGGGCCGCCGCCTTCGGGCTGCTGCAGCCGGTACCTGCGGCCCTGGTCCAGGAGGCCATCGACGTTGCCGTCATCCTGAACGCGCTCCGCGCTCTGTTCCCGGCTGGACGCAGCAAGGCCGGCCGGATCACGGCCGAAGACGGCCGAGGGCTCAGGCATGATCACCAGGCGCTGCTGCGCGGCCTCGACCGCCTGCGCTCGATCGTCGATGCGCTCGACGAAGCCTCGCCGGACGGCGCCGTGGCGCTGATCATGGAGGCAAACGGCTTGGTGCAGGACAAGGTCGTGGCGCATGAGCGCGACGACGAAGGATCGGTCTATCCGAAGCTCGCGCGGCTCCTGCAGGAGAGCCATGGCCTGTCGGCGATGAGCCGGGCGCATCGCGAGATCCTGCATCTGGCGCGGCTGCTCGGCCGGCTGGTCGAGGATCTGCCGTCCGAGCATGTGGACCGCTATCTGATCCGCGATGCGCAACGGGTGATCGAGGCGATCGAGACGCTAGTGCGCATGCACACGGCGCAGGAGGACGACATCTATGAGGCCGTGGTGGCGCGCTCGGCCGCCTGAACCGTTCGCGTCAGCCCGGATGCCGCGGCAGGTCGATCCGTTCATTGGCGAATTCCGCAGGACCTTCGATCAGGCGGCGAATCCGCCGCTGGCGCTCCTCGGCCGACAGACTCGGATCGAGCATCCGATCGATCAGCCGGATCGCATTCTGCTCGATGGCGACGGGATCCCGCGACGTGGGCTGCCCGGCTGCTGCCGGCCGCGATGCATGCAGGCCGATCGTGAGCAACTGGCCGATGGCGTCGGAGCGTGTCATCTGGTGAGCCTCCGCCCAGGCGTCGATCTCGGCGGTGAGCTCCTGGGACAGCTTCACCGCACTCACCGCATCATGTCCCAGCCGGACGGCCGGGCTGTGATCCCTGCGGACGTCGGAGAATGGCGTCATGTGTTTGCCGGACGTCATCTGCCTGTTGATCATATCAGCCTAAAGTATGCGGGAGGGACTGGGATTTGATTTCGATCAAGGACGTCCTAAGAAAGCAGCCTCTCGCGGCGGTTCCGCCGCCGGATGCCATGCGTGTCGCTGCTGCCAGGCAGGCCACGGAGCTTAATACTGCAGACAGTCAGCAAGCCCATGCGATTCCTCCACACTTTCCAAGTCTATGATTTCCTCGATACGCTCGTCAGCCTGTTCGCAGCTTTCGTGCTGGCCACGCTGATCGGCGCCGAGCGGCAATACCGGCAGCGCAGCGCCGGCCTGCGCACCAACGTGCTGGTCGCCGTCGGCGCGGCCGCCTTCGTCGATCTCGGCAACCGCCTGACCGGCGCCGACGGCGCGGTGCGGATCATCGCCTATGTGGTGTCGGGCATCGGCTTCCTCGGCGCCGGCACGATCATGAAGGAGGGCATGAACGTCCGCGGGCTCAACACCGCGGCGACGCTGTGGGCGTCCGCCGCGGTCGGCGCCTGCGCCGGCGCCGACCTGATCGCGCAATCGGTGGCGCTGACCGTGTTCGTGCTGGCCGGCAACACGCTGCTGCGGCCGCTGGTCAACGCGATCGATCGCATCCCGCTCAATGCGCAGACGTCGGAGGCGCACTACGAGATCGTCCTGACCACCGACGGGCTGCGCGCCGCCGAGCTGCGCGAGGCGCTCGACGAGCGGCTGGAGGCGGCCAAATACCCGGTGCGGGAGACCGAGGTCGTCTATCGCTCCGAGGACATCGTCGAGATCGTCGCGACGCTGGTGCCGCTCGCGGTCGATACGGTCGATCTCGACCGCGTCGTGTCCGAGCTGGCGAAGCTCGCCGGGGTCCGTCATGCGACCTGGAACGTCAGGGCGCTGGTGTGACGGCATTGCCGGACCAGCATCGCCGCACCGGCGGCGGGGCGCTCGCCACACCTCGTGGCTGCCGGCCGCCGGCGGCCGTGGCAAGCTCCCCACCCACGTCATGGTTCGATATCCCCTGCATCGCTCATCGCGCCCATGCGAAAGTTCCATGTCGCGCCTGAACCATCGCTGAATGCAGCGCCGTCAGTCGTCAGGCGTGCGGCAGCTCCATCGTCAGTGCCCGCCGCGGGCGAAGATCTCATAGAAGCCGAGCACGATCTCGCAGGCGATCAGGATGACGACGATGACCTCGAGCCGCAGCGAGCGCTTGGTGTCGATGATGTCGGCGAGCGTGGTCGCCGTCTCGGCGATCACCGCGAGCTTGCGGTTGAGGGTGTCCTCGCGCTCTTTCAGCTCATACTCGTCCTCGAGCCGCGCATAGAGCCGCTCCAGATCTGGCCGGTCCCACAACACGTCCGGCTTTTCGCCGACGGCCACGCGGCCGGAGACGCGGTGCTGCACCAGCAGCGCCTCGCCGAGCAGCTTGAGCATCGCCACCCGGCTCTTCGATGTTCGTCCCAGCATCGCCAGCTCGCGCGCGAACGGCTCGATGGTGTCGAACACGTTGGCGATCTCGCGCTCGCTGCGGCCGAGCACGACGCTCTTCGCCAGCGCATCGGCGACGATGAGCAGTCGCTCCAGCGACAATTCCTTGACCAGGACCGGGCCGCCGACCGGGATCGGCTCGTCGGATTCGCGCGCGACCTGGACCTTGGCCGTCTCTTCCTCGTGGGGCGCGATCGGGCCGAACAGCCGCGCGCTCAGCCGGTCGAGGAAGTTGATCTCCTCGGCCACCGACAGGCCGATGAAGACGACGACGCCGTAGCGGAAGACCACGGCGACTCCCGTCTCGCCGATGCGGACCGCAAGCGGCGTCGCCGACAGCACCTGGCCTTCGAAGCCGGCGGTATTGATGCGGTCCGCGATCTGGAGCGCGCGGGCGGCGAGTTGTGGAACGGGGGAGGAGTCGGCCATGATGGTGAAAGGCTAGCACGTCGAGCCCGACAGAACGATAACGCGGCGCAAGCCTGGCGACACGTCCGTTGCCGAATATCGCTGCCTGAACCCGCTTGACAGGAAGGAACGTAGCTCCTCATTGGACGCGCACCCCGGATGGATGCCTCTCGATGTCGAAGACCAGTGCTGCGGACTACTATGCCTCGATCCCGGTGTTTCGCGGCTTCGCGCGCCTGATGGAGCCGCAGCTCTACCAGCCGGTGCCGGACGACTGGCTGATCGGCACGGCCGACATCGTCGAGTCGACCAAGGCGATCGCCGACAGGCGCTACAAGGCGGTCAACATGGCCGGGGCGGCGGTCATCGCCGCGGTCACCAATGCCTTGGAGGGGCGCGAATTCCCGTTCGTGTTCGGCGGTGACGGCGCCAGCTTCGCCGTCAGCCCGGATGACGAAGCGGCCGCGCGCGAAGCCCTTGCCGCCACCGCGACCTGGGTCAGGGAGGATCTCGCTCTCGCGATGCGCGTCGCGCTGGTGCCCGTGACGGCGATCCGCGCGCAGGGGCTCGATGTCCGCGTGGCGCGCTACGGTCCGTCGGCCAATCTGTCCTATGCGATGTTCGCGGGCGGCGGAGTGGGCTGGGCCGAGGCCGCGATGAAGCGGGGCGAGTTCGCGATTCCCCCGGCGCCGTCCGGTGCGCAGCCCGATCTGTCCGGACTCTCGTGCCGCTTCGAGGAGATTCCGGCGGCGCGCGGGGTCATCCTGTCGGTGCTGGTGCTGCCGGCTCCCGGCGCGGATGCGCAGGCCTATCGCAAGGTGATCGAGGAGATCATCACCCTCACCGAGCGCAGCCCCGATGCCGGGCGGCCGGTGCCGGCCGGCGCGCCGGCGTTGCGATGGCCGCCGCAGGGATTTGGCTACGAGGTCCGCGCCGCGCGCGGACCGCTGTTGTCGCGCTGGGCCCGCGTGCTCGGACGTACGCTGTTCGTCTATGCCGTGATGCGGTTCAACATCAGCATCGGCGGCTTCGTGCCGGATCTCTACAAGCAGCAGGTGGTCGAGAATTCCGACTTCCGCAAATATGACGATGCGTTGCGCATGATCCTCGACTGCACCGACGAGCTCGCGCAGGAGCTGGAGCGCCGGCTCGGCGCGGCGGCTTCGCGTGCCATCGTCCGCTACGGGCTGCATCGGCAAGATGCCGCGATGATGACCTGCTTCACGCCGTCCGCGATCCGGCCGGATCACGTCCACTTCATCGACGGCGCGCGAGGCGGCTATGCATCGGCTGCGACCGCGCTGAAGGCCGCGGTCGCCTGAGAGTGATCAGCGCGCGCGGGTCCAGGTCTCGCCGCCGCACAGCGATCCGACGCAGCCTTCCACCTTCAGCGTATCCGGGCCGGAGACGGAGATGTGGCTGGTGTAGCTCTGGCCGTCATCGGCGTTGTAGATCTTGCCGGACCATTTGTTCGGCCCCTCCGAGTGAACGCCTTCGAACAATTGCAGGCCGATGATCGGGCGGTTGGCCAGCGCGCGATTGGGATTCTTGTTGTCGACGGCCGGCTTGCCGGTGTCGGTGTCCATCGGCTCCTTCAGCCACACGACGGTGCCGCAGAGATTGGCGCCGCATTTGGCGACCTTGATCCTGGCGTCGCCCGCCTGGGTCAGCCAGGTGCCGGTCGGATCATCGGCGGCCAAAGCGGGCTGCGCCATCACGACGGTCGCCAGCGCAAGACCAGCCAAACGCAATTTCCAAATCATCTTACCCCCCGTTGAAGCCGCGTTTCCATAACAGCAAACGGCGCAGTTGCAATCGCAGAGGAGCGGTTGTCCAAAGCGGGATCATCACGATCAGGTGCATGGCTGCCGAGCCGTCTCAATTCCTTGTTCGGTTGTCTCATGCATGTGCCGGGAAATGGTTTTGATTGCGGCAACAAACTCGGCTGTCGTCCCGGCCCTTGAACCGGGATCCATACCCCCAGGGAGCGGTTCGAAACGCGCCGGCGATTGGCTTTTCGCATCTCGCGTCGCCGCCGCGTATGGGTCCTGGATCGGCGCCATGCCGCGCTGGCGCGCGTCACGGCTTGTCCGGGACGACGACGGCGGGTGAGGCGGTTTCACGGTTCAAACAGCGATGGACATGGCTTTGCAGTCTCGCGGCGGATCGTGTCCCCAAGCGTGGTGTAGCTGGCGGCCCACCGCGTTCGCCGGCTGGAGCCGGGCCTGTCAGCTGGCGAT
>NZ_JAUHIR010000025.1:0-71300 GCF_032381375.1 Bradyrhizobium sp. SZCCHNR1017 | reverse complement strand
AGCGCCTCATCGATTCCCCCAAAAGAATCACTGGAGAATCATAACAGCCGCGCAGCGTTTTCACACAGCCAGGGTCAAAAGCAGTCGAGCCGCCGACGACTGCGCCACGTCCGCGGCGTTCTGGCTAGCAGACATTCTCGATCTGGGCGCGATCATCGCCGGAGGCCGAGACCAAGGTTACCGTGGGGTGGAGAGGTTCACTCGCCGAATGCGACAATCGAAAGCCGCCGGAGGATGCCGGCGGCTTGATGTCGATGGGAGGCATGTGCGACGGCAATCGCGCCGCACCTGTCTTCTCTGGCGCTAACCGCCGCCTTACTCCGCCGCTTCCTTGCGCGGCGGATCGAGCGCGCCGGAGTCGTGGATCTCGGCGACCTGGTGGTCGCTGAAGCCCAGCACCTGGCGCAGGATCTCGTCGGTGTGCTCGCCGAGTAGCGGCGAGCGCGTGACGTCGGCCGGGCTGTCCGACAGCTTGATCGGGTTGCCGACCGAGAGATACTTGCCGCGGGTCGGGTGGTCGACCTCGACCAGGGTGCCGGTCTTGCGCAGCGACTCGTCCTCGGCGATCTCCTTCATCGACAGGATCGGGCCGCAGGGGATGTCGAACTCGTTCAAGATGTCCATGGCCTCGAACTTGGTCTTGGTCATGGTCCACTGCTCGATGCGGCCGAAGATCTCGTTCAGGCGCGGCAGGCGGGCAGCGGGCTTGGCGTAGTTCGGGTCGGTCTTCCAGGTCGGCTCGCCGATCACGTCGCAGATCTTCTCCCAGACCGGGGCCTGGGTGATGAAGTAGATGTAGGCGTTCGGGTCGGTTTCCCAGCCCTTGCACTTCAGGATGCGGCCGGGCTGGCCGCCGCCGGAATCATTGCCGGCGCGCGGCACGGCGTCGCCGAACGGCACGCCCTCGCCGAACTGGCTGTATTCCTTCAGCGGGCCGTGCTCGAGGCGCTGCTGGTCGCGCAGCTTGACGCGGCAGAGGTTCAAGACGCCGTCCTGCATCGCGGCGGTGACGCGCTGGCCACGGCCGGTGTGGGTGCGCTGATAGAGCGCGGTGACGATGCCGAGGGCGAGGTGCAGGCCGGTGCCGGAATCGCCGATCTGCGCGCCGGTCACGAGCGGCAGGCCGTCACGGAAGCCGGTGGTCGAGGCGGCGCCGCCGGTGCACTGCGCGACGTTCTCATAGACCTTGCAGTCCTCGTAGGGGCCGGGGCCGAAACCCTTGATCGAGGCGACGATCATCTTCGGGTTGATCGCCTGGATCTTCTCCCAGGGGAAGCCCATGCGATCGAGCACGCCGGGGCCGAAATTCTCGACCAGCACGTCGCACTTCTTGATCAGCTCGGTCAGAACCTCCTTGC
Organism: Bradyrhizobium sp. SZCCHNR1017; assembly: GCF_032381375.1. Classification (NCBI taxonomy): domain Bacteria; kingdom Pseudomonadati; phylum Pseudomonadota; class Alphaproteobacteria; order Hyphomicrobiales; family Nitrobacteraceae; genus Bradyrhizobium; species Bradyrhizobium sp. SZCCHNR1017. The sequence goes on along the minus strand of NZ_JAUHIR010000025.1, from coordinate 69,942 downwards.
CCTTGGGGTTCTTGGTGTCGAGCGTGATCGACCGCTTGTTGTGGTTCAGCATCGTGAAATAGAGGCTGTCCACGTTGGGAATGTCCTGAAGCTGGCCGCGGGTGATGTCACCCACGCCCGGCCGCTCGACCTTGATCACGTCGGCCCCGAACCAGGCCAGCAGCTGCGTGCAGGTCGGTCCGGACTGGACGTGGGTGAAATCGAGAATGCGAACGCCCTCGAGCGCCTTGGTCATGTCTTGCTCTCCGTAACGATTGGTCATCCCGCGACAGCGGGCATCTGATGTCCTTGCGGGTGGCCTTTACTTCTTCTTCGTCAGCACGCTCTGCGGATTGAGGTTGCCGATACGGCCGCTCTCGGATCCGGCAGCAGGATCGATCACGGCGTTGATCAAGGTCGGCTTGCCGGAATCCATCGCTTCGTTGACGGCGCGCTTCAGCTCGTCTGGCGAGGTCGCGTTGACGCCAACGCCGCCGAAGGCCTCCATCATCTTGTCATAGCGCGCGCCCTTGACGAACACGGTGGTCGCCGGGTCGTCGCCCGCCGAGTTCTGGTCGGTGCCGCGATAGATGCCGTCGTTGTTGAAGATAACGACGCAAATCGGAAGATTGTAGCGACAGATCGTCTCGACCTCCATGCCGGAGAAGCCGAAGGCGCTATCGCCCTCGATCGCCAGCACCGGCTTACCGGTCTCGACGGCGGCGGCGATGGCCGAGCCCATGCCGATGCCCATCACGCCCCAGGTGCCGACGTCGAGGCGCTTGCGCGGCTGGTACATGTCGATGACGCCGCGGGCGAGGTCGAGCGTGTTGGCGCCCTCGTTGACCAGGATCGCGTCGGGACGCTCCTTGATGATGGTGCGGAGCACGCCGAGCGCGCCGTGATAGTCCATCGGCGAGTTGTTGTTCATCAGCCGCGGCGCCATCTTGGCGACGTTGTCCTCGCGCTTCTTCTGCACCGCGCTCAGCCACTCGACCGAAGCCTTGGGCCAGTTGCTGCCCATCGCCTCGCTGAAAGCCGTGACGACCGAGCCGATGTCGCCGACCACGGGGGCCGCGATCTCGACGTTGGAGTCCATCTCCTTCGGCTCGATGTCGACCTGGATGAACTTCTTCGGCTGTTCGCCCCAGCTCTTGCCCTTGCCGTGCGACAACAGCCAGTTGAGGCGGGCGCCGATCAGCATGACGACGTCGGAGTCCTTCAGCACGGTCGAGCGCGCCGCGCCGGCGCACTGCGGATGCAGGTCGGGCAGGAGGCCCTTGGCCATGCTCATCGGCAGGAACGGCACGCCGCTCTTCTCGACGAAGGTCTTGATCGCCTCGTCGGCCTGCGCGTAGGCAGCGCCCTTGCCGAGGATGATCAGCGGACGTTTCGCGTTCTTCAACAGATCGAGCGCGCGCTTGACCGAGTCGGAGGAGGGGATCTGCGCCGGGGCCGGATCGATCACCTTGACCAGCGAGGCCGCGCCGGCTTGCGCGTTCATCACCTGGCCGAACAGCTTTGCCGGCAGGTCGAGATAGACGCCGCCCGGACGGCCCGAGACGGCGGCGCGGATCGCGCGGGCGAAGCCGATGCCGATGTCCTGCGCGTGCAGCACGCGGAACGCCGCCTTGCACAGCGGCTTGGCGATCGCGAGCTGATCCATCTCTTCATAGTCGCCCTGCTGCAGGTCGACGATCTCGCGCTCCGAGGAGCCCGAGACCAGGATCATCGGGAAGCAGTTCGTCGTCGCATGCGCGAGCGCAGTGAGTCCGTTGAGAAAGCCGGGAGCGGAGACGGTGAGGCAGACGCCCGGCTTCTTGGTGAGGAAGCCGGCGATCGCGGCGGCGTAGCCGGCGTTCTGCTCGTGACGGAAGGAGAGCACGCGGATGCCTTCAGCCTGCGCCATGCGACCGAGATCGGTGATCGGAATGCCCGGCACGTTGTAGATCGTGTCGATCCCGTTCAGCTTCATCGCGTCGATGACGAGATGAAAACCGTCCGTGAGCTCCTCGTGCGTGTCCGGTGCCTCGGTCTTAACAGCAGTCTGCGCCATGCGCCTCTCTCCCTGGTCGTCTACGAAGGCGCTTTGCGGCGTCTTCTTCTGTTTGAACCTGTCAGCTGAATAGTTCCTGGCCGTGCGTCTCGACATAGGTCGCGAGGCCCAGCGTGTGATCACGGGCGCGCTTTTCGGCGAGCTCGGTGTTGCGTTCCTCCAGCGCCTCGATGATCGCGAGATGCTCGGGCAGGGAGGCCGCGATACGATCGGTGCGCCCGATCGTGAGCTGGCGATAGCCGCGCACGTGCAGCAGGATGTCGTTGGTCATGTCGACCAACACGGGCGATTCCGACAGCGAGATCAGCGCCTGATGAAACGCGATGTTCGCCTTGGAATATTCCTCGACGTGCTCCTGCGGCGGGCGGTCCTTGCCGAAGTCCTTGAAGTAGTCGCGCAGCGCCGAGATGTCCTTCTTGCGCGCGATCGTCGTGATCAGCCGCGCCGCCATGCTCTCAAGCGCCGCCCAGGCGCGGATCATGTCGACGATCTCGCTCTTGGTCCGGCGCACCACGACGATGCCACGGCGCGGCACGGTCTTCACGAAGCCGTCCTGCTCCAGCATCGCGATCGCTTCGCGAATGGGCGTGCGGCTGACACCGAGGCGCTCGGAGAGAGCGCGCTCGTCGAGCATGACAGGCTCGGGCGAGGCGTAGATGTCCATCTTCAGAATGGCTTCTTTCAAGGCCTCATAGGCCTTATTCTTGAAGCTCGTCTCCGGGGCGATGCGAGCGATCGCGATGTCGGCCTCGGCCATGATGGGCAATGCCTTGTTCGTTTTTTCTGTAGACAAGACCGTCTCCTCTCCTTGGGAGATGCTTGTTTACAGCATTTTGCGTTCAAGTTTTTTGGCATACCAGATGCCAGGATGTCAAGCTGCGAGCTTTTTCAGCGTGTCCACATCTTCGTTGCGCTTGACAAAGTTTGCGTCTGGCATACCAAATGCCATAAACGACCAGCAATCTCCAGGAGGAAGCCCCGATGTCTGACGCCATCCCGAATGCCAAGGCCACGATCCGAGACGTTCTCGATCGTGTGAAGGCGGATAAACGCACCAGCCTCACCGCGCCCGAAGGCAAGATCGTGTGCGACGCCTACGGCATTCCGGTGCCGAAGGAGGGCCTGGCGAAGTCCGCGGCCGAAGCGGCCAAGCTCGCGGGCGACATGGGTTTTCCGGTCGTGATGAAGATCGTCTCGCCGGACATTCTGCATAAGACGGAAGCCGGCGGCGTCATTGTCGGCGTCAAGACTGCCGACGATGCGAAGACAGCGTATGAGACCATTCTCGCGAATGCGAAGAAGTACAAGGCCGACGCCAAGATCGAAGGCATCCAGGTGCAGCAGATGCTGACCGGCGGTACCGAGGTGATCGTCGGTTCGATCACCGACGGTTCGTTCGGCAAGCTGGTGGCCTTCGGCCTCGGCGGCGTGCTGGTCGAGGTGCTGAAGGATGTGACATTCCGCCTCGCCCCCGCGACCAAGGACGATGCCCTGTCGATGCTCGACGGCATCCAGGCCCACGAAATGTTGAAGGGCGTGCGCGGCGGCGATGCCGTGAGCCGCGAGGCGCTGGCGGACGTCATCGTCAAGGTGTCGAAGCTGGTCAGCGATTTCCCTGAAATCGTCGAGCTCGACCTCAATCCGGTGTTCGCGACCAAGACCGGCGCGATTGCGGCCGACGTCCGCATCGTCGTCGATTTCGACTACAAGCCCCGTCCGGCGCCGCGCTCGAACGAGGAAATCGTCACCGCGATGAACCGCATCATGAAGCCCCAGGCGGTCGCCGTGATCGGCGCCTCCGCCGAGGACGGCAAGATCGGCAACTCCGTGATGAAGAACCTGATCAACGGCGGCTACAAGGGCCAGATCTACCCGATCCACCCGAAGGCCTCCGAGATCCTCGGCTACAAGGCCTACAAGAGCGTCATGGACGTGCCCGGCGTGATCGACACCGCGGTGTTCGCGATCCCCGCCAAGTTCGTCGCCGGCGCGCTGACCGAATGCGGCGAGAAGCAGATCCCCGGCGCGGTGCTGATTCCGTCGGGCTTTGCCGAGGCCAATGAGCCCGAGCTGCAGGCCGAGATCGTCGAGATCGGCAAGAAGTACAATGTCCGCCTGATGGGGCCGAACATCTACGGCTTCTACTACACGCCGGCCAATCTCTGCGCGACCTTCTGCACCGCCTACGACGTCAAGGGCCACGCGGCGCTGTCGTCGCAGTCGGGCGGCATCGGCATGGCGATCATCGGTTTTTCGCGCTCGGCGAAAATGGGTGTGTCTGCCATCGTCGGCCTCGGCAACAAGTCCGATATCGACGAGGACGATCTGCTCGCCTTCTTCGAGCAGGACCCCAACACCAACCTGATCGCGCAGCACTGCGAGGACCTCAAGGACGGCCGCGCCTTTGCGGAAGCCGCCAAGCGCGTCTCCAAGAAGAAGCCGGTCATCGTGCTCAAGGCCGGCCGCACCTCGGCCGGCGCCAAGGCCGCCTCGTCGCACACCGGCGCGCTCGCCGGCAACGACAAGATCTATGAGGACGTGCTGAAGCAGTCCGGCGTCATCCGCGCCCGCTCGCTGCGCCAGCTGCTCGAGTTTGCCCGTGGCGTGCCGGTGCTGCCGACGCCCAAGGGTGAGAACGTCCTCATCATCACCGGCGCCGGCGGCTCGGGCGTGCTGCTGTCCGATGCCGTCGTCGACAACGGCCTATCGCTGATGACGATGCCGCCGGATCTCGATGCCGCCTTCCGCAAGTTCATCCCGCCGTTCGGTGCCGCCGGCAACCCGGTCGACATCACCGGCGGCGAGCCGCCGATCACCTATGTGAACACGGTCAAGCTCGGCCTGTCGGACGAGCGTATCCACGCGCTGATCCTCGGCTACTGGCACACGATCGTGACCCCGCCGATGGTGTTCGCCCGCAACATGGTCGAGGTGAAGAAGGAGATGGAGGCCAAGGGCTTCGTCAAGCCGATCGTCGCCTCGCTCGCCGGCGACGTCGAGGTCGAGGAGGCCGCTGAATATCTCTACCAGAACGGCATCCCGGCCTATGCGTACTCGACCGAACTGCCGGTCGAGGTGCTCGGCGCCAAGTACAAGTGGGCGCGCGGCGCGGGCCTGCTCTAAGTCAAATCGATGCGAATGCCGCTCCGGCGTCCCGCCGGGGCGGCACTTTCTTTGATAGCGTGACGTAGCAAGATCCGTCCGTCCGAGAACGGCGCCGCCTTCAGAGGGTGGCGCAGAGAGGCGCCACGTGATCCGTCGCAAGACGATCGAGCCACGCCCGGATGCCGCGGCCGAGCCCCGCGACGGCGGCGTGCAATCCGTCGGCCGCGCGCTGCAGATCCTGGAAATTCTCGCCGAGGACGACGAGGGCTATCGCCTGAGCGATCTCGCCGTCCGTGCCGGGCTCTCCACCTCCACCGTGCATCGGCTGCTGACCACGCTCGAGAAGCGCCGCTTCGTCCAGTTCGACCGCATGGAATCGAAATGGCACGTCGGCGCGCAGAGCTTTGCGGTCGGCGCCACCTTCACCCGCCGGCGCAATTTCGTCGCGCTCGCCATTCCCTATCTGCGAAGGCTGCGCGACCAGTCGCGCGAGACCGCCAATCTCGCCGTCGTCGACGATGAATCGCTGATGGTGCTGCTGCGGCTCGAGAGCCGCGAGATCATGCGCTCGTTGACCAAGGTCGGCGGCCGCCTTCCGATGGTCGCCTCCGGCATGGGCAAGGCGGTGCTCGCGACCTATTCCGACGACGACGTCAACGCCATCATCCACCGCCAGGGCATGCCGCGCCTGACCGAGAAATCGATCATCCGCGCCAGCGACCTGTTTCGCGAGCTCGAAACCATCCGCCGCCAGGGCTACGCCGTCGACGACGAGGAGGCGAGGCTCGGCCTGCGCTGCATCGCCGCCGTCGTCCACGATTCCTGCCGCGAGCCGGTGGCGGCGATCTCGGTGTCGGGCCTGGCGAGCCGGCTGACCGAGGATCGGGTGCCGGTGGTCGGGGGAATGGTGCGGGATATCGCAGGGGAGCTGACGGCGGCGCTCCGGGGCGTGGCGCAGCCTGACTAGCTTTGGCGTTCGGAACTACGCCGAATATAGCGGGGACCACGAGATAAATAGCTCGGTCGAGTGGGGGGACCTTAGAGGTCACCCCCATTTTCTATCCGACAGGAGAAATCTATCTACACTTTTGGCTGCAATTGCAGAACGGGAAGAGGTTGAGAGCCTAATGCTTCCTTGCAACACAATCTAAGGGGGAGTGCAAACTTTTTCACCATTTGCTCAAACGACTTGCCGAAATGGACGATCATTTGAACATAACAGGAACGAAATGTCAACCGAAAATCCGAAATCTAGTGTCAAACTTCGGAAGTCATAGGCCGGGGTCAACAGGATAAGCTAAAATCTGCGACCAACCACTATGATGCTAGCTTGTCCCGCAGTTACAACTTCCTTCATCGACTAGATTCCTCTTTATAGGCGTGAGTTGATTGCGTGAGGCGCTTACCCGCCGACTTGTTGCCCTCGAACCCGATCGGCACGGTCGTTCCCCCGCGTATGCTCAAGACGTGAGCAGGTCGCTAGCCTATTTGGGCTTGCGGGGGCCGCGACGTCGCGCAACGATCCTGCCGCAATAGGCCAGCACGTTCAGCGAGTTCACCGCATGACCAAACTCACGCGCTTCTCGGTCGGCCCCCTGCACACCATGACGCGGCGGCTCGCCGACGTCGCATCGGGTCGCGCCGCACCCGATCTCGTCATCACCGGCGCCCGCGTGCTGTCGACCTATTCGGAGCGCATTCTCCCGAACCGCGAGCTGTGGATCACTGGCGGACGCGTCGCGGCGGTGAAGCCGGCCGGGGCGCACAAGGCGATACCGAGCGGTTTCGCGATCCATGACGCGGCCGGCGGCATCATCGCGCCCGGCCTCGTCGATCCGCACATCCACATCGAATCCTCGATGGTGACGGCCTGCGCCTATGCGGAGGCCGCGCTGCTCAACGGCACCACGACGATCTTCTGCGACAGCCACGAGATCGGCAACGTCATGGACGTCGCCGGCGTCGAGGCGATGCTGGAGGATGCGCGACAGGCGCCGCTGTCGATCTTCCTCACCGTGCCCTCGACCGTGCCGGCGACTTCGGCCGCGCTGGAGACGGCGGGCGGGGATCTCACGCCGGACAAGATCGCCGGCCTGTTCGATCGCTGGCCGGAGGCGGTCGCGCTCGGCGAGAAGATGGATTTCGTGCCGGTCTGCATGGGCGACGAGCGCAGCCATGCCATCCTTGCGGCGGCTTTGCAGCGCGGACGGCCGGTGTCCGGGCATGTCTATGGCCGCGAGTTCGTCGCGGCCTATGCCGCGAGCGGCGTCACCGACACGCACGAGGCGATCGACCGCGACATCGCCGACGACCTGCTCGATGCCGGCGTCTGGATCTTTCTGCGCGGTGGTCCGCCGACGACGCCGTGGCACAGCCTGCCGCAGGCGATCCGCACCGTCACCGAGCTCGGCGCCTCGCACAAGCGCACCGCCGTGTGCACCGACGATCGCGATGCCGATGATCTCATGCTGTTCGGCCTCGACTGGGTGGTGCGCGAGGCGGTGAAGGCGGGGATGTCGCCGGAGCAGGCGTGGTCGATGGGCTCGCTGCACGGCGCGACGCGCTTTGCGATGGATGGCGAGATCGGCGGTCTCGGCGGTGGCCGCCGCGCCGATCTGGTGCTGCTCGACGACGGCCTGAAGCCGCAATCGACCTGGTATGGCGGCGAGCTGGTGGTGGACAAAGGCAAGATCACGCCGCGTCTCGATCAGGCGCTGTCGCAGCGCTATCAGTACCCGAAGGCCGCCTATGCCACGGTGAAGCTGCCAAGACAGATGACGCTGACGCCGGAGCTGCCCACCAAGGCCTGCACCGTCAATGCGATCAAGACGGCGCTGCCCGGCATCACGCTGATCCACGACAAGGTCGCGATCGAGCCGGCCAACGATTGGGAGACGCTGTTTGCGCGCTACGGTCTCTGCTTCGTCGCCGTGATCGAGCGCCACGGCAAGTCGGCCGGCAATGTCGCGCACGGGCTCTTGAAGGACTTCGGCCTCAAGCGCGGCGCCGTCGCCTCCAGCGTCGGCCATGACAGCCACAACATCATCGTCGCCGGCACCAACGAGGCCGACATGCAGGCCGCCGTCGCCGCGATCGGCGCGCAGCAGGGCGGCGTCTGTGTCGTGGCCGACGGCAAGGTGCAGGCGATGGTTCCATTGCCGATCGCCGGCCTGTTGTCGGACAAGCGCGTCACCGAGGTCGCCGAGGAGGTGAAGCTGCTCAAGAAGGAATGGGCGGAAGCCGGCTGCACCATTCCCTACATGGGCTTCAATTTGATTCCTCTATCGGTCATTCCGGAAATTCGTATCACGGACAAGGGCCTCGTGCTGGTGCCGCAGATGGAGCTTGCGCCGCTGTTCGAATAGCACCATCGAACCGTCATGCTGTTAGGACATGTCAGCTGTTTGTCGTCCTAACTAACTGAGGCCACCCGTGTTTTGCCGAGCGTGCCGCATCGTGGGAAAAATCGACGACTGAATTGAGATCGCAGCCGTTAGCAGCGATCCTCGCGCATCAACCAAAAGAGGAAGCGCGAGATGGCGAAGATGCGGGCGATCGATGCTGCGGTGCGAATCTTGGAGAAGGAAGGCGTCACCTGCGCCTTCGGCGTTCCCGGCGCCGCGATCAATCCTCTGTATTCCGCGCTGCAACGGCGCGGCTCGATCCGGCACATTCTCGCCCGCCACGTCGAGGGCGCCTCGCACATGGCCGAGGGCTACACCCGCGCCAAGGCCGGCAACATCGGCGTGTGCATCGGCACCTCGGGCCCGGCCGGCACCGACATGATCACCGGGCTCTATTCGGCGATCGCAGACTCCATTCCGATCCTCTGCATTACCGGCCAGGCGCCGCGCGCGCGGCTCCACAAGGAGGATTTCCAGGCCGTCGACATCGAGCAGATCGCCAAGCCCGTGACCAAGTGGGCGGTGACGGTGCGCGAGCCCGGCCTCGTCCCGCGGGTGTTCAGCCAGGCGTTCCACATCATGCGCTCCGGCCGTCCGGGCCCGGTGCTGATCGACCTGCCGCTCGACGTGCAGCTCGCCGAGATCGAGTTCGACGACGAGACCTACACGCCGCTGCCGGTCTACAAGCCCGCGGCGAGCCGCAAGCAGATCGAGAAGGCGCTGGAGATGCTCAATGCCGCGGAGCGGCCGCTGATCGTCGCCGGCGGCGGCATCATCAACGCCGATGCCAGCGAACTCCTCGTGACGTTCGCCGAAACCGTGAACGTTCCTGTCGTGCCGACCCTGATGGGCTGGGGCGCCATTCCCGACGATCATGTGCTGATGGCCGGCATGGTCGGCCTGCAGACCAGCCATCGCTATGGCAACGCCAATTTCCTGGAGTCCGATTTCGTGCTCGGCATCGGCAACCGCTGGGCCAACCGCCACACCGGATCGATCGAGACCTACACCAAGGGTCGCAGCTTCGTGCATGTCGACATTGAGCCGACCCAGATCGGCCGCGTGTTCAATCCCGATCTCGGCATCGTCTCGGACGCCAAGGCGGCGCTCGAGCTGTTCATCACCGTCGCGCGCGAGTGGCGCAAGGCGGGCAGATTGCGCGAGCGGCAGGCGTGGCCGGCGGCGTGCCAGGATCGCAAGCGCACGATGCTCCGGCGCAGCGATTTCGACCAGGTGCCGATCAAGCCGCAGCGCGTCTATCATGAGATGAACAAGGCGTTCGGCCGCGACACCTGCTATGTCAGCGTCATCGGCCTGTCGCAGATCGGCGGCGCCCAGTTCCTCAGCGTCAACCATCCGCGCCACTGGATCAATGCGGGGCAGGCGGGGCCGCTCGGCTGGACCCTGCCGGCCGCGCTCGGCGTCCGCGCCGCCGATCCCAGGCGCGAGATCGTCGCGCTCTCCGGCGACTACGACTTCCAGTTCCTGATCGAGGAGCTCGCGGTCGGCGCGCAGTTCAACCTGCCTTACATCCACGTCGTCGTGAACAATGCCTATCTCGGCCTCATACGTCAGGCGCAACGCGGCTTCTCGATGGACTATCAGGTGCAGCTCTCGTTCGAGAACATCAACGCGCCGGAGGTCGGCGGCTATGGCGTCGACCACGTCGCGGTCGCGCAGGGCCTCGGCTGCAAGGCGATCCGCGTCACCGACCCGCGCCAGGCGCAGGCTGCGTTCGCGACCGCGCGCGAATGGATGGCGGAATACCAGGTGCCTGTCGTGGTCGAGTTCGTGCTCGAACGCGTCACCAACATCGCGATGGGTACCGAGATCGACAACGTCGTGGAGTTCGAGGAGGTGCTCGATCTGCCGGTCGACGAGACGCCGGCCGAGCCGGCGCGCACCTTGCAGCCGGCTTGACCGCAGCCATCGCACTCAGTCGAGGACCCATGACATGCCGCGTTTTGCCGCCAACCTCACGATGCTGTTCAACGAGCTGCCGTTCCTCGACCGCTTCGCCGCCGCCAAGGCGGCCGGCTTCCGCGGCGTCGAATACCTGTTCCCGTATGATTTCGACAAGGCCGAGCTGCGCGAGCAGCTCGCGCGTCACGGGCTGACGCAGGTGCTGCACAATCTGCCCGCCGGCAATTGGGCCGCGGGCGAGCGCGGCATCGCGATCCTGCCGGATCGTGTCGACGAATTCCGCGACGGCGTTCGCCGCGCCATCGAGTATGCGAAGGCGCTGGATTGCCGCCAGCTCAACTGCCTCGTCGGCATTGCGCCCGACGATGCCGATCCGCGCGAGCTCAACCAGGTGCTGGTCCGCAACCTGCGCTTCGCCGCGACCGCGCTGAAAGCGCAGGGGATCAAGCTGCTGATCGAGCCGATCAACACGCTCGACATTCCCGGCTTTGTCCTCAACCGCACGGCACAAGCGCTTCAGCTGATCTCGGAGGTCGAGTCCGACAATCTGTTCGTCCAGTACGACATCTACCACATGCAGATCATGGAGGGCGATCTCGCCCGCACGATGCAGAAGCATCTCGCCCGCATCGCCCACATCCAGCTCGCCGACAATCCGGGCCGCCACGAGCCCGGCACCGGCGAGATCAACTACGCCTTCCTGTTCCGCCATCTCGACGCGATCGGCTACCCCGGCTGGATCGGCTGCGAGTACAAGCCGCGGACGACGACGGGAGAGGGCTTGGGTTGGCTGACGGACCGCGCGGTCGTTCCCGCGAGCTGAGCTTGATTCCTTGGTCCCTTCACCGGCCTTTTCCAGTTAATGTCTGCGAGCCGACGTCGCCGGCGTCGGCTGAAAAGTCCGCGTTGGGCCAATTGCAGAACTGCCCCGCTTGGTGCAACAGTAGAACAATCCTACATTGGAACGCTGTCGTGTCCTGCAATTCGCCCTCCGGCGCGCACCCGCCGACTACCCACCAAGTCATACGCAAACTCGCCTTGCAAGAAGGTGCGGCGGCACTAAAGGCACTGGCCAACGCAGCCGGACTCGAAGATCAATTTGAACGACGGGCGGCTATTGATGCAATCGGACGTCACCCACATGGGCGCGAGTTGCGCTCTATCATTTTGAGGGCTCTCCGTGATCCATCAGAATACGTTGTGCGCACAGCGTGTGAAGTCGTCGCACAATGGGAGTTGCAAGAGGCGCACGAGCTTGTGGTAGCTCTACTGGCAAATCCATCCAAAGCGACACGGCAAACCGCTATTCGCACGCTGGGTAAAATCTGGGTCGATGCAGATTTTCCGACGGTGTTTCGCATCTACAACGACGCCTCGGAAAATGAAATTCGGCGCGAAGCTGCTTGGGTCCTGCGGCAGCGAGCCCACTCTGCCCATTGGCGAACGCTTTTCGATGCATTCCAAGTTGATGAGCTTGCCCGACACCGGCAATGGGCTTGCGAGTTAGCCGAGAAGTTTTCAGTCCCTGACATTCTACCAGTGTTGTCACAGCTGTCCTCGGACGTCGACGGTCACGTTCGAAAGGCAGCGTGGCGGGCTATCCAAACACTTTCGAGCCGCTGATCCCAGCTCGTTTCGTAGGCTTAGGATGCCCGCTGCGGGCCAAATGCAGCCATTGAGGGCCTTGGTCGCCTGCTTCTGCTTCAGACCTGAAAGCGGGCTGTGCTCCCACCTGTTTGGACGGTTTGGGATGGGCTAGCCGCCGACATCTTTAGTGCGTCTTTTCATCTTCGAGTCTGATCACGATGTGCTGCGCCAAGCCGGAGTTCGAGGAGCCGCTGAGAAAATCTCCGGCCGCATGTCGGGCTGACGAACGGAGGGCCGTCCTGGGAGCGGACAACGGAGGAGGTTGCGAGCGATGATCACAGTGTTCGGAGAGGGCAGAGGCTTCCGGGTCGTCTGGTTGCTGGAAGAGATGGACCTCCCATACCGGCTGCGGGATGTGGATCTCCTGGCCGGGGTCGAGAACGACGCCGAGTTCCTGACGATCAATCCCGCCGGATTCATTCCGGCGATCCGCGATGGCGACGTCACGATGGTCGAGTCCGTTGCGATCATGGAATACATCTTGGGGCGGTATGGGCCGACAGCGCTGGCGCCCGCGGCACATGATGTTGCTTTTCCTGCCTATCAGCAGTTTCTCCACCTCGGTGAGGCGGGCCTCGCAGCCTCGCTTTATTTCGTTTCGGGAGCCCGGCACCTTGCGCCTGAAAGCGAGCGCAACAACTGGAGCGCGCGGCAGGCGATGGACGTGTTCACGACCCGATTGAGCCTGGTGACGCGACGGCTGGAGCGCGGGCCATACATGGCCGGCGATGCGTTCACCGCGGCGGACATTTCGGTGGGCTACGCGCTCGAGATGGCGCGGAAGAACGTCGGTGTGGTGTTCGGTGATGCGGAGCAAGCATACATGACCCGGCTGCGAGTCCGCGCCGGCTACCAGCGGGCGCTGGAGACGTGCCAGGCCACGCGGCGCTGGTGGACCAGCTAGGTTGCGGAACGAGAGAGGCGATAGGTCGCCGACAATGTCTTCAACAGACGAAACGATCATTTGCATTCGACCGTCGCTCCGCGGCAGATGACGAGTGCTGGAAACCCATCCGAGGTCACCGATGTCATCTGTTGCGACCGTGTTTGCGCAATCGTTCTTCCACGGCACGCGCGCTGATTTGCGGCCGGGCGATCTGATCGCTGTCGGGTATCCGTCCAACTTCACCGAGGCGGAGCCGATGTCCTGGGTCTACTTCACGGCGACGCTGGATGCGGCGATCTGGGGCGCCGAGTTGGCTGCCGGTGACGGACGGGGACGGATCTACGTCGTCGAGCCCACAGGTCCGTTCGTTGACGACCCGAACCTGACGGACAAGAAGTTCCCGGGGAATCCGACGCGGTCTCATCGATCCCGCGCGCCGCTGCGCGTCATTGCCGAGGTCGTTCATTGGCAGGGGCACGCGCCGGATGTGGTGAGGCAGATGAAGGAGGGCGTTGCGCGCGCAATGACCGAGGGGCCGGGCATCATCGACTGAACGGCGCGGCGGCATCGCACTGCCGTCGATCCGTCGCGCCCGATGGCTGTTTGCGGATGCTGCGACGCGCTCGCCACGCGGCGCCCTCCGTCCAGAACATCGAAAAAGTCCGGTGGCAAGGTGCGTTCGAACTGGTGTCGACGCACGAAATCTCCTCCTCATGAGCCGAGCCTATCGCCGAGAGGCGAGGGTTGGACTTGGCGTCCATGATTGATCGGGGGCGCCGCTCGGCTGCGTCGCTCGCCTTTCGGCGACGGCATGGTTGAAGAGTTCGAGGACCAAGCCGAATGCCGCCAAGTCCTCTGGTTCGATGGCTCCATCGTCATAGCCCTTGAGTGTCTCGACGATGATCCCGTCGACCTCTCGTTGCCAGGTCAGCAGATCGTGTTCTGAGCCGGCATTGCGCACCTCCGAAACCACCGCAAGAATGCGGTTGCGGCCGCTGGTGTCGTCCTCCAGTTCATCCCGGTTCAGATAGCGGCGCAGCCATTCGGCGGCCGAACCGATGCCGGAAAGTACGAGCAAGGCGAACCAGAAATAATCGCTGTACTTGTCCAGAAAGGTTCGCTCCGTGCCGTTGATCACCGCCGCGGCGCCTCGATGTACGGAAGGCTCGGTCTCCTTCTCGGTATCGGGCTTCGTGATGTGCGAAGCACCGGCGAGGCCTTGCGTGATCGTGTCGCGGACCGCGAAAAGCTGCCGGTAGAAGGCCGCCGCCTTGGCTTCTGAAAGCTCCTTCTTGGCCAGGATCAGGTGATTGACGCTGATCGTGTCGACCTTGTCCTCCGGCCAGGCCGGTTTCGCGTTGAAGACGCTGGCTGGAATTTCCTCGGCCTCGTAGCGCGGATGCTTCAGGGCAATGGCCTCCGATGCTTCGATCGGAAGAAACGTCGGAGCTCCGCGGGCTCGGGAGGTCGCGGTGATGGCGTCCACCGTGATCCTGCTGTCGAGCGGACCGACGGCGAGATACGCATCGAGGGTAAGGTCTTGCGCAAGCTTCTCGATCTCGTCTGTCCCGAATTGAGCCGTGGCAACCTTATCGGGTTGCACGCCGGACCCCTCCAGAATGGTCTGGAGCACTGCGACGTTTGCTCCGGTCCTCCCGATGATGCCGACCTTGTGACCTGCCAGATGGGCGATATCTGCGATCTTGCCGCCGGCCTTCTGCTTGGGCTCGCTGCCGCGTCGCCCGGAGGGCGACCACAGCACGACATAGTTCTTGCGTAGGACCGCCAGCGTTTGCGCGTCGGGCGGCATGCCGAGGTCACCGCGGCCGACCGCCAGATCGGTTCTGTCGGCGGCCAGCAGGGCCAGGGATTCAGCCGCTCCGCCGGTCGTGATCGGGGAGAGCCGGACGGTCCTGCTTTCCTCACCGAAGGCGTCGGCCATCGCCTGGACCACCTTGTGGTCGTCGCTCGCCGCCGGTCCGACGGCGATCCGGAGAGTCTCGGGTTGCAAGACGTAGAACAGGCCGGCCGCAGCGGCGCCAAAGGCGACAAATCCCAAGGCCAACACGATCAGCAGCCTTCGTTGACGGCGGTCGTGAGCACTCCTGACCACATAGGACGATGACATCAGCGGACCCCTTGAGAAAACGCGTGTCGGCTCCAAGCGCACTGGAACTTGGGCGAACCGGTGTCAACCCGGAATGTTCCGTCGGCTGGATCAGGTACAGGGAACTTGGGGTCGACCTCGTCGATGTGCAAATGTCCGGTGCGCCATGGACCAGCTGTGGATGAAGCCCCCGCAACGGTGCTCTCAGAGAACAGACGTTTCTTGCGTCCAGTCGGAAGGTCCGCCGCCTCGGGCCGCAAGCAGACATGACCATCGCGCGTCTTTCGAAGCGATCATTTCATGGCTTATCAATCTGCGGTCAATATGATTGGAGCTTGATAGAGGAGTTGGAATGAAGCCCAGCCGATCATCTCAGCCGTGCCTTATGATTCTACGCATCTTGGTCATGGGTCTCGGGCTTCTCCACCCGCACCGGGCGACGGCCGCTGACGAGCTGCAATATTTCCACGACTGCGTGAAGCACGAACTGCCCGCGGCTTTGCGCCGCTTCGTCATCGCAAATGGTCCAGACAGACTGAACCGCGCGGAGGACAGTGCAAGAACTGACATTGTTAATGACCTGTTTTCGGCCTGTCGGCAGAGCGCATTGGATAGCGCGCGCCGCGCAGATGAGCGGTCCTACGTTGACGAGGCCGTAGGATCATTCTTCAAGGAGATCCCCTGGATCGTCGAACTGCAGCACCGGACGGAGCAGCTCTTGAAGACGGATCCAGATAAGGCGTTCGAAGAGCAAGCTGTACGCGCCTATTCCTTCTGTCTCGAGGGCACTGCTCGGCGGTTGGCTCAAACGTCCGAAGATCCTATCGACACGATTGAGCAAGGGGCACTCGTAGGGTGCAGCAGAAACAGACAAGTTGTCTTCGATACATATTCAAGTCATGGAAAGTCCTTTGCTCCAGTGGAGATGAAGGCTTTGGAGAAGGAGTTTCATGATAAAGTGTCTGCCATCGTGACAAAAATCCGGAACGATGTGCGTAAGACAAAGCAGCAGTAGCTGTGTCTGCTGTCGTCATTGATTTCAACCTCTTTGGAAACGTCAGAGTTGAGCTCGTGCCACGGCCTTCTTTCGTGCTCGTCGGGCAAATCACTGATGGGACTCGGCATGCGCCGTCCCATTTCGCGGTCGGATCGCCGAAGGTGTGTCCTTGAATCGATTCGAAAATCGCTAACTTGCTCAATCAGATGTCATCGATCGCCGTTGAGGAAGTGAGAATAGATGTTTCTTTTTTACAGAAATCATGCATGATGCACCCATCCTGTCTCGCCGAGAGGGGCGTTGCGCGCGATCGTCACGACACGTGGGGCAGGGATGCGGTGGCCGTGAGGTGTCGCAGCATGCGCTTACGCGCATGTGGACGAACGATGCAGCACGGACGCGAAGTCGTGTGGTCCTGGCCTCCCGGTGCCGAGGTCAAGCGCGCGACGAGGGCTCATGCCCTCGCGCGGGCGACGGGGTCAATCAGCCGGTCCCCGAGGAGAGCGCGAAAGAAGCGTTAAGACTGCCGCGCAGGGAATGCCGGTTGATCGGCTGAACCTGTGGTACCTGCCGCCTGCATTCTTTCAGCAGGCGGGCCATGGGTGAGGCCTTCACCCGGCATTCCCTGCGCCCTCTCGATTCATCGAAGGGCCGTCGATCGCGGGACTCGGGCGTGATCCGCCGCGAGAGTGCGAACCTGCGCGCGGTTGTTTGAAACGTGGATAGCAACTGAGCAATCTCTCCATCATCTCCGACGATGGTGAAGAGTTCGAGGTTTGGTTCCCTTGGCATGATGGTTCCCTTGGCATGATGAAGTTTCGGCCATTTGGAACCGGAACTGCAGGCGATCCCTTGGTGTTGAACGGCATCTCGAAAGCACTGGAGGAGAGACAATGATGAGAACCCGTCTTGCCGTTTCGCTGATCGCCACCTCGCTGCTGGCGTCGACCGCTGCGTTCGCCCAGTCCACGACCGTCGAAGGTGCCGCCAATGGTGCTGCGGCCGGCGGCGCCGTTGCCGGTCCGGTCGGCGCCATGGTTGGTGGCACGGTCGGCGCCGCCGTCGGTGCGGGCCTGGAGATTCCGAACGCGGTCATCAACTCGATCGAGGCCGAGCGCGCGCCGTCGGTGGTCGTCCATGAGCGTGTCGTGGTCGGCGAGCCGCTGCCCGCCACCGTCGAACTGCGTCCGGTACCGCGCTACACCGAGTATCGCTACGCCGTCGTGAACGATCGCCGCGTGATCGTCGATCCGCGCACGCGCCGCGTCATCAAGATCATCGAGTGATCTGACATTCTGACAGGCAGGGGCCTCGTCGCATCAGCGGCGGGGCCTCTTGTCATGCGGTTTGCGTGCGGATCTGTCGGATGAGCCAGTCGATGGCCGCGGACAGGCCGAATCCGATGCAGGCGGTCGCGGCGTCGACGACGAAGTCTTCCAGCCGTGCGTGACGCCCTGGCGCCAGGAACTGCGCGAGTTCGAGTGCACCGATCAGGATCACCGCAATCCCGGTGGTCAGCAGCCGATGACTGCGATAGGCGAGGCCGAACGCAAGGCCGATCAGGATGAAGGCGAGGGCGTGTTCGCCGTCCTGTCCAAGCTGCGAATGGGGCCTATAGCTGGGCGGGCCCAGCGTTGCGAAGGCAACGGCTGCGGCGAGCAGCCAGGCCGAGAGGCGGATCGCGATCTTCATGGACGCTGCTTAGCACGTTCCGGGCCACGAACCGGGGTCACGGTCGCTTGAGGCACCGGTGTAGTTAATGCGGCTCGGAAGCCGGACGTTGGCCTTCCCATCGTACCGCAGACAGCTTTCGTCAGGCGCCTCAGATCGGCTGCCGGACTCCCAGACCCTGCATGAAGCGCTCGCGGATCTGTGCCGGATCGCGCCTGGTGGCGCCCACACCGGGCTTGTCGTCGATCTTCGCCGCAATCAGCACCGGGCCGGGCGCCTCGAACGCAACATCGATCAAGCGTTCGAAATCTTCCTCGTCTGCGGCCCAATGGCTGGCGCCAATGCCGCAGCCGGCGGCAATGGCGACGATGTCGGCGTTCCGGGCCGGCGTCGGCTGGTTTCCGGTGATCTGGTAGACGCCATTGTCCATGACGATGATGGCCAAATTCTTCGGCGCCAGCGTCGCAATCGTGGTCAGGCAGCCGAGCTGCATCAGCAGCGAGCCGTCGCCCTCGAGCGCGAACACCCGGCGCTGCGGCTGCGCCAGGGCGACGCCGAGCGCGATCGGGCAGGCAAGCCCCATGCTGCCGAGCATGTAGAAATTCTGCGGCCGCGGGCCCGCCGCCCACAGATCGAAATTGGTGTTGCCGATGCCGCCGATGACAGCTTCCTCGTGCTTGAGTTTTGCGACCAGCCGGCAGGTGAGGTCAGCGCGGTTCATGACCTTGGTGTTGCTGATGGTCGCGCTCATGCGAACACCTTTCCGCCGGTCAGCAGCGGCGACAGGATGAGCGCCACCGGCGCCTGCGTCGCCACCGCCTGCTTGATCGAGCGGTCCATGATGAATTCGAGCTCGTCGAGGCGCGTCATGGTGTGATGCTCCATCGCCAGCGCATCGAGCACGGGGCGCATGGTCCGGCACACCAGCGACTGGCCGTAGTTGAATTCGCCGAGCGTGCCACGCTCGGACACGATCATGATCAGCGGGATCTGGCAGGGCACGACCAGCGAGGCCAGCACGTTGGGCAAGGTCGCGAAGCCCGATGTCTGCATCAGGAGCGCGCCGCGCCGCCCGCCCATCCAGGCGCCTGCGAGAATGCCGACCGCTTCCTCCTCGCGCGCCGTCGCAAAGGTCGTGAAGAACGGATCGTCGTGCAGGCTGTGGATCAGCGGCGTCAGGACACGGTCGGGAACGTAGGGGATGAGGTCGAGGGCGTTGCGCTTGAACGTCTGCAGCACGATCTCGTGCCAATTCGGCACGGTGCTTGCGGATCGCGCCGCATCGGCATCGGCGGCCATTGCTATTCCTCCGGTCGTCCCTGATGGGGGGCGCTGTTTGGCGCTGAGCTTGACGGCACCGGGACGATTGTCAACATGCCGGCCCGGCCGGTCAGGCATCCGCCTTTCAAGTCCGACATCAAGAACCAAGACACCAGGAGGTCGCCTGTTCATGGCCGCGAATTCCAAGCGCGTCTTCTACGTCAAATATCTGGCCCACCCGATCTTCAGCGAGCTGCTCGCCGTACGCCCCGACGTCCGGCTCGACCGGCTGGAGAACGAGAGCTCCGAGGCCGAGACGGCGCCGATCCTCGCGGCGGCCCACGCCTACCAGATCGGGGCGGCCCGCGACGAGCTCGCGCCGCGCTTCCATGTCGATGCAGACCTGCTGCGCCGCGCCCCAAACCTCCTCGTCGTGTCGAGCAACGGGGCTGGATACGACCCGGTCGACGTCGACGCCTGCACCGGGGCCGGCGTCCTCGTCGTGAACCAGTCCGGCGGCAACGCGCATTCGGTGGCCGAGCACACGCTCGGCATGATGCTGACCCTGTCGAAGCGCATCATCCAGTCCGACCGCCGGCTGCGGCGGGAGCGCGACGTCAACCGCAACGATCTGATCGGCAACGAGGTGCAGGGGCGGACGATCGGGATCGTCGGGCTTGGCCATGTCGGCCGCCGGGTTGCCGAGCTGTGCCGCGGCCTCCTCGGCATGGCGGTGCTGGCCTATGACCCGTATCTCTCGCCGGAGGAGATCGCGGCACGCGGCGCGGAGAAGGTGGAACTCGATGACCTGATGCGGCGCTCTGATTTCGTCTCGATCAACTGCCCGCTCACCAAGGAGAGCCGGGGCATGATCGGCGCCCGCGAGTTCGCACTGATGCAGCCACACGCCTATTTCGTCACCACCGCCCGCGGCTTCATCCATGACGAGGAGGCGCTGTTCGCCGCCCTCAGCGAAAAGCGCATCGCCGGCGCCGGCCTCGACGTCTGGGCCAAGGAGCCGCCGCCGCCGGACCATCCGCTGCTCCAGTTCGACAACGTGCTGGCGAGTCCCCATACGGCCGGCGTGACCCGCGAGGCGCGACAGAACATGGGCCGGATCGCCGCCGAGCAACTGCTCGCCGCGCTCGACGGCGGGCGGCCGCCGCGCCTCATCAACCCCGAGGCCTGGCCGCGCTACAGCGCCCGTTTCCGCGAGGCATTCGGAGTGACACCCGCCTAGCCGGGAGAGGGGAATTGCGAGGAGAAGATTTCATGCGTCGCAAGCCGCGAGGTGGCGACAAATCTTCTCTCCCGGGCGGCTTCCGCGAAGCGGACATTGCTATTTTCCGAGCTGTCTCGACAGCTCGATGAAGGCTGATCATTTTTCCTGTGGCGCCATGAGCTTAGGCCACGTTTTTCGCTCGGCGCGGAAGGGAAGTTGGTCCGATGCGCAGGCTGAACGCGATCCTGAAGTCGACCCACGGCCGCGTCCGTCGCGCCGTCTCGCAGTTCGTCGCAATCGCCGCGGCGAGCCTGCCTTCGGTCGGTGCCTGAGCGCCGGTTCCACGAGCTGCGTCAAATATTTGCATCGACCGCTTGATATCGGTCAACAGCGAGCTGGGAAGCGCGGTAACATCACCTCCGAGCACTCCGTGAGAGACAGGAGGTTGCATGTCGCGCTATGTCATCCATTTCATGAAGGACGTGCTGGGCGAGAACGGCCGCCAGTGCGAGATTTGCCAGAGCACGCTGGAGGTTGAGGCCGAGAGCGAAGACGAAGCCGCAGAGATCGCAAAGTCCCGGTTCTGCGAACAGCAGGAGCTGCGCGACTGGTCGCTGCATGCCGACCGCATCGAGGTGAAGGCGGCCGACTTTCCCTCCTGACCTTGCGGCTCAGCGGCGCAGCCCAGCCGGTGCGTCGCTGGCCCCGGGGCCCAGCGAGCGCTGCACCATCACGGTGTCGCACCAGCGGCCGTAACGGTAGGCGACGCCCGGAAGCAGCCCCACCCTGGCGAACCCGAAGCGCTCATGAATGCCGAGCGAGGCGACGTTGTCGGCGTCGATATAGCCGATCATCTGGCGATATCCGGCCGCTGCGGAAGCATCGATCAGCGCCTGCATCAGCAGCCGGCCGACACCACGGCCGAGATGCTCATGGTGGACATAGATCGAATGCTTGACCGCGAACCGATAGGCTGGCCGCTTCCTGAACAGGACGACATAGGCATAGCCCACGACCTCGCCGCGGAATGTCGCGACCAGATGTGGCAGCCGATGATTGCGCAGATTCTTGCGCCGCTGCTTGAGATCGTCCGGCTCGGGCGCCCCGGAACCGGCGGCGCTGTCCTCGACCCCGCGGCGGACGTGCCGCCGGTAGATCGAGAGCATGGCCTCGACATCTTCGTCGCGTGACGGCCTGACGAGGACCGTCGGCTCGGTCTCGCGAGCCGTGATCGCGCTGTCCATGGTTCGAATTACTCTGCGCAGACATAGGTATGGAGCCGGATCCGGCCGGACTCGTCGAGCTCCTTGTACAGCCCCTGGATCTCGACGTCGAAACCGGGGTAGGCGTTGAACGCCCGCTCGAACATCTTGAGGTAATCGATCATCGGCTGGGCGCGTTCGGACAGCCGTTCGCCCGGAACGATGGTGGCGATGCCCGGCGGATAGACCACGAACGGCGTCGTCGCGATGCGCCCGGCGATCTGGTCGATCGGCAGGTAGTCGACCTCGTTTCGCATCAACGCACGCGCCGCCTCGCGCGGCGACATCGCGATCTCGGGCAAGTGCTGCGGCTGGAACTGCTTCGCCTGCAGCGCGCTCACCTCGGCCTCGCGGTAGAAGCGGTGCATCTCGGCGCAGAGGTCGCGCAGCCGCAGCTTGCCGTAACGCGCAAAGCGCTTGCGGGTGAACTCCGGAATCGCGTCCTCCAGCAGCACGTTGTCATCGTGGAGCCGCTTGAAGGCGACCAGGCCGCTGATCAGGGTTCCGGCCTTGCTCGCCTCGACCCCCGGCGTCAGCAGGAAGAGCAACGAGTTGAGGTCGTTCTTCTCCGCCACGATGCGGTTCTCGCGCAGATATTGCGCGACGATCGGAGCCGGGATGCCGTGCTCGGCATAGCCGCCGGTGGCGCGATCGAACCCTGGGGTCAGCAGGGTCAGCTTGTTGGGGTCGGTCATGGTGAAGCCAGCGGCGAGATCCGGAAAGCCGTGCCATGCCGCCCCGGGCGCGAGCTGCCACAGCGCGGCATCGGTCGCAAGCTGGTCGGTCGAGAGCGCCTCCCAGGCCACGTCGTGGCTAGCCCCGGGATTGGCCGCATCGGGGATCGATACGCGATCCGGAACGAATGGCTCGAAGAACCAGCGCCGCGCCGGATCCTTCTCCTTCTCCTCGAATTCGCGGCGCATCGCCCGGATCTTCTTGCGCAACTCGATGCCGAGCCGGATCGTGTCGTCCCACAGGACCTCGCCGGAGCGGCCCTTCATCATCTGCGCGCCGACGTCCAGCGAGGCGAACAGCGGGTAGAACGGCGAGGTCGAGGCGTGCTGCATGAAGCTTTCGTTGAAGCGGCGATGCTCGATCCGCCGCCGCTGTCCCTTGATGTGGCGGTCCTTGACGTGGATCTGCGATGCCTGGGAGAAACTCGCGAGCTGCTTGTGGGTCGATTGCGTGGCGATGATGCCGGGAGCGTCGGGCCCGAGATCGCCGAGGCCCATGGCGAAGCGGCCGGCGTAGAGCGGGTGGAATTTCATGAAGCCCGCCCAGGCCTCGTCGAACATGATGTAGTCGCAGAGGTGCCCGATCCGCTTCAGGATCATCTCGGCGCTGTGGATCGTGCCGTCATAGGTGCACTGCTCGACCACTGCGACGCGGAATGGGCGTGGCTTGCGCCAAGCGTCGGGGTCCCTGACCAGCGGGTTGTCGCGGATCTGTTGCCGGAGGTGCTCCTCATCGAGCAGATCCCAGCGCATCGGGCCGATCAGGCCCCAGGGGTTGCGAACCGTTGGGACGTAGATCGGGACGCCGCCGGAGATCAGCAGCGCGCCGTGATGGGCGGCCTTGTGGTTGTTGCGGTCGAACAGCACGAGGTCGCCGTCGGTGACCAGGGCCCCGAGCACGACCTTGTTGGAGGTCGAGGTACCGTTGAGGACGAAATAGGTCTTCTCGGCGCCAAAGATCTGCGCCGCTTCCTTCTGCGCGCGCAGCGCCGGCCCCTCATGGGTCAGGAGATCGCCGAGATCGAGCACGGAATTGTCGAGGTCGTCCCGGAACACGGCCTCGCCGAGATGCTCGACGAACACCCGACCGATCGGGCTGCGGCTATAGAACACGCCGCCATTGTGGCCGGGGCAGGTCCAGAGCTGGTTGCCTTCCTCGGCGTAGTCGACCAGCGCGCCGAAGAATGGCGTCTTCAGTGTCTCGGCATATTGCTTCAGCCGGCTGACCAGGTTCTTGGCGATGAAGGCGGGAGTCTCCTCCGACAGGAAGACGTATCCGTCGATGAAGTCGAGCACCTCGACCGGCAGATCCTCGAACCGCTTGCGGCGGATCAGGAGGATGATCGGGAAGTCCAGTCCGCGACGGCGCATCAGGTTGATCAGCGACGCCGTCTTGCCTTCCAGGCCCTTCTTGCCCCAATCGACAACCATGCAGCCGATCGCGGCATCCGTCTGCACGGCGATCTCGGCGTCCTCCAGCTTGCGGGCGCGCACCACCTCGAAGCCCGAGCGCTGGATCTCCTCGATGATCTGGTTGAAGCGGACGCCCGCAAGGTCGTCGGTCTCGAAGACCGGCGCGGCGAACAGGAAGGTGAAACGGCGGAAGTATTCCATGAGAGTCTTTCGGGCTGCGTGGGCAGCCACCTGTCGTCACGTTCGATGACGGTTCGATGACAATAGGGCGCCTCACGGAGCTTGTCTCGGCCGCCTCGCAGTGGCAATCGTCCTGAACCCGAGTGATGCTGAAAGGATCCGTGGTGCTTCCCGAATGGATCAGCCTTGATTGTGTGGCCCCGTCCGAGCTCCATCGGCAGGCGGCGCTGGAACGCCAGGCCCAGTTGACCAAGCCGATTGGCGCCCTTGGGCGATTGGAGCAGGTGGCGGTCGAGCTGGCGGCGCTGCAGGCGTTGGAGCGGCCGGGGGCCGATAGGGTCCCGGTGGTGCTGTTCGCGGGGGACCATGGCATCGCGGCACGGGGCGTGTCGGCGTATCCGCCGGAAGTGACGGTGCAGATGCTGCACAACTTCGCGGCCGGTGGCGCGGCGATCTCGGTGCTGGTGCGCAGCCTGGGCTGTCCGCTCGAGGTGGTCGATGTCGGTACGCTGGCGGATGAGCCGGTGCCCGGTGTCGTCGTCGACAAGCCGCGGCGCGGCACGCGCGACTTCAGCACCGGGGCGGCGCTGACGCCGGAGGAGGTTGCGTTCGCGGCCGACGCCGGACGGCGCGCGGTGGCGCGGCAGGCCGATCACGCGCCGCAGCTCGTGATCTTCGGCGAGATGGGGATCGGCAACACGACGTCGGCGGCAGCGATCGCCGCTGCGCTGCTGTCATGCGCGCCCGCGGACATCGTCGGCAGCGGCACCGGGCTCGACGCCGCCGGGCGGGCGAGGAAGGCCGCGGTGATTGCCGATGCGTTGGGGCGACACGGGCTCACGGCGGGAGCGGCCGTCGCGGACGTCCTGGCTGCCGTCGGCGGCTTCGAGATCATTGCGATGGCCGGCGCGATCGTCGCCGCCGCGCAGCGGCGCTGGCCGGTGCTGGTCGACGGCTTCATCGTCTCGGTCGCGGCGCTGGTCGCCGTCCGCCTCAATCCCTCCTGCCGTCCGTGGCTGCTGTTCTCGCATCGCTCGGCCGAGCGCGGCCACGCCATCGTGCTCGATGCGCTCGGTGCCCGTCCGCTGATCGACCTCGATCTGCGGCTTGGCGAGGCCTCGGGCGCCGCCACTGCGCTGCCGATCATCCGGCTCGCCTGCGCACTCCACAACGGCATGGCGACGTTCGCCGAGGCCGCCGTATCGGGTCGCGAAGCCTGATGCGGATCGATCTGCTGCGGCACGGGACGACAGGACGGGACGGCCATCTCGACGGCCGTACCGACCCGCCGCTCAGCGAGCCCGGCTGGGATCAATTCCGGCGGCAGACGCGGAGCCGGATCTGGCACAGCGTCGTCAGCTCGCCGTTGGCGCGCGCACGTGCGGCCGCGGAGGATTATGCCCGGCTGACCGGCTGCGCGCTGGACATCGACGCGGATTGGAGCGAGCTCGATTTCGGCCTCTGGGACGGGCGGACGCATCGCGACATCGCCGCGGAGCCCGGAGGCGAAGCCTTGCTCGACACCTTCCATGCCGATGCTGAGGTCCGGGCGCCGGGCGGTGAGAGCTGGTCCGATTTGCAGGCGCGAGTGGCGCGCGCAACACATCGTATCCTTGCCCGGCCCGAGCCTGCGCCGGTTCTGGTGGTTGCGCATGGCGGCGCCATGCGCGCAGCGCTCTCGCATCTGCTCGGCTGGCCGCTGCGCCAGCTGTGGAGCCTGCGCATCCGGCCCGGCACGCGGATCACGCTCGAAGCCGGGCTGGGCGGTGATGGTGTATCTTGGGGCGAAATCGTCGAGATCATCCAGCCATGAGTCTGCGTGAATTCTGGATCGCATTGCAGTTCCTGACACGGCTGCCGACACCGCGGGTCGCTGAGTCGCGACCGGACGATCTTGCACGGGCGTCGGTCTGGTTTCCGGCAGCCGGACTGGTGATTGGCGCCTGTCTGGCGCTGGTCGGCCGCCTTTTTCATGATGCCGATCCCTGGATCGTCGCGCTGACCGTGCTGGTCGCCTGGATCGGGATCACCGGCGCGCTGCATCTCGATGGGCTCGGCGACGTCGCCGACGCGTTCGGCGCCTCGCATGGCAAGCCGGAACGCTTCATCGCCGTGCTGGGCGATCCCCATGCCGGCAGCTTTGCCGTCGTCGCGATCAGCTTGCAGATCGCCGCCAAGCTGGTGCTGATCGCCGAGCTGGCGACGGGCCCGACGGCCTGGGCGCTGGTGCTGATCCCGGCCTGGGCACGCTGGGGGACTTTGATCTGCAATAAGACCCTGCTGTCGTTGAAGCCAGGGCTGGGGGCGAGCATCTCGAACAGCGTCGGCTGGAACGTCATCGTCGCCTGGGGCGGCGCGCTCGCGATCGGCGCGCTGGCCGGTGCGGTGCCGACGCTGATCGCGATCGCTCTGGTTCCGGGAATCGCGCTCTATTGGCAATGGCGGCTCGGCGGCATCACCGGCGATTGCCATGGCGCCAGCATCGAGGTCACGGAAACGCTGCTGCTTGCCGCCTGCGTTCTCGGCTAGGACGCGCTGCCGAGCGCCTGCGCTAGCCGCTGCCAGCCTGTCTCATGGCCCGGCAGGCCGAAGCGCAGCCAGCTTGTTTGAGCCGGAAAACGCCGGACATGGATGCCATGGCGGGCGAGCCGGTCGGCAATGTCAGGCGCGCTCGGCGATGTGATCAGTCTGAACAGCGGCGTGCCGCCGAGGACCGCGCAGCCGGCCATGCTCAGAAGATCGTCAATGCGCGAACAATCCTTCGCGAGACGGGCGCGTGTCTGGTGCAACCAGTTTTCATCCGCCAACGCCGTCGTTCCGATCGCGAGCGCCGGTCCGGACACGGCCCAAGGCCCGAGCGCATCACGGAGTTGCCGTACAATGTCGACGGAGCCGATCGCGAAACCGAGGCGGACGCCGGCAAGGCCGTAAACCTTGCCGAACGAGCGCAGCACGATCGTCGCCGGCGGCAAGTCGGCTGCCAGGCTGGCATCGGCGGGATAAAGATCGATGAATGCTTCGTCGACGATCAGCAGACCATCGCGCCGGCGCAGCCCCGCTGCGATGCTGACCAGTGCGTCGCGCGGCAGCAGGCGGCCGGTCGGATTGTTGGGATTCACGACCACGGCGACATCGGCGCCAGCGAGCGCATCGAGATCATCGACCAGACTGACGCGATGACCGCAACGGCGCCAGCACAGCGCATGCTCCTCATAGGTCGGCGCGAGCACGGCGACGGTCGCGGGTGGGCGCAGTCTGGGCAGGATCTGCAAGAGCGCCTGCGTGCCGGGCGCGGCAACGATCATGTCGGGCTCTGCCACGCCATGGCGAGCCGCGGCCGCTGCGCGTAAAGCGTCATTCTCGTATTTGCCAGGCAGACGCGCCCAGCTCTCAGCCGGGATCGCCGGCACGGGATAGGGGATCGGGTTGATTCCGGTCGACAGATCGATCCACGGCGCTGGCGCATCCGGATAGCGACGGCTGATCGCAGCGAGATCGCCGCCGTGAAGGATCGCTTCCGGCTCGTCCGCGCGCATGCTAGTCGCTCTGTCGTCCATCTCTTTCCTTTACATGTCTTTCCTTCAGCGGAGATCGATGTTCGTCTCTCTCGCGCTCACGGCGCTCCTCGTCGAGGCGGCGGTCGGTTATCCCCAGGTCCTGGTGCAGCGGATCGGTCATCCCGTGATGTGGGTGGGCGCGCTGATAGCATGGGGGGACCGCCGCTGGAACAGGGCAGCAGACGGCTTTGCCGCACGACGCGCGCGCGGCATTGCGCTCGTGTGCCTGCTCGTCGCGGGGATGATGGCCACCGGTCTCGCCGCAACATGGGTCATGCAGGCGCTCGTCGGCGAACCGGTCGCAACCATCATCCTTGGTGTGGCGGCAAGCAGCCTGCTGGCCCAGCGCAGTCTCGACACGCATGTCGCCGCGGTTGCAGAGGGACTGGGGCAGGAGGGGCTCGAGGGCGGCCGCAGAGCCGTCTCGATGATCGTCGGCCGCGATCCCGATCGGCTGGATGAAGCCGGCGTTGCGCGGGCCGCGGTCGAGAGCCTGGCAGAAAACTTCTCCGATGGCGTCGTCGCGCCCGTGTTCTGGCTCGTCGTCGGCGGGCTGCCGGGCATCCTGATCTACAAGGCTCTCAACACCGCCGACAGCATGATCGGTCATCTCTCGGACCGTCACCGCGCGTTCGGCTGGGCGGCGGCGCGGCTCGACGATCTCGTCAACCTGCCGGCCTCGCGCCTGTCCGCGCTGTGGATCGCAGCCGCCGCGGCCTGCATCCCGAGCGCCTCGGCTTCGGCCGCGGTGCGAGCCGTTGCACGCGATGCGTCGAAGCACCGTTCGCCCAACGCCGGCTGGCCCGAAGCGGCGATGGCCGGTGCGCTCGGACTGCGCTTGGCGGGGCCGCGCGTCTATCACGGTCATCTCGTCACCGATGCCTGGATGGGCGACGGGCGCGCCGATCTCGACGCGTCCGACATCCGGCAGGCCTTGCGGCTGTATCGGCTGGCCTGTCTGGTTCAGGCCCTGGTCGTCGCAGGACTCGTCCTGGTCAGGATCCTGTAGCCGCCACGGGCGGCGCGGGCTTGCTCGCCAATGCCAGGATACGGTCAACGTCGACGTAGCGCTCGAGATGCGCCGCGAGTGCATCCAACGTCGTGTCCACATCGATCTCATAGGAGAGGCCGCTGGTCGTCGCGCCGAGGCCGCGCAGCCAATGGCTGCGCAGGCCGTCGTCGGCGAACAGGCCATGCACGTAGCAGCCGGCTACCAGGCCATCAGGCGCGATGGCGCCATCGCGCCGGCCATCGGAGAAGGTCAGGAAGGGGCGCTGTGTCGCCCGTCCCTCCGTGCGGCCGATGTGCATCTCGTAGCCGCGGAACGAGAGCTTATCGTGCGTCAGCGTGCCCTGGACCTCGCGTAACGCCTTGTCATCGGTCAGGGTCGTTTCGACGTCGAGCAGGCCAAGTCCCGCGACGGAACCAGCTGCACCCTCGTGCCCATCGGGATCGCTGATCACGCGCCCCAGCATCTGATAGCCGCCGCAGATGCCGAGCACGCGACCGCCGCGGCGAAGATGCGCGATAAGATCGATGTCCCAGCCGGCGCCACGCAGGGCGGCGAGATCGGCGATCGTCGCCTTCGAGCCCGGCAGGATCACCATCGATGCGTCGCCGGGGATCGGCGTGCCTGGCCGCAAGAACTGCAGATCGATTCCATCTTCCAGCCGCAACGGATCGAACTCGTCGAAATTGGAAATGCGCGGGTAGGCGAGGATGACGACCTTCGGCCGTTGTCCTCCCGATGATCCGCGTTCAGCCAGGCCAAGCGCGTCCTCCGCTGGCAGGCGGCGCGCATCCGAAAAATGCGGAATGAGCCCGAGCGATGTCCACCCCGTCCGCTGCGCGATCTCGTTCATGCCCGACGCAAACAAGGCGGGGTCGCCGCGAAACTTGTTGACGAGGAAACCTGCCACGCGCGCGGCATCGTCGGGCGCGATCACCGTCTTGGTGCCGACCAGGCTCGCAATCACGCCGCCTCGATCGATGTCGCCGATCAGCACCACCGGAATCTGCGTCGCCTGCGCGAAACCCATGTTGGCGATGTCGCCGCCGCGCAGGTTGATCTCGGAGGCGGAGCCTGCGCCTTCGACCAGCAAGATGTCGGCATCCGCCGCGAGTTGATGGAAGCTGTCGAGCACGGCCGCCATCAGTTGCGGCTTCATCGCCTGATAGGCGGACGCCTTGGCGGTGCCGATGACGCGGCCCTGCACCACGACCTGCGACCCGATCTCGCTTTGTGGCTTCAGCAGCACCGGGTTCATGTGCACCGTCATCGGCCGCCGCGCCGCGCGCGCCTGCAGCGCCTGGGCACGGCCGATCTCGCCGCCATCAGCGGTGACGGCGGCGTTGTTCGACATGTTCTGCGGCTTGAACGGCGCCACCTTGAGGCCGCGCAATGTCAGCGCGCGCGCGAGCCCCGCGACGATCAGCGATTTGCCGACGTCGGAGCCGGTGCCCTGGAACATGATGGCCCGCGCGCTCATGAGCTCAGTACTCGATGCCTTCCTGCGCCCTCACGCCGGCCGCGAAATGATGCTTCACGAGGTTCATCTCGGTGACGAGATCGGCGGCCTCGATCAGCTCCGGCTTGGCGTTGCGCCCGGTGACGACGACGTGCAGATCGGGACGGCGCCCTGCGAGCGTGGCGACGACGTCTGCGATATCAAGGTGATCGTAGCGCAGCGCGATGTTGAGCTCATCGAGGACGAGCAGCCGGATCGACGGATCCGCCATCAGCTCCTTAGCCTTCGCCCAGGCGCGCTCGGCCGCGGCGACGTCGCGCGCACGATCCTGCGTCTCCCACGTAAAGCCTTCCCCGAGCGTGTGCCACGACACCTGATCGCCGAACTTCTCGATCGCCTTGCGCTCGCCGGTTTCCCACGCGCCTTTGCCGAACTGCACGACGCCGATGCGAAAGCCGCGGCCGAGTGCGCGCAGCATCAGGCCCCACGCCGCCGTCGATTTTCCCTTGCCCTTGCCGGTGTGAACGATCAGCAGGCCCTTCTCCACGGTTTTGGAGGCGACCTCGGCATCCTGCACCGCCTTGCGGTTCTCCATCTTCGCCTTGTGGCGTGAATCGTCGGCGCTTCCGGTCATCGGCATTGTCTCCTCGTCACTTCAACGTCAGCGGCAGTCCCGCCGCCATCAGGATCACGCGATCCGCTAAGGCCGCGATGTCCTGGTTCAGTCGCCCCTGGGCGTCGCGAAAGGCGCGCGCGAGCGCGTTGTCCGGCACGATGCCCAGTCCGACTTCGTTGGACACCGCCACGATCGGGCCATGCGCGTTCCTGAGCGCGTCGATCAGCTCGGCTGATCTTGCCGCCACGTTCATGTCGGCGAGCATCACGTTGCTGAGCCAGAGCGTCAGGCAATCGATCAGCATCGGTACGCCCGATTCTCCACTTGACCGGACGAGGCCCGCGAGATCATGCGCCGTCTCCAGCGTCTGCCATCCCTCGGCGCGGCGCGCCTTGTGCTGGGCGATCCGGTCGGTCATTTCGGCGTCGAAGGCCTGCGCGGTCGCAACATAGGTCCAAGGCGGCGGAAGGGCGGTGACGAGGGCCTCGGCATGGCGGCTCTTGCCCGAGCGCGCACCGCCGAGCACCAGCGTCAGGCGCGGCAGGGCGGGATGCGGCGGGGCGGGGACCATGGGGACGATTCCGATTGACGGGCTTTGGTGCGACCCGTATCTAACAGATGACGGTTCTCCGAAAGGAGAGATTTAGGGAACACGGTGCGGGTTCTTGACCCAAGGCCGTGGCTGCCCCCGCAACTGTAATCGGCGAGTGTGAGGCCAAGACACCACTGGGAAACCGGGAAGGTGGCTTCATGCGGTGACCCGAGAGCCAGGAGACCTGCCGTCGACATTGCTGTTGGCCGACCCGTCGCGCGGGGAGTCGCGATGCTGGTTCTGATCCCGCCGGGATGGGCGGGGTGCCGTCGGATGCAGCGCATCGTCCGGTCCTCTGGGGAGCCGGCAAGCGACGGAGACGGCCATGAAGTTGACCCGTACCACGACCTTTGCAGCCGCGAGCCTGATGCTGCTCGCCACCGATCCCGCCTTCGCGCATCACATGATGGGTGGCAAACTGCCGCAGACGTTTGCGCAGGGGATGCTGTCCGGCCTCGGCCATCCTGTCATCGGAATCGACCATCTGGCGGCGATCGTGGGCGCGGGCATCGTTGCAGCGCTTCTGGGCCGCGGCTTCGCGCCGGTGCTCGCCTTCACCACCGCGATGATCGCGGGCGTCGGCCTTCATGTGGCCAAGGCCAACATCCCGGCTGCCGAGCTGCTGGTCGGCCTGACCACCGTCGTGGTTGGGCTGGTGGTGGTGATGCGTGGCCGTTTCGGTGTGCTGCCCGTCGCCGGCCTGTTCGCCGTGACCGGCCTCGTCCATGGATATGCGCTGGGCGAATCGATCGTCGGGGCCGAGAACACCCCGCTCGGGGCCTATCTCGTCGGTCTGCTCGTGATCCAGACCATCATCGCCGCCGGCGCGTTCCTCGGCACCAGGCTGCTGTCGGCGAAGGCCAAGACGGCTGCGCCGCTGGCGCTGCGGCTCGCGGGCGCTGCCATCGTGCTGGTGGGTGGGGTCGCCGCGGCGACCGCGGCTGGCGTGATCGGCTGATTGATGACCGCATCGGAGACTGGTGAGACGACGCTGTTCGTCTGCGTCACCTGCCGTTCGCAGGGGACGGAACCTACGCCGCCTGATCAGCCGCGGGCCGGAGCCCGTTTGCTCGCCGCGATCGAGACGTTGCCGACCGCGCAGCGCGCCGGTGTCACCGTTGTCGGTGTCGAGTGTCTGTCGAACTGCAATCGTGCGTGCACGGTTGCGGTGACGGCGCCGGGCAAATGGACCTATGTGCTCGGCGCCCTCGATCCGGATCTGCATGCGCGGGATGTGCTGACATTTGCGCAACTGCATCAGCGCCATGACGCCGGCCTGCCGGCCTGGCGCGAGCGTCCCGAATACATTCGCAAGAACACCGTCGCGCGCGTGCCTGCGCTGTCAGCGCCACGCTGAAAACGAGAGATCGTATCGCCATGACGAAGTCGTTCGCCAAGACGCCTTGCACCATCGTCACCGGTTTCCTCGGCGCCGGCAAGACCACGCTGGTGCGCAACCTGATCGAGACCGCGAACGGTCGCCGGCTCGCCATCATCGTCAACGAGTTCGGCGATGTCGGCATCGACGGCGACATCCTGAAGGGGTGCGGCGTGCCGGATTGTCCGGAGGATCGCATCGTCGAGCTGTCGAACGGCTGCCTGTGCTGCACCGTTGCCGATGATTTCGTCCCCGCGCTCAGGAGCCTGCTGGATCAGAAGGAGCCGCCTGAGCATATCGTGATCGAGACCTCGGGGCTGGCGCTGCCGAAGCCGCTGGTGCAGGCCTTCAACTGGCCCGAGATCGCGACGCGCGTCACCGTCGACGGCGTCGTTGCGGTCGTCGATGGTCCGGCGGTGGTCGCGGGACGCTTCGCCGATGATCCCGAAGCGCTCGCCGCGCAGCGCGCCACCGATGCGTCGCTCGATCACGACAATCCGCTGGAGGAGGTCTACGAGGACCAGCTGTTGTGCGCCGATCTCGTCGTGATGAACAAGAGCGACCTGATGAGCGAGGAGCAGCGCAAGGATGTCGCCGCCGAGATCGCGGCCAAGGTGCAGCGTGCCGTCAAGGTGATCGCGACGGAGCACGGCAGGCTGTCGGCTTCGGTGCTGCTCGGACTCGGTGCCGCCGCGGAGGACGATCTCGCGGCCCGGCCGTCGCATCACGACAACGAGGCCGAGCACGATCACGACGATTTCGAGAGTTTCGTGCTCGACGTTCCGGCGCAGGCTTCGCCCGATGCGCTCGTCGACCGCATCGCGGCCGCCGTCGACGCACATGATGTGTTGCGGGTGAAAGGGTTCGTGGAAGTCGCCGGCAAGCCGCTGCGCCTCCTGGTGCAGGCCGTCGGCAGCCGCATCCAGCATCAGTTCGAGCGCCCGTGGCGCTCGGGCGAATCGCGGCAGGGGCGGCTGGTGATCATCGGCGAGCGCGGCCTCGATGCCGCCGCCATCCAGAGCCTGATCACAGGATAGGCGTCACCGATGCACCTGCTGGCGACAACGGGCGCGGATCTCGACGACCTCGAACAGGCCGTGGATCTTGCACAGTCGCCGGCCGAGATCGTCGTGCTGTCGTTCTCGGACACCGACCTGTCGGCGCTGGCCGAAGCCTGGACCGTGTCGTCGGATGACCTGCCGAGCCTGCGCCTCGCCAGCTTGAAACGGCTGAAGCATCCGATGTCGGTCGATCTCTATGTCGACCGCGTCGTGCTGGGCGCGCGCGCCGTCGTCGTGCGCTGTCTCGGCGGGCTCGACTATTGGCGCTACGGGCTGGAGCGCATCGCATCGGTCTGCCGCAGCCGCCACATCCTGTTCGCGGCACTGCCGGGTGACGATCGCGCCGACGACAGGCTTGCTGAGCTCTCGACCTTGCCGCAGGACGCGACCTCGCGTCTCTACGGTTATCTGCACGAGGGCGGGGTCGGCAATGCGCGCGAGGCCCTGCGCTATCTCGCGACGCTGCTCGGGCGCGACGCGCAGTTTGCCGAACCGATCGCGATCGGTTCGATCGTCGGCTTCATGCCCGATCGCGGAGCCGTCGGCATCGATGATCTCTGCAGCCATGATGATGCGCGGCCGAGCGCGCTGATCGTGTTCTACCGTGCGAGCCTGCTCGCTGCCGATACGGCCGGGATTGCTGAGCTGATGCGGGCGATCGAAGCCAAAGGGCTGGCGGCAGTCGCGGTCGCGGTGACCAGCCTGAAGGATCCCAATATTGGGGATGCACTGGCGCGACTCGTCCAGCGCCGGCGTCCTGCGATCATTTTGAACGCCACCGCGTTCTCGGCGCTGCGCGACGACGGCACCACGGTGCTCGACGTGGCCGATGCACCAGTTCTGCAAATCATCCAGGCGCAGAGCACGGAAGAGGCCTGGGCCTCGTCGGCGCGCGGACTGTCGCCGACGGACCTCGCGATGAATGTCGTGCTGCCGGAGCTCGACGGCCGGCTGTTGGCGCGCCCGATTGCGTTCAAGGGCGAGGCGCCGGCGGATGAGCGTCTGCAGTTCAGCGCGATGCGCTATGTACCTCAACAGGACCGCATTGCTTACGTCGCGCAGCTGGCGGCGCGATGGGCGCAATTGCGGGGGCTGCCGGCCGGCGAGCGGCGTGTGGCGCTGGTGCTCTCCGATTATCCGTCGCGCGGCGGCCGCCGCGGCTACGCCGTCGGTCTCGACACCAGCGCAAGCGCAGCCGCCATTGCGCGGCTGTTGGCGGAGGCGGGGTACGACATCGGCCGCGTAGCGCCGACCACGGACGATATCGAAACGCTGCTGCGGGACGAGGCGGATGAGCTCGTGGTGCCGCTCGCGGCCTATCGGTGTGCTCTGGTGCTGTTGCCGGACGATCTGCAGCGTGCGCTACATGACATCTGGGGAGAGGCGGAAGCGGACCCGGCGTTCCGGGATGGCGCCTTCCATTTTCCGGTGCTGCGTGCGGGAAAACTCCTGATCTTGTTGCAACCGGATCGTGGCAGTCGCGCCGATCGCAAGTCCGGTTATCACGACACCAGCGTGCCGCCGCGGCACGCCTATGTCGCGCTCTATGCATATCTGCGAGAGGCCGAGCTGATCGATGCGCTGATCCATCTTGGTGCGCATGGCACGCTGGAATGGCTGCCGGGCAAGGCGCTGGCGCTGTCAAATGCCTGCTGGCCGGAGGCCGTGCTGGGCCCGCTGCCGGTGATCTACCCCTTCATCGTCAACAATCCCGGCGAAGCGATGCAGGCCAAGCGGCGGTTGTCGGCACTGACGCTCGGGCATCTGACGCCGCCGCTGTCGCAGGCCGGTCTGCACGGATCCCTGCTGGAGCTGGAGGGGCTGGTCGAGGAATATGCTGAGGCGGATGGCCTCGACAAACGCCGCCTGAAACTGCTCGAGGAGGAGATCGTCGCGCGGGCCTGGCAGGGCGGCCTGGCCGCCGATTGCGGGCTCGACCGTGCCATGACCGGACGCGAGGCGATCGCGCAGCTCGATGCGCAGCTCTGCGACATCAAGGAGCTCGCGGTGCGCGACCGCCTGCATGTGTTTGGGGAGGCGCCCGACACGGCGGCGACCGCCCTGCTGGCCGATGCGATCACGGCGGCGATGGGGCAGGCGGTGACGGTCGATCGCGCCGACATCGCCGCACGGATCGCCGCGAGCGCTGCGGCCGAGCGAAGCGCGTTGCTCGCGGCACTCGACGGTCGCCGCGTCGCTGCCGGTCCCGCCGGCGCGCCGAGCCGCGGCCGTCTCGACGTGCTGCCCACGGGCCGCAATCTGACCGCGATCGATCCGCGCGCGATCCCGACCCGGACCGCGGCCGTGGTCGGCGTACGCGCGGCTGATGAGGTGATCCGGCGCTATTTGCAGGATCATGGCGACTACCCGCGCGCGCTCATGCTCGATCTCTGGGCGTCCGCATCGCTGCGCACGGGCGGCGACGATCTGGCCCAGGCCTTGGCTTATCTCGGCGCGCGGCCGCGCTGGGACCTCAACTCCAATCGGGTCACCGGCGTCGACGTGCTGCCGTTGGCGATGCTCGACCGCCCGCGCATCGATGCGACGCTGCGGATCTCGGGGCTGTTCCGCGACCTGTTCGAAGCGCAGATCGCGCTGTTTGATCTCGCCGTGCAGAAGGTGGCGTCACTCGACGAGGACGATGCCGACAATCCGCTGGCCGCGGCACGGCGGCGCGGCGAGAGCCTGGCGCGCGTGTTCGGCGGCGCGCCCGGCAGCTACGGCGCCGTTGCCGCCGACCTCGCGCTCGGGATGGACTGGACGAGCCGGTCGCAGCTCGGCGAAGCGTATCTTGAGAGCACCGCTTACAGTTTCGGCGGAGCGCATGACGGCGTGTCGGCCTCCGACACGTTCCGCGCCCGTGTCCGCAGCGCCGATGCCCTCGTGCATCCGCAGGACGATCGTGAGCGCGACCTCCTCGATGGCGAGGAGGTGGCCGATTTCGCCGGAGGCTTCGCAGCCGCTGCAGCGTCGCTCGGCGCGTCGCCCGTACTGCTTCATCTCGACACCAGCCGTCCGGAGGCGCCGGCGGCGCGGAGCTTCAGCGAGGAGATTGCCCGCGTGGTGCGCGGCCGTCTCACCAATCCGCGCTGGATCGCGGGAATGCTCGCGCATGGCTACCGCGGCGTCGCCGAGATCGCGCAGGGCGTCGACGCGCTCTACGCCTTTGCGGCCACCTCCGACACCGTTGCCGAGCACCTGTTCGATCTGGCGCATGGTGCGCTGCTGCGCGACGAGGCCGTGCTGGACGGCATGACCGCACGCAATCCCGCGGCCGTCGCCGCGATCGTGGCGCGATTCGAAGACGCGCTGCGACGGCAGCTGTGGGTGCCACGCCGGAATGCCGTCGCCGATGAGCTTGCGCATGCCCGCGCGCGCCTGACGCAAGCGGAGAGCGCGTCATGACCGCCTCGGTCGAGATCAAGGGCTGGTGCCCGGGCGCGCGGAGGCCGATGCCGAGCGGCGACGGCCTCATCGTTCGTGTCCGGCCGCATGGTGGCGCGTTGCCGGTGTCGGCGCTGCGTGAGCTTGCCGAGGCCGCTCGGCGCTACGGCAACGGCCAGATCGACCTCACGCGCCGCGCCAATCTGCAAATTCGTGGCGTATCGTCCGAGACGCTCGCGCCGCTGTGGGAGCTGATGGCATCGCTCGGCCTGCTCGATGACAGCGCCGAGCTCGAGGCCATCCGCAACATCGTCGTCAACCCGCTGGCGGGACTCGACCCGGCCGAATGGGTCGACATGCGCCCCGTCGCCGCCGA
Source organism: Bradyrhizobium sp. SZCCHNR1017 (assembly GCF_032381375.1). Lineage (NCBI taxonomy): Bacteria > Pseudomonadati > Pseudomonadota > Alphaproteobacteria > Hyphomicrobiales > Nitrobacteraceae > Bradyrhizobium > Bradyrhizobium sp. SZCCHNR1017. The sequence goes on along the minus strand of NZ_JAUHIR010000025.1, from coordinate 32,664 downwards.
GCTGGAGACGCTGCTGGCCTCGGATCAGGCGCTCCATGCGCTGCCGGCCAAGTTCGGCTTTGCGCTGGACGGCGGCGGCAGGCTGCCGCTGACCGGGCTCGCCGCGGATGTTCGTCTCGTCGCCTGTGGTGGCACTGAGGCAAGGCGGATCGCCGCCGGCATTGCCGGTTCGAACGACGATGTGTGGCTGGGAACGGCAGCCGTGACCGACGCGGCGTCGACGGCCGTTCACCTCGCGCGGCTGGTGCTGCAACACAGCCCGACGCGACGTTCCGCGACGTTGCAGCCGCAAGCGAGCGCTGCCATCCGCGCTGAACTGGGCCTCGATGTTTCAAACGCCATCGCAACGGCGTCAGCAACCATTTCGCAGCGACGTTGCGGCGTCATCGCTCTGACGGATCAAACCTGCGCCGTCGGTCTCGGCGTGCCGTTCGGCCGCATTGATAGCGGCACGCTGGCGCGGCTCGCGGCCATGCTTGCGGCACATGATGTCGCCGAGGTCCGCTTGTCACCATGGCGCGCGCTTTATGTCGCCGCGGGTGCCGTGACCGCGGAGCAACTGGCGGCGGATGCCGCCCGGCTCGGCCTGGTCGTCGACGATGCCGATCCACTGATGCGCATCGACGCCTGCTCGGGCGTCGGCTGCTGTCCATCGACCGGACTGGCGACGCGACAGCATGCCGGCCTGCTCGCGGATGCGATGGCTCGGACTGGATTCAACGGTACGCTGCACGTCTCCGGCTGCGCCAAGGGCTGCGCACGCTCGGCAGCCGCGGACGTCGTGCTGGTCGGCGAGGGCGAAGGTTATCACGTCGTCCGCAACGGCACGGTGAAGAGCGAGCCCTGCGGCATGCTCGATCCCACCGAGATCGACGTCGACGGACTGTTCGAAACGAAAGAAAAGGCCGATGTCTGAGCTGCGCGACTACATCAAGGACGGCGCGGAGATCTATCGCCGCTCGTTCGCGACCATCCGCGCCGAGGCCGATCTGTCGCGCTTCCGCGGACTGGAAGAGAAGATCGCCGTGCGTATCATCCATGCCTGCGGCATGGTCGAGATCACCTCCGACATCGCGATGTCCGAACACTTCGCCGCCGCGGCGCGGGAGGCGCTCGATCGTGGCGCGCCGATCCTGTGCGATGCCAAGATGGTGGCGCAGGGGATCACGCGGGCGCGGTTGCCGGCGAGGAACGAGATCATCTGCACGCTCGATGCGCACGAGGTGCCGGCGCTCGCCGCGCAGCTCGGCACGACCCGATCCGCAGCAGCGCTGGAGCTGTGGCGGCCGCACCTCGGCGGCGCCCTGGTGGCGATCGGCAATGCGCCGACGTCATTGTTTCATCTGCTCGACATGCTCGATCAGGGCGCGCCGCGACCGGCGGCGGTGATCGGAACGGCTGTGGGGTTCGTGGGAGCCCGCGAGTCCAAGGAGGCGCTCGCGGCCGATGGTCGGGTACCGTATCTGATCGTCAAGGGCCGCAAGGGCGGCAGCGCCATGGCGGTTGCGGCGGTGAATGCGATCGCGAGCGACGTCGAATGAGCCTGCTCGACACCATCGCGGGCTCGGCCGATCCGGGTACGCTGTACGGCATCGGCGTCGGTCCGGGCGACGTTCGCTATCTGACCTTGCGCGCCGCTGGTCTGGTTCGGTCCGTCGATGTGGTGGCGTTCTTTGCCAAGCGCGGCATGGAAGGCAACGCGCGACGGATCGTGGCGCCGTTGATGGAATCCGGCCGCCACGAGCTGCGGCTCGAATATCCGGTCACGGAGGAATTGCCCGTCGCCGACTTGTCCTATCAGTCCCAGATCGCCGATTTCTACCGGCGCGCGTCGGAGAGCATCACCGCGCATCTGGCGGCGGGGCGATCGGTCGGTCTGCTGTCCGAAGGCGACCCGTTCTTCTACGGCTCGTTCATGCATATGTGGCGGCGGCTCGAGCGCGATCATCCGGTCGAGGTCGTCCCGGGCGTCACCGGCATGTCCGGCTGCTGGACCAAGGCCAATGTTCCCATCACCTGGGGCGACGATGTCCTGTCCGTGCTGCCGGGCACGCTGGGCGAGGACGTCCTGCATGACCGGCTGACGCGTTGCGAGGCCGCCGTCATCATGAAGGTCGGGCGCAACCTTGCTAAAGTGAAGCGCGCGATCATCAGCGCCGGATTGCTCGATCGCGCGCTCTATGTCGAGCGCGGTACGATGGAAGCGCAGCGTGTCGCGCCGCTGGCCGAGGTGGAACTGGACCGCGGCCCCTATTTCTCGATGATCCTGATCCCCGGACAAGGGCGTCGGCTATGACGGGTACGCTGACGATCGTGGGCGTCGGCCCGGGGCGGGCCGAACTGATCACGCCGGCCGCCGCGGCCGCCATCGCAGGCGCGACCGATCTGATCGGCTATGGACCGTATCTCGACAGGGTGACGACGACGAGTCCGGGTCAAATCCGGCACGCCAGTGACAATCGCGTCGAGCTCGACCGCGCCCGCCACGCACTCGGGCTCGCAAGCGACGGCAAGCAGGTCGCGGTGGTGTCGGGCGGTGATCCCGGCGTGTTCGCGATGGCCGCGGCGGTGTTCGAAGCGGTCGAGGCGGGACCGGCGGCGTGGCGTGACCTCGACATCCGCGTCGAGCCTGGTGTCACCGCGATGCTGGCGGCGGCGGCCGAGGTCGGGGCGCCGCTCGGTGGCGACTTCTGCGCGATCTCGCTGTCCGACAATCTCAAGAGCTGGACGACCATCCGCCGCCGCCTCGAGGCGGCTGCCGCCGCCGACTTCGTCATCGCGCTGTATAATCCGCTGTCCAAGGCGCGACCTCATCAGCTGGGCGAGGCGTTCGCGCTGTTGCGGCGGATCAAGCCGGAGTCGACCGTCGTCGTCATGGTGCGGGCCGCCGGCAGTGGTGATGTCCGACGGATCATCACCACCTTGGGTGAGGTCGATCCCGGCAAGGCGGACATGCGAACGCTCGTGCTGATCGGATCGACCGCCACGCGCCTGATCGCGCGCGAGGGAAAGGCGCCCTACGTCTATACGCTGCGCCGCGAGGTCGAGGGCGGCGCATGAGCCAGTCGTGCCTCCAGCCATTGCAACGCGGCTCGCGCGCCGCCCAGCGCGACGCCCTGCGGCTTGTCGGGTCGGGCGATCATCACCACGGGAATCGCGAGCCGCCGCGCGGCTGCGATCTTCGGATAGGTCGCGGCGCCTCCGGAGTTCTTCGACACCACGAAGGCGATGCGCTCCTGGGTCAGAAAGGCTCCCTCTGTCGCCTCGTCGAACGGCCCGCGATCGTGGACGAAGCGAATGTCGGGCGGCAACGCGACGTCGCCAGGCGGATCGATGGTTCGCGCGACGTAGTGATGCTGAGGGGCTGCTGCGAAGGCTGCGAGCTCCAGGCGACCAAGGCTGAGGAACACACGCGCCGTATCTGCTCCGAGCGCGGAAGCCGCGTCGTCGGCACTGCTGACCTCGATCCAGCGGTCGCCGTCCTGACGTTGCCATGCCGCGCGCCGGATCGACGCCAGCGGCACCGACAGCGCATGGCAGGCTGCAACCGCATGTCGCGAGATCTGGTCGGCGTAGGGATGCGTGGCATCGACGACGGCGTCAATTGCATGATCGCGCAGCCAGGCTTCCAGTCCGGCGATGCCGCCGAAGCCGCCGATGCGCGTCGGCAGCGGCTGCGGTCTGGGCGAAGCGGTGCGGCCGGCGAGCGAGAGCGTCGCAGCGAACCGGTCGTCGCCGGCGAGCAGCTTCGCCAGCTCCGAAGCCTCGGTCGTCCCGCCGAGAATGAGGATGCGCATGCGGGGCAGGGTCCATGGTGAACTCGGCCGCAACTTGCAACGCGCAGCGCTGGCTGTCCATCGTCGGGATTGGCGAGGATGGTGTTGACGGTCTCTCAACGTCTGCACGACGTCTCATCGCGCAGGCGGCGCTCGTGGTCGGCGGCGCGCGCCATCTCGAGCTTGCGGCGCCGTTGATTGCGGGGGAACGGCTGGCCTGGCCCAGCCCGCTGAAGCTCGCGTTCGACCAGATCGCGGCGCGACGGGGAGAGCCCGTCGTCGTTCTCGCAAGCGGCGATCCTTTCAACTACGGCGTCGGCAAGCAGCTGATGCAGCGTTTCGCGTCCGCCGAGATGCTTTGCGTCCCGCAGCCCTCGGCCTTCAGCCTCGCAGCGGCACGGCTCGGCTGGCCGCTGCAGGATGTGACGCAGGTGACGCTGCACGGCCGCCCGCTCGAAGGGATCATCCGCCATCTCGCGCCGGCGGCGCGCATTCTGGCCCTGGCCTGGGACGGTTCCACTGCCGCACGGCTCGCCGCGCTGCTGACCTCACGCCGCATGGGACGCTCGCGCCTGACGGTGCTGGAAGCGATCGGCGGCGCGCACGAACGGGTGCGCAGCGCGTCGGCCGACGCGTTCGATCTCTCTGATATTCATCCGCTGACGACGATCGCGATCGATGTCGAAGCGGAGGTTGATGCGCCCGTGATCCCGCTGACCGCCGGTCTTGCCGATGACCTGTTCGAGCATGACGGCCAGTTGACCAAGCGCGAGCTCCGCGCCGTGACGTTGTCGGCCCTGGCGCCGCGTCCGGGCGAGCTGTTGTGGGACGTCGGGCTGGGCTCGGGTTCGGTGGCAATCGAGTGGCTGCTGCGTCATGGCTCGTTGCGCGCAATCGGCATCGAGGCGCGCCAGGACCGGGCCGACCGGGCGATGCGCAACGCGCTGGCGCTCGGCACTCCCGAGCTGACACTGGTGACGGGGCGCGCGCCAGCGGTGCTGGCGGATCTCGAAACGCCGGATGCGGTCTTCATCGGCGGCGGCATTTCGGAAGCGGGGGTGTTCGAAGCCGTCTGGTCGCGGCTGAAACCCGGCGGCCGCCTCGTCGCCAACGTGGTGTCGCTCGAAGGCGAGACGCGGCTGAGCGCGTTGTTCGGCCAGCATGGCGGTGAACTGATCCGCATCGCCGTTTCGCGCATCGAGCCGGTTGGCCGCATGCATGGCTGGCGGCAGGCCATGCCGATCACGCAGTGGCGGGTGACGAAGCCATGATCGCGCTCGGGATTGGTTGCCGGCGTGCCGCCGACGTCGCAGATATCGAGGCGGTCATCGCGCATGCGCTCTCGCTTGTGCGCCTCGCGCCCGCAGACGTGGCGGTGCTCGCCACTGCGGCTGACAAGGCCAGTGAGCCTGGCGTGATCTGCGCCGCGCAACGGCTTGGCCGTCCGCTCGTCGCCATCGCCTCTGCTGACATGGCGGCTGTTGCCGATCGCGCGATCACGCGGAGCGATCGCGTCAGGTGCTTGAAGGGTGTACCTTCGGTTGCCGAGACGGCGGCGCTCGCTGCCGCCGGCGTGAATGCCCGACTGATCCTCGTGCGCGTCGCAAACGCCGTAGCGACCTGCGCGGTGGCGGAGGGCGACGGCGCCATTGTTGCGGAGCCTGCCTCATGACGGTGCATTTCGTTGGCGCGGGTCCAGGCGCGCCGGACCTGATCACCTTGCGCGGCCGCGACCTGATCGCGCGCTGCCCGGTGTGTCTCTATGCGGGCTCGCTGGTCCCTCGGGCGCTGCTCGATCATTGTCCACCCGGCGCGCGTATCGTCGACACGGCACCGATGTCGCTCGACGAGATCGTCGCCGAAATCGAGCGCGCCACGCTCGCGGGCGAAGATGTGGCGCGACTGCATTCCGGCGATCTCTCGATCTGGAGCGCGCTCGGCGAGCAATTGCGGCGCCTCGATGCGTTGCGGATCCCGTACACGATCACACCGGGCGTGCCGTCGTTCGCGGCGGCTGCCGCCGCGCTTGGCCGCGAACTGACCTTGCCGGGCCTCGCCCAATCGGTGGTGCTCACGCGGACGTCCGGCCGCGCGTCGGCCATGCCGGAGACGGAGCAGCTCTCGCTGTTCGCGCAGTCGCGCGCCACGCTCGCCATCCATCTCTCGATCCACGTTCTCGATAGAGTCGTTGACGAGCTGCGGCCGCATTACGGCGACGACTGCCCGGTGGCGATCGTCTATCGCGCGAGCTGGCCGGATCAGTTGGTCCTGACCGGCACGCTGGCGACGATCGTCGGACAAGCCGCGGCTTCCGCCGTGGAGCGGACCGCGCTGATCCTCGTGGGCCGCGCGCTCGCAGCCGAGGATTTTCGCGACAGCGCGCTGTACGATACCGGCTATCAGCGGCGCTTCCGGGGGAGGGGCGAATGAGCCGGTCCCTGACTTTGTCCCACCAGCCGGCCGTCACGGTCGAACACGGCGACGTCGAGGACCATGTCGTTGTCGCCCAGCGCACGCCGCGCCGTCTTCCAGGCGGCGAGCGCGACGGCCTCGCCGGCGGGAAATCCGACCCGCTCGGCCTCCTGCAGCACCTGCAGCGCGGTGTTGGCCGTGCGTGCGCTCGTGACCAGCGTGGCCGGCGCCCCCGCGTCATGCAGCGTGTTCGCGAGCCAGCCGAGATCGACCTCGCCGGCGCGCGAATGCAGGTCGAGCAGGCCCTGGCCGAGCTTGGTCATCTTGGCGAAGCCGCCGGCCACGGTGACGCGGGCGACCGGATGCCGGCGCAGATATTTCAACATGCCGCCGGCGAAATCGCCCATGTCGATCAGCGCCGTCTCCGGCAGGCCATGGAGCTGCTGCACGGCCTTCTCGGACGTGCTTCCCGTCGCGCCGGCGATGTGCGGCAGGCCAGCCGCGCGCGCGACGTCGATACCGCGATAGATGGAGTGGATCCAGGCAGCACAACTGAACGGCACCACGATTCCCGTGGTGCCGAGGATCGACAGGCCGCCGACAATGCCGAGCCGCGGGTTCAGCGTCTTCCTGGCGAGCTCCTCGCCGCCGGGAATGGAGATCTCTACGGCCACATCGCGCGCCGCGCCGAGCGCTGCAGCGGCCTCATTGATCGCCGCCGCGATCATCTCGCGCGGCACCGGATTGATCGCAGGTTCTCCCGGCGGCAGCGGCAATCCCGGTCGCGTCACTGTGCCGACGCCGGGGCCGGCGCGGAACGTCACGCCGGACTTGTCTGCACCGCGCTGCAGAGTCGCTTTGACCAGCGCACCGTGCGTGACATCGGGATCGTCGCCGGCGTCCTTGACGACGCCCGCGGTTGCCTTGGTGCCGTCGGTCTCATGCATCGCGATCGCAAAGCCGACGCGACGTCCGCCGGGCAAGGCGATCTCGACCATGGCAGGACAGTTGCCCGTGATCAGCAGCTCGTAGGCGGCGCGCGCCGCAGCCGTGGCGCAGCTGCCGGTCGTCCAGCCACGCTTCAGCGGTTGGTTCGGCGGATCCGCAGTTTCCTTCATGTCCGTTCGCATAGCACATTTTGCCAAGCCTCGGCGGCGTTGCGGCCATGACCATGGTGGCGCCCAACGGAATCATCGTCGCCGCGCCGCGTTCCGGCGCCGGCAAGACGACGGTCACGCTCGGGCTCTTGCGTGCGCTCAGCCGGCGCGGCGCGCGCGTGCAACCCTTCAAATGCGGCCCGGACTATATCGATCTTGCCTATCACACGGCCGCTGCAGGACGGACGAGCTACAATCTCGACGGCTGGTCGATGTCGGCGCGGCAACTGCTCGGGCTTGCCTGCAGCGTTGCCGCCGACGCCGATATCGCCATCATCGAGGGCGTCATGGGCCTGTTCGATGGTGCGTCACATCCCGGGCGCGCGGGCAGCGGCTCGGCCGCGGATCTCGCAGCCCTGACCGGCTGGCCAGTCGTGCTCGTTCTCGATGTCAGTGGGCAGACCGAGACGGCCGCCGCCGTCGCGCTCGGCTGCGCGCGTTTTCGCGACGATGTTCGCGTGGCCGGGGTGATCCTCAATCGGGTCGCGAGCGAGCGCCACCGAGCGCTCATCGAGCCGGCGTTCGCGGCTATCGGAATCAAGGTCCTCGGCGCTCTGGCGCGGGACGCGCAATTGACCTTGCCGGAACGTCATCTCGGCCTGGTCCAGGCCCAGGAGATCACGGCCATCGAGGCCCATCTCGAGCGTCTCGCGGCCAGCGTGTCCGGATCGGTCGATCTCGACGCGCTGCTCGCTCTCGCGAACCCGATCCGCGCGCCCGATCTGGCGGCGCAGACATCCAGCCTCGGCCTCAAACCGCCCGGACAGCGCATCGCGTTCGCAGCAGATGCCGCCTTCTCGTTCAGCTATCCGCACCTCCTCCGGCACTGGCGCGCTCAGGCCGCGGAGACCATTCCGTTCTCGCCGTTGAACGACGAGGCTCCCGATCCCGCAGCCGACGCGGTCTGGCTGCCAGGCGGCTATCCCGAATTGCATGCGGGACGGTTGGCCTCGGCGCGGTCGTTCCTCGATGCGTTGCGCGCGATGGCGTTACGCGGCGTGCCGATCCACGGTGAGTGCGGCGGCTACATGACGCTGGGGACAGGACTCGAGGATGCTCACGGTGTCCGGCATGCGATGGCCGGGCTGCTGTCGCTGGAAACGTCGTTCGCGCGCCGCCGCCTGCATCTCGGCTATCGTCAAGCGACGCTCTTGGCCGACTGCAGTCTCGGCGGAAGAGGGGCCGTCGTTCACGGTCACGAATTCCACTATGCAACCATCCTGAGCGAGGCAGACGATCCGCTGATCGCGTGCCGCGATGCGTCGGGCGGCGTTGTCGCCGAGCACGGCGCCCGGCGCGGGTCGGTGACCGGATCGTTCCTGCACGTCCTGAGCGGGGAGGGCGCATGAGCGAGCCAGGCCGAAGCCCTCCGCAGTTCGACGCGACATTCCGGCAGCGCTTTGCCGAGCTGGTGCGCTGGCGTCGCGACGTCCGCCGTTTCCGCGCCGATCCGGTCTCCCCAGAGCTGATCGAACAGTTGCTCGCGCTCGCGTCCCATGCGCCATCCGTCGGCTTCTGCCAGCCCTGGCGGTTCGTGCTCGTCGAGAGCCCTGAACGCCGCGCGACGGTCATCGAGAACTTCCAGCACGCGAACCAGGCCGCGCTCGCCGGCTATGATGGTGAGCGCCGCGCGCTCTATGCAAGCCTCAAGCTGGAAGGCTTGACGCAGGCGCCGGTCCATCTCGCAGTCTGTGCCGACGAGGGCGCTGCCACCGGCCATCGTCTCGGCCGCGCCACGATGCCGGAAACGCTCCGCTACTCGGTGGTGGCCGCGATCCAGACGTTCTGGCTGGCAGCGCGCGCGGAAGGTCTCGGCGTCGGCTGGGTGTCGATCCTGGACCCGGCGGCTGTCTGTCGTGAACTCGAGTTGCCGTCCGACTGGAGCCTGATTGCGTATCTCTGCGTCGGCTGGCCGCAGGAGGAGCATGACGATCCCGAGTTGGAACGTCACGGCTGGGAAACGCGGCTCGACCAGACCGTGATCAAGCCGCTCAAGCGCTAGTCACGATGCGAGCGCCAGCGCCGGTGCGTCAACCGTCATCGGCTCGCCGACAGCGTCCGCGGCGCGCATGAGCTGAAACCGTGTGCCGTGCAGGTTGAGGGTCAGTGGAATGCCGCGGAAATCGTCGTGAAAGGCGCGGATGCGGCGCGCCATTTCGGCCGGATCGATGTCGACGGGCATGTCGCACATGGCGGCGTACATCTGCCGGGTGCTCTTCGCGCCGCTCCAACCGGTGCCGAGTGCCGGCAGCGGGCCGGCATGGCAGGCGAGGTCGCGCGACATCCGCCAGAACAGATAGGCGAGCCGCACGAACGTCATCTGCTCCAAGCCGCGGACATCGACGCCTCGCGGGATGTCGAACGTCTCGACACCGACGATCGCGCCGCAGTCGACCCGGGCCTCCATCGCATGGGCCGTCGCGCCGAAGCGCGTCGCACCGTCGTACATCGCGAAATGGGCCGGTGCCCAGCCGGGATAATCCGGCGGGCCCGGATGAAAATTGTAGGCGCCGTGGCCGACCGCCTGAAGGATGGCGGCGGGCACGATGACGCCGGTCGTGAAGGCAAGCAGGCGGGATCTGCCGAGCACGTCGCGCTCGATGGCTTCGATGTCCTGCAGGCTGACCGCGAAACGGAATGCGAGGGCAGGGTTGTGCGCCCGCAGGAGCTCCGACAATGCGAGCTGCTGGTCGCGGCTGCCGGTGAGAAGGATGATGGTGTCGAACATGATTTGTCCTGGCTGGCGTCAGTGGCGATGGGCGTTGAAGCTGGCGGGCCGGCGCGTCGCTTCCGAGGCGGCGGTGGCGGCGAACAGATCCGCCGGCAGTTCCTGACCGGGGATGATCTCGAGCACCATGTTGTCGGCCAGCAAAGCGGCCTCCCTCGCGATGCGAACCTCCGGCGGCCACGAGCACAGCGAAAGCTCGAGGCGGCCAAAGCCGCCGCAATCGGCGACGAAGGCGCTGGTCAGCCTCTCGATGCTGTCAGCCGTTGCGCGTGCGCTACTGCGTTCGACGTCGCGCAGGATGACCGTGATGCCCCGGTCGGACTTCACTCTCGAGCGCACCACGAGCAGCGACTCCAGCGCGCCGACGCGCCCAGCCCGCCGCGGCGACCGCGCCACCTCGGCGAAGTCCGGGTCGGGACCAAGATCAGCCTTGGTCGGCTTCAGATTGTGCACGATCGTCGCGTTGCGGACCCCGGCTTCCCCTGCAACGGCATGAAAGCTGCGGGGAAGCCAGACCGTGTCGAGCGCGATCTGAGACGTTACCGCACTCCAGGCCTGGTCGATCAGATAGCCGCCCCAGACATCGGGGTATGACGAGGCGATCTCGCGCCAGGTCGTCAGCATTGTCTCGGCCGCCTTGGAGCGACCGAAATAGAGGGTACGCGCCGACATCTCCCAGCCGTTCCACTTATGGACGGCGAAGTCGCAGCCCGTCAGATGAGGAAGGTCCGGGGGGGCTTGAAACATCACGTCGGCCTCGACGTACAGCAGCGGCTCGCGGTGACGCTGCCACATCCACGCGATGAAGTCGGCCTTGTCGGCAGCGCTCAGACGCTCGCCGGGGCGTCGATCGATCGCCTCGATGTCGAATGGGAGCCCGAACCGCTGCAGCGAGCGTCTGAGATGATAGACGTGCAGGTCGCCGACCGTCGTTGGATGGCAGGACACGACACGCATCGCGGTTGCGGGTGCCGCCTCCGGAGCAGGCCAGTCGCGGCCGCCCCACCACAATTCATGCGGACCGTCGGCTGAGGTGCCGACGGTACCGAACGCGGTCAACTTGGATTTCAGGAAATCGAACGCAGGATTTTCGCCGAAGGGGATGACCACGGCGTCATACGTTGTCAGCGAGCCATGCAGCAGTTCGGCACCCGCGCCCGTTGGCGGGTCGAGCAGGACGACCGTACGGCCACGGCCAAGCGACGGACGGTCGCCGCAGTGAATCGGCGGCCCGAACGTCCGCGACAGCCATTGGAGACGACGACCTTGCTGCTGACCGAGCTTGACGCCAAGAGCGCGCAGGGCTTGCACCGGGTCGTCGTCAATGGTCTTCGGGTCTTGTCGCGTCATGCCGGGTCCTCCTGCACAATCAAACGGACCACGTCAGCCAATCAGGCGCGTCGATCGCGCATGTGCTTGCGCTGATGAATTGCGATGATGCGCGTAGGACGAGGCTCTCGACACGGAAAACGCGAACTTCGTTTCGCAATGTTGCCGGGCGCGCCGCTCGAATCCCCAACGGTTGAATCGACATCGTGATTGCAGAAGCGGAAGTACGAGCATTCGCGTCCGGTCTGATCAAGTTAACCAGCACTGACGTGAGCGATTGGGCGCGCAAAAGCGATCGCTGTGCGGATCCCGCGCTTCACGCTGATACGTTGAACGCAACTCCGCTCCGGAGAGTCTGTATCGATCGAAACATTCAGCAACATTCGGTGACGCTATGGACATCGATGGACATCCAGGCATGTGTCGATGGCGCGCGACGCATCACGTCGTTCCCTCCATTTTGTCGCGTCATCAGCAACTACAACGTACGAACGCGACAGATCAGGCGCGTCATGTCGCAAAAATCGTCACGCGATTCAAAAATCGCGTCTGCGGCAACTGACAGAGTCGAAAAATGAGATAATTTCGTCGAGGTGATTCGGAAAAAATTGCCGAGCGAGATGATCGTTTCGCAAGAATTCCGGACCTTGCGCGAGCGCGGATTTGGCGTGCGCGGTATGCATCCACGGATGCTGCTAGTAAGCGTTGCAGCTCGCGTTTTCTGCTGAATTCGTCTTCCGGAATGAAATCCCCGCCATGCCGAACATCGGCCTTTCCTCCTCAACGACCGTCGAGCGCTCGATCCGCGTGCGGCAGAATTTGCCTGTCCCTAGGCAAAACATTCCACCTAACTACCTGAAAAGTCACAAAAAATCTTCGCCTGCTTCTCTCGATCGCAGCGTTCAACGATCGGAAGCCGTCTGCGAATTGCGTAGTCGGCATTGCGGGTTGGAGATTCGGAAATGAGCTACGCGCTGGACGTCTGGGCCCCGGCCGATGGCGTATCTTCGAAGGAGCCGGAGGCGCCGGACGTTGCGACGCTGCTGTCGAGCGAGTCGGCCAGCACCGTTCCCGACTCCGCGCCGCCAGGCGAGGCCGCGATCTGTGACGAGGACAAGGATCTGCTCGACCGGCTGGCCACCGGAGAGGAACTCGCATTTCGTCTCCTCGTCGAGCGCCACATCGACCGCGCCTATGCGATTGCGTTGCGCATCGTCGGCAATGCCGCCGATGCAGAGGACGTCGTGCAGGATACGATGTTGAAGGTCTGGACGCACCGCGGGCGGTGGCAGCACGGCCGCGCCAAATTCTCGACCTGGCTCTATCGCGTCGTCAGCAACCGCTGCATCGACATCCGGCGCAAGCCGCGGACCGAGAATGTCGATGTGGTGCCCGAGGTTGCGGACGGCAAGCCGGATGCAGTGAGCGTCATCGAGCGTGCGGAGCTCAGCGACCTCCTGGAAGGAGCGATGCAGCGGCTTCCGGAACAGCAACGGATCGCTGTGATCCTGTCGTATCACGAGAACATGAGCAACGGTGAGATCGCCGAGGTGATGGACACGACAGTGGCCGCCGTGGAGTCGCTGTTGAAACGGGGACGCCAGCATCTGCGCGACATGCTGCGGCGTCACGAGCGCGACATTCGCGGCGCCTTCACGGATTGCTAACCATAAAAATCCCGTCGCGGGAGAATTCCCGCCTGATTCCCTCAGGCGCTTCCGTTTGATCGGTCAGACGGGGCCGATCCGCACCGTCAGTCCTTCCACGATGCGGCGTGCTTTGCCGATCACTCAGGAGTCCTCACCGTGCCCGCAATTTCCACCAACATCGCCGCCAACTCCGCCGTCCGCTACCTGAACATCAACTCCAACCAGGAGACGAGCTCGCTCTCCAAGCTGTCGAGCGGTTCGCGCATCACGTCAGCCTCGGACGACGCGGCCGGTCTCGCCATTTCGACGCGCATCTCGTCGGACATCACCACGCTGCAGCAGGCCGCGACCAACACGGCGCAGGCGACGTCGATCCTGCAGACCGCGGATGGTGGCGCATCCAACATCAGCGACATCCTGGCGCGCATGAAGTCGCTGGCCTCCGAGTCCGCATCGGGCACCACGGTCGGAACTAGCCGCACCTACATCCAGTCGGAATTCTCGCAGCTCACCAGTGAAATCTCGTCGATCGCGACCGGAACGCGCTATAGCGGCCAGAGCCTGCTCGACGGCACCAGCACCTTCTCGTCGGGCGTCTCGGTCCTGGTCGGCTCGTCCGCGTCCGACACCATCAATATCACGCTGTCGGATCTCACCGCGAGCACGCTCGGCGTCTCGTCGCTCGACGTCAGCACCCAGACCGGCGCGACCGCAGCCTTGACCGCTCTCGACACCGCGATCGACACCGTGTCGAAGGCCCGCGCCGACATCGGCGCGCAGGAGTCGCGCTTCAACTTCTCGGCCGACTCGATCTCCACGCAGACGCAGAACCTGCAATCGGCCAATTCCGCGATCAAGGACGTCGACATCGCGTCCGAGCAGGCGAAGCTGTCGTCGGCGCAGGTGAAGACCCAGGCCGCGGTGTCGGCGGAAGCCGCCGCCAACCAGATCCCGCAGTACCTCCTGAAGCTGCTGGGCTGAGCCGTGATCTGCCGGGCCGGCGCCTCGCCGGTCCGGCTTTTTCCTTGGAGGACGACGACGGATGACGGTGAGCAGCGCAACCTCGAGCACGAGCAGCACGACGTCGTCGTCTTCATCATCGTCGACGAGCTCGAGCAGCTCGCTCACGACGTCGGGCACGAGCACGACGAGCACGATCGACTGGACCGCGCTGATCGAGTCCGCCGTCAATGCCAAGCTCACCCAGGCGACCCAGATCTCGACCAAGATCACGGCCAATGAGGCCAAGATCACGGCGTATCAGACGCTGCAGACCGCGCTGAAGACGCTGTCATCTGGATTGTCGTCACTGGCGACGTCGATGGTGAACTCGCTTGCGACCAACGCCTTCGCCACGCGGGCCGCCACCATCAGCGCGACCGGCGACGTCAGCGCCTCATCGGCTCTGTCGATGTCGGTGAGCAACGGAGCCGCGACCGGCAGCCACACGCTGACGATCAGCCAGGTCGCCACGGCTCACAAGGTGACGGGCGCGACGCAGTCGAGCCAGACCGCGGCACTCGGCTATTCCGGTACGTTCTCGCTCGGCCTGTCCGGGGGCAGCACGGCCGACATCACCATCACCAGCGGCATGTCGCTGCAGGATGTCGTCGACGCGATCAATGCCCAGAGCTCCACGACCAATGTCGAGGCGTCGATCGTCCAGGTATCGAGCGGGTCCTATCAGCTGGTGTTGACGGGGACCCAGGATGCCGCGGACATCACCTATGCAAGCTCGTCCGGGGACGACATCCTCAACAAGCTCGGGGTGACCGACAGCTCGGGAGCCTTCGCGACGGTGCTGCAGACGGCCCAGGCCGCGGAGTTCACGCTCGATGGGATCAGCCTGACGCGCGATACCAACGACATCACCGACGTTCTCAGTGGCGTCACCTTCGACCTGCTGCAGGCGACCCCGTCCGGAACGACGCTGACCGTCACGATCGGGACGGACACGAGCCAGATCTCGTCGGCATTGCAGACATTCGTTACCGACTACAATGCATTCCGCGATGCCGTGATCGCGCAGCAGACCACCAATTCAGACGGGACGGCGTCCTCGAGCTCCGTCCTGTTCGGCGACGGCACCATGCGCGACATCATGAATTCGCTTCAGGCCGTGCTCGGAACCTCGGTCGGCGGGTTGACGATGGCCGACCTTGGCCTGTCGTTCAACGAGAAGAACGAGCTCGAACTCGATACCAGCACGCTGTCGACGATCCTCAGCACCAATCTGAGCGGCGTGACGACGTTGTTGTCGGCGCAGACCAAGACCTCGTCGAGCCAGCTCAGCGTGGTCAATACCGGGTCGTCGCCGCAGTCGTTCACCCTTGATCTGACGGTGGATTCGTCGGGAAATCTTTCGGCGGCGTCCGTCGGTGGCGACAGCTCCCTGTTCACGGTGAGCGGCAACACGATCGTGGGCAATTCCGGGACGATCTATGCCGGGATGGCCTTCACCTATGCCGGCTC
The DNA here is from genome assembly GCF_032381375.1 of Bradyrhizobium sp. SZCCHNR1017. NCBI lineage: Bacteria > Pseudomonadati > Pseudomonadota > Alphaproteobacteria > Hyphomicrobiales > Nitrobacteraceae > Bradyrhizobium > Bradyrhizobium sp. SZCCHNR1017. The sequence continues at coordinate 17,141 of NZ_JAUHIR010000025.1, read as the reverse complement.
GACGTCGCAATCGATCACCGTGACCTCCACACAGGGGCTCGCGACCCAGATCTACCAGATCGCCAAGACCGCATCATCCAGCACGGGATCGCTGCAGACGCTGATCGACAATCTGACCTCGCAGGACGACACGATGCAGGCCAAGGTCGATGACATCAAGAGCTCGGCCGCCACGTTCCAGACGCAGCTTACGGCGCAGTACGCCAAATATCAGGCTGCGATCGAGAGCGCCAACAACACGCTCACTTATCTCAAAGCCCTTCTCAACGCGAGTTCGAGTAACTGATGACCCAGAATTCGATGGCGCAATTCGCAAGTCAGGCCTATCGCGGCGCTGCGGTGGCCGTTCCGCCGCTGCGGGCCGTCATCATGCTGCTCAATGGAGCGATGATGAGCTTGCAGAAGTCGCTGCAGGCGCAGGAGGCTCGCCGCTTCGAGGAGGGGCACATCCATGTGACCCGGGCGACCGCCATTCTGCGCGGCTTGAGTCTTCACCTCGATCCGACGCGCGGCGGGCCGGTCGCCGACCAGCTGTTCGGAACCTACAACGCCCTGATCGTGGCCGCGCTGCGGGCCTACGGTCGACCTCACATGCGCGAGAATTTCCAGCGGATCACCGAAAGTCTGCTGGCGCTGCGGGAGGCGTGGGAGGCGGTCGAGGCGGCAGCCCGGGGAAAGCGAGCGGCCGGTGATTCGGCCAACCCTCGGTAGCTCTGGCGAATCAGGCCCCTGCCGCACTGCGGAAATCTTGGGAAACGGATCAGAAACGGGCTGCATTGTCTCCCGTTTCGGTATCCAGTGCGGCCTCGCGTGCATACGGCTCCCGAAAAATACGGAGTTTTCCGTGTCCGGTTGCGGTCGATCGCCACAATTGCCGATATCAATTTCGTTCGCGGGCTGAATGCTTTATGACCAAGCTGGAAGCGCTGGATTGGGCGGACGATGGACGTCAGGGAATTCGAGGATCTGATCGGCAGGCTGGGTGAGGACATCTCGCGCTGGCCAGCGGAGCAGCGTCAGTCAGCTGCTGATCTGCTTGCCTCCTCTCCCGAAGCCGATCGATTGCTGTCCGAGGCACGTCTTGTTCGTGAGGCGCTGTCGTCGCCGCCGACGCGTGCACCCGCGGGCTTGACGTCGCGCATCCTTGCTGCGGCCCATCGCCTGACCCAAGAGGAAGCGGCAACCGCCCCGGCCGACGCCCACCAGCCTGGCTGAGCCCTAGCCAGGGCCGAGCTTGGGCGGCTACGCTTTGGCCGGTTGGACTTCGGCGCTGGAAGCGCAACACCATCGCATCTGTCATCTCGCTCAATCTGTCGAGCTCGCTTGCGCGCGAATCCAGGCGCCCGAGTGCGGCGACGGCGAGCCGTCGCGCCGATGCAGATCGGGGCCTCGCACCAGGCGATTTTTGCCCACTCAGCGCAACCGCGCGGCGGCAAAATCTGCCGTCGGATCAACTAATTCGACCGACTAATTGTGCGCCTGGAATCGGCGTTCCGGCCGTTTGATCAGCAAACGCCTTCACGACCGCGTGGTCGTGCTGTGTCCCGCCGCCGTTCGCGGCGCGAGCCGGAGTTCTGCCATGACCGTTTCCGCCGCGAGTTCGTCGACTGCGACCACCTCATCGACCTCATCATCCAGCGACACATCTCGTACGACGCTCAGCTCGACCGACTTTCTTCAGCTCCTGGTGAGCGAACTCCAGAACCAGGATCCGCTCAACGCGACCAGCGTGACCGACTTCATCAACCAGATGACGTCCTACGCCAACTACACCTCGCAGCAGTCGCTCAACAGCAGCATGACCTCGCTGGCCGGCTCGTTCTCGAGCCTGGTGACGCTGAATTCGGTGAACTACATCGGTCACACCGTCGAGGCCAAGAGTGACACCGCCGTTCTATCGAACGGCTCGGCGACGTTCGGCTATTCGCTGTCGTCGGCGGCATCGAACGTTTCGATCTCGATCAAGGATTCCTCCGGAAGCACGGTCTGGACCGGCACCGGGACCGGCAACAAGGGCGCCAATTCGATCACCTGGGACGGCACCGATTCCAGCGGCAATCAGCTCAGCGACGGCGGCCAGTACACGATCTCCGTGACGGCGACGGACTCCGCGGGCACCTCGGTCCTCAACTACACGACGGTCACCGGGACCGTAACCGGCATCGACACCTCGACCAGCACGCCCTCGCTCACCGTCGGCGGCGTTCCTGTCAGCGCCAGCAACATCATCGGCGTCACCTCCTGACGGCATTACCCGGAGTACAATCATGAGTCTTTCTGGAGCCCTGTCATCGGCGATCTCGGCGCTCAATGCGCAGAGTTCGTCGCTCGCCATGATCAGCGACAACATCTCCAACGCCGATACGACCGGATACAAGACCACCTCCGGCCTGTTCGAGCAGCTGGTGACGGCATCGAGCAGTTCGAAAGCCTATTCCTCGGGGGGCGTCTCGGTCTCCGGCCGTGCCAACATCACGCAGCAGGGGCTGCTGGCCGCCACCACCAACGCGACCGACGTCGCAATCCAGGGCTCGGGTTTCTTCGTCGCGACCAACTCGACTTCGGCCGGAGGCGAGACTTTCTACACCCGCAACGGCGCGTTCACCACCGACAATGCCGGCTATCTCGAGAACGACGGCTACTATCTCGAAGGCTGGCGCACCGATGCAACCGGCAACGTGGTCGGCAACGGCCTCGAGCCGGTCAATACGAAGGTGGCGCTGACGAATGGTGGGGCGACGACCAAGACGTCGCTTGCGGCCAACCTGCCGGCCGATGCCGCGAGCGGAGACACCTTCAGCAGCTCGATGACCGTGTACGATTCGCTGGGGCAATCGCACACGCTCAACGTCACCTGGACCAAGGGGGCGACGGCGAACGAATGGACCGCTGATTTCGCGCCGGCGACGGCGTCGGACGGCACCGTGACGAGCGGCACCTATACGATCGATTTCAACTCAGATGGTTCGCTCAGCACGGTCTCCTCGACCAATCTCGGTATCACCTGGAACAACGGCGCCGCGGCGAGCTCGATCGCGCTCAGCTTCGGCACCACCGGCGGCGGTACCGACGGCCTGACCCAGTTGTCGTCCGGCAGCACGACGCCGAGCGTCTCCAACTTCAGCGCCAATTCCGATGGCATCTCGTTTGGCACGCTGAGCAGCATTTCGGTCGGCAAGAATGGTCTCGTCGAGGCGACCTATTCCAACGGACAGACGGTTCCGATCTACAAGCTCGCGGTAGCGACCTTCGCCGATCCCAATGGTCTCGTGGCGCATAGCAGCGGCATGTACACGTCGACGGCGACGTCGGGCAATGCGACCCTGCAGGCGTCCGGCGAGAATGGTGCAGGAACCATCTACGGCAGTGAGCTGGAATCGAGCACGACCGACACCACGGGCCAGTTCAGCAACATGATCTCGGCTCAGCAGGCCTATTCGGCGGCATCGCAGGTGATCTCGGCCGTCAACAAGATGTACGACACGCTGATTTCGTCGATGAGGTGATCATGGCCGACCTGAAGAGGGAGCGGCTCGGCGAGGGCGAGGCTCTGCTGAAGAGGCTGCGGCGGCTGAGACTGCGCGCTGCGACCGCCGGCAAGGACGACCGCGCGCAACTGCTGGCCTTGATCGACGATATCGAAACGGTCCGACGAAAGCTGCTGCGTGAATGCGCGCTGCTCGACGAAGAGCTCAAGGTCGCCACCGTGAGGGTGACGGCGCTGAATACCTACGCCCGTGTCGCGCAGATCAGCCGCCGACCGCAGCGTGAACAGTAGGATGGGAGCGACAGGATGAAACACGCAATTCAGGCCGATCAGCGGCCGGCCAGCGAAGATGAAGTGCGGACCTTGATCGCGCTGATCGACGAACTCATCGCGGTGGTGTCGGAGGAGAATGCGGAGCTTGCCAAAGGGCTCCCGGCCTCGCGTTCCAAGCAGCTCGACGACAAGAATCGGCTCGCCGGGCTGTTTGAGCAGCGGGTCGCCGAATGCGCCAGGCGAACGGCGAGCCTCGACGTCCGCGACCGTGTGCTGCGCGAGCAGCTCATGGAGCACATCTTCAACCTTCGTGGCGCGATGGACGAGAACCTCGTTCGGCTGCGGGCTGCGATCGAAGCCAGCAATCGTCGCATCGAGGCGGTGATGCAGGCGATCCGCGAGCAGATCGCGAATGCCTCGCCCTATGGCGCCGGTGGACGTCGTACCGCGCGTGCGACGTCCTGTGGAACCAACGTGAGGGCGTGATGGCCAGCCAACAGCGGGAGTAGGGCAATGTCGCTCGACATAGCACGGCTGGTCGCCTTCAGCGGCATCTCGGCCACGGAGCTGCAGATCAGCGTGGCGTCGTCGAACATCTCGAACGCCGACACGAAGGGGTATACGCAGAAGACGGCCAACCAGGTCACGAACGTGACCGGCGGAGTCGGGACCGGCGTTTCCATTACCGGCATTTCGAGCAATGTCGACAAGCTGCTGCTGAAATCCTTGATCGGAGCCAATTCGGAGCTCGGCGCGGCCGACACCACGAACAACTATCTGACGCAACTGCAGCAGCTGTTCGGCAGCGCGTCCACATCCGGCACCTCGACGACGGGAACGTCGCTGGCAAACTCGCTGGCATCGCTGGAGTCCGCCTTGTCGTCGCTGGCGAGCTCGCCCAGCAGTGTTTCGCTGCAATCGGCAGTCGTCAGCGCGCTGGATGACTTCGCCAGCCAGCTGCGCAGCACGTCGAGCGGTGTGCAGACGTTGCGGGCCAACGCCGACAAGGACATCGCGTCGTCGGTTCAGAGCGCCAACGACGACCTGCAACAGATCGCCGATCTCAATGTCGAGATCCGCAAGATGGCGGCGTCCGGCCAATCGACCGCCGATCTCGAGGACGAGCGCAATGCCGCGTTGCAGGACCTTTCGTCCTATATGAACGTCAGCTACTACGCGGCGTCGAACGGCGACCTTCAGGTCTATACCTCGTCGGGGCGAGCTCTCGTCGACAGCTCGGCGCACACGCTGAGCTATACGGCCTCGGCGAATGTCTCGGCGGCGTCGAGCTATGCGTCCGGCGGCTTCAGCGGCATCATGGTCGACGGCGTCGACGTCACGTCGCAGATCACGTCGGGCAAGATCGGTTCGCTAGTCACGTTGCGGGACGAGACCCTGCCGGCCGCGCAGACCCAGCTCGATCAGCTGGCCTCGCAGCTGAAATCGTCGCTGAATGCGATCACCAATGGCGCATCGGCCGTTCCACCTCCGACCGCTCTGACCGGGTCGGCGAGCGTCAGCAGTACGACGGCCCTGTCGGCGTCCGGAACGGTCCGCATCGCCGTGGCTGACCAGAGCGGCAATCTCGTTTCGTACGAGGATCTCGACCTGTCGTCCTATGCGACGGTGGGCGATCTGGTCACGGCGCTCAACGGCATCTCCGGGGTCTCTGCCTCGATCGATTCCAGCGGACACCTGTCGATCAGCGCCACGTCGTCGTCGAACGGCATCGCGATCAACGACATGACCAGCGCGGTCGGCGGCAGCGGCTTCTTCGACTATTTCGGCATGAATGACCTCGTCACCGGCACGAGCGCCGCCAATTTTGCCGTCAACAGCAGCATCCTGAGCGGCGCGGCCGGTTTGCCCACCGGCACGCTCGACGGCTCCGCGACGTTGACGACCGGCAGCCAGGTGCTGACGGCCGGCTCGGCGACGGTCATCGACGCGCTCGTTGACAAGCTGACCGGCTCGACCAGCTTCGCCTCGGCTGGCGGCCTGAGCGCAACGACCGGCTCGTTCGCCGACTACGCCGCGGCGATCGTCGCCAATGTCGCCAGCAAGGCGTCGCAGGCCTCCACTGCCTACACCGCGAAGTCGACGGCCCAGTCGAGCTATGCCAGTTCGCTGTCCTCGCAATCGGGCGTCAACCTCGACGAGGAGACGGCGCGGCTGAGCTCGCTGCAGAACAAATACGCTGCCGCCTCGCAGCTGATCTCCGTGGTCAACAGCATGTTCTCGTCGCTGCTCACTGCCGTGCAATCGACCTAGTCCGGAGTGGACATCATGACGATGCGGATTGCGACATTCTCGAACTCCGACCAGATGATCACGGGCGCGCTGCGGACGCAGGCGACCATGGCCAACCTCCAGGTGCAGGAGGCCTCGGGGCTGAAGGCCGAGTATCTCGCCGGTTACGGCGCCGACACCCAGCACGTCGTCAATCTGCAGGTCTCTGTCGCGCGGGCGCAGTCCTACATCGACGCTGCGACTCTGGCGGACAGCAAAGTGCAGGTCATGTACTCTGCCGTGGGGCAGGTGTCGGACATCGTCAGTCAGCTGCGCACGGCCCTGAGCGCTGCGAGCTCCGGCAGCAGCACGGGAACCACGTCCGCGATCAGCAGTGCGCAGCAGTTGCTGCAGCAGATGTCGGGCATTCTGAACACCCAGTACGACGGGCAATATCTGTTCGGCGGTGCGCGGACCGCGACGGCGGCGGTCGATACGTCGAGCTTCGCCTCCGGCACGGGATCGTTGACCACGACGGATACCAGCTATTGTCAGGGCGACAGCGAGCTTGCCTCGGTCCGGGTTTCCGATGGGCAGTCGGTCACCTATGGCGTTACTGCCGACAATCCGGCGTTCGAGGAGGTCATGCGGGTCCTGAAGTTCGTGGCCAACAGCTCGACCCTGTCCGGAACCGACATCACCTCCGCGCTGTCGCTTGCCGATCAGGCGGTCGACGATGTCGCCACGGTACAGGCCAAGCTCTCCGATGCGGCGTCCCGGATCGAGAGCGCGAAGTCGCAGCAGACCGATTACAAGAGCTATGCCGAGAGCCTGGCGACCGACCTGACCAGCGTCGATGTGGCGGCGGTGACCGCCCAGCTCTCGACTTATCAAGCCCAGCTCACGGCGAGTTATACCGCCATCTCCAAGATCCAGAGCCTGAACCTGGCCAGTTACCTGCGTTGAGCCCCGACTTATCGCGCGGCGATGCAGGGCGCAGGGACCCGAGCAGAGCCGGATCTGCCGGGCGGGCATAGACCTTGCCGGCGGCCGGCCTTGGGATCCGCATTCCCAGCCGATTGAAACCATGCGCCGCGCCGGAGGTTTGTTGACGGGCATCTCGTCGGCGGAACTCTCATGGACCAGATAACTCAGCCTCGAAGCGACGGCCATGGCTTGCGGCCCGTGGCGGACAATGTGTGGATCGTCGACGGCGGCCGGATTCGGGCCGCCGGACTGCCGCTCTCCGTGCGCATGACGGTGATCCGCCTGTCGAGCGGTGATCTGCTGCTGCACTCGCCCACGCGCTTCACTCATGCGCTGCGGGAGGAGCTGGAGCAGCTGGGACCCATCAAATATCTGCTCGCGCCCAACGTCGCGCACTGGATGTTCCTGCCGGACTGGCAGGCGGCCCTGCCGAATGCGCAGGTCTTCGCTGCGCCGGGCTTGGCAGAGCGCCAGCAGGTTCGCCGAAGCGGCCTGCGTATCGATCGTGAGCTGACCGATGTCACGCCGGACGAATGGTCCGCAGATATCCAGTTGGTGCTCGTTGCCGCACCGATGTTCACCGAAGTGGAGCTGTTTCACAGGCCGAGCCGCACACTCGTCCTGACAGACCTCGTGCAGAACCTGGCACCGGAAGGTCTGGGCATCGTGGCGCGGACCGCGGCGAATCTGCTCGGGATCACCGCGCCTGATGGCAAGGCACCGACCCATCTGCGGATGCTGCTGCGGCTCGGCGGCCGTGCCGTCCGGCTCGCGGCGGCGCGGTTGATTGCGCTGGCGCCCGAACGTGTCGTCTTTTCCCATGGCCGATGGTTCGACACCGGCGGCGCGCACCAGCTGCGCCGCGCGCTCGGCTGGCTGCTGGATGCCTCCCCCGAGGCGCGCCGGCTGATGCGTGATCTGAAGGGAACGCGCGTCGTGGTGACGGGCGCCTCGAGCGGCATCGGCCGGGCGACGGCACTCGCCTTGGCGCGGGAAGGGGCCAGCATCGTGCTGGCCGCGCGGCGCGTGGACGTTCTGAAAGACGTCGCGGCCGAATGCGAAACCCTTGGCGGGCGCGCCATCGCCGTCGGCACCGATGTGACCGATGCAGCCGCGGTCATGCACTTGGCCGATCAGGCCGTGCAGACGTTCGGTGGCATCGATGTCTGGATCAACAACGCCGGAACCGGGGTGTTCGGCGCCTATCAGGACGCCGACATCGCGCTCCACCGTAAGACCATCGAGGTCAATCTGCTGGGGACGATGAACGGTGCCTATGCGGTTCTGCCGGTCTTCCTGCGGCAGCAGCGCGGAACCTTGATCAACAACATCTCGCTCGGCGGATGGGCTCCGACTCCGTTCGCCGCCGCCTACACCGCCAGCAAGTTCGGCCTCCGCGGCTTCTCGGCGAGCTTGCGTCAGGAACTCGCCGGTCACAAGGATATCCACGTCTGCAGCGTATTCCCCGCGATGGTCGACACGCCCGGCTTCGTGCATGGCGCCAACATGTCCGGCCGCCATCTCGGTCCAGGACCGCTGCTGTATCGGCCCGAGGACGTCGCCGAGACGTTCTTGCAGTTGATCCGCGCTCCTCACGACGAAGTCGCCGTCGGCTGGCCGGCGCGGCTCGGGCAGATCTCCTATGCCCTGGCGCGCTGGCCGACCGAGCGACTCCTGAGCACGGCGTTCCGTTTCCTGTTGTCGCGCGCGAAGGGCGCACCACGCAGCACAGGTGCCGTGTTGGCGCCGATCGCCGCTGGCACCGCGGTGAGCGGCGGCTGGCTCGTGCGCAAGAAGCTGCCGCCGGCCGGGCAGCTCAGCAGAATTGGATTGGCACTTGGGCTCGGAGGCATCGCGTTGGTTGCTCTTGCGCGCGCCCGCCGGCCTTCGCGGCCATCGCGCCGACATATTACTCGCTGATCCCCGGGGGCGTCCATGCTCGGCAAGCTCGATTGGTCGGCGATCCCCTTTGGCCAGCCCATCCCGCTCGTGGCCGCAGGCCTCGTGCTGGTGGCGATCCTCGGTGTCCTCGGATGGGTCTTGGCGAAGGGGTACTTCCCTTATCTCTGGCGTGAATGGATCACCAGCGTCGATCACAAGCGGATCGGCGTGATGTACATGCTGCTCGCCTTCATGATGCTGCTGCGTGGCGGCACCGATGCGATCATGATGCGAACGCAGCAGGCGGTGGCGTTTCATTCCAACGGCTATCTTCCGCCGGAGCACTACAACCAGATCTTCTCCGCCCACGGCACTATCATGATCTTCTTCGTGGCGATGCCGTTCGTGATCGGGCTGATGAATCTGGTCGTGCCGCTGCAGCTCGGGGTACGGGATGTCGCCTTTCCCACGCTGAACTCCGTCGGCTTCTGGCTCACGGCCACCGGCGCGCTGCTGGTCAACGTGTCCCTCGTGGTCGGCGAGTTCGCGCGCACCGGCTGGCTGCCGTTCCCGCCCTTGTCGGAGTTGACCTACTCGCCGGGAGTCGGCGTGGACTATTACATCTGGGCGCTGGAGATCTCCGGCGTCGGGACCCTGGTCAGCGGCATCAACCTGGTCACCACCGTCCTCAAGCTGCGCACCCGGGGCATGAGCTATCTGCGCATGCCGATGTTCTGCTGGACCACGCTGGCAACGAACCTGCTGATCGTCGCGGCGTTTCCGATCCTCACGGCGACGCTGACGATGCTGATGCTCGACCGCTATTTCGGCTTCCACTTTTTCACCAACGAGGCCGGCGGCAACATGATGATGTTCATGAACCTGATCTGGGCCTGGGGACATCCCGAGGTCTACATCCTGGTTCTGCCGGCGTTCGGGATCTACTCCGAGGTGGTCGCGACGTTCTCGAGCAAGTCGCTGTTCGGCTATCGCTCGATGGTGTTGGCGACCATGGCGATCTGCGTCATCTCCTTCATGGTCTGGCTGCATCATTTCTTCACGATGGGGGCGGGCCCCAACGTGAACGCGATCTTCGGCATTGCGAGCATGATCATCGCGGTGCCTACGGGCGTGAAGATCTATAATTGGCTGTTCACGATGTATGGCGGGCGGGTGCGCTTCACGACGCCCATGCTGTGGTCGGTCGGCTTCATGATCACCTTCATGATCGGCGGGCTGACCGGCGTGCTTGTCGCGGTGCCGCCGGCGGATTTCCTGCTGCACAACAGCCTGTTCCTGGTCGCCCATTTCCACAACGTCATCATCGGCGGCGTGCTGTTCGGGGTGTTCGCGGGTGTCACTTACTGGTTTCCAAAGGCGTTCGGCTTCCGGCTGTATGAGAGCTGGGGCAAGGCGGCGTTCTGGTTCACCCTCATTGGCTTCTACGTGACCTTCATGCCGCTCTATGTCGTCGGCCTGCTCGGCATGACCCGACGGATGCAGCACTACGATGTCGCGGAATGGCGTCCCTGGCTTGCGGTTGCGACGTTCGGCACGGCGCTGCTCGCGATCGGCGTCATTCTTCAGATTCTCCAACTGGTCTTCAGCATCCGCGATCGCGATCTCCTGCGCGACACGACCGGCGACCCCTGGGACGGCCGCTCGCTCGAATGGGCCACGTCCTCACCGCCGCCGGTGTTCAATTTTGCGGTGCTGCCGAATGTGACGGGGCAGGATGCGTATTGGCGGATCAAGGAAAATGCAAAAGACCAGCAGCCCCATACGCGGGAAAAGGACTATCAGGACATCGAGCTGCCAAAAAACTCCCCCACGGGATTCGTCTGCGCCTTCTTCGCCACGGTCATGGGCTTCGCGCTGATCTGGCACATCTGGTGGATGGTGGCGCTCGGCGCAATGGGCGCGTTGGCGACATTCGTCGTGTTTGCCTGGCGCGATCACGACGAGTACGTCATCCCTGCGGCGGAGGTCGCCCGGATCGATCGGGGCATCATCGAAGCGCGGCAGGGATTGTCGTCGTCAGCGGCTGCCGGGGCCTGAGACCCATCGAAGGGAAGCTGCCGGTGCGTCGGGCCAGCCGCACGCACCGGCGAATTCACATCACCAGCGATGATGGGCGCGGATCACGCCATGGCCGTGGCGGTGATGGCCCCAACCCGGACCGCGGTAATAGCCGTAGCTGTGGCGCCACGGCCGCGGGCCATAGGAATAGCCGTAGCTGCGATAGATCGGGCGCGGCACGTAGCTGTAGCCGTAGCCGTAGCCGCCGTAATAGGGGCGGTAGGCCGGGTAGTAGCCGCCATAGCCGTAGGGATAGGCGGCGTAGCGATACCCGCCGTAGTAGGGATAGGGCGCGTAGCCGCCATAGTAGGAGGGGGCGGCGATCGCCGATCCGATCAGGGCACCCGCCAACAGCCCCGCGCCGATTGCGGCACCGCCGCCCCAGCCGCCATGCCAGCCGCCGTAGCGGACCTGGACGGCATTCGAGCTTTCGGCGCCCGGTTTGGCGGCTGCCGACAGCGACGTCAGCGGCGCAGCCGATACCGGGTGCAGCGTGGATACAGAAAGTGCGCCGGCGATGGCGAGCGTCGCGGCGGCTTTGAAGGTGACCATCCCGATGTCTCCCGTTGATTCAGGCTCATACTCAACCGGATGAGACGAACTTCGTTGCATTTGTCGCGGCGGACGTTTTGTCGCGCGCCATGGGTCCAGGCGGCGGTCGATGCCGGAGACCGGCATCGGCCTTGGCGTCGCTACGGGCAGGAATGGCGCAGGCCGTCATTGCCGAGATAGGTGCCGGAGCCCGGGTCGTAGGACCGGAAGCGCTGGGCGCAATAGGCCTGGGCATTGGCGGCCTCGGCGCGGCTGTTGGCGATGGCGCCACCGATGATCGCGCCGGCCGCGAGACCGCCGAGGGCGGCGGCACCCGCACCGTAGCCGTGGCGATGCCCGCCATAGCGATGGCCGTAATCGCCGTGGCGATGACCGTAGCCGCCGCGCCAGTGGCGATATTGCACCTGCTGCAGCTCGGTCGCGTTCGTGGCGGCGGCCGGCGCCGGGTGGTTCGGCAGCAACGGCGCGGCGGCGAGCGGCGATGCGGCCGCGAGCGACATCGTTCCGATGGTGGCGACCGTCAAAAGTTTGCGCAGATCCATCTGCGTGCTCCTTTCTGTTCGTTGTGCCGGAGGGCAACGGCTCGCCGTCGCCCTCCGTTCCGCGCCGCGACGGAGCATGTCGGCGGCACGAGGTCGCATCCAATGGCAGAACCGTGACCGCAAGCTACTCGATCAGCGCATCGAGCAGCGCATCCGGACATTCCGCCATCATCGTATGTCCCGCGCCCGGCAGCACGATGATGCGCGATTGCGCGATTGCAGCCGCCAGCGCCTTGCCGGCCTTCAGCGGCGTCATCATGTCCTTCTCGCCGAGGATCAGCCGCGTCGGAACCTTGATCCTGGCCGCCGCTGCCAGCGCATCCTGATAGGCGTTGCAGGCGGAGAGATCGTTGAACAGCACGCCCGGCGCGCAGCGCTCCAGGGTCGCCTGCGCGCCGCCATGCATCCACAGCCCGGGCGCGCGGCTGCCGCCGAGCTCGGCGGCAAAACCGAGGCCCCAGATCGAGACCATGTCGATGGCGGCGTGATCGTTGGCTTCGGCGGCCTTCAGGAGGTCAGGTCCGACCGTCATCGCTGCCGCGGTGCCGATCAGGCTGAGCGCCGACACGCGATCGGGATGGCGCGCCGCGGCATCCAGCGCAATCAGCGACCCCATCGAATGCCCGATCAGGTGAGCGGGCTTCGCGTTCACCGCCTGCAACAGCGCGACGATCCAATCCGCCATGGCGGTGATGGTCGGCAGCGCCGGCCCCGTCGAGCGGCCATGGCCCGGCAGATCGGGCGCCAGCACGGCAAAGCCGTGATGGGCGAACCAGCGGCTGTGCAGCGCCCAGACCGAATGATCGAAGCCGGCGCCATGGATGAAGACGACGGCGGGCAGGGACGAATCGAACTCGCGGCCGCCCGTGGCAGCGAAGACCTCATGATCTCCGATCGACAGTTGCATGGGCTCACACCTTCTGCGAGGCGCGCAGCGCCTGTCCGAGATCGTCGATGATGTCGCCGGCCGCCTCGATGCCGACCGAGAGCCGGATCAGCTCCTCGCCGATTCCGGCCGCGGCGAGCTGGGCTGCGTCCATCTGCTGATGCGTGGTCGAGGCGGGGTGGATCACCAGCGTCTTGGCGTCGCCGACATTGGCGAGATGGCTGATCAGCTTCAGGCTCTCGATGAACTTGCGCCCCGCGGGACGTCCGCCCTTGATGCCGAACGAGATGATCGAGCCGGCGCCGCGCGGCAACAGCTCCTTGGCGAGCGCATGGTCCGGATGCGTCTCGAGCGAAGGATGCAGCACCCAGTCGACGGCCTTGTTGGCGGTCAGCGCCTCCAGCACCGCGCGGGTGTTGGTGACGTGCCGCTCCATGCGCAGATGCAGCGTCTCGACGCCCTGCAGCAGATGGAACGCGTTGGTCGGCGACAGGCAGGCGCCGAAATCGCGCAGGCCTTCGGTCCGCGCGCGCATGATGAAGGCGGCCGCGCCGAACTGCTCGTCGAAGACGATGCCATGATAGCCGGCATAGGGCTCGGTGAGCTGCGGGAACTTGGCCGAGGCGCGCCAGTCGAACCGGCCGCCATCGATGATCGCGCCGCCGATCGCGATGCCATGGCCGCCGAGCCACTTGGTCGCGGAGTGCATCACGATGTCGGCGCCCTGGGAAATCGGCTGGCTCAGATAGGGCGTGGCGAAGGTGTTGTCGATCAGGAGCGGCACGCCGGCCGCGTGCGCGATCGCCGAGACCTTGGGGATGTCCAGCACCTCGAGGCCGGGGTTGCCGAGGGTCTCGCCGATCAGGAGCCGCGTGTTCGGCTTGATCGCAGCGCGGAAACCGTCGTGATCCCTGGGCTTGACGAAGCTCGTGGTGATGCCGAAGCGCGGCAGCGTGTGCGCGAGCAGGTTGATGGTGCCGCCATAGAGCGAGGAGGAGGCCACGATGTGATCGCCCGCATTCAGAAGCGTGGCGATGGCCAGATGCAGCGCCGCCTGGCCGCTCGCGGTGCAGACCGCGCCGACGCCGCCTTCGAGCGCGGCGAGCCGCTCTTCGAGCACGGCCGTGGTCGGGTTGGAGATGCGGGTATAGATGTGGCCGGCGCGTTCGAGATTGAACAGCGCCGCGGCGTGCTCGGTGTCGTCGAACACATAGGACGTGGTCTGATAGATCGGCACCGCGCGGGCGCCGGTCGCGGGATCCGGGTGCTGGCCCGCGTGCAGGCTCAGGGTCTCGAAGGCGGGCGGTTTCGGCGGCGGCATGCGGATCAACTCTCCTCAAGCAGATCGCATCTTCTGCCACAGATTTCGCGGTCCGTCAGGAGCGGCGCGGTGCGCCGCCCCTGCGACATCGATCAGCCGCCGAAGCGCTGCGGGAACAGGCCGGCCGAGGCGATCTCGGCGACGGACAGGCGTGCGCTCGGCTTCTCGCGCTCCTTGAGCATGGCCGGCAGCTTGTCGCCATCGCCCTTGCGGCCGACCGCGATCGCGATCTCCACGGCGAAACCGTCGGGTACCCCGAGCGCTGCCTGTGCGGCGGCGACGTCGAAGCCGCTCATGCCGTGGGTGATCCAGCCGGACAACGCGGCCTGGTTGGCGAAATTGGCCCAGGCCGCGCCGGCATCGAAGGAATGCGTGCGCGTCGGTGCCGGCTCGGTCTTGCCCGCCGGGATGAAGGTCTTCTTCGACAGCACGTAGACGATCGCCGCGGCATGCTGCGCCCAGCCGCGGTTGAACTCGACCAGCGGCGCCAGGAAGGTGTCGAACTCGGCCGAGCCGCGCAGCGCGTAGAGGAAGCGCCAGGGCTGCGAATTGTAGGAGGAGGGCGCCCAGCGTGCCGCCTCGATGAAGGTCAGGAGCTCCGTCTCGGGAAGCGCCTCGTCGCTGAAGCCGCGCGGCGACCAGCGATCGACGAAGATGCGATGCGCCGGATGCTCGGTGATGCGGCCGGTCGGCGGGGGAAGATGGGCAGTCACGGGTGGTCTCCTTCGTTCAGGCTCGTCGTCGGGCCTCGTGCCGCGCTTCGCTGCCGGGCACAATCTCGGCTCCTGTGTGGCTCACGGCGCTTTGGGAGTCCAGATCGCCAACGCCGATGTGTCCACCTTCGCCGGCAGCACGCGCTCCGCCAGGAAAGCATCCGCGATCTTCTGCTGTTCCGACAGGCCGGCCGCGGTGACCGCGCCGACCTGGTAGGAGCGGTGGCTGTTGGCCTCCTCGACGGTGGCGGCATCGATGCCCCACAGGGCAGCGAGCTGGCTCGCCGCGGCGGCCGGATTGGCCTTCACCCATTTGCCGGTTTCGACGAGCTTGCCGTAGATGACGTTGAGGGCGTCGCCATGCCCGGCGGCGTAGTCGGCGGATGCGAGATAGTAGCGCTTGTAGCTGGCAAGCCCGTCGCTGCCGTCCGCGAGCACGCGCGCCCCTGACTGGCGGATGGTGCTGGTCAGGAACGGATCCCACGCGACCCAGGCATCGACATTGTTGCTGACGAAAGCGGTCCTGCCGTCGGCGGGCGGCAGATAGGCGGGGGTGATGTCCTTGAAGGTGAGACCCGCTTTGGCGAGCGCGGCGAGCAGCAGATAGTGGCTGCCGGCGCCCTTGGTCACCGCGATCTTCCTGCCTTTCAGCTCACCGAGCGTCTTGGTCGGCGAAGCTGTTGCCACGAGGATCGCCTGCGCCGACGGCGAGGCGGCCTCCTCGGCGACATAAGCGAGCCTCGCGCCCGCGGCCTGCGCGAACACCGGGACGGTATCGGCGACATCGGCGCCGACATCGATGCTGCCGATGTTGATCGCTTCCAGCAGCGGCAGGCCGCTGGAGAATTCGTGCCACGACACCTTGATGCCGAGCGGCGCCAGCGCCTTCTCCAACTCGCCATTGGTCTTGAGGAGGGCGATCAGGGTCGAGGATCTCTGATAGCCGATGCGCAGCGTCTCGGCTGCGTCGGCTTGCGCAGTGGCGAGCGCGCCGAGCAGGGCCGCGGCCATCATCAGGACGCCGCGACGGGCGAGATGCAAGGGCCGCGCGCGACGCAGGCCGCTGAAGGACGGTGTCATTCGGCAATCTCCCAAACAGGCGGTTGCATGCAATTGTCCAGGATCATTCGCAGGATCGTCAGCCCTGCGCAATTTTGCAGATCTGTTCATATGGAGAGGAAAGTTTCTCATGTGCCCATGCCGCGAGAAGTTTTGTTTTCTTGGCGCGCGAGATCTGACGAGACAGCCGTTCGCATCCTCGCCACGCGCAGAGCGTCCGAGAGATGTCTGCCGTTCGTCCCTCCATCGAGAGAGGGCACAGGGAAGGCCGGGCGTCGACTGACACCCATGGCCCGCGTGCAAAAAAGGAAGCACGCGGCGGTTACCACAGGATCAGCCGGACATCCGGCCTTCCCTGCGCAACGGGCTTACGGCTTATACGCGTTCTCCCCGGCGCGCCGAGCTTTCTGGCCACCGTCGCCTGCGCGAAGCCGAGCCTCGTCGCAGACTTGATACTAGCATCGGAGTATCAGGACCACGCGATTTCGCCGTCCGGCTCCCATCGTTCGTCCGCGCGCTTGACGCACGCTGCGACGAGAACCGGCCATCGCATCCCGCACCAACGTTTCGTGACGTTCGCGAAGCGCCCCTCTCGATCGGGCGGGATGGGGTGATACAACCATGGATTCTGAAAAAAAGAAACATGAATATTTTTCGTGGCGGGACTGGACAGGGCAAATCAGCTTGGGAATGCGGGCGAATTCCGTTTCGTCGCGCAGGCGCGAGGAGAAGCCATTGGCCTGTCACGCAAGCCCTGGGGCTTCGGCATATCACGCCCCTCTGCCGCGACGGCATGGCGGGCCTCGGCCCGGCCATGATGTCTTAGCGACTCTCCGCAGCGGTTTGGGCGGGCTTGTGCGATCGAACTGCCTTGCATCTACCGGCCGAAATGAAGCGCGGGAGCTCCTGAGCGGATTTGGCCGAAGCCCGCAGACTTGCGCGGTGCAGCAAGCCGGCAGCCATTGGGGGCGGGAGCCGCGGAGCGGACGCATTCGGGAGGATAGCCCGTGACTAGGGCAGACCTCTGCGATCGAGTCGGCAGCGTCCGCATTCAGCCGATTCCGTTGAAAAAGTCGGCAGTAGTTTCGTCGTGAACGCCATCTGTTTCGAGGACGAATTGGCGCGTTGTGGT
>NZ_JAUHIR010000024.1:0-86077 GCF_032381375.1 Bradyrhizobium sp. SZCCHNR1017 | reverse complement strand
AGCGGCAATCCCACGCCAAAATTTCTGCTGTTCCGCACGCCCCGCAACTGGTGGGCGCCCCAATGATCCCAGCTTGCTCCGCGTTGACCGTTTCTTTCGAATGCCCATCGCAACCTCCTCATCGAGTGTTGCGACGACCAATTGAATCCACCGGTTGAATCGGCTTTGCCTGTGGTACCTGCCGCCTGCATTTTTTCGCAGGCGGGCCATGGGTGAGGCCTTCACCCGGCATTCCCTGCGCCCTCTGCCTTTCGAGAGGGACGAACTGATCGCAGACCTCGGGCGTCCGTGCCGCGAGAACGAGACCATGTGTCGATCGTTGTTTGAGCCGTGTATCCGCCCCCGTCCACCGCCGTCGTCCCGGACAAGCCGTGACGCGCGCCGCGTGTCGCGGCGCCGATCCGGACCCATACGCCGCGGCGGACGTGACGTGCGAAGAACTAACGGCTGGCCTGCCTCAAACCACTGCCTGGGGTCATGGGTCCCGGCGCAAGGCCGGGACGACAGTGGTGTGTGTGGATGCAGCTTGCGTAGCCACCATCGTCATTGCGAGGAGCGAAGCGACGAAGCAATCCAGAGTGACAGCCACGGCTCTGGATCGCGTCGCTGCGCTCGCGATGACGAATGGCGCCGCCTCAATACCCCAGCGCGCAGCCGTCCTTGCGCGGGTCGGAGCCGCCGGTGAGCGTGCCCTTGTCCCAGTCGATCCAGATCGCCTGACCGCCGCCGAGCGGCGACACCACCTTGGTGGTCTTGTGGCCGATCTTCTGCAAGCCCTCGACCACCTCGGCCGGCACGCCGTCCTCGAGCTGATAGACGCCCTCGTAATGCAGACCCCTGGCCATATCGATCGCTTCCTGCACGTCGCAGCCGTAGTCGAGGATGTTGGTCAGAACGTGGGTCTGGCCGACCGGCTGATACTGGCCGCCCATGACGCCGAACGACATCTGGGCGCGGCCCGCCTTGGTGGCGAGCGCCGGAATGATCGTGTGCAGCGGACGCTTGCCCGGGCCGATGCAGTTCGGATGGCCCGGCTGGATGCGGAAGCCGCCGGCGCGGTTCTGCAGAAGCACGCCGGTCTCGTTGGAGACGATCGCCGAGCCGAACGAATGCGCGATCGAGTTGATGAAGGAGCAGACGTTGCGGTCGCGGTCGACGACCGTGATGTAGACGGTCTCCGGATTCATCGGCGGCGCGACGTTCGGCAGGTCGAGCAGCTTGTCGAGGCTGATCTGCGAGATGTACTCGTCGGCGAACTCCTTGGCGAGGATGCTCGCGACCTCGGTCGTCATGTGCGCGGGATCGCCGATGTGCTGCTCGCGCATCATGTAGGCGATACGGGCGGCCTCGGCCTCGAGGTGGAAGCGCTCGACGCTGAGCGGATCGATGCGCGTGAGGTCGAAGCGCGAGAGGATGTTGAGCATCACCAGCATGGTGATGCCCGGACCGTTGGGCGGGCACTGCCAGACGTCGTAATCCTTGTAGGTGGTGCCGATCGGCGAGGTCACCTCGGTCTGGTGGTTGGCGAAATCCTCCAAGGTGTGCAGGCCGCCGATGCCGCGCAGGGTCTGCACCATGTCCTCGGCGACGGCGCCGGTGTAGAAGCCCTTCGCCCCCTCCTTGGCGATGACGCGCAGGGTCTGCGCCAGCTCCGGCTGGCGGATCACGTCACCGACCGCTGCCGCCTTGCCATGCGGCAGAAAGTAGCGCGCGGTGTTGGTGCCGTTCTTGAGCTTCTCGAACTGGTTGTTCCAGTCGAACGCGACACGCGGCGCCACCACATAGCCGTCCTCCGCGGCGCGGATCGCGGGCTGCAGCAGCCGGTCGAGCCCGAGCCGGCCGTGGTCGCGCAGGATGCGGTCCCAGGCATCGATCGCGCCGGGGACGGACACCGCATGGGCCGAGGTCAGGGGGACCGAATGGATCTTGCGCTCGAGGTACCAGTCCACAGTCGCGGCGGCGGGCGCCCGACCCGAGCCGTTATAGGCCATGATCCGGCTTTCGCCCCTGGGCTGTACCAAGGCGAAGCAGTCGCCGCCGATGCCGGTCGATTGCGGCTCGATCACGCCGAGCAGGGCGCAGGCTGCCACCGCGGCGTCGGCCGCGGTGCCCCCGGCCCGCAGCACCTCGATCCCGGCCAGCGCCGCCTGCGGGTGCGATGTCGCGATCATTCCGTTCTGGGCGTGGACCGTCGACCTGCCTGGGAAGTGGAAGCTTCTCATCGTTGCTCGCTGCGTGATCGTGTGGTGGTTGGAATACCAGTGCTGGCCGGCTACATCGCACATTCCTTCCAGGCTCGGCAATGCCCGGGGATACCAGCTTTTCTATGGTCAGCTCTGCTGGTAAACGGCCGCATGCCCCTCGCCGTCGCCGCCTTCTATCAGTTCGTCGCCCTGCCGGATTTTCGCGACCTGCGCGCGCCGCTCCACGCCTTTTGCGCCGAGCGCGGCATCAGGGGCAGCGTCCTGCTGGCCGAGGAGGGCATCAACGGCACCGTGGCCGGGACCGGGCCGGCAATTGCCGCCCTGGTAGGCGCGTTTCGCGACGGAACGCTGTTCGCCGGCCGGCTGGACAATCTGGAGCTGAAATACTCGCGCGCCACGGCCATGCCGTTCCGGCGCCTCAAGGTGCGGCTGAAGCGGGAGATCGTGACGCTCGGCGATCCCGCCGCCGATCCGACCCGGCAGGTCGGGACCTATGTCAATCCCGCCGATTGGAACGCGCTGATCGCCGCGCCGGATACCGTCGTGCTCGACACCCGGAATGCGTTCGAGGTGGCGATGGGGACGTTCGAAGGCGCGGTCGATCCAGGCCTGCAGAGCTTCGGGCAGTTCAAGGATTTTGCAGAACGCGCACTCGATCCTGCCAGGCACAAGCGGATCGCGATGTTCTGCACCGGCGGCATCCGCTGCGAGAAGGCGAGCGCGCTGCTGCTGGCGCGCGGCTTTTCCGAGGTCTACCACCTCAAGGGGGGCATCCTGAAGTATCTCGAGGAGATCCCGGAATCCGAGAGCCGCTGGCGCGGCGGCTGTTTCGTGTTCGACGACCGGGTGGCGCTCGGTCACGGGCTGCGGGAGCACAGCAAGGCCACCATCAAGGCCGTTCCGGAGGGCGCACGCGATGAGCAGTTCTGAGCCATCCAACGCGGAGCTCGGCGAGCGGATCGACACGCTGGAGATGCGCCTCACCTTCCAGGACGACACGATCGAGACGCTGAACCAGACCATCACTGCGCAGTGGCGCGAGATCGACGCGCTGAAACGGCGGATCGCCCTGCTGGTCGAGCGGCTCGAGGACGCGCAAGGCAACGCCGAGGGGCCGCGCAATGAGCCTCCGCCGCACTACTGAGCGGGCGGCGATCTCAGGCCGGGACGGTCGCCGGCGCCTTGCCGGCGGGCAGATCGATCACCTCGCCGGCCATGATCAGGCGGTCGCGGCCGGCGTCCTTGGCGGCATAGAGCGCGCGGTCGGCCGCCTCGATCAGCGAGGCCGGGCCGGCGGAGCGCTCGAAGCCCGGCCGGCACACCGCGCCGCCGATGCTCGCGGTGACGATGCCCACCGGGTTGTGATCGTGGACGATGCGGGCCTCGTGCAGTGCCCGCCTGATCCGCTCGCCGAGCCTGGCGCAGCCCCCGGCATCGGTGTTCGGCAGCAGGACGGCGAACTCCTCGCCGCCGTAGCGGGCCGCCAGATCCGAGCTGCGCTGCGCCTCGTCGGCCAGAATGCCGGCCACGGTGTGCAGGCATTCGTCGCCGGCCGGGTGGCCATAGGCGTCGTTGAAGGCCTTGAAGTGGTCGATGTCGATCATCAGCAGCGCCAGCGAAGTCTTGTCGCGGTAGGCCCTGCCCCACTCCTC
This sequence comes from Bradyrhizobium sp. SZCCHNR1017, assembly GCF_032381375.1. NCBI lineage: Bacteria > Pseudomonadati > Pseudomonadota > Alphaproteobacteria > Hyphomicrobiales > Nitrobacteraceae > Bradyrhizobium > Bradyrhizobium sp. SZCCHNR1017. The sequence continues at coordinate 82,221 of NZ_JAUHIR010000024.1, read as the reverse complement.
CAGCAGCCGCTCGTCGAACCGGCGGCGGTTGGCGAGCCCGGTGAGGCCGTCCTCGATGGCCAGCGTCTCGAGCCGGCCCTGCAGCGTCTTCTGCTGCGTCACGTCGCGGGTGACGGCGACGAAGCCGTCGAGCGCGCCATCCGGCTGACGGGTGGCGCGGATCGTGGTCTCGACCCAGATCTCAGATTTGTCGCGGCGACGCATGCGATAGGTGGCGCGCGCCTCGTCGACGGCGCCCCTCCTGAGCTGATCGAGGATCTCCTGCAGTTGCGGGCGATCGAGCGGATGCACACCGGACAGCGCGCGCTTGCCCAGGAGCTGCGACGGGTGCCAGCCCAGCACGCGCATGGTCGACGGCGAAACGTAGCCGATGCAGTCGTCCAGCTCGATCCGCGTCACGATGTCGCTGGAGCCTTCGGCGAGCAACCTGAAGTTCTCCTCCTTTGCCGCCAGCGCCGCGGCGAGCTGCTGCCGCTGCAGCAACTGCTTCGCGAGGAAGATGCCGATCGCGATGACCAGCGCAACCAGACAGACCAGCACCGTCAGCCGGACCAGCGCGTCACGCGTCCATTCCGCCAGGACCTCCGCCTCGGTGCGCGTCACGAGAATGAGGAACGGATAGCGCTGCGCGTGCTGATAGAACCCGATGCGTTCGGACGGTTCGCCGAGCCGCCGGAAATGCAACGGCCCCGACGCCGGATGATAGGGTATCGCTTCAGGTATGGGGCGCCCAAGCGTCTGCGGGTCCGGCTCCGCATTGTCGGCGAGGACGGCTCCGTCACGGCTCATCAGGCTGATCGTGCCCTGACGACCGACGGCAAACTGACGGTAGAACTGAGCAAAATAGGCAACGTCGATGGTTGCCAGCACGACGCCGCCGAACCGGCCATCCGCGTGATTCCAGCGCCGCGACAGGGTGATGACCCATTGACCGCCGGCCCTGCTCTGCACCGGACGACCGATCAGCAGCGAGCGATCGGCCGAAATCCTGTGGTGTGCGAAGTAGTCGCGATCGGCATTGTTGTAGTTGGTGAGCGTGACGTCCTCGGTGGTGGCAAGCCAGTCGCCGTTTTCGCCATAGGCGAAGATGCCCCGGATGCGGCCGAGATTGGCCTTCCTCGTCTTCAGAATCGTCTGCAGTCGGGCGATCGCACCGGGCTTGCCGTCATCGGTCTCGAGCGCGGCGACGACGCCGCGCAACAGCGAATCCGCAAGCTCGAAGGTATCCTCAACGTGCTGGGTGAGCGAGTGAGCGAGGTTGCCGAGATCGGTTTCGGCATTGCGTACCTCCGCCTGTCGGGAAGTCCATTCGCCCCATACGCTGTAAGCGAGAATCGTGACCGACACGAGCGCAAGCACGCCAGCCGCCCACATTGGCAGGCGGCTTCGATCAACTCTGGTCGCACCAATGTCCATTCCGCGGGACTCTCCGGACGCCGCGAGAGTCCCATGGACATCTTATTTAACTCTGAAATGCGATTGGTCCGAGGGCGTCCGCACCGACCCGTAAGACTACGGCCGCTCCCGTACTACTACGGACAAACAACGGCGGCGCCACGCTCGAGGCGGGCGTTTAGCCTGTTAGTTCAGCGAACGAACACCGATCGCACCTTTTCCCAAAGCGATGGCGAATGGTCCAGGTCAACGTCATCGCCCTTCACGCGGGTCGTCGAGGGCTGCTGCAGGCTCACCGGATCCGATGCCGGAAACGTGTCCATCAGTCCCTTGTCGAGCTGCGTTGCAGTCGCACGGTCGAGACGCGCAGCTTCGCGCGGATCAACCGCGTGCTTGTCGTGCGGCGCGGGATTGAATTTCTCAGCCATGATCGATCTCCCTGTGGAACGACAACGCAGGGGCGACGGACGTGTTCCCCTCGATGTGACGTCCCGCAACTGTGGGGACGATCGCATCTCCGGCGACTCCCGAGCCGATATGACCTTGGCCGGAACCGCGTGGGCATGTATCACGGACGGTAAACTGTTCCCGAAGGTTGCGGAGCCCGAGCGTGAGTGAGACTGCCGTGAACAAGCCTTTCATCGACGTGCTGGCCGGTCGGCGCCAGAGCCTGCCTCCGGTGTGGATGATGCGGCAGGCCGGCCGCTATTTGCCGGAGTACCGCGAGGTCCGCGCCAAGGCCGGCGGCTTTCTCGACCTCTGCTTCAATCCCGAGCTCGCGGCTGAAGTGACGCTGCAGCCGATCCGGCGCTTCGGCTTCGATGCGGCGATCATCTTTTCCGACATTCTGGTGATCCCGCATGCGCTCGGCCGCGGCGTCCGCTTCGAGGTCGGCGAGGGCCCGCGGCTCGACCCGCTCGATGCGCCGGACAAGATCGCGACGCTGTCGGCGAAGGCAGATTTGTCGAAGCTGCAAGCGGTGTTCGAGGCGCTGCGCCGGGTGCGGGCCGAGCTGCCACCGAGCACCGCCCTGATCGGCTTTTGCGGCGCCCCGTGGACGGTCGCGACCTACATGGTCGCGGGCCAAGGCACGCCCGACCAAGCACCGGCGCGGCTGCTGGCCTATCGCCATCCCGAGGCGTTCGGCACGATCATCGACGCGCTGGTCGACAGCTCGATCGGCTATCTCTTGAAGCAGCTGGAGGCCGGAGCCGACGCGCTGCAGATCTTCGACACCTGGGCCGGGGTGCTGTCGCCGCGCGAGTTCGCGCGCTGGTCCGTCGCGCCGACGCGACGCATCGTCGAGGGCGTGCGCAAGGCGCGGCCGGATGCGAAGATCATCGGCTTTCCGCGCGGCGCCGGTGCATTGCTGCCGGGCTACGTCGCCGAGACCGGAATCGATGCCGTCAGCATCGACTGGACGGCGGAGCCGGGCCTCGTGCGCGAGCGGGTGCAGAGCAAGGTCGCGGTGCAGGGCAATCTCGATCCGCTGGCGCTGCTCACTGGGGGCGCGGCGCTCGACCAGGCGGTCGATGACGTGCTGGCGAGCTATTCCGGTGGACGGCACATCTTCAACCTCGGCCACGGCATCCTGCCGGAGACGCCGATCGCCCATGTGGAGCAGATGCTGGCGCGGGTGCGCGCCTACAAGGGATGACTTGCTAGCGCGGCCGGCTGCGCTCGATCAGCTCGGCCGCGCCGTTGGCGAGCAGCTCGAGCCCGACCGCCCGGCCGAGCTCGCGCGGGCGATCCGCCGGCGCCGAGCGCTGTGCTTCAATGAAGCGGCCGCCGTCCTCGTCGAGCACCGAGGCGGTCAGCGTCAGCTGTCCGCCGTCGATGGTCGAAAATCCTGCGATCGGCGAGTTGCAGTGGCCGTTGAGCACCCACAGCACCTCGCGCTCGGCGTCGGCGCAGGTCCGCGCCGCTGCATCGTCGATCGTCGCCAGGATGCGCCGCGTCTCCCAATCGGAGGCAGGGCACTCGACGGCGACGATGCCCTGCCCGACCGCCGGCAGCATGTCGGCGACCGGGAAGTCGTACGAGGCGCGATCAGAAAGACCGACCCGCTCCAGCCCGGAGCGCGCCATGATCAGCGCATCGGCCGGTCCCACGGCGCCGCCATCCGGCAGCCGCTGCAGCTCGCCATTGTCGAGCTTGCGGATGCGGGTGTCGGCCGCGCCGCGGAAATGGATCAGCTCGGCGTGCGGAAACAGCCGCCGCGCATAGGCGGCCCGGCGCACGGCATTGGTGCCGATCTTGAAGCCCCGGCCGCCATCGTTGCGGAATTGGTCCAGCGACAGCCCGCGCCGCAGCACCAGCACGTCGCCCGGCGGATCGCGCGACAGCAGCGCGGCAACCACCAGACCGGGCGTCTCCTCATTGCCCGGCATGTCCTTCAGCGAGTGCATCGCTGCATGCAGCCGGCCGTCCAGCATGGCACGGCGGATCTCGGCCACGAACGCGCCACCCTTGCCGCCGTGGGTGAGCAGCTTGCTGGTCTGGTCGGAATCGCCCGTCGTCTCGAACTTGACGATCTCGATGTCGAGCGACGGAATCGCCGCCTGCAGCCGACGGGCGATCTCCTCCGTCTGCGCCAAGGCCATCGTGCTCTTGCGGGTGCCGATCCGGAAACGTGTCACGAACTCATTCCTGCGTCAGCGCGCGTCCTGCAAGATCATGTCGGAGGCCTTCTCCGCGATCATGATGACCGGCGCGTTGGTGTTGCCCGAAACCAGATCCGGCATGATCGAGGCATCGACCACGCGCAGGCCGTCGACGCCGCGCACCCGCAGGCGTTGATCGACCACGGCGGCAGCATCGGTCCCCATCCGGCAGGTCGAGGTCGGATGGTAGATCGTGCTGCCGGTCTGCCGGCAATAGGCCAGGATGTCGTCATCGCTCACGATCTTGGACCCGGGATAGGCTTCATCCGAGACATACGGCTTCAGCGCCGGTGCCGCCAGGATTTTCCGCAGGATCCGGAGGCCCTCGATGTTGGCCCGCCGGTCGGTTTCACTGGCGAGATAATTGATGCGGATTTCCGGCGGCACCGTTGGATCCGCGCTCCTGATCCGCAGCGAACCGCGGCTTTCGGGCCTGAGCTGGCAGACCGAGACGGTGAAGCCGGAGAAGGTGTGCAGCTTTTCGCCCATCTTGTCGGTCGAGAACGGGATGAAGTGGATCTGGATGTCAGGGCTCGCAAGCCGCGGATCGGTCTTGAAGAACGCGCCGGCCGTACCCGCAGCGATCGTCAGCGGACCGTTGCGGAAGGCCGCATAGCGTACGCCAGCCAGCACCTTGCGCACCGGATTGTTGACGATGTCGTTCAGTGTGATGCGCTGGCTGCAGCGCATCACGATGCGCACCTGCAGATGGTCCTGCAGGTCACTTCCGACACCGGGCGCATCGAGGACCACGTCGAGGCCGTGCTGCTTCAACAGCTCGGCCGGACCGACCCCGGACAGCTGCAGCAGTTGCGGCGAGTTGTAGGCGCCGCTCGACACCAGAATCTCCTTGCGAGCGCGGGCCGTCCGCATTCGGCCGCGCTGGCTGAACGTGACGCCGCGGGCCCGGCGCCCCTCGAACAAAATCCGCTGGGCTAGCGCGTCGGTCTCGACGTGGAGGTTGCTGCGGCCGAGCGCCGGCCGCAGGTAGGAGGCCGCGCTGCTGGCGCGGCGGCCGCGACGGGTCGTCGTCTGGAAGAACCCCGCCCCCTCCTGGCTCGCACCATTGAAGTCACCATTGAAGGGCAACCCGGCCTCGACCGCCGCTTTCACGAAGGCTTCAGACAACGGGTCCTCGTGCCGCCAGTCGGACACCGGCAGCGGGCCGTCGACGCCGTGGTAGACGTCGGCGCCGCGGGACTGATTTTCCGCCCGCTTGAAATAGGGCAGCACGTCGTCATAGCCCCAGCCGACATTGCCGCGCTGGCGCCAGCGGTCGTAATCCTCGTGCTGGCCGCGCACGTAGAGCAGGCCGTTGATCGAGCTGGAGCCACCGAGCACCTTGCCGCGCGGCTGGAACACGGAGCGGCCGTCGAGTCCGGGCTCCGGCTCGGTCTGGTACATCCAGTTGACGGTCTTTTCCTTGAACAGCTTGCCGTAGCCGAGCGGGACGTGGATCCAGATGTTGGTGTCCTTTGGACCCGCCTCGAGCAGCAGCACCGTGTGCTTGCCGTCGCTGCTGAGCCTGTTGGCGAGAACGCAGCCGGCCGAGCCGGCACCGACCACGACGTAGTCGAACTCACTGTCCGCCTCACGCAACACCACGCTGCCTTCCATCGCTTCCCCACCAGCCTTGTTGTTCTTTCATTCTCGATGATACCAAAAAGCAAGGACATGCAAGCGGCAAATCAGCAGGTCTGGTCGGCCATCTCAGTCATTGCGGCCTCAGCAGGCGCGCGGCGTGCCGCGCGATCATCATTTCCTCATTGGTGTGGACCACGCGCACGCGCACCCGCGATCGATCCGAAGATATCAAGGAATGGTTCGCACGATTGCGGTCCTCGTCCAGCGCGATCCCGAGCCATTCGAAGCCTTGGCAGACGCGCTGGCGAATGTGCCATGCGTGCTCGCCGATACCGCCGCAGAACACGACCGCGTCGATGCCCGAGAGGACGGCGGTCATGGCGCCGAGCTCGCGCCTGATGCGGTCGACGAAGTAGTCGATCGCCTGCCGCGCCTCCGGCGTGCCGGCGGCCTCCAATTCGCGCATGTCCTGCGACAATCCCGACAATCCCTTCAGGCCCGAATGATTGTAGAGGAGATCGGTGACCGCTTCAGCCGTCATGCGCTTCTCCTGAAGCAGATAGAGAACGACGCCAGGGTCGAGCTGACCGCAGCGCGTGCCCATCGGCAGGCCGTCGAGTGCCGTGAAGCCCATCGACGAACCGATGCTCTGCCCATCCCGGATCGCACACATCGAGGCACCGTTGCCGAGATGCATCACGACCACCCGGCCCTTCTCGTCGAGCGGAGCGATCTCCTTCAATCGCGAAACGACGTATTCATAGGATAGGCCGTGAAAGCCGTAGCGGCGGATGCCTTGGTCGTAGAACTCACGCGGCAAGGCATAGGTATCATTGACCCAGGGGTGCGAACGATGGAACGCCGTGTCGAAACATGCGACCTGCACGGCGCTAGGAAAGGCGCGACGGGCGGCGCGGATACCGGAGAGATTGTGAGGCTGGTGCAACGGCGCCAGCGGAATGAGCTTCTGCAGATCATTCAGAACATCGTCATTGACGACGATCGGCTGCGTGAAAGCGAGCCCGCCATGGACGACGCGATGACCGACGGCGTTGACTTCGGTGCGCCCGATGGCGCGCTGCAGTACCTCGAGCACGACGCCGAGAGCTGCCTCGTGATCGGTGGCGCTCGCTGCATCGAGGCGTTCATCGGCCAGCGGAGCGCCCCTCAGCTTCGCTTCGAGATGCGGCGCGGCACTGCCAAGCCCTTCGATCTGGCCATGCACGGTCTCCACAAGGTCGGCATCTTCCTCGAACAAGGCGAACTTGATCGAGGATGAGCCGGAGTTGAGGATCAGGATGTGTTGCATCGGTGATGCCGCCTCGTGACGAATGATGAACTGATAAACTGCAGAAAATACGAACGATTTCCATGACGATCCGAAGATGAACAAAACGCTAGGTTGTATTCTGGCGCCGAGATGACCGTCTGCCGCCATATCAGGGGTTGGAGTCGGACCCGCGGGAGGGCCACTGCGTGAATATGCCTCGACATCTCCTGCCGACCACCGTGGTCGGAAGCTACCCGCAGCCGGATTGGCTGGTTGATCGCGCAATGCTCTCGAAGTCCGTTCCCCGCATTCGCATGCAGGGCATGTGGCGCATTCCCCGGCCGCTGCTCGACGACGCTCAGGACGATGCGACCATCGTCGCGATCCACGACATGGAACAGGCGGGGATCGACATCGTATCGGATGGCGAGATCCGGCGCGAAAGCTACTCCAACCGGTTCGCGACCGCGCTCGACGGCGTCGATGCCGACAATCCCGCCATCATCATCTCGCCGTCCGGGATCAAGACGCCAGTGCCGCGCGTCGCCGGTCCGATCCGGCGGACGCACCCGGTCGAGCTGCGCGACATGGAGTTCCTCCGCCGTAACACCAAGCGTGCCGCCAAGATCACCCTGCCCGGGCCGTTCACATTGAGCCAGCAGGCCCAGGACGATTTCTACGGCGACGACGAGGCGCTCGCGATGGCTTTCGCCGAGGTCGTCAATGCCGAGGCCCGCGACCTGCAACGCGCCGGCGCCGACGTCATCCAGCTCGACGAGCCCTGGGTCCGCAACAATCCGCAGGCGGCGCGGCGCTATGCCGTCAAGGCGATCAACCGGGCTCTGGATCATATTACGGTGCCCACCATCGTTCACGTCTGCTTCGGTTATGCCGCCATCGTGCCGGGCTCCAGCAAGCCGAGCGGATATGCGTTCCTGGCCGAGCTTGCCGATTGCCACGCCGCGCAGATCGCTATCGAGGCGGCGCAGCCGCGGCTCGACCTCGGCGTTCTCGGAGATCTCTCGACCAAGACCATCGTGCTCGGCGTCCTCGATCTCGGCAATCCCGAGGTCGAGCCGGTCGCGGTCGTCGCCGAGCGCATCCGCAACGGCCTCAAAGTGGTGGCGCCGGAGCGGCTGGTCGTGGCGCCGGACTGTGGCATGAAATATCTGCCGCGTGCGACCGCTTTCGGGAAATTGAAGGCGATGTGTGCGGCGGCGGCGCGGGTGCGCGAGGAGCTCGCCTGAAAGCCCAATGTGGCAGATGCGGCGCATGTCGGGCGCAACGCTCCACGATGGCGCCACCCTGCAAACCCATTTCCGGAATAAGGCAGGCGGTGAGCGCCGGAGGTCGGCTGGCCCGATTTCGTCGCGAGGGAGGCTCCGATGGCCGTCTGCATCACGTCGAGGAACGTCGCCGCCGCGATCGGCATGCTTGCCGGCGCAGCGGCGAGCGGGACCGCGATGGCCGACCCGCTCGACGACATCATGGGCGGCCTGATGCGCGACGCGCGCAGCTCGTTTGCGCGGATGGTGCCGATCGGGCTCGTACCGACCATGCCATCGCTCCAGCCGCCTCCCATCCAGCAGCCAACGGCACTGCCACCATCCTCTCGGCCCGCGCTCCCGCCCCAGGCTCAGGCCGTCAAGCCGCAGGCGGTAGCGAAACCATTGCGCCCCCGGCCGCCGCTCAGTCCCGCCGCGGCGACGTTGGCGGCTGCCGATGCTGCCGAGACGGTCGCCGACGCCAATCTCGATGCCGCGCTGGCGGCCAACGAGAAGGCCATTTCCGACCGCGACGTGGCGGAGGCGCTGGCGAAGGCCAATCCCACCGCAGCCAACATCGCGGCGGCCAAGGCCGCGGCCGAGGCGGCGTACACCGCCGAAGCGAACCTCACCGACGCGCTGTTGGCCGACAAGGAGACCGATGCACGTCTGAAGGCCGCACGCGCCGCCGTCGCAGCGCAGCAGAGCGGCCGGAAGTCCTCAGGCAAGCCGCCGTCGGCGATGTCGGTCAACCTGCTCGCCGACAAGTAGCCGGCGGCGCACTCACAGCGCGTCGGCCCGTTCCAGCGTGTCGATCGTGACCACGCCGTGGGCGCGGGAAACGCAGGCGCAGAGCTTGCGGCTGTCGTGCTTCTGCTCGGCGCTGAAGAACACGTCGCGATGATCGATCTCGCCCTCGACTTCGACCACGTCGACCGCGCAGACGCCGCACTCGCCGCGCCGGCAATCCGCCATGACCTCGTGGCCGGCGGCATTCAGCACGTCGAGCATCGAGCGGTCGCGCGGCACAACGATCTCCTCGCCGCTGTCGCGCAGCCGGACCTTGAACGGCTCGGTCGACAGCCGGCCGCTCGATCCGAACGTTTCATAGCTGAGATCGGCCGGCACGCGGCCGCACGCCGCCCACGCGCTGCGCGCGGCATCCAGCATCCGCATCGGTCCGCAGAACAGCACGGCTGCTCCGGACGGCAGACTCGAAAAAAGATCGGACAGGTCAAGCCGCTGCGACTGGTCCGCGGCATACACCGTGAGACGGTCGCCGAGCAGCGCCGCGAGCTCATCGACATAGGCCGCATCACCGCGCGATCGCACCGCATAGTGCAGCGAGACGTTCGGCGTCTTGCGCAGCAGCGCGTGCGCTGCTCCGACCAGCGGCGTGATGCCGATGCCGCCGGCGACCAGACAATAATGCGGACGCTGCCAATCGACCTGCAGCAGCGAGGTCGGGCTCGCCACATCCAGCCGGGCGCCGGGCTGCAGCGACCACAGATAGCGCGACCCGCCGCGGGAATCCTCGGCGAAGCGCACGGCGATCCGGTAGCCACGCGGGTCCGCCTCGCCGACCAGCGAATAGGAGCGGACATCGGGCTGGCCGGCGGCGAGGACGCCGACCTTGATGTGGCTGCCGACCGGATAGGGCGCGCAGACGTAGCCGTCGGGCCGCAGGATGAATTCGCGGATGCCCGGCGCAAGGTCGCGTGTCGAGACCAGGGTCGCAGGCGACCAATTGTCCTGGAAACGCATGATCGCCTCCTCAGCCGTTGATCTGCGTCTTGATCAGCACCGCCGCGGGCACCAGGTCCATCGGACCACGCGCCTTCACGGCGAGCCGCAGGTTGCGGGCCGCCAGCCGGGCATGCTCGCGCATGATGCTCTCGGCGCGGGCGCCCTCGCGGTTCTCGATCGCATCGATGACGATGCGGTGATGCTCCTGCGCGACCACCAGGATGTGACGCGCCTCCGGCAGCGCCGATTGCGCCATCACGAAGCCGCTCGGCGAGGCGAACGGCAGCGCGCTGGCGCGGTCGACCTGGCGGATCACCGGCGGGCTGCGCGACAGTTCGGCCAGCAGGGCATGAAAGCGCGCGTTCAGCGCCACATAAGCCGAGAACGCGTCGAACGAGAGCTCGGCCGGCGCGATCAGCTCGTCGATCTGGGCGAGGCACTCGCGCATCGGCTCGGTGTCGCGCACGGACACGCCGCGCTCGGCGGCGAGCCGCGCCGCCAGTCCTTCCATCGTGCCGCGCACCTCGATGGAGTCGAGCACGTCGCGCTCGGAGAACGATTTCACCATGAAGCCGCCGGACGGAATGGCCTCCAGCAGCCCCTCCTCCTCGAGCCGCACCAACGCCATGCGCACCGGCGTGCGCGAGACGCCGGCGGCCTCCACCGCCTGCAGCTCGGAGATGCGCTCGCCGGGGCGCAAGCCGCCGGTGAGGATCAGGTCGCGCAAGGTGAGCTGCGCACGTACGGTCTGCGAGATCGAACGCTCGCTGTCACGCTCGGCCATTCCATTCTACTCCGCGGCTTCACGCAGCGGCGTTTCGCGCGCGATCATCCGATCGATGATCCGCCGTGCCCACATTGCGCCTGCATCGATGTTGAGATTGTAGAACACGCGTCCCGGATTCTCGTCCATCGCGCGCTGCTGCGCTTCCAGGATCAGCTCGTCTTCGCGGAAGATGCCCGACACGCCCTCGCGGATCTCCGTCGTCAGCCGCTGCTCGGAGAGCTGGTAGTTGCGGGCGAACGCCCAGAAATAATGGCAGGTCTTGTCGGTCTCTGGCGTGATGGTGTTGAGCACCATGCCGTTGACGCCCTGCGAGCGGTCGCCCTCCGGCGCGCCCGTGCCGGCCGGTGCGACGCCGACGTCGATCGTCACCGTGCACGGCGCTTCGAAGCGGATGATCTGCCAGCGGTCCACCAGACCGGGCTTGCCGAGCTGCTTCGCCCAGAACGGCGGCGGCTCGATACCGCGCATCCAGCGCGTCACGGTTGCGGTGCGCTCGCCATGGGTGACGTCGAACGGCGCTTCCGCCACCGCGTCGTTGCCGATCGACGAGCCGTGCACGAAGGTCTCGTGCGTGAGGTCCATCAGATTGTCGACCACCAGCCGGTAGTCGCATTTGACGTGGATGGTCTTGCCATCGCCGGCCCAGGCCGGATCGTGATTCCAGTGCATGTCGGGAATGGCAGCCGGATCGGCCAGCGCCGGATCGCCCATCCACAGCCAGATGAACCGATGCCGCTCGACCGCCGGATAGGCCCGTACGCAGGCCGAGGGGTTGATGGTCTCCTGCGACGGCATGAAGGTGCAGCGGCCCTGCGGGCTGAATTTCAAGCCGTGATAGCCGCAAACGACGGTGTCGCCTTCCAGCCGGCCCTTGGACAGCGGCACCAGCCGGTGCCAGCAGGCATCTTCGAGCGCGGCGATGGTGCCGTCGGCCTTGCGGAACATCACGACGTGCTTGCCGCAGATCGTCCGCGGCAGCAGGGCCTGCTTGACCTCGGCGTCCCAGGCCGCGGCGTACCAGGCATTCATCGGAAAAGAAGCGGCCATGGCGTGTCCTCGTGGCGGTATACTTCTAGCTGGTCATTGTATACAGCAAACGGGGGAGGAGGCGCAAGTTCCGCCTTCTCCCGGCGGAAAACTGCCAATCCTGTATACAATAGCCGCACGGCGGTTCCGCTTCAAGGAACAAGGCTGACAGACAATCCCTTCTGATTCAAGCACTTGCGCTGATTCCGCTAGGCACTCCGAAAAAGACTCACCCGCTCGGTAACGGCCCCAGAGATCCGCCGGATCAGCCCCCTCGGCGAGAGCTGTTCCGTTCGGAGCGCGGCACCGGCGACGCAGGGGCCGATGATCACAGCCCCTCGCCCCGCAGCCACGCGGCGCCGCACGCATAGAGCGCTTCGACCTCCGGCCCCTTCAGCCCGGGCATGTCGCGCTTCACCGTGTAGCCGATGCGCGTCTGCAGATAGGCGAGATGCCGATACCCCACGGGAAACTGCTCCAGCAGCGCGCGATCCAGCGCCGGCACCGCGCCCGGCGTCACCGGGTCCATGCGATCCTTCTCGTAGATCGGCTGGCGCAGCACGATGCCCCATTTGCCCGCGCGCTTCTCGAGGAAGTCGTAGAAGCGGCCGGTGCAGAGCACGTCGCACACGACGCCTTCGACCTCGGCCCGCTGTGAGATCGTCATCTTGGTCTGGGAGATCGCGCGATGGCCGGCGAGATCGACCGAGATGCCGCCGAGAAAGTGCAGGATGTTGACACCCTTGGCCCAGGCCGCCTTGCTGATCTCGATGAACTCGTCACCGGTGCCCTGCGTCCACGTCGCCATCATCCGCCCATCCGGATGCCACACCGTGCGGAAACGCTCCCAATCACCGGCATCGCGCCAGATCGCCCAGTTCTGCAACAGTTCGCGGATCTGACGGTCGTCCTCGATCTCGGTGGCGGTCTTGGTCATGTGCATTTCCTCCGTGTTGCGCGGCTGCTGAATACATGGATCGGAGCAGCGCTGCAAAACTCACATTGCTGGTGATGAAGTCCAAAACGCGCCAAGCATTCGATGTCGTCCCGGGCAAGTCCGACAACGCGGAGCGTTGGCCGACGCCGACCCTGGATCCATACGCCGCGGCGGATGTGGCTGGGCGAGAATGGTCGACCATCGTGCCTCGCACATCTCCCTGGGGTTATGGATCCCGGATCGGCGCGCGCGTTGCGCGCTTGTCCGGGACGACAGTTGAGTAGATGTCGACACCTTCGGCCTCATCACGGAGGCGAACTGATAAGCATCTTTCATCCCGCGGCACGTCGTGCCCGGGTGATGCAGCATTCGTGTCCCTCTGAACAACGAGAGGGCGCGAGGAAGGCCGGACCTCGGCTGAGGCCCGTGGCCCGCCTGCTCAAAAGAATGCAGGCGGCAGGTACCACAGGTACAGCCGGACAGACCCGGCCTTCCCCGCGCGATCGGTTTTAACGGTGTCCTTCGTGCTCTCCCTGGGGATCGGCGTTCTTGCCCCCATCGCCCGCGCGTGCCGTCACAGCAACGACCCCGGACTTGACCTCAGCGTCGAGAGGCCAGGACCACACGACTTCGCCGTCCGTAACGCCCGCGCTCGTCAGGCGCAGCCGTCACGTCCATCGCAGCCCGCCTCCACGTTCGTGACGACGCGTACGTCCCTCTGCTCGAGGCGGGATACCGGATATAAGCATAATTTCTGAAAAACAGCAACCACTATTTTTGCCGCCGATCTCGGCCGGTGATGGCCTCGTGCCGTCGATGCGACAAAAAAGGTCCGGCCGGGCATGACGGAGCGTAAGCCACTGACCGCGAGCTGCGAGTCCTGGGTCGAGGTGCAGATCCGCATCTGCCCAGGACCATGGCGCATTCGACAATCTGCCGGCGTCGGCAAGCCGCTGGCGGATCTCGATCGGGCGCATGACCCGCTCTGGTGGGTGAAGCAGCTCGTCAGGCGCGAGCAGATCTCGATGCTGCCGCCGTCGCTCGAACTGCTGCGCAACGTCGAGAAGGTATTGGCGACCATCGAGACGCTGCCGGACGAAGCGGCGGTCCGTCGCTGTGATAGACCAGCAGCACGGCGTTGTCATGGTCAGCGGCTGTGGCGCGACGATCGTCAGCTTCGCTTTGCCGTTCGCTCCGGCCACAAAATCATTCGTCGTTCCGGCTCACCCTTCGCGTTGGCGACAACGGCGGTCTTCGCATCCTGTTCGATCAAGGCCGGCCGGACCCCCGCGACGTGGGAGACGTTCTGCGGACCGACAGCGGCCGGCGCGTCGGCGACGAAGGCATGGGGATCGAGCGGCTTCGGCTGCTTCGTCTCCGCCGAGAGGAACGCCGCGTGCGTGACGAACGACAGATGGGTCGCATCGGCGGCCCGGCCGGCGCGAGCGCCGCCAACATCAGCGCCGCACTTGTCTACCCGGCTAGGGGTTTCGATCGTTGCATGGTCTCATTCTCCTCGCGTCCGTGAACATCGACGCGCGATGCGCGTCGCGACAGGGCTATCTGCGCCCGAGCCCGCGGACTGTTCGCTCCAGGCACGACGAAGGTTACCGGTCCGCGTCGGTCGACGAACGGCGAGCTCAGTCGTGCGCGAAGACACGCGGCGCGACCCAGCCGAACATGCGACGGCCGAACAGGCCGCCCGCCCCGATCAGCAGGACAGCCGTTCCGACGTTCCACATCAGGATCATCACCGAGGCGTCGATCGTATGAAACAGCGCGAGCGCCGTCGACGTGATCGCAGATACGGCGACGCCGCCGGTCAAGGCGACGATGGTCGGCCGCAGCCGCGCCGCGTAGCGCAGCATCACCAGCAGGGCCAGCGACAACGGCAGGCTCGTCACGGCGAGCGTCGTGAAGCAGCGGGCCGCCTCGCCGGGGCTCATGCCGTCTGGACCGACCGCAACCCAGTCGGTGAGGCACTGATAGCCGATGTTGGACAGCCATAGCGCCAGCGCCGGCAGCGGCAGCAGCATCCACCACCGCGAGCGGTCGGGAAGGCTGACCAGGAATGCCGCAATCGCGGCCAGCACGCCGGTCAGGATCGAGCCGACGAGGCTGGTCACGAATGGCGCATCGTGCAGACGCTGCACCAGATCTGGACGGATCCCCTGGTTGACGGCGAGCAGCGCCACCACGGCACCGGCCCCGATCAGCCAAGTGCAGGCGCGCAACAGCGGGGGCCGCAGCCGCTTCACGGGCCGCATGTCAGTCGCAAGAGAGTTGATCAGATCGTCGGTCTTGATCATGGCTCGTTCCGCGGAATGAGCAGCTTCTGAAGGCTCTTCAGAGCGCGGTGCATGTTCACCTTCAATGAGGTCGTGGACATTCCGGTTGCCGCCGAGGCCTCCTTGAGCGACAGCTCCCTGAGCTTCAACAGCCGCACGGCCTGCTGCTGCGCTGGCGGGAGATTGTCGATCGCCAGCTCCAATTCGCGGCGGTCGGGCGCCGCCTCCACGCCGGTCTCGGGCTCGGCTGCGATCTCGTGCTCGGGAGACAGCACAGTCTCGCGCCGCCATTGGCGCGACTGCCGCCGTACTCGGTCGATCAGGCGACGGTTGGTGATGGTCACCAGCCACGGCGCGAACGGGCGCGTCGGATCATAGGTGTGGCGGATCGAGTGGATGGTCAACAGCACGTCCTGCACCGCATCCTCGATGTCGCTGCGCTGCCTGCGGTGCCGCGCCGCGAGAGAGCGAAGGTAGGGCGTGATCTCCTCCAGCAGCCGCTGATAGGCGACACGATCGCCCTCCTGGGCATGCGCCATCAGAATCGCCCAATCGAGCGCGCGGCGTCCCGGCTTGACGTCCGCCCCGCTCTGCGCGTCCACCGCGACGAGCCTCAGCCGCGGCGCAGGAGCGCTCTGGTCACTGCCCATCGGCGCTCTCCAGTTTTCGACCGAGCGGCACGACGAGTTGATCGACGCTGAAGGGCCCGTGCCCGAGCGCGATGATCGCAACCGCCATCGCAGCCCAGGGCAGATGAAAATTGGCCCAGCCATCCGGGACGACGAGCTGGATGAAGGCGGTCATGACCAACAGCCCGAGCGCGCTGACCCTGGTCGCCAGCCCGACCACCAGGAGCACCGGCAGCACGATCTCGGCCACGCCATCGAGATGAGCGAAGGCTGCGGGCCAGGGAAAGTCATAGGTCTGTCCGAACAGGTGAAGCTTGAATTCGTCCTCGAACAGATACACCGCGGACGGCGACAGCGACAGCAAGCCATCCCATTTGGTGAGTCCGGATTTGAAGAACGGCACCGCGAGCGCGATGCGCAGCATCGGCGGCGCCACGATGAGAGCCAGTCGCGCGAGCCGATCGATCGCATCCGACATGGCCAAGGTGAGCGCCCGGCGGCCCGCGATCGTGCTCATGACGCCTCCCCCATCGTCGCGCGGTCGAAGCCGATCACCGCTCCGCCATGGATCAGATCGTGGAGGGTGCCGGCGAGGTCGAAGCCAGCGTCCTCGCGCAGCGCATCTTCGACTGCCCTCAGCATCGACCGCCCGGCCGACAAGGCCTGAACGAACGCGAAACTGCCCGACGGGATCGCGCGAACCACGACGTCGGCCTCGGGACGGACGATCAGAACCGCCTCGCCGCCCGCGTCGAGATCGACCGGGCCGGGAATTCCCTCCGCGACATTCATCTGCCAGACCGTGAGCACGGGAAACGCCGAGCGGACCAGCCGCAGGGATGGATGCAGGCGCAGGCGGAGAGCCGGCAGATCGGCCGGCGCTAGGGCGGCGAAAGCCGCAGGTGTGACCGGCTGGGCTTCCGCCGCATGATAGGCCTCCGCCCAGGCGCGCTCGATCGCCGCGAGATCGGCCAGATAAGGCAGTGCCGATGCCGGTGCGAAGCCGCGAATGAACGCCGCGAAGCCGCTGCCATAGTCGAGCAGGATCGGCGAGCACGGCAGTTCGGACAGCAGATGGCGGCGCGCCATGGCCTGGAAGAACTCCTCCCCGACGATGCGATGAACCGCCGGATAGGCGTCCTTCAGCGTCGCCGTCAAGCCGGCCACGACATTGTTGCGATAGACGCCGAACCGGCGCCCGCTCGGCGTCCCATCCGGTCCAACCAGGCCGGGAGGCACCGGCTGCGCGGGATCGAGCAGTGCGCGCGCAAAGCCGCCAAGACGTTCAGCAAGCGGCGGCGTCACAGGCCACCTCCATCGTCGGCGAGAGCATGATGGCCTCGGCCCGGCGCGCCTCCGCCGCGAGCACCGGCCATGGCGGCACCTCGGCGTCCCACTCGATCAATGTCGGCACCGGGCCGGTCGCGCGGATCGCATGCGCACACAGCGACCAGACGACGTCGTCGACCGGCCGGTCGTGGGTGTCGATCAACAGCGGCCTGCCGTGCTCGTCGGCTTCGCGGGCGTGGCCGGCGAGATGGATCTCGACCACCTGCGCGAGCGGAAAGGCGGCAAGATAGCCATGCGGATCCCACTGCTGATTGGTCGCAGCGACATGGACGTTGCTGACGTCGAGCAGGAGACCGCAGCCGGTGCGACGCGCGATCTCGGCGATGAAGTCGGGCTCGGACCAGTTGCTCTCGGCGAACGCGACATAGGTCGATGGATTCTCCAGCAGCATCCGCCGGCCGAGCACGCTCTGCACCTCGTCGATGTGATCGCAGACGCGGATCAGGGTCTCGCCCGTATAGGGAACGGGAGGCAGATCGTTGAGGAAACCGGTATCGTGCGTCGACCACGCCAGGTGCTCCGAGAACAGCCCCGGCTCGTAGCGGTCGACCAGATGCTTGAGACGGCCGAGATGGGCCTGGTCGAGCGGGCGGTCGGCACCGATCGACAATCCGACTCCATGCAGCGACAGCGGATAGCGCTCGCGAATAGCCGTGAGATAGCGGTGCGGTGGCCCGCCCGCGCCCATGTAGTTCTCGGCGTGAACCTCGAAGAAGCCGATATCGGGCCACGTTTCGACGATGCCGCGATAGTGCTCGGCCTTGAGGCCGACGCCGCCCCGCGCGGGGATCCGTCCGGCCGTCGAGAATTGTGCGCGTGCCACCCGAAGACTCCGATCGAGAGAAATGGCGGGCTGCAAGCAGCCCGCCGGCAATGTCTCAGGCCTTCGGCGTCAGGCTACCCGGCCCCTTGGGGGTCTGCATCGTCGTGCAGGTGCCCTTCGGCTCGAGCTTGAACGCATTGCCCTGATAGTCGGTCATGCTGGTGCCCGCGCAGGTCGTGCCGGCGCCGGCGAAGCAGTCGTTCTGGCCCTTCAGCGCGACGCCGAAGCACTTCTCCATCTTGCCGTCCTTCATGGCCTTCATGGTCTCGGCCTGCTTGGCCTTCATCATCTTTTCCATGTCGCCCTTGGCCATCGTCTCCGCCGAGGCGGATGTGACGGCGAGCGCGCCGGCAGCGACCGCAAATGCACCGACGATCATTGCGGACAGCGTGCGATTGGACATGCGTGTTCCTCCATTCTCCGGGTTCAGCCTGCGGACATTGCAGGTGTCTGGCGGCCATCGGCGCGCCTGTACGATGGTTCGCTCCAGTGCGTTGGAAGGTTACGTCGTCTGCTTCGCGATTCATCATTCAGTTGCGCCCGAGATAGTCGAGCAGATCGGCCGCCGCCGACGACGACCAGTCGGCCGCACCCGGGAGGTATCCGACGATCAGTCCTGAAGCCGAGATCAGATAGGTGATCGGCATGCCATACAGCGTGAACGGCGCAGGCCTGCCGCGACCGTCACCGGATTGCGCCACGTACCCGTTCGGATCGAGGCAGATTGGCAGCGACGTCAGCCGCAGCGAGCGCACGAAACGACCGACACTGTCGCAATCGCTGCGGTCTTCGGACACCGCAACGACGTGCAGGCGCTCGCGCCCGACGCTGCGCGCGAGCCGATCGAGCTCCGGCAGCTCGATGCGGCAGGCCGTACACCACGAGGCCCAGAAGTTCAGCACGATTGGCGCGCCGCGCAGCGCGGCCAGATCGAGCGTACCGCCGTCGAGGCGAAACAGCCGCAGCGCCGGCAGGCTCTGCTGCGGCCGCAGCAGCGTGAGCTGATGACGGCCGGCTGCGAAGGCCGGGACCTCGTCGTCAGCAGACCCTGCCGAAGCGGGGCCGGCGCCTGCCATGAGCGCCGTCAACACACCGCCGATCACCTCGCGCCGTGTCGCAACAATCATCCCGCCCGTTCCTCGACGGCGAGGGCGGGCGAGGACTGCGGAACGGCCGGCCGGAACGCGATGAAGAAAAACAGCGGATTGGGCAGCCAGTACAGCCATCCGATCGACGGCTCGCGCCGGCCGTCCGGAAGCTTCAGGTCGAGCCACACGTACAGGAACTTGTAGATGCAGAGTCCGGGGATCCAGTTCGGACGCAGATGGCACGTTCTCAGGCAGCGCCGCCGGATGTAGAAGTTGCCCTCGAACGGCGTGATGTCCCAGAGACCGACCGGCCCCTCGGCGATCACCTCGCCGCTCGGACGATGGGTAATGCGCACGATGCGCGGGCGCCTCACATGCAATTGGATACCTCCCGCCGGCGTGTCCTGATACTGCCATTCGACGGTACGATGGCGGACCAAGAAAGGTTACCAGGCCACGCGCAGCCGCGGCGAAGTCATGAGCACCGGCGCGGATCGCGGTCAGCGCAGCGCGTGCGTTCGAGTTGCCCGCTCACATCCAATTGACCGGTCGTGATCGATCCAGAGCGGCGGCCCCCGCTTGATTCATTCGATCGCGTCCGATTAGTTAGCCGCAACCAACAGAACGGCGGAAACACAGTTTCACGACCTCCCAAGGTTTGCACAAGGCTTCGTCGTACGATGTGCTCTTCCGGATGACGACTCTCCCCATCGCACAGGCCGGGCCGCTCTGAACCGCCGCGCTCAGCGCACCCGACCACCTCAGCTTTCCCCGCTGACGACCGCCGGTTCGGTCGGCCAGATCCTTTCAGCTGCATCCGACGCGTGCCGCCGGTGATCGATCCTGCGTGTCGATCAGGACCTGGCGCTGCGACGGCCAACTCAGGAGCGACGCCCCGCATGATCTCCGCCGAACACCTGACCCGCCAATACGGGTCATTCACCGCCGTCGACGACGTCTCCTTTGAGGTCGGCGACGGCGAGATCGTCGGCCTGCTCGGGCACAACGGCGCCGGCAAGACCACCATCATGAAGATGCTGACGGGCTATCTCGAGCCGACCGCCGGCACGGCGACCATTCATGGCCATGACATCGGCACGCAGCGCCGTCAGGCGCAGGCGCTGATCGGCTACCTGCCGGAGAATTGCCCGCTGTATCCGGAGATGACGGTGGTCGAATTCCTCGACTACGCCGCGGAGCTGAGGGGAATCCCGCCGGGCGCCCGGGCGCAGGCGCTGCGCGACGCCATCGCCGCCACCGGCCTTGGGGAAAAAGCCACCGCGCCGATCGCGAGCCTGTCGCGCGGCTACCGGCAGCGGACCGGCGTCGCGCAGGCGATCCTGCACAAGCCGAAGATCGTGATCCTCGACGAGCCGACCAACGGGCTCGATCCGTCGCAGATCGCCCAGATGCGTGGACTGATCAGGGATCTCGCGAAGACCGCCACGGTGATCCTGTCGACCCACATCCTGCAGGAGGTGCGCGCCGTGTGCGAGCGCGTGCTGGTGATCAACCGCGGCCGGCTGGCGCTCGACACCCGGATGAGCGATCTCGGCGGCCCTGGCCGGTTGCGTCTCGTCACCAGCGGGCCGCCAGAACTGGTCGAGCGGCTGGTCACGGGGCTCGGCCTGGTGAAGAGCGTGGAGCGGCTGACGGCCGCCGAGCCCGGCCATGCCTATGCACTCAATCTCAATGGCCACGCGGCCAGCACCGTGGCGCCGGCCGTCGCCCGCGTGATCACCGACAACAAGCTGGATCTGTTCGCCCTGCATCCCGAACAGCGCGATCTCGAAACCCTGTTCGCCGACATCACCGGCGCCGGCGCGCCGACCCGTGAGGCCCTGCATGCATAACGTTCTTCGTATCGCCCGCAAGGAGCTGGCCGTCTTCTTCGCCTCGCCCGCGGCCTTCATCTTCATGGCGGCGTTCCTCGCGGTCACCCTGTTCCTCTTCTTCTGGGTCGACCGCTTCTTCGCCCGCAACATCGCCGACGTCCGACCGCTGTTCGAATGGATGCCGGTGCTGATGATCTTCATCGTGTCGGCCGTCACGATGCGGATGTGGAGCGAGGAGCGGCGCGCCGGCACGCTGGAGTTCCTGCTGACCTCGCCGGTCGCGCCGCTGCAGCTGGTCCTCGGCAAGTTCCTCGCCTGCCTCGCTTTGGTCGCGATCGCGCTGGCGCTGACACTGCCGCTCCCGATCACGGTGTCCATGATCGGCCGGCTCGACTGGGGACCGGTGGCCGGCGGCTATCTCGCCGCGCTGGCCCTCGCCTCCGCCTACATCTCGATCGGCCTGTTCGTCAGCGCCCGCTCCGACAACCAGGTGATCAGCCTGATCGTCTCCACCCTGATCTGCGGCGCGTTCTACCTGCTCGGCTCCAACACGCTGACCTCGCTCACCGGCAACGAAGGCGGCGAGCTGTTGCGCCAGCTCGGGGCCGGCTCGCGCTTCGAGTCGATCGCCCGCGGCGTCATCGACCTGCGCGATCTCTATTACTATCTCAGCATCTTCGGCGTGTTCCTGGTGCTCAACCTCTATGTGCTGGAGAGCCTGCGCTGGTCGTCGCAGGGCCGCGCGCCGCAGCACCGGCGCTGGCGCATGGTGGCCGCGCTGACGGTGGCCAATCTCGTCGCCGTCAATCTGTGGCTCGGCCAGCTCCCCGCCGCGCGGGCCGATCTCACCGCCGGACACATCTATTCGATCTCGGACGAAACCCGGAGCTATCTCGGCCAGCTGCAGGAGCCGCTGCTGATCCGCGGCTATTTCAGCGCCCAGACCCACCCGCTGCTGGCGCCGCTGGTGCCGCGGCTGCGCGATCTGCTGAAGGAGTACGAGATCGCAGGACAAGGCAAGGTCCGGGTCGAGTTCGTCGATCCGATGCAGAACGCCGCGCTCGAGGCGGAGGCCAACAAGCAGTACGGCATCCAGCCGGTGCCGTTCCAGACGTCGAGCAAGTATCAGGCGTCGGTGACCAACTCCTACTTCAACATTCTCGTCAAATATGGCGATGAATATACGACGCTCGGCTTCCGCGACCTCATCGAGGTCAAGGAGCGCGGTGACGGCGACAGCGAGCTCGACGTCAATCTGCGCAATCCGGAATACACGATCACCCGCGCGATCAAGAAGGTGCTGAACGGCTATCGCGGCTCCGGCGATGTGCTGGCCGGCCTGCCGCACCCGGTGACGCTGGAGGCCTATATCTCGGCCAAGAACCTGCCCGAGCCGCTCGCCAAGCTGAAGACCGCGCTGCAGGAGCTGATCAAGGACGACCAGAGCAAGACGCCGGGCAAGCTCGACGCGAAGATCGTCGATCCCGACGCGGATGGCGGCCAGATCGCCAAGACCCTGCAGGACGATTACGGCCTCGAGCCGCTCTCGGTCGGCCTGCTCAACCCGAAACGCTTCTGGTTCCATTTGATCCTGAAGAGCGGCGACAAGACCGAGCAGATCCAGCTGCCGGAGCAGCTCGACAAGGACGGCCTGAAGCGCAACATCGACGCCGAGCTGAAGCGCTTCACGCCCGGCGCGCTGCGGACCGTCGCGCTGTACACGCCCCCGGCGCAGCAGCCGATGCCGCAGCTCGGCATCCCCGGCGGCGGCGGGCCGTCGTTCGATCTGCTGCAGCAGAAGCTGCAGGAGAACACGCTCGTCGACGCCACCCAGCTGAAGGACGGCCGCGTCCCCGAGCGCGCCGACATCCTGTTCGTCGCCTCGCCGCAGCAGCTCGATCAGAAGCAGCTGTTCGCCGTCGATCAGTTCCTGATGAAGGGGGGCACCGTGATCGTCGCCACCTCGCCCTATCAGCCGTCGCTGCGCGGCAATCTCGACGTGACCAAGACGCCGTCCGGCCTCGAGGACTGGCTGGCGTTCCAGGGCGTGAAGGTCGGCGACAGCATGGTGCTCGACCGCCAGAACGCCTCATTCCCGATCCCGACCGAGCGCGACGTCGGCGGTGGCATCAAGGTACGGCAGATCCGGCTGATGGACTACCCGTTCTTCGCCGACATCCGCAGCGACGGGCTGGCGCAGGGCGCGGCGCCCTCGGCCGGCACCCAGCAGCTGACGCTGTCCTGGGCCTCGCCGCTGACGATCGACGCCGACAAGGTCGGCAAGAAGCGGAAGATCGTCGATCTGATCCAGAGTTCGCCGCATTCCTGGACCGCCAAGACGACCAACGTCGTGCCGGACTTCAAGGTGCATCCCGACACCGGATTCCCTCCTGCCGAGAAGCAGGGGCGCCAGCTGCTCGGGGCCATGATGGAGGGCGAGTTCACGTCGTTCTTCGCCGGCAAGCCATCGCCTCTCGCCAAGGACGCGGCTCCGCCCAAACCCGACGCGAAGCCCGATGATGCGGCGAAGACGGCGGCTGCCGACGCCAAGCCCAGCATCACCGGCGTGATCTCCCGCTCGCCCGAAAGCGCGCGGCTGATCGTGATCGGCTCGGGCACGTTCCTGTCGGACGACGTGCTGCAGCTCGCCTCCAGCGTCGACCGCACGCAATATCTGGCACCGCTCGACTTCGCCCAGAACCTGGTCGACTGGTCGCTCGAGGACCGCGGGTTGCTGGCGCTGCGCAGCCGCGGCGGCCAGTTCTCGCGCACGCTCGCGCCGATGCAGAGCGGCGGCCAGATGTTCTGGGAATACCTGAACTATGCGCTCGCGCTCGCAGGGCTCGCACTCGTCTACATCGTGCGCCGCGTGCTGCGGCTCGGCGCCCAACGGAGATATCTCAACATGCTCGGCATAGCGGAGGCGCGGACATGAAAGGGCTTCCCATCCTGCTCACCGCGCTGCTGGGTGGCCAGCTCGCGCTGGCTCTCACCTTCGCGGTCAACCGCTCCGATCATGCCGCGTTCGACGCCAAGGAGCCGCTGGTCGCGTTCGCGCCGGCCAAGGTCGATCAGGTCGCGATCGACGACGACGCCGGCCACACCGTCACGCTCGCGCGGAAGGACGGCAAATGGGTGATCCCTGCGTTGTCGGACTTTCCCGCCGACACGACCAAGGTCAATGGCCTGCTCGACCGCATCGCCGGCCTGAAGAAGGGCTGGCCGATCGCGAAGACCGATGCCGCGGCCGAGCGCTTCAAGGTCACCGAAAAGGTTCATGAGCGCCGCGTGGTGCTGACGAGCGGCGGCAGCCGGGTCGGCGAGTTGCTGGTCGGGACCTCGCCGGCCTATCGCCAGGTGCATGTCCGGGCCGGCGATGCCTCTCCGGTCTACGCCGTCGAGCTGGCGACCTACGACATCGGCGCGGAGCCCAGCGCCTGGATGCAGCACGGCATGCTGGATACGCCGCGCGACAAGATCGCCAGCGTGAGCGTCGGTGACGTCACCATCGATGGCAAGGACGGCAAGTTCACGCTGGCGGGGCTCGGCAAGGACGAGAAGCCGCGGCCCGACAAGATCGATGCCCTGGTCAGCGCGATGGCGCATCCTCTCTTCGATGGCGTACGCGGCAAGGGCAAGGCGGCGCTGACCCAGACCGACGCGCCCGACATCACCGTCACGCTGAAGCGGACCGATGGAAGCCAGCTGATCTATCGCTACAAGAAGGACGCCGGTGGCGGCTATCTGTTCACGCGTTCGGCGGAGGACTATCTCTTCCACGTGAGCGCCGACACCGCTGCGCCGATCGTGCTGGCCACGCGCGCGGCATTGATCGAGCCGCCGAAACCGGACAAGGCGCCGAACGCCAACAGCTCGGGCAACAAGAACTCGAACGACAAGAGCTCGGAAGACAAGGTTTCGGGCGCGAAGAGCCCGGACGACAACGCCGCAAAGGCCGAGACGGCAGGCGCCAAGGCAGATCAGGCGCCGGCGGCTGCAGCACTGCAGGCTGCTCCGACGTCATCCCATGGCGCCGATCAGGCCTCTCACGGCGGCGCCGAGCCGCCAAAGTCGCCCGGAGGCTAGGTCCTCACGACGCGCGTATCCGGCTTCGCCGCGAGACTGGAGCCGGATCCCGCGCCGGGTAGCCTATTGTCGCTCGGCCCCGATCAGCCGCTGAGGAAAGGTATGATCAGCCAAGCGCCTCAATCCTTGGCTGTGCCACCGATGATCGTCAGTCGTGGGGGATGAGATTTTTTTCTCGCTCGGCGGCCGGTCGTGTCGGCACCGGCGATGCACGAACGTCCTTGGATCAGCCGGATCGCAACGACCCGGCTCGAGCGTAACCAATGGACCGCCCGGTGAACGAACGACGCGGCCTGCACTTGGAAGGAAGGGACGTCTGCCATGGCAAAGCACAAGAACACGATCTGTCTGTGGTTCGACAAGGACGCAGAGGCCGCCGCGCGCTTCTACGCCGAACTGTTTCCGGACAGCGAAGTGACGGCGGTCCATCGCGCGCCGGGTGACTACCCTTCCGGCAAGGCCGGCGACGTGCTGACGGTGCAATTCACGGTGTGTGGCATCCCCTGTCTCGGCCTCAATGGCGGACCTGCGTTCACCCACAACGAATCCTTCTCGTTCCAGATCGCCACCGACGATCAAGCGGAGACGGACCGCTATTGGAGTGCCATTGTCGGCAATGGCGGCCAGGAAAGCCAATGCGGCTGGTGCAAGGACAAATGGGGCATCTCCTGGCAGATCACGCCGCGCGCGCTCACCGACGCGATGGCAGCCGGCGGAGCCGAGGCCAAGCGCGTGTTTGCCGCGATGATGACGATGAAGAAGATCGACGTCGCCGCCATCGAGGCAGCGCGGCGGGGATGACCCTCGCCAACCGGAGCGCAGCATCGCCGCGCTCCGGCGTCACGGGCGCAGGCACCGCAGATGCAGGAATAGCGGCACGCGCAGCCAGCGCCGGCTGCTGTCGCGGGTGATAATCGCTTCGGGAATGGACGGCTCGCGCAGCGCCTCGATCAGGAATCCCTCCGCTTCCAGCGCTTCGAAGTAGCTCTGCAGCGGACGATGCGCGCTGTGGAAGGTCATGCTGAGCCCGTCGCGCTCGATTGCGTCGCTGAAGGTGTAGGAGTCCAGATAGCTGCCCTGGATGACGAAGGGCGCATCCGATGCCAGGCTCGCGAACCGCCCGGCCGAGTTGAGCGGGTGGACGATCGCCATGCAGAAGCGGCCGCCGCGCCTGAGAACCCGCGCAAGCTCGCGCACCGCGGCCGGCATCGCGTCAACGTCCTGCAGCGACATGAAGGCGATCGCGAGATCCGCGCATGCATCGGCCAGCGGCAGCGCGGCCGCGTCGGCACGCACGACGCCGATCGTGGGATCGGCCGCCCGGGCCGCGGCGATCAACGACGGCGATGCATCGACGCCGACCACTCTGTGCCCTTCGGAGGCGAGATGTCGCGACAGCCGGCCCTCGCCGCAGCCGATGTCGAGCGTGAGCGCACCGGGCGGCGGCAGCAAGCGGCTGAATTGCTCGCGATGGTGGCGCCAGAAGCTGTCGTGACCCGGCGCTCTCGCCCAGGCGAGCCACCGGCCGGCCTCTGCTTCCCACTGCTCGCGCAAATTCATCGCGGCCTCCTCGCCCGACCCTGCGGATTCAAGAGCCGCGCTTCTTAAACTGCTTCCTCGCCCAAGTCATCAGCGGCGCGGTTCGTTACCTGACGGGCATGCCCGTCCGTGTGCCGCTCGAGACCAACAGCGTCCTGTCCGATGTCGCCACAGCGCCGCACAGGCAGCCGTTCGACGCCAAAACAAATGCCACCGCCGGGGAACCATGGGATTGCCAGCAGATTGGTTCCATGACGCAATCCCCGCCCCCGGAGTCATGTCATGACCATGAAGATTCTTACGATCACGCTCGCAGCCGCCGCGAGCACATTGATGGCCGCAGCCGCCTCCGCTGCCCCGCTCACGGCCGGCATATCGATCCTCCCGGAGAGCAGCATCCAGCAGGTTCGCATGGTCTGCAACGAGAACGGCCGCTGCTGGCGCCAAGGCCGCGAACGCCGTGTCATCATCCGAGAAGACCGCGGCGCCTACGGCTATGGCCGGCACGAGCGGCGTGGCTATGAAGGACGTGACTATGAAGATCGTGGCGGCATCGGCATCCACGCGCCCGGCGTGAGCGTCGGAATCGGCCGATAACACGTCCGACGTCTGACTCATGCCAAGGCATCGTGATCAGGACTGCAAATGATCTACAAATGAGCCAGGCATCCGACGTTCGCATGTCGATGCAACGATGCTACGAACGTCGGATGAGCCGCAGGGCCAGACTCGCTCTCGCTTCAGGCGATGGCAGCGACCAGATCCTCACGGCAAATAATTTCGGCTGGACCTCGCTATTGCGCGCGCGCACACCATATGTTGATGATCACCGCGCGTCCCCCGGCTGCCATCGGTGACTGAGAGCCATGCGCTCCCGCCGCGACCAGAAGGCGGACAGCATGTCGAAAACTTCGAACACCTCTTCGAACACCACCACGTCCAGTGCGCGCGTAATTGGTGCGACCGCTCCTGGCGCCGCCATTCTTTGGGCTGCCGATCGTCGCCGCGATTCTGATCCAGTGGCCGCCGTTCGCAGCGGGGCGCTTGCGCCAGTTCACCCCGACAAGCCCTCCGAGCCGGCCAAGCGAGAGCGGTCATCGCTGCACGCGACGCTCGCCACCAGGGCGGAGAATGCGCTGGAGACGGCGGGCCTGATGCAGCAAGGCGGCGAGCGCGCTGCCGCGATCAGGAAGGCGACCATCCTCGCAAACGCCGCCGAGATACTCGGGCATTTCAACGGAAGTGTCCGCTCGCGAACGAAGTGACGCTGGGGCGGCCTGCTCCTGCGTACCATCGTGCCCTCCGAGGGCGGCATCCGGTGCAAGGACATGTCAGCCAATGCTCGAGATCAACCTCACCACAGAGCCTCCTCACGGCACGGTCGTGGATCCCGACTTTCTGCTGACGGAAATCATCGGGCTGAAGCGCCTGCTCGCCGAGGCCGAGAGCAATGCCAAGACCCGGTCCGAGCAGGCCGAAATCGAGGCGAGAGAACGCGAGACGGCGAGCAGGCTGCAAAAGCTCATTCTCGAGGAGCTGCACCATCGCATCAAGAATACGCTCGCGACCGTCACCGCCATCGTCTCCCAGAGCCTCCGCAACGTGCCGGCGACCAAGGATGCACAGCATGCCATCTCCGGGCGGCTCCTGGCCCTCGGACGGGCACACGATCTCCTCCTGCAAGCGAAATTGTCCAGCGGCGATCTCCGCACGGTGATCCGTACGTCCGTCCAGGCCTTCGACACGCCCGACGACTCACGCTTTGCGATCACCGGACCCGACGTGCTGGTGACGCCGGATGCCGTCATCGCCCTCGCGATGACGCTCAACGAGCTATGCACGAACGCCCTGAAGTTCGGTGCGCTGTCCGTGCCGGAAGGACGCGTCGATCTGCTTTGGACCGTCGACCAACGCCGGGTCCGCTTCGCCTGGACCGAAAGACACGGCCCGGTCGTTCAACAGCCCGCCAGCCGAAGCTTCGGAACCCGGCTGATCGAAACGCTCGGCGTGCAGCTCGGCGGCGAGGTTCAGTTGACCTATGCGCCGTCAGGGCTCTCCTACACGTTCGATGCGCCGATCGCCGTTCTCGACTCTCCCGTGAGACCGCCGATGCACGCAACAGAAAGGGATCTCCGATGTCGCTGAGCCAATTTCGCGTCGATGAGCAGCCGCATACGATGGACGGATTGCGCCTGCTCGCCCAGGATGGCGCCGTCGGCGTCGAGGCCTTCGTCAGCCGCAAGGTGATGGACGTCTGGGCCGAGTCGATCGAGCACACGGGCGGCCGGCAGAGCCTGTTTCGTGTCCAATACAATGCGCTGGGACAATTGAACCTTGCTGCGATCGAGCGGATCGTGAGCAGGAAATATCGGCGCGGCGCCGCATCCAACCGTCAGCATCCCTTCATCGAGGTGTTGTTCTCGGATATCGCCGACAGCGGTGAAACGCTCAATTTGAGCGAACTGGTGCGAGAGCCATTGCCGCCGTCATTCCATCGGCTTGCGTGAGACAGACGGACGGCGCACCTCAGGTCTGACCGATCAGGGTGTGCGCGGACGCGGCACAGATCTCCTCGAGGAAGTCGAGGAAGACGCGGGCGCGCGAGGAGATCAGCTTGCGGCTCGGAAAGATCGCGGTCAGCTGGGCGGCGCGAGTGTCGAACACGACCCCCCTGCCGATCTCGACCAGCCGGCCCTCGCCGAGCAACTCGACGCAATAGTGCTCCGGCAGAAAGGAAATGCCGGCGCCGTGGGCGACGGCGCGGCGCACCGCCAGCGGATTGTTGATGCGGGCGACATGCGCACCGACGTCGAAGCGGACGAGATGGCCGTGCTGCTTGATCATCAGGGTGCGATCGCCATAGCGCCGCTCGCAGATCATGAGATGGCGCTCCAGCGCGCGGACGTCCTCGCCGATGTAGTGCGCGGCGAGATAGGCGGGGCTGGTCACCCAGATCAGGCGGCCGCCGATCAGCACTTTCTGCGCCAGCTCGGAATTCTCCTGCACGCCGACCACGACCGCGATGTCGAAGCGGTCGGCCAGCATGTCGATCGCGCGCGTGGTCGCCTCGACATCGAGCTCGATGCGCGGATAGCGGCGGTGGAATTCGGCGAGCTGCGGCGCCAGGATCTCCTCGCAGAACGCCGGCGGCAGCGCCACCGACAGCCGGCCGCTGGGCACGCCGACCAGCCCGGTCATGACCGCGTCGGCTTCCGAGACCTGATCCAGGATCTTCTGACATTGCTGGAAGAACAGCTCGCCCTCGCGGGTCACCCGGACGCGCCGCGAGTTGCGGTCGAACAGCCGGATGCCGAGATCCTGCTCGAGCCGGGCGACCGATTTGCTGACCGAGGATTTCGGCATGCCCAGCGACCGCGAGGCGCCGGTCATGCCGCCGGTCGCCACCACCGCATGGAACACAGGAATGTCCTCGATCCGCCATTTCATCCGAGAGCCGCTCGTTCATCGAGAGAAACGATCCGTGCACGTTAGCATGATTGTCTAGCAGGGGAAACTTCGTATGGTCCGTCCCGGCGCGGCCGCGGGTGACAGTCAGCGGCGGCCCATTCGCGGAGGGACACATGGCCCGGATCATCGGCGGCATCGGCGCATCGCACTCGCCCACCATCGGCTTCGCACGCGACACCAACAAGCAGAACGACCCGGCCTGGAAGCCGATCTTCGACGGCTTCGCGGTCGTGCGCGACTGGGTGAAGCAGAAGGACATCGACGTCCTGTTCATGATCTACAATGATCACATCACCTCGTTCTTCTTCGATCACTACTCCGCCTTCGCGCTCGGCATTGACGACCGCTATGTCGCCGCCGACGAAGGCGGCGGACCGCGCGACGTGCCGCCGGCGAAGGGCCACCTCGGCCTGTCGCAGCACATCGCGATGGCGATGATGGCGGACGAGTTCGACATGTCGTTCTTCCAGGGCAAGCCGGTCGATCACGGCCTGCTGTCGCCGCTGTCGATGATGGGCGATGCCAGCGGCCCGTGGCCGGGCATGGTGGTGCCGCTGCAGGTCGGCGTGCTGCAGCTGCCGATTCCCAATGCGAAGCGGATGTGGAAGCTCGGCAAGACCCTGCGCAAGGCGATCGAGAGCTATCCGGAAGACCTGAAAGTGGCGATCTTCGCCACCGGCGGGCTGTCGCACCAGGTTCACGGCGAGCGCGCCGGCTTTCTCAACGAGGACTGGGACAACGAATTCCTCGATCTGCTGGAAAAGGACCCGGAGCGGCTCACTGCGATGCGGATCGCCGACTATGCAATCAAGGGCGGCATGGAAGGCGCCGAGGTGATCATGTGGCTGATCATGCGCGGCGCGCTGTCCGAGAACGTGAAGCTCGTGCACAGGCAGACCTACGCACCGTCGGTGACCAACATCGCTACCCTCGTGTTCGAGGATCTCGGCGGCGCGCCCGACTCGCGGGAGGTCGCGGCCTATCGCGCGCATATCGGACATGAGCTCGCGGGCGCCGAGACGCTGGCTGGTACCTATCCGTTCACCCATGGCCGCAGCCAGGCCAATTTCCGCATCAACGACTTCCTGCACCGGCTCGTCATCCCCGCGCATCGCAAGAGATTCGTTGAGGAATTCGACGCGCTGGCGGACGAGCACGGCCTCACGGACGAGGAGCGCGACCTGATCCGCAACCGGCGCTGGATCGAGATGATCAGGCGGGGCGTCAGCTTCTTCGTGCTGGAGAAGATGGCGGCGGTGATCGGCGTCTCCAACCCGGAGGTCTACGCAGCCTTTCGCGGCGAGACGCTGGAAGCCTTTCTGAAGACCCGCAAGGTCCCGATGCGCTACTCCGTCGCCGGCGGCGCCAAGGCGGCCGCGATCGACGGACATTGATACCGACGTACGAGCTGCGCCGCCCGGCAGGGGCGACGCAGCTCACGTCTGCGGCAGCTCGATCCCGCGCGCCTTGGCCCAGCGCTCCAGGACCTTGCGCTCGTCCGCGTGAGCGACGCGGTTGGCGAACCCGCGGATCTGAACCGCGCGGTGCCGCGGGTTGAGCTCGATCGTCAGCAGCCGCTGCGTCTTGCCGGCGTGACGATAGCGCAGCGACCAGATCGAGGCGTGGCCGGCAATGCACTTGTCCGCGTAGCTCGCGACACAGTGATGCATCGCCCTGGACTCCGCGACGAGATCCTCGGCGGTCCGCAACTGCATGATGACATACGCGTCGCGCGTGGCCGAGCCCTTCGACGGGCTCCATGACCAGTCCGTCAGCGCCGCCCCCCGCCAATGCGCTGGCTCCGCGGTCCGTGCCGCCATGCGGCCACGGGCGATCTCGGCCCGCCGGCGCGCCGCCTCGATGCGCGCGATCACCGCGAGATCACGATGCCATGCGTTCATCAGCCGGCGCAGCGCGGCCAGCGAGCGGCCCTTGAGGCTGAACTGGCGCTCGCGCCGGCGACGATGCGCGATGTAGTCGCAGAGATCGTCGATCTCCTCGCCCGTCGTCGGATGTGCGCAGAAGAACTGCGCCGCCTCGCGCCAGAACGCGATCTCGCCGCGCGGCGTCCGCGCAATCCTGGACCGGGCGATCCGCAACACGATCACCGGATCGCTCGTGTAGGACCGCGCGATCGCCTGCCATATCGCCTCGTCGAAGCCGACCTGCCCGAGCGGATGGAGAAAGGCGTGAACCTCCTTGCGCGACAGCCAGGCCGAGGCGCCTGCCTTGTACAGCGAGCCGCCGCCGGCGGCCGCGATGTACCAGCGCTTGCGCAGGATCGTCTCGTCGCGGCCGAGCCCGCCGTCATCGATCCAGATCAGCTCCAGGTGCTGGGCCACCGAATAGCGGCCAAACAGATGACGCGCAGCCGCCAGCCGCAGCCGCGCGGCGTCGCGCGTCTTCAACTGGGGCTTCCAGCCTTCTGGATCGCGAATGATGTCAGCCTCGAAGCCGCGCCGCGCCTCGCGGATCGCATTGTGCAGATCCGGCGGCGAACGCGTCGGCCGCACCGCGCGGCGCAGCGTCAGCTGATAGGCTTCAACCCGCGCGCGCTCGGCCTCCCGCCGGCGCGCCATCAATGACTGTGCCATGGTCGTTCAACATGATGGAGTGACTGTCAGCCGAACGCACTGCGGGCGTCGGCACGGATCGTGTCGCGCACAGTGGACTTGACATGGCTGATGGCCTCTCGCGTTGAACGCTTTGGGTATTGAAACGGGCGACGCTCATACATCCGAACTGCAGATATTGCAAGCCGTCGTGCCGCTCTTGAGCGCAGGCATGTCACGAGGCATCAGCGGCGGGCACGCCAACGCGATATTCTTTCAGCCGCGCATCATCAGCAAGGCGCGGCCGCTGTTAGTTGCAAACGATTCCATTCATCGACGAGCAGGATGCAGCGCCCAATCAGGCATGCGGCAGAACGTCGCACGCGCCCAACGAATATTTCTCCTCCGCCAGACAGAAACAAACAGACTGGAAAGCCGGCCCGCTGCCCGTTCGATGACGACTTTGCAGCGGCCGACGGCCCGATTGTGTAACTACAAAGCTCCTCACGTCACGACATGCACCATCCCGACGACCTGCATCGAAGCGATACAGGCGAACGCAGATGCATTGCCGGCCAGGATTGTCATGCCGCGACAGCAGTAAAGTGTGAGGAGACGATCGAATGGCCACTAACTTCAATGCGACTGCGCTCGCCAACGGCACGTCCAACCTGCTCACGCGAGCGAGTGCGCTCAATCTGTCGACCGATCTGGTTCAAGCCGGCGTCGTCTTCGACGACGCCGTTCGCATCTCGCTCGGCCTCTATTCCGGCAGTCAAGGCAGCGGCAATTCGAACACCTTCCTGTCGAACTACACCACTGACATCCACGCGGTGCAGAACGATATCGCGGCCATCCTGGCCAACCCGAACGACGTGACGATCGGTGGCGAGACGTTTGCGCTGAACTCCACAGACATCGCCGCGCTGACCAACGTCCAGACCCAGCTCGGCACGCTGCTGACCGCGGCCGCGCAGACCACGAATGCGACGACATTGTCGGCCGCGTCGCAGACCATCCACGCGTTGCAGACCGAGATCCTGTCGGAGATCAACAACGACGCGCATCTGTCGGCGGCACTCAACAACGTCACCTTCACCGCCAATACCGGCGCGACCGACGTTGCGTTCCAGAACCTGCCGGCAGGCGCAGACGATCCGACCACGCTCGCGGCCGCGACGGCGGGCACCAGCCTGAAGGTGGTCGGTGAGGTCTTCAATGCCGCAGTGAGCGTCATCTCCGGCGGCATCAACGCGACCAATCTGACCCAAGTGACCAACGACCTGACGGCCGTGCAATCGGGCCTCACGGCCATCCTCGCCAACGCGACCCTGCTCGCTCAGATCGAAGCCGGAGAAACCACCAACGCGGCAGCCGCCACGACGCTTCATCTCCAGACCGTGCTGAATCAGGTCACGCTGCAGCTCGAGAAATACGATGCCGCCGCCGCGACCGGAAACACCACCGCGCTGCGCGGCACGGCGGACAATCTGCTCGACATCATCGACATCGTCCAGAACGACGCCGCTTTGAACGTCGCGGCCGGCGGTAACGGCAATCCGGGCCACACCGGCGGCTTCGCCGAGGATCCGGGCGGCCTCACCGGCACGGTCACGCGGTTCCAAGACAATCAGGCGCAAACCAATTTCTGGGCCACCTTCGTCGCCGAGGCGAACACGATCAACGCGCAACTGATGGCGATCGTGAACGGCAGCGGTACGGCCAGCCAGGCGCTGATCACGCAGATCGAGAACTACAACAATTTCGGCGCCAGCTTCGATGCCGCCCAGGGCGCCGTGTTCCAGGGCCGTTTCGACAACGAGCTCAACAATGGCACGCTGCAGGCGGACTCCGCCACCGCCATCAAAGGACTGCAGGGCATCCTGAACGGGGATACCGGCGCGGCGCTCACTTCGGACCTCGCGATGCTGACGGCTGCCGGTGAGGGCTTCGTCGCCGACGCGAACGACGTCAGCGGCAACAACATCGCGATCGGCGGGGCGACCTATGTCGGATCGGCAACGACGGTCTCCAAGGCGACATCGGTCGCCGGCCTCGCCCAGGGGACGACGAAGGTCACGGCCACGCCGAACATCGCAAACGGCACCGGCGGTACCAGCACGTCCACGGCCGCGACATCGAGCGGCGGAACCACGACCAAGACCGGGACGACGACCGCGACCAACGCCACCGGCAATACGACATCGACGACCACCAAGACGACCACTCAAGGCTCTTCGCACCATCACCACAACAACACGACGGCCGCCGCCCACAACTCGACCCCCACCCACACGACGGCAGCGGCGCATTCTTCGACCGTCGTCGATCATCACCACCACGCACTGCACCACATCTGGGGCTGATATAGCCGACCGCGCATACCGGACATCAGTCACCGGTCCACGGTAGCTGTCGCGCAGGAAGTCGAGCTCCGCGCCCGCGAGCTGCGCGAGGTTGACCTCGACCTTGTCGCCGAAGCGCAACTGCTCCATGAGCGGGGCGAGGTGCGGCAAGGCCGCCGCCATCGTCAGGATGGTCGGACGTTCGATCTGCAGCTTCATGGTTTGCACCTCGATGCCGTCCGACTCACGACGACACTCTCGTCGGCGGGCGCATCGCCGCTTCCGCCTTCGCCAGCAGCAGACGGTTCGCGGCGAGCGAGAACTCCTGCCAGGCGGCGGCGATGTCGCGCAGGATCGTCTGCAGATAATCCTTCGACGGCTTGTGCTCGAACGGAAAGTTCGACAGCGCGCAGGAGGTGCGGTTGAACGCTATGGCATCGTCGAGCAGCGACTGCATGACATCGCGAAACGGCTTCTGGATCTCGGGCATCAGGGCGGAGCGACCGCGTTCGACGGCGACGTCGCGCATGTCGAAGGTCAGTGCGTCCAGCACCTGCAGCGCCGCAGCGAACACCTGCTCGGTGGCCCCGAGAAGAGCGAGCTGCGTCAGTTGTTCGCGCTGCTGCGCGGCGAGGCTGCGGTTGAGCCGCTGCCGATAGTCGTCGAACGCGGCATCACGCTGCGCGGCGACCCAGGCGCCAAACCAGGCGAGGCTCACAGCGTTGCCCGACAGCCCGTCGCCGATCGCCGCGGCCGGGCGCGGCCCGGCGGTCTCGCCGATCACCCGGGCCATCGCGCGCTCGATACGCCTGGCGGCGTTCAGGGCACCTTCGAGATAGCCGGCCGCGTGGCTTGCGGTTTCGGCGCCACCGAGATGCAACCGCCCGTCCCATAGCGCCCGCCGCAGCATCGGATTGGCGATCTCGCTGTGCTCGCCGCGCGGCGTGGTGCGATCCAGTGCGCTGCAGGTGAAGCGCTCGGCCGCCCAGTCCTGATAGTGCTGCTCGCCGCCTTCCAGCGCGGAGCCGAACAGTTGCACCATCTGGCTGTCCATCAGCAACGGCAGCCCGACGCTGAAGGTCGCCCGCAGATCGGGCGGGAACGCGAGGAAGCCGCCGAGCGCAGCGCGGTCGCCGCCGGCATCGCAGGCATCGAATATCTCGCCGATCACGGCCTGCTCGTGGCTGACGAATGCATTGCCGGACCGGCCCTGGTCGCGCCAATGCGCCTGGTCGTGGGCGATCACGACCTTGGCCTGTGCCGCCATCCAGGTCTCGGCGCCACGCATCGCCTCGAAGGTCGCGTCGTCCAACGCGGGAAAGAAGCCGACGTGGTCGATCAGCAGCCGCGGCGGCAGCGCGAGCACGGCGCGCCTGGCCTCGATCGCGACCGATTCCGTTGCTGTGGCGAAGATCAGCCGCACATGCGTGCCGCAATCGACGATACGCATCAGCTCATGGCCGAGATGGATGAAGGGCTGCGGCAGATCGCGCGCCAGCGCCTCGATCAATTTCGTCATGCCGCCGGAGAGCCGACGCGCGCCCTGGTGGACCGGCGGCCCGCTGATCTGCTCGGCCGGCTTGTCCGCCTCTTCCAGATGGAGGACCGTGCCGTCATCGTGCTGGGCAAAGTCGGACAGGCCGAGCTCCGCGACCAGGCTGGCGAGCAGCGGCTGGGTGTCCGGCCAGAACCAGGTCGGGCCGAGGTCAAGCGCAAGCCCCGCCTTGCTCCTGGCCGACAGCACCCGTCCGCCAAGGCGATGTCGGGCTTCGAACAAAGCGAACGTGCTGCCGCGCTGCTGCAGGCTGCGCGCGAGTGCCATTCCGCACAATCCACCTCCGACAATGGCCGTTTCGAGCATGGCAGGACCTCGGCTGATGCGTTGCGATCGCGTCTCGACCGCGTCCTGCAAAAAGCTTGCAAGTTTTCGCAGGCGCGCGGATGTGCGTTTCCAAACATTGCTTGATTTTCGCACCGGCTTGGCTCACGCCATCACGATGAGCGATGACCGCGAGATCCTGGCCGCCAATGCGGCCTTCTATGCCGCCTTCACGGACGGTGATTTCGCGGCGCTCGTCGCCCTCTGGGCCGATCGCGACGGCATCTCCTGCATTCATCCCGGTTGGCCGGCGATCGTCGGCCGCGCCGCCGTGATCGGCAGCTGGCGCGACATCCTCGCCAACCCGGGTCGGCCGAACATCGTCTGCGCGGATCCGCACGCGATCGTCGACGGCGATCATGGTCACGTGCTCTGCATCGAGCTGGTGGACGGCGCGGCGCTCGCCGCGGCCAATCACTTCGCGCGCATCGACGGCGCCTGGCGGATGATCCACCACCAATCCAGCCCGATCGCGCAGCTCGCAACGCCGGAAGACGACGCCGACGGCCATCGCCTCCACTGACCGCCGCATCTGGCACGAAACTTGATGTGTCCTCCCTGACCGGCAGCAATGTCGGAGATTGTTGATTTTCGTCGCGTCGGATTCGGACCGGATGTCCGTCTCCACGCAAGGCGATCTGCGACGGCTGCGACCAGCAATGTGCAGATGCCGACGGGAGACAGGGATGGCACGCGTTCTGACCGCCTATCTAAAACGCAGCGATGTGCCGACGCGCACAGCGTTGCAGCACGCCATCGACCTCACGCTCGGCCAGGCGCGGGGAGCACTGGGATGAACATCACGGCTCCGCTACAGCCGACCGCGATTCACGCCGTTCCCGCCGAGCTCTGCGGCTGCGGCTTCCGCTTGCTGATGATTCGGCAGTTCAACGTCGGTGCCGTGCCGCCGGCCTTCGCCATCATCGATCAGCGCGTCATGCGCATGCCGCAGCGGCTCGGCCGCCATGGCGTGTCGTTTGCCGCCACGTTCCTGCCCGAGGTGATGGCGTGGCTGATCGATCACCTCGGCCGGCCGTCGCTGCATGACGAGACCGGCCGCTCCTATCGCAATCCGCGCTGGCCGGTGGTGTGCTGGCATGACCAGGAACGCTATTGGCCGAGCGGCGCCGTCACGGTCGAGTGGTTCGCCGAGGTCGCCTTTCAGGATCACGCCTCTTGGATGGCGTTCCGTACCCATTGGCATGACGACCTGATGGGCCGGAATGGCGACGTTGACGCATCCGGTGGAGAAACCGATGCGTGCGAGCGGGACGCGGCGGGAAAGGAATTTGCCGACGACGCGTTGCAGCGAGCATGATTTGCCAAAGTCGCGCGACAGCATGACCGGACCTTGTCCGCGCAATTCTGCCGCGTGATAGTCGAGTGGCTACAGCAGCTCCGGAGGATCTCATGCGCTACGTCTCGTGGTTTGGGGGCTGGCTCGGCACCTTCCGTTCCGAGCGCATGGCGGAGCAGAGGACGACGGGACGAAACGCGGCCGTTCTTCCGAGGCGGTCCGCCGAGCTCTCGAGCGAGGACTTGTTCTACATTGCCATGCTGGGGCCGCACGTCTGACCGGCGCTGCCGCCGAGCGCAATCGGGTGCGGCGGGCTGGACAAACGGTCGTCATGCCGCCACACAAGGGCGACACTCCATGCGCCCCGGCCCGGGCTGCGCGCCGTGATTGTGGGTCCATGCCGCAGGTCTGCTCCACGGACGCATGAACGATGCCGGGGACCGCGGCGGACCTCACCTGCGGACTCCCGAATGACATCGCCGACGCCCTCTCACCTGCCCCGAAATGCATCCGATCAGCCGCGCCAGACGACCCCGACCGAGCTGCGGCGGCGCTGGCGTGCCGGCGAGGAGGTGGCGCTGCTCGATGTCCGCGAGGAGGGCCCCTACTCGCTGTCGCACCCGTTCTTCGCGGTGTCGCTGCCACTGTCGCAGATCGAACTGCGCATCCTCGATCTCGTGCCGCGTCTGAATGTACCCGTCGTCGTTTATGATGACGGCGAAGGCTATGCCGCCCGCGCGGTGCCGCGCATTCATGCACTGGGCTACACCGACGTCGCGATGCTCGCTGGCGGGCTGTCGGGCTATGCGCGCCATGGCGAGGTGTTCCGGGACGTCAACGTGCCGAGCAAGGCGTTCGGCGAATTGGTCGAGGCCATCCGGCACACGCCGTCTCTGTCGGCCGACGAAGCCAAGGCGCTGATCGAGCGCGAGTCGAATCTGGTCGTGCTCGACGCCCGCCGCTTCGAGGAATATCGCACCATGAGCATCCCGCGCGGGGTCAGCGTCCCCGGCGGCGAGCTGGCGTTTCGGGCGCGCGAGCTCGCGCCGTCGCCCGACACCACGATCATCGTCAATTGCGCCGGACGCACGCGCTCGATCATCGGCACGCAGTCGCTGATCAATGCCGGGCTGCCGAACAAGATCTATGCGTTGCGCAACGGCACCATCGGCTGGACCCTTGCCGGCCATCAGGTCGAGCGCGGCAGGACCGCGCGCATGCTGGAGCGGCCAGAGGCGAGCTACGCGACCGCGCTGGCGGATGCCAAGGCCTGGGCCGAGCGCGTCGGCGTCGGCGTGCTCGATGCCGCGACCTTCGCGCGCTATCAGGCCGAGGCTGGGACGCGCACGCTGTATTGCCTCGACGTTCGCACGCCCGAGGACTACGCCGCCGGCCATCCGGCTGGCTTCGCGTCGGCGCCGGGCGGCCAGCTGGTGCAGGCGACCGACGAGTGGGTCGGCGTGCGCGGCGCCCGCCTGGTGCTGTTCGACGATGACGGCGTGCGCGCGCGCATGACGGCGTCATGGCTGAAGCAGATGGGCTGGGACGTGGCGGTCGTGGGACCGGATGTCGTTGGAACGACCGAAACCGAAATCCGCGCCGCACGCCGACCGCCGCTGCCGCAGCTTGGCGACGCGGCGATCAGCGCCGAGCAACTCGCGGCCGATGCGGCGGCGTGGACCATCGTCGATCTCACGCGCAGTCCGAGCTACAAGGCCGGACACATTCCGGGCGCACACTTCGTGCTGGCGTCGCGCTTTTCATCGGATCTCGTCAAGCTGCCAGGCGACGGTCCGATCGTGCTGACAAGTGACGACGGCGCCGAGGCGGCCTTTGCGCTTGCGGATGCACGTGCCGCAACGACGCGTGAGCTCCGCGCGCTCACCGGCGGTACGCGCGCCTGGACGGCTGCCGGCCATGTGCTGGAGAGCGATCGGTCCTCATGGATCTCGCATGCCGACGACGTCTACAAGCGTCCCTATGAGGGCACCGACAACGCCGCGGAAGCGATGCAGGCCTATATCGACTGGGAGCTGCAGCTCGTCGCCCAGCTCGCCAACGACAGCGTGTCGAATTTCCACGTGGTATAGGTCGGCGACGGACTCGACCTCGTCATTCCGGGGCGCGCGCCGCGCGAGCCCGGAATCCATTTCACCGGGGGGCATGAGGACAGATGGATTCCGGGCTCGCGCGACGCGCGCCCCGGAATGACGATGGTGGATGCCGAAGAGCCCCGGCTAAGACGCCCTGTCAGAGAATGTGCGGCGTATAGCGCTCAGCGGCGCTGGTTGTAGACGTCGATGCAGACGGCACCGAGCAGCACCAGGCCCTTGATGACCTGCTGATAGTCGATGCCGATGCCGAGGATGGACATGCCGTTGTTCATCACGCCCATGATCATGGCGCCGATGACAGCGCCGCCGACCCGTCCGACGCCGCCATAGGCCGAGGCGCCGCCGATGAAGCACGCCGCGATGACGTCGAGCTCGAAGCCGAGGCCGGCCTTCGGCGTCGCGGTGTTGAGCCGGGCGGCGAAGATCAGGCCGGCCAGCGCGGCCAGCACGCCCATGTTGACGAAGGTCATGAACACCAGCCGCTCGGTCTTGATACCCGACAGCTTGGCCGCCTTGGCGTTGCCGCCGACCGCATAGATCTGCCGGCCGACCACCGTGCGGCGCGTCATGAAGCCGTACAGCGCGATCAGCGCGGTCATGATGACCAGCACGTTGGGCAGGCCGCGATGCGAGGCGATCAGGTAGGTGAAATACATCAATGCGCCGGCCAGCACGACGTTCTTGGCGGCGAAGAAGCCGAACGGCTCGACCTCGATGCCGTGCTCCACTTCGCGCGCGCGGCCCTTGACGCTGGCATAGACCAGAATGAGCGTCAGCACCGCGCCGATCGCGAGCGACGTGGGATAAAGGTGCGCCGCGCTCGGCATGAACTCAGGGATGAAGCCGGACGACAGCTTCTGGAACGTGCCCGGGAACGGCCCGACCGACTGCCCCTGCAGCAGCGCCAGCGCCAGACCCTTGAACACGAGCATGCCGGCCAAGGTGACGATGAAGGAGGGAATGCCGAAATAGGCCACCCAATAGCCCTGCGCGGCGCCGATCGCGGCGCCGACGATCAGGCAGGCGATGATCGCGAGCGGGAAGTCGATGTGATAGCGCACCATCAGCACGGCGGCGACCGCGCCGACGAAGCCCGCGACCGAGCCGACCGACAAATCGATGTGCCCGGTCACGATCACCAGCAGCATGCCCAGCGCCATGATGACGATATAGCTGTTCTGCAGCACCAGGTTGGTGAGGTTGAGCGGCTGCAGCAGGGTGCCGTCGGTCATGAACTGGAAGAACAGCATGATCACGAACAGCGACAGCAGCATGCCGTAGCTGCGCAGATTGTTCTTCAGGAAGCCGCTATGCGACTTCTCCTCCGGGAGCGAAACCGTCTTGTCGGTCATTGCTGGCGTCCTCCCGACCGCTTACGCGGCCGTCTCCTGGTTCTTGATGGTTTCGTTACGCATGATGGCGCGCATGATCTTTTCCTGCGTCGCCTCCGGCCCGGCGAACTCGCCGACGAAGGCGCCGTCATTCATCACGCAGATGCGGTCGCAGATTCCGAGCAGCTCCGGCATCTCCGACGAGATCACGACAACACCCCGGCCGGCATCGGCGAGCTCCTGGATGATACAGTAAATCTCATACTTTGCGCCAACGTCGATGCCCCGCGTCGGCTCGTCAAGGATCAAGACCTTGGGATCGGTCATCAGCCATTTCGACAGCACGACCTTCTGCTGGTTGCCGCCGGAGAGCTGGCCGGCCTCCTGATAGACGTCGGAGCAGCGGATGCGCATCCGGCCGCGGTAACCGGACGCCGCCTTGAGCTCGGCGATGTCGTCGATCACGCCGTTCGGCGCGACCTGGGATAGGCTCGCCAGGGTGATGTTCTTGCGCACGTCGTCGGCCAGGATCAGGCCGAGCTGCTTGCGATCCTCGGTGACATAGGCGAGGCCGGCATCGATCGCCGCCGGTACGCTGTTGAGATTGACGTCGTGGCCTTCGAGGCGGGCGCGGCCCGTGATGTTGACGCCCCACGAGCGGCCGAACAGGCTCATGGCGAATTCGGTGCGCCCCGCGCCCATCAGGCCGGCGATGCCGACGATCTCGCCGCGGCGCACCTGGAAGTCGACGTTCTTGATCACCTGACGGTCGGTATGCTGCGGATGGTAGACCGACCAGTTCTCGACCGTGAACACGGGCTCGCCGATCTTGGGCTGCCGCTCGGGGAAGCGGTGCGCCATGTCGCGATTGACCATGCTCTTGATGATGCGGTCCTCCAGGACGGGCTCGGCGCGGCAGTCGATGCTGTCGACGCTGCGGCCGTCGCGCAGCACCGTGATGCGATCGGCGACGCGGGCGACCTCGTTCAGCTTGTGCGTGATCAGGATCGAGGAGATGCCCTGCTCGCGGAAGGTGACGAGACGGTCGAGCAGCGCCTGGCTGTCGGCCTCGTTCAGGCTCGCGGTCGGCTCGTCCAGGATCAAGAGCTTGACGCGCTTGGACAGCGCCTTGGCGATCTCGACCAGCTGCTGCTTGCCGACGCCGAGATCGGTGATCAGCGTATCCGGAGATTCCTTCAAGCCCACCTGGGCCAGCAATTGCTGGGTGCGCCGGTAGACCTCGTCGCGATCGATGACGCCGAAGCGCTGCGGCGCGTGCGACAGGAAGATGTTCTCGGCGATCGACATCAGCGGGATCAGCGCGAGTTCCTGATGGATGATGATGATGCCGAGCGCCTCGGAATCGTTGATGTCGCGGAAGCGGCGCTCCTCGCCCTCGAAGATGATCTGACCCTCATAGCGCCCGTAGGGATAGACGCCGCTCAGCACCTTCATCAGGGTCGACTTGCCGGCGCCGTTCTCGCCGACCAGGGCGTGGATCTCGCCCGCCTCGACCGTGAAGCTGACATCGCGGAGCGCCTGCACGCCGACGAAGCTCTTGCTGACGCTGCGCATCTCGAGGATTGCCGTCATCGCTTTGTATCCCGCAACACTGACTGTCCTAGACGAGAGTGGCCGGCGAGCGCAAGACCGCGCTCGCCGGCCGAACGTGATCACTCGACCTGCGACTTCTTGTAGTAGCCGCCCTCGATCAGGACCTTCTCCCAATTGCTCTTGTCGACCACGACCGGCTTGAGCAGATAGGCCGGGACGACCTTGACGCCGTTGTTGTAGGTCTTGGTGTCGTTGACCTGCACCTGCTTGCCGCTCAGCGACGCATCGACCATGTCGGCGGTCACCTTGGCGAGGTCGCGGGTGTCCTTGAAGATGGTCGAGTACTGGTCGCCGCGCAGGATCGCCTTGACCGAGGGCACTTCGGCGTCCTGGCCGGAGATGACCGGCATCGGCTGGTTGCCGCTGCCATAGCCGACGCCCTTCAGCGACGAGATGATGCCGATCGAGAGACCGTCATAGGGCGACAGCACCGCGTCGACCCGCTTGTTGCCGTAATAGGCGCTGAGCAGGTTGTCCATGCGGGCCTGGGCGGTGGCGCCGTCCCAGCGCAGGGTCGCGACCTTGTCCATGCCCTTCTGACCGGACGCCACCACGAGCTTGCCGGAGTCGAGATAGGGCTGCAGCACCGACATCGCGCCGTTGTAGAAGAAGTAGGCGTTGTTGTCGTCCGGCGAGCCGCCGAACAGCTCGATGTTGAACGGGCCCTTGCCGTCCTTCAGGCCGAGCTTGTCGACGATCGACTGCGCCTGCAGCACGCCGACCTGGAAGTTGTCGAAGGTCGCGTAGTAGTCGACATTCGGCGTGTCGCGGATCAGGCGGTCATAGGCGATCACGGTGACGCCCTTGTCCTTGGCTTGCTTCAGCACGTCCGACAGCGTGGTGCCGTCGATCGCGGCGATGACCAGCACCTTGGCGCCCTTGGTGACCATGTTCTCGACCTGCGAGAGCTGGTT
Source organism: Bradyrhizobium sp. SZCCHNR1017 (assembly GCF_032381375.1). Taxonomy (NCBI): domain Bacteria; kingdom Pseudomonadati; phylum Pseudomonadota; class Alphaproteobacteria; order Hyphomicrobiales; family Nitrobacteraceae; genus Bradyrhizobium; species Bradyrhizobium sp. SZCCHNR1017. The sequence goes on along the minus strand of NZ_JAUHIR010000024.1, from coordinate 38,396 downwards.
CGGGATGTCGTCCTCGGCATATTGCAGGTCGGTGTTGTAGCCGCGCTCCTTCAGCACCTTCACGATGTTGTTGCCGTCGTCGATCCAGCGCGCCGAGGACTTGGTCGGCATCGCGATGCCGACGGTTGCCTTGCCCTGCGCCATTGCGGCGCTGGACAGCGCCACCGCGCCGAGGCCGGCCAGCGCGGCGGCCATGATGGTCTTGAAATTCAGCATGCTTCACTCCCTCTAAGATTTTCAGATTTGAACTAGGAATACGCGATTGCGTATCTCGATACCAGATAGCTGTTAGGCTGAACGACGCTCGACTCGATTGTTCCTCCTCTCAGATCGACAGCTTCACGTCAGGCTCGGCGCGACCGCGGGCGCCGACCTCGAGAAGAAAAGTCTGGCCATGGCCGGGGTCGGCCGCCTTGGCCGCCGCGTCCATGTCCTGCCAGGCCGACGTGACCAGCAGGCGCGACAGACCGCGGCCGACGAAGGCCGGGCAGCTCGCCTGGCTGGCCGGAACCGCGATGCTGCGGAGATGCTCGCCCTGCGGGCTATAGACATCGACACAACCGCCGCCCCAGCGCGCGTTCCAGATGCGCCCCTCGGCATCGACGACCGCGCCATCCAGCCCCCCGACGGCGGCATGGCGCAGCAGCACCTCCGGCTCACCGCACGGCAGGCCCGTCTCCGGGTCGAGTGCGACACGGTAGAGGACGTTCTCGTCGGTGTCGGCGAAATAGCCGATCGTGCCATCCGGCGAGAAGCAGATCGCGTTGGGAATGGTGACGTTGGGGAACAGGCGGATGATCTCGCCGCGATGCAGCGCGTAGATCGAGCCCAGGCCGCACTCGGCGTTGCGGCCCATGGTGCCGATCCAGAACGTCCCGGAGGGATGAACCCGGGAGTCGTTCGACCGCGTCGCCGGATTGTCGGCTTCGAGCGGCAGATACAGGGATAGCGCACCGTCGGCGATGCTGCGGATGTAGAGCCCGTCCTCGGCCACGATCAACTGCCTGTTGGTATCGATACGGCCGAGCGCGCTCGCCATCCTGCCGAGGCCATGGCGGCGGAGTTCGCCGCTGCCGATCTTGGCCTCGAACAGCAGGCCTTCGCGAATGTCGAACCACCAGGCGGTGTCAGTGTGGGGATCGTAGGTCGGCCCCTCGCCGAGATGGCAGCGCTCGTCGCAGAGGATCGTGGTCGGCACCTGCTCCATCATGCGGACGCTCCCGCGGTCGAGAAGCGATACACCGTCTCGTGCTTGTAGACGTCATCGGGCGCAAGACGCGCGCTGGGAAAATCCGGACGGTTCGGACTGTCCGGCCAGACCTGCGGCTCCAGGCAGAGCGCGTCGGATTGACGATAGACACGCCCCTTGCCGGTCACGGTCCCGTCAAGATAGTTGCCGGAATAGACCTGCAGGCCGGGCTGATCGGTCAGCAACTCCATGACGCGCCCCGAGCGCGCGGACGCCAGCCGGGCGGCCAAGCGCACCCCCGCCTGCTGTCGAAGGCAGAAATTATGATCGTAGCCGCGACCGCATTTGATCTGCGGGTCGTCAGCGCGGATGCGGGCACCGACCGCATGCGGCTCGCGGAAATCGAACGGCGTGCCGGCGACGGCGTGCGGCGGCCCTTCCAGCGGGATCGCGGTCTCGTCGATCGCGAGATAATGGTCGGCTTCGACGGTCAGACGATGATCAAGGATGTCGCTGCCGGCGGCCAGGCCATCGAGATTGAAGAAGCTGTGGTTGGTCAGGTTGACCACCGTCGTCCGGGTGGTCCGGGCGCTGAAGCTGACAGCCAACTCCATCGGCCCGGTCAACTGATAGGTGACACGAACGTCGAGCCGCCCCGGATAATTGGCCTCGCCGTCGGGACTGACATAGAGCATCGTGACCGAGGGCTGGGCGCCGTCTTCGGTCGCGACGATCTGCCAGAGCTTGCGGTCGAAGCCGTCGGGACCGCCATGCAATGCATGTGCACCATTATTGGCGTCGAGGCGCAGATCCTGACCGTCGAGCGAAAAGCGCGCCTTGGCGATGCGGTTGGCGTAGCGCCCGACCGTCGCACCGAAGAACTTTCGGAGCTTGACGTAGCTCAGCAAGTCGTCATGACCGAGCACCACGTCATCGACAAGCCCCTGCGCATCCGGCACCAGCAGCGTCTGCAGCGCCGCGCCGTAGGTGATGATGCGCGCCTCGAAACCGTGAGCGCCACGCAAGGTGACGCGCTCGACCTCGCGGCCGTCCGGCAGGCTGCCAAACACATCCCTGGTGATCCGCGCTTCTGGCATCGCTCTAGTCCTCGAACGGCTCGACGAATTGCCGGCGGCCGAGCAGGAACGCATCGGCCACCAGCCGCAGCGGCGCAAGATCGACGTCGCTCGCGCCGGTCTTCGTCAGTTCGACGAAGCGACGATAGAGGCCGGGATATTCGCGTTCCTTCTCGTCGACCATCGGCTGATCGTCCGCGGTCATCCGCGCGCCGCCGAGCGACAGCTTCAACTGCCCGGCGTCGGTCTCGATCCGGATGTCCCAGCTCTGCGGCCCGGTCTGGCGGAAATCGAACTCGGCCGCGATCGGCAGGTCGCTGGCTGTCGACAGTGACAGGTTGGCCGCGATCGGCGCCTGGCGGTTGGACGGAAACGACAGTTCGGCCTCGGTCAGGAACACCGGCTCGGGCAGGATGCGGGTCAAGATCGACAGCGCGTTGATCCCCGGATCGAACACGCCGAGCCCGCCCGGCTCCCAGATCCAGGCCTGTCCGGGATGCCAGACGCGCACGTCCTCCTTCCAGTCGATCCGCACGCTGCGGATCTGACGCGACGACAGCCACGCGCGCGCCGGCTCGACGGCCGGCGCATAGCGCGAATGCCAGGTCGCGAACAGCGTGCGCTGCTTGGCAGCCGCGAGCGCGATCAATGGATCGAGCTCGCTGACCGCCGCACCCGGCGGCTTTTCCAGCATCACGTGCTTGCCGGCCTCGAGCGCGGCCTGCGCCTGCGCGCGGCGCACCTGCGGCGGCGTGCATAGCGAGACGGCGTCGATCTCCGGCCCGTCGCGCAGCAGCTCCTCGATGGTGCCGAAATGCGGCAGGCCTGGCAGAGAGGCGTTGCGGCTCGCCACCGCCGTCAGGGTCACGCCCTCGGTGGCGGCGATCGCCGGCACGTGCTGATCCCTGGCGATCTTACCGAAGCCGACGATGGCGACACGAAGCTCACTCATCTCTAGCGTCCCCAGCGCAGCACGACTGGGTCGAGCCGGCGCGCAATCTCGATCAGTCCCTTCTGGGTCGCCGGATGAATTGGCGGCTGCGGCGCTCGCAGCGTGTCGTGGCGGATCACGCCGCCTGCCTTCATCAGGATCTTGCAGGTGGCAAGCCCGCACTGCCGGTTCTCGTAGTTGATCAGCGGCAGCCAGCGCTCATAGGCCGCCGCCGCGGCCTCGCGGTCGCCCGCGAAATACGGATCGATGATCTTGCGAATGCCATCGGGATAGCCGCCGCCGGTCATCGCGCCGGTGGCGCCCGCGTCGAGATCGGCCATCAGGGTGATTGCCTCCTCGCCGTCCCACGGACCTTCGATCGCCGGGCCGCCTGCCTCGATCAGCGCGCGCAACTTGTCGGCCGCACGCGGCACTTCGATCTTGAAATAAGCGAGGTTCTCGATCTCCTTGGCCATGCGCGCCAAGAACGGCACCGATAGCGGCGTGCCGGCGACCGGCGCGTCCTGCACCATGATCGGGATCGAGATCGCGTCGGAGACGCCGCGATAGAATTCATAGATCGAGGTGTCCGGCACGCGGAAGGTCGCGCCGTGATAGGGCGGCATCACCATGACCATGGCAGCGCCCTTCTCCTGCGCCCGGCGCGAACGCTCGGCGCAGACAAAGGTCGAGAAATGCGTCGTGGTGACGATGATCGGCACGCGGCCGGCAACATGCTCCAGCACCGTGGTCATCACCAGATCGCGCTCGTCATCGGTCAGCACGAACTGCTCGGAGAAATTGGCGAGGATGCAGATGCCGTGCGAGCCGGCATCGATCATGAAGTCGATCGCTCGCTTCTGGCCTTCGAGGTCGAGACGGCCGTCGGCGTCGAACACGGTCGGCGCCACCGGGAAGACTCCCTTGTAGAGCTTTTTGGCGGAAGCGGTCATGGGCCCCTCTCAGTGATTGTCGCGCGGCACGGGCGAGCCGGTGCGGCCGACGAGGAAATCGAAATCGACGCCGCGATCGGCCTGCAGCACGTGATCGATGTAGAGCTTCTGATAGCCGCGGGCCGCATGCGGCTTCGGCGGCGTCCAGGCGGCGCGGCGTGCGGCCAGTTCCTCGTCGCTGACATGCAGATGCAGCCGGCGCGCGGCGACGTCGAGCGTGATCATGTCGCCGTTCTTCACCAGCGCCAGCGGTCCGCCGACGGTAGCCTCCGGCGCGACATGCAGCACCACCGTGCCGTAGGCCGTGCCGGACATGCGCGCATCGGAGATGCGGATCATGTCGCGCACGCCCTGACGCAGCACTTTCGCAGGCAGCGGCATGTTGCCGACCTCGGCCATGCCCGGATAGCCCTTCGGCCCGCAGTTCTTCAGCACCATGATGCAGGACGCATCGATGTCGAGATTGTCGTCGTCGACCGCGTCATGCATCTCCTCGACGCTCTCGAACACGACCGCGCGTCCCGTATGGTTCATCAGTTCCGGCGAGGCCGCCGACGGCTTGATGACAGCGCCGTTGGGGGCGAGATTGCCGGTGAGAATGGCAATGCCGGCTTCCGTCTTGAACGGGGTCTCGAACGGCGTGATGACCTCGGCGTTCCAGTTCGGAGCCTCGGCGACATTGTCCCACAACGTCTTGCCGTTGACGGTGCGCGCGTCCTTGTGCAGCAGGCCGCGCTCGCCGAGCGCACGCAGCACCGCCGGCAGGCCGCCGGCGTAATAGAAGTCCTCCATCAGGAAGCGGCCCGACGGCATCAGGTCGACCAGGCAATGCACGTCGCGGCAGAGCCGATCGAAATCATCGAGCGTCAGCTCGACGCCGACACGGCCGGCGATCGCGAGCAGATGCACGACGGCATTGGTCGAGCCGCCGATCGCGGCCAGCGTGCGGATCGCGTTCTCGAACGCCTGGCGCGTCAGGATATCCGACGGCTTGAGATCCTCGCCGACCATCTGGACGATGCGCCGTCCGGCCATGCGGGCCAGCAGGTTGCGCCGCGCATCCGCAGCCGGAATCGCCGCATTTTCCGGCAAGCCGATGCCGAGCGCCTCGACCATCGAGGCCATCGTCGAGGCCGTGCCCATGGTCATGCAGCTGCCGGCGGAGCGGTTCATGCCGGCCTCGGCCTCGTGGAATTCCTTCAGCGTGATCTCGCCGGCACGCAGCTGCTCGCTCATCGAGATGATGTTGGTACCGGAGCCGATGATCTGGCCACGATAGACGCCGCGCAGTTGTGGGCCGCCCGAAACACCGATCGCAGGCAGGTTGGCCGAGGCGGCGCCCATCAAGAGCGCCGGCGTGGTCTTGTCACAGCCCATCAGCAGCACGACGCCGTCGAGCGGGTGGGCGCGGATCGCCTCCTCGACATCCATCGAAGCGAGGTTACGGAACAGCATCGCGGTGGGGCGCATCGTCACCTCGCCGAGCGAGGAGACCGGAAACTCCAGCGGATAGCCGCCGGCATCGAGCACGCCCTGGCGGACATGCTCGGCGATGACGCGGAAATGCGCGTTGCAGGGTGTCAGCTCCGACCAGGTGTTGCAGATGCCGATGACCGGACGGCCCTCGAAGCGATCCTGCGGCGTGCCGCTGTTCTTCAGGAACGAGCGATAATAGAAGCCCATCTTGTCCTGGCGGCCGAACCACGCCTGGCTCCGCAGCGTCTTCTTCTCGTTGTCGTTGCTCATTCCCGGTCCGTTCGTGCAGCCGACTGGGCATGGCGCCGCCGGCCGTTGTAGATGACTTCAATCATGGCCTCGGAGGCGCCGTCGGCGTCTCCATCCGCGATCGCGTCGATGATGCGCTGGTGCCAGACCAGCACGGTGTCGCGATCGGCGGTCTCGATCGGGGCGCTCAGGACGAACGAGGCGCGCAACGCGGCCTCGATGACAGCGCCGATCGAGCGCATGAAGGGATTGCCCGAGGCGTTGGCGACCGCGATGTGCAGCGCAAGGTCAGCCTCGGCGAAAGCGACCGATGTCGATGGCTCGCGCTCCATCTGCGCCATCGCCTTGCGCATCGCCGCGACGTCGTCATCCGTACGGCGTTCCGCCGCGAGCGCCGCGGCGCGCGGCTCGATCGCCAACCGGATCTCGGCGAGGTCGGCGAGGAAGCGCTTGTCGATGCCCGCGTCGAGGTGCCAGGCGAGCACGTCGGGATCGAACATGTTCCAGTCCGAGCGTCCGCGCACCACGGTGCCGACGCGGGCCTTGGTCGACAGCAGACCTTTTGCAACGAGGGTCTTCACGCTCTCGCGCAGCACCGGCCGTGAGACGCCGAAGGTCGCGGTCAGTTCGGCATCACCCGGCAGCCGCGCCCCCTCGGCCAATCGGCCGGAGATGATGTCGATGCCGATGCTGCGGGCGACCTCGGCATGGTTGGAATGCGCGCGCCGGGTCGGAATCGAGACGATGTGCGACGTCGTCATGTCGGCGCCCCCATCGGCTTGGCCCCTGCCGGCTTGACGGATGAGCGGCGCGCGAGCGCCATCAGACCTTGTTGCAACGCAATGAAGACGAACAACAGAACCCCCGTGGCGATCTTGGTCCACCAGCTCGACAGCGTGCCGTCGAAGTTGATGTAGGTCTGGATCATGCCCTGGATCAGGACGCCAAGGAAGGTGCCGATGACCGAGCCTTGTCCGCCCGTCAACAAGGTTCCGCCGATCACCACGGCCGCGATTGTATCGAGCTCGACGCCAACGGCCGAGAGCGAGTAGCCGGCCGCGGTGTAGAACGAGAAGACGATGCCGGCGAGGCCCGCAAGCACGCTCGACAGCATATAGATGCGGATCGTCATCGGCCCGACCGGAATGCCCATCAGGGCTGTCGCCACACGGCTGCCGCCGAGCGCGTAGACGTTGGCGCCAAACCGGGTCAAATGCAGCAGCAACGCGCAGAGCACCAGGATCACGAGCATCGCCATCGCGATCGCGGTGAGCCGTCCGCCGCCTGGCAGCCGGATCGCAAAGTCGGAGACGGCACTGTAGATCGGAGCGGTGATCGGAATCGACTCGGTCGACAGCAGGAAGCTGACGCCGCGCGCCAGGAACATGCCCGCGAGCGTCACGATGAAGGGCGGCAGCTCAAATACGTGAATGACCGCCCCCATCGCGGCGCCGAACAGCGCGCACAGCACGAGCACCATTGCGAACGCGGCAAACGGCGGAATGCCCCAGCGCTCGACCGCCAGAGCCACGAACACCGTCGTGAAGCCGATCACCGAGCCGACCGACAGATCGATGCCGCCGGAGATGATGACGAAGGTCATGCCGGCCGCGACGATGCCGAGGAAGGCGTTGTCGGTGAGCAGATTAGCGACGACGCGGGTCGAGGCGATGTTCGGGAACTGCAGCGCGCACAACGCGAAGCCGGCGACCAGCACGAACGCCGTGATCGCAACCGAGGTCGAGGCCTTCATGGCTTGGTCCTCCGCCAGCGCGCGGTGAAGCGCGAGAGATCGCCGAGCCGCGGCGATTGCGCCAGCAGCACGGCAAGTACGACGACGGCCTTGACCAGCAGATTGAGCTCCGGCGGATAGCCCGACAGCAAAATGCCGGTGTTCATGGCCTGGATGATCAGCGCGCCGGCCACCGCCAGCACCAGGCTGAAGCGGCCGCCAAACAGCGAGGTGCCGCCGATCACGACGGCGAGGATCGCATCGAGCTCGAGCCACAGCCCGGCATTGTTGGCATCCGCCCCCATGATGTCGGCGGCCGCAATGACGCCCGCGAGCGCGGCGCACAGTCCGCACCAGACATAGACCGACAGGATCATGGCGCGGGTGCCGACGCCCGACAGCTCGCTGGCGCGCGCGTTGCCGCCGGTCGCCTCGATCAAGAGCCCGAGCGCGGTGCCGCGCACGACCGCCCCCGTCACCAGCAGCATGCCGATCGCGATCACGACCGGCGTCGGCAGGCCGAGCACGGCGCCGTTGCCCATCCAGACCAGATCGGGCGAGGTGAAGGTGACGATCCGACCTTCCGTGATGAGCTGCGCGATGCCGCGTCCTGCGACCATCAGGATGAGCGTGGCGACGATCGGCTGGATACGCAAGAAGGCAACGAGGATGCCGTTCCAGAGCCCGCACACCAGACCGACAGCGAGCGCGGAGCCGATGACCACCGGCAGCGAATGCGTATCGGCGAGGCTCGCCGCAGTAGCGCCCGCGATCGCCATCACGGCACCGACCGAAAGGTCGATGCCTCCGGTCGCGATGACGAGCACCATGCCCAGCGACAGCAGCGCCACCGGCGTGCCGCGGTTCAGGACGTCGATGACGCTGCCGAACAGCCGGCCGTCCTGCAGATGGAGATTGAAGAACTGCGGCGACACCGCGCGATCGATGATCAGGATCAAGATCAGTGCGAGCGCTTGTGCCAGGCCACGGCGGGGAATGCGAAGCGTCATGATGCGGCCTCGCGCACGGCCTCGGTATCCGCAGCGATCGCCGCAAGAATGCTGGAGACCTCGACGGCGTCGCCCTTCAGCTCCTCGACATGGGCGCGGTCGCGCAGCACGATGACGCGGTTGGAATAGGTCACGATCTCGTCGAGCTCGGAGGAGATCACAAGCAGCGCCAGCCCCTGCTCGCACAGCTCGCGCACCAGCCGGATGATCTCGGCATGGGCCCCGACGTCGATGCCGCGCGTCGGCTCGTCCAGAACGAGGAGCTTCGGCGACGTGGCGAGCCAGCGCGCCAGCAGCGCCTTCTGCTGGTTGCCGCCCGACAGCAGCCCGATCGGACGTTCCGGATCCGGCGGCCGGATGTCGAGCATGCGGATGTAACGCATCGCGATCTCGTCCTGCTCGCGCCGCGACAGTGGCCGGTGCAGGCCGCGCCGCGCCTGTAGCGCCAGCACGATGTTCTCGCGCACGGTGAGGTCGGCAACGATGCCCTCCGTCTTGCGCTCTTCCGGACAATAGCCGAAGCCGAGCCCGGCGGCATCGCGCGGCGAATTCAGCCGGACGGTCTCGCCGTTGACGGTGGCCGCGCCGCTGTCGGCGCGCTCGGCGCCGAACACGAGCCGTGCCGTCTCGGTGCGTCCGGAGCCGAGCAGGCCGGCGAGCCCGACCACCTCGCCGCGGCGCAGCTCGAGATCGAACGGCGCAAGGTAGCCCTGCTTGCCATAGCCCTTGAAACTGATGCAGACCTCGCGCGCCCTGTCCGGCTGGCTCGCTGCGCGTTCGTGGGTGGTCTCGGCCAGCTCCCGCCCGAGCATCATGCGGATCAGGTCGAGCCGCGGCAGATCGGCAATCTCGCGCGTGCCGATCAGCCGGCCGTTGCGCAGCACCGTGACGCGGTCGCAGATCTCATAGACCTGATCGAGGAAGTGGCTGACGAAGATGATGCCGATGCCATCAGCCGCGAGCTTTCGCATCACCTTGAACAGGATCTCGACCTCGTGGCGGTCGAGGCTCGCCGTGGGCTCGTCGAGAATGAGGACGCGCGCCGACAGATCGACGGCGCGCGCGATCGCCGTGATATGCTGGACCGCGACCGAGTAGCTCGAAAGCGGTGCGCCGACGTCGATGTCCAGCCCATAATCCAGCAGCAGCGCATGCGCGCGCCGCCGCATCTCGGCCTCGCGCACGACGCCGAACCGCGTCGGCTGCCGGCCGAGATACAGATTTTGCGCCACCGAGAGGTTCGGCAGCAGATTGACTTCCTGATAGACGGTGGCGATGCCGGCATCGACCGCGTCCTTGGCCGAGCGCGGCGCGATCTCCCGATCGGCCAGCCGCACGGTGCCGGCGTCCCGCGCGAAAACGCCGGTGACGACCTTGATCAGCGTCGACTTGCCGGCGCCATTCTCGCCGAGCAGCGCGTGGATCTCGCCCTCACCCAGCATGAAGTCGACATCCTGCAGCGCCTTGAGCGCACCGAAGCTCTTGGTGAGGCCGCGGATCTCCAGAAGAGACGGACGCATCGCCGGCGGAGCTGAAGGATCAGACATGACGAACTACTTGGGCAAGACCGGAAAGTCGACGCCCGCACGCGATGCGGGCGCCACGATTGATTTCCGTCGTCCCGGCAACAGCCAGGACGACGGCGAGATCTTCGGCTCAGTAGCCGAGCCCCTTCTTGCTGTCGTAGACCTTCTGCGGATCGTCAGTCGCGGTGTAGAGCTTCGATTCCGTCTGGATCCACTTCGGCGGAACGGTGCCCTTCTCCTTGAAGGCCACGATTGCGTCGAACGCCGGGCCCGCCATGTTCGGCGTCAGCTCGACGGTGGCGTTGGCTTCGCCGGCGGCGATCGCCTTGAAGATGTCCGGCACGGCGTCGATCGAGACGGTCAGGATGTCCTTGCCCGGCTTGAGCCCGGCTTCCTTCATCGCCTGGATGGCGCCGACCATCATGTCGTCGTTGTGGGCATAGACCGCGCAGATCGACTTGCCGCCGTTCTCGGCCTTGATGAAGCTTTCCATCACCTCCTTGCCCTTGGCACGGGTGAAGTCGCCGGTCTGGCTGCGAACGACCTTCAGGTTGGCGTTCTTGGCGACGACGGCGTCAAAGCCCTTCTTGCGGTTGGTGGCGACGCTGGCGCCGACCGTGCCCTGCAGCTCGACGACGTTGCAGGCCTTGCCGCCGACCGTCTTGGCGAGCCACTCGCCTGCCACCTCGCCCTCGTGCACGCTGTCGGAGGTGACGGCGGTCAGATAGAGGTCCTTGCCGGAGGGATCGATGTCGCGGTCGAGCAGCACGACCGGGATCTTGGCTTCCTTGGCTTCCTTCAGCACCGCGTCCCAGCCGGAGGCCACGACCGGCGCGAGGAAGATCGCGTCCACGCCCTGGGCGATGAAGGAGCGGATCGCCTTGATCTGGTTCTCCTGCTTCTGCTGGGCGTCGGCGATCTTCAGGTTGATCTTGCGCTTGGCGGCTTCAGATTTCGAGACCGAGGTCTCGGCGGCGCGCCAACCGGACTCCGATCCGATCTGCGAGAAGCCGACGGTCAGCTCAGCGGCGCCAGCAGACGTGGCAAGCAACAAGGCGGCCGTTGCCGAGGCCGCAAAGAGGGCTTTCAGGGTCATCAGACGTTCTCTCCCAAAAAGGTACTGTTTTTTGATGCGCCGCCGCGAACAGCGGTGCCGACGCACCTATTCACCCGCCTCGACGGCCGGTGACGTCCGTTATTCCACGGAACACTCGGGATGACTAGTCATATTATTTGACTGTAATACTTTTTGAGAATGACAAGCGCCGACGGAGGCCTACGCTGCCGAAGATGAACGTCGGACACAAACAAAATTTTAAGTTGTGGACAGGCCAGATCAGCGCAGCTTCGTCGCCTCGCGGGCGCGCTGCTCGATCGCAGCCCAGGCCCCGGCCTTGATGTCGGCCGCGGGGGCGACCCAGGAGCCGCCAATCGCAACGACCTTCTTATGCGCCAGCCATTGCGCAGCGTTGCCGGCATTGATGCCGCCCGTCGGGCAGAACCGTACGTTGGGGAACGGCCCGGCCAGCGCATCCAGCGCGGCGAGCCCACCGGCCGGCACCGCAGGAAAGAACTTCACCAGCTCATAGCCGCGCGTCACGCAGGCGATGAGATCAGAGGCGGTCTGAATGCCCGGCGCGAACGGCATTTCGCCCGCATTCGCGGCATCGAGCAGGCCGATCGACAGGCCCGGACTGATCGCGAAGGCTGCACCGAGCCCGGCGGCGCGCTCGTAGTCCGCCGGCGTCAGCACCGTGCCGATGCCGACAACGGCGTCCGGCACCTCATCAATGATCGCGCGTGCGGCATCGAGCCCCGCCTGCGTCCGCAAGGTGATCTCGATGACGCGGAGACCGCCGGTAACGAGCGCGCGCGCAAGCGGCACGGCATGCGCGGCGTCCTCGATCGTGATCACCGGAATCACCGGCGCCAGAGCGAACACCGCATCGAGCTTCGTGCGCTTGTCCAAATTGTTCATCATGCCTCGCTCATCGTCAGAATGTCCCGCGGCATCGCGGTGGCCGGGATCACGGCTCCCGGCGCCATGATCACGGCGCCGGCAAGCCGGTGGCCGGCCAACGCCGCCTTGCGGGGCGGCGCGCCCTTGATGCGCGCGGCGAGATAACCCGCATTGAAGGAATCGCCGGCCGCCGTGGTGTCGATCGGCTTGAGCACCGCAGGCGGCGCGATGTCGACCAGCACACCATCGGCATGGATCAGGCAGCCGCGTGCGCCGCGCTTGACGACGACCTCGCCGACCCCGGCTTCCTTGAAGCGGCGCAGGCTGACGGAGGCGTCGGCATCGCCGAACAGCATCTGCTCATCCTCGAGCGTCGGCAGCGCAACGTCGACCAGCGGCAGGATCGCGCGGAACGCGCGCTGCGCCACCTCGCGGCTGGCCCAGCCGCGCGGCCGGTAGTTGCCGTCGAAGACCACACGCGCGCCGCGCTTGCGCGCCACCGTCAAGAGCTCACGCAGCTTGGCCTTGCCGGTCTCGCCATAGAGCGAGAGGCTGATGCCGGAGAGATAGATCCAGTCGAAGCGGGAGAGCCTGTCGAGCATGTCGCGGTCGGCGCGATCGAACAGCTCGCGCGCCGGCGCGCGGTCGCGCCAATAGAGGAAGCTGCGCTCGCCCCGGGCATCGCGCTCGATCATGTACAGGCCGGGCACGCGGCCCTCGACCTGCAGCACCTCCGAGGTGTCGATGCCCTCGGCCTGCCAGGCCGCCAGCATCATGGCGCTCAAGGGATCATCGCCGAGCGCCGTGACGTAGGAGGTGGGCACGCCGAGCCGGGCCAGATAGAGCGCCGTGTTGAGCGTGTCGCCGCCGAAGCCGCGCCGGAACAGCGAGCCGTCCTCCTGCGCAAACTCCACCATGCACTCTCCGATGCAGGCGACTTTCATCGGCGTCAATCCATCCATCAAAACGTCAAATGAACCTTCATCGACCGGCCTCGATCGCTGGCGAGCTCGAAGGCGGCGACCGCCTGCTCGAATGGCAGCGCAGCCGAGATCAGCGGCTTGACGTCCAGCAGCCCCTCGCCCATCAGCCGCAGCGCCAGCTCGAATTCGCGGTCGAACCGGAACGTGCCGCGCAATTGCAGCTCCTTCGTGACCAGCGTGTTGACCGGCAAGGTCATCTCGCCGCCGAGCCCAAGCTGGACGATGACGCCGCCGGGCCTCATGACGTCGAGCGCCGCCCGCAGGGCGGCCTGGTTGCCGGAGGCCTCGAACAGCACGTCGAACGTGCCCTTCCCGCTCCGCCACGGATCGAGCGCCGACGGCTCCGCCCCGACATTGAACGCATGGCTGGCGCCGAGCGTGCGCGCCATCGCAAGCGGCGCGTCGGCGACGTCGGTCGCCACGATCTCGGCTGCGCCGCCGTAACGCGCGACCAGGATCGACAGCGCTCCGATCGGGCCGCAGCCGGTCACCAGCACGCGCTTGCCGAGCAGCGAACCGGCCTGGTGCGCGGCATGCAGGCAGACCGACAGCGGCTCGGCCATCGCGGCCTCTCCCAGCGACAACGACGGCGCGATCGGCACCGCCTGCGAGGCATCCACGGTGACGAACTCGCGGAAGCCGCCCTGCACGTGGGGATCGCGCATCGCGCTGCCCATGAAGCGCATGTCCAGGCACTGGTTGCGCCGCCCCTCGCGGCAATAGGCGCACTTGCCGCACGGCAGGCTCGGATTGACGGCGACGCGCGTGCCCTCGGCGAGGCCGGTCACGCCGGCACCGACCGCGGCGACGTGGCCTGCGATCTCATGACCCAGCGCCATCGGCTGCTTGATGCGGACCGTGCCGAAGCCGCCGTGATGGTAGTAATGCAGATCCGAGCCGCAGATGCCGCCGGCCTCGATCTTGACCCGGACCTCGCCGGGTCCCGGCGCCGGATCGGGAAAGCTGTCGATGCGCAGATCTTTCGGCGCGTGAATGACGACCGCACGCATGGCCGGCCTCCCTGTCTCGTGTCTTCCGCGATCCTACATCGCCGCCAGCATGCCGCCATCGACATAGATGGTCTGGCCGTTGACATAGGTCGACGCGTCGGAGGCCAGGAAGATCGCGGTGCCGACCAGTTCGTCGGGACGACCCCAGCGCTTCGCCGGGACGCGCGACATCAGCCAGTTGTTGAAGTCGGGGTTGCTCATCAGCGCCTGGTTCATGTCGGTCAGCATGTAGCCGGGACCGATCGCATTGGCCTGGATGCCGTGCGCGGCCCATTCGACGGCCATCGCGCGGGTCAGGTTGCGGATGCCGCCCTTGGCCGTGGTGTAGGGCCCGATCGTCGGCCTTGCCAGCTCGCTGCCGAGCGAGCCGATGTTGATGATCTTGCCGCTGTTGCGCGGAATCATCCGCTTGGCGGCCTCGCGCCCGATCACGAACGCGCTGGTGAGGTTGGTCTCGATGACGCGGCGCCACTCGTCGGTGGTGAACTCGACCAGCGGCTTGCGGTGCTGGATGCCGGCATTGTTGACGAGGATGTCGATCGCGATCCCCTGGTCATCGAAACGCGCGAAGGCGCTGACCACCGCCTGCTCATCGGTCACGTCGAACGGGCAGGCCTCGGCCTGATGGCCCGCGGCGCGGAATTCTTCCGCCGCCGCCAGCGTGCGCGCCGGGTCGATGCCGTTGATGACGAGCCGCGCCCCGGCCTTGGCAAAGCCTTCGGCAATGGCGCGGCCGAGGCCGCGGGAGGAGCCGGTCACCAACGCGGTCTTGCCGGAGAGATCGAAGAGTGAGGTCGACATCTGTTCAACTCGTGGACGACGTTCCGGCGGGCATCCTCGTTGACGGACAGCGCGCTGACAAGCGCGTTATCCTGCCCTGCCGATCAAACCGGGAGACGGTTAATGGCCGCGACGGCGGTCATCACCCCGCGGATCTCGGCGAGGCCCTTGAGCCGGCCAACCAGCGGATAGCCGGGATGCGTGCCGCGGCCGATGTCGTCGACCAGCTCATGACCGTGATCGGGGCGGAACGGGATCCGCCAGTCCGGATCGCCCTCGGCCTTGCGGCGCGCCTGCTCCTTGAGCAGCGTCGTCACGATCGCAACCATGTCGACATCGCCGCGCAGATGCTCGGCCTCCATGAACGAGCCGTCGAGCATCTTGGTGACGTTGCGCAGATGGACGAAGCGGATGTGCGGGGCGAACCGCTCGGCAAGCCGCGGCACGTTGTTGTGGCCGCCAGCGCCGAGCGCGCCGGTGCAGAACGTGATGCCATTGGCCTTCGACGGGGCGGCATCGACGATGAACTGCAGATCCTCGGCTGACGACACCACGCGCGGCAGGCCGAACAGGTCGCGCGGCGGATCGTCGGGATGGACGCACAGGCTGACACCGCACTCCTCCGCCACCGGCACCACCTCGCGCAGGAAGCGCGCGTAGTTGGCACGCAGCTCGGCATGGCCGATGCCGCGATATTTCTCCAGCATGCGGCGCAGGCCGGGCACGTCATAGCGGTCATAGGCGCCGGGCAACCCGGCCATGATGGTCGCGAGCAGCCGGTCCTTGTCGGCTTCGGAGGCCTGCGCCACCCAGGCTCTGGCGCGGTCGAGCACGTCGGAGGAGAATTCCGCCTCGGCGCCGGGCCGCTGCAGGATGTAGCAGTCGAACGCCGCCAGGCGATCCATGTCGAAGCGGAGCGCGGTGGCGCCGCCCGGCAGGCGGAAGGCGAGCTCGGTGCGGGTCCAGTCCAGCACCGCCATGAAATTGTAGCAGACGGTAGTGACGCCGCAGGCGGCGAGGTTGCGCAGCGACTGGCGGTAGTTGTCGAACAAGGACGTCAGATCGCCCTCGCCCAGCTTGATGGCCTCGGAGACCGGCAGGCTCTCGACCACGCTCCAGCGCAGCCGCAGCGATGAATCGCCTTCGATCAAGCCGATGCGCCTGATGATCTCATCGGTGCTCCACACCACGCCGTAGGGAATGTGATGCAGCGCCGTCACGATGCCGGTCGCGCCGGTCTGGCGAACCTGCGGCAAGGTGATGGGATCATCGGGTCCGAACCAGCGCCACGTCTGTTCCATGTCGTCACCTTCCAGAATGAATCAAGCGCGCGATCAGCGCCGCCGCCGTGCCCGCGTGCGCGGTTCGGCCTGCGACATCTCCTCCTGCCGGGCAAAGATGCCGTCAGCGCGGCGAAACACCTCGCGCAGATGCCGGCGCATCGCCGCGACCGCCTGGGCCTCGTTGCAGGCGGCCAGCCCGTCCAGGATCTCCTGATGCTGCGCGATCAGGAGCGGAATATGGCCGGCGTCCTCGATCAAGGTCAGATGGCGGACGCGGTCGAAATGGATCTTGGTCTGACGGATCACCTGCCAGACATGGGGATGCCGGCTGGTGCGGGCGATCGTCTGATGGAACGCCTCGTCATGGACGTAGAACTCCGCCGGCGTCGCCGCCGCCTTCTGCTTGTCGATCAGCTCGGTCAGCTCGCGCAGCGCCGTCGCATCGATGTAGCGGACGGCCTCGGCAACCAGCGCACATTCGAGATGCTCGCGGATGAACTGCGCCTCGCCGAACGCCTCGCGCGACACCGGCGCCACCACGCTGCCGCTTTGCGGATAGATGCGCACGAGGTCTACATCGGCGAGCTTGATCAGCGCCTCGCGCACCGGCGTGCGGCTGACGCCGAGCCGCTCGCACAGATCGAGTTCGGCCATCGGCGTGCCCGGCGGCAGCGCGCCGGAGACGATGTCCTCGAGCAGCCGCTCGTAGACCTGGTCGGCGAGCCGCCGGCCGGCCTTGCCGTCCAGTCGTGTCAGCGGTGTCAGATCGTCATCCATGACGGCAGTCTACCCGATTCACAGGAAGCCGATCGAGATCCATGGCAGGAACACGATCAAGAGCAGCGCAACGACGAGTGCGGCGAGATGCGGCCAGACGTGGCGGATGACCTCGTCCGGCGAGGCGCGGCCGATGGCGCAAGCGAGATAGAAGCCGACGCCGAAAGGCGGCGTGAACAGGCCGAGACCCATCGCGAACACCGCGATGATGGCGTAGTGCACCTCGTGCACGCCCATCATGCGCGCGATCGGGAACAGCAGCGGCCCGAACAGCACCACCGCCGGCACGCCCTCGAGCACGCTGCCGAGCACGACGAAGGCGAGCGCCGAAATCAGCAGGAAGCCCCAGCGGCCGCCGGGCACAGCCACCATGAGGTCCACGAGCTGCTGCGAGAAGCCGGACTGGGTCAGCGCCCAGGCCATGCCGGTCGCAGCCCCCACCACCAGCAGGATCGCGCCGGACAGCGACGCCGTATCGACCAGGATGGGATACACCCGCTTCCAGTCGAACTGGCGATAGACGAAGATGCCGACCAGCACGGTGTAGATGACGCCGATCGCCGCGACCTCGGTCGCGGTGGCGACGCCCTCGACCACAGCCGAACGGATCACGATCGGCAGACCGAGACCGGGAATAGAGATCGCAAACAGCCGCAGCCGCGTCTTGGCATCGAAACGCTGCGCGCCGCTCATGTCCTCCTTGCGCGTCTGCAGGAAGACGACGACGGAGAGTGCGATCAGGCCGACCACCGCCGGCAGCAGCCCGCCGGTGAACAGCGCCGCGATCGACACGCCCGTCACCGATCCGACCGTGATCAGCACGATCGAGGGCGGGATCGTTTCCGACATAACGGCCGAGGCCGACAGCAGCGACACCAGGTCGCCTTCCGAGCTGCCGCGCTGCTTCATCTCGGGAAAAAGCGCCGGCGCGACCGCGGCCATGTCGGCCGCCTTGGCGCCGGAGATGCCGGAGACCAGGTACATCGCGCCGAGCAGCACATATTGCAGGCCGCCGCGCAGATGGCCGATGAGCGAAACCAGGAACAGGATCATCGCCCGCGCCAGCCCGGCGATCTCGATCAGCGCACCCAGCAGCACGAACATCGGCACCGCCAGCAGCACCATGTGCGACATGCCCTCGCTGACCCGGCCAGGAACGATCAGGACCGGCACGGTCGTGCTGAAATGCAGATAGGCCACGGTGGCGAGCAGGAAGGTGAAGGCGATCGGCGTGCCGATCACCATGGCGCTGGCGACGAGCACAAAGAAGAAGATGAACAGATTGTAGTTGCCGAGATCCTCCAGCACAGGTGCGGCCGCATAGAGCGCCCCTGCACCGGCGAGCACCAGGGCCAGAGCGCCGACGATCTGCATGAGGCTCGCCTGCTGGATCAGCCGGTCGACCGCGGTGAGCAGCATCAGCAGCACGCCGACCAGCATCGCGGCCTCGCGATAGCCTTCGCTGATCTCGAGCACGGGCATCTGGCTGATCAGGTGGCTTTCGAGGTGGTGCCAGGACGGCATCACCAGCGCGACCAGCACGGTGCAGACCAGCATCAGGCCGAGCGCGTCGGTGCGCGCCCGCCACGCCGGCGACAGATTGCGGACGAAGGCGGTGAGCCGCATGTGCTCGGCGCGTCGCAATGCGACGACGGCGCCGAGCATCGCCAGCCACACGAACAGCACGGTGGCGAGTTCGTCGGACCAGATCAGCGGAGCATTGAACACGTAGCGCGCGGCCGTGGCCGCACCGAGCAGGACCAATTCGGCGACCACGATCGCGGCGGCCAGCGCCTCGACGGCGCGGCCTAGCAGATGATCGAAACGCGCAAAGGCACCATGCGACGGCACCGAGGTCGTCGCGGTCATGTCAACGGCCATTCCACCCTCCCCGCAAGATCCTGCTGATGTCCGCGCATGCGGACATGCATCAGGGATGCAACGGCAGCTCGCTCAGAGCTGGCCGACCGATTTCTCCAGCAGGCCCCACGCCTCGGCGCCGAACTTGGTCTTCCACTCGGTGTAGAAGCCGGCGGTGCGCAGCGCGTCGCGGAACGGCTTGGTGTCGACCTTGTTGAAGGTCACGCCGGCGGACTGCATGTCCGCCTGCGCCTTCTCGTTGAAGCTCTGGATGTCCTGGCGCTCCTTGACGGCGGCCTCCGACAGCGCCGCGGTGATGGCGTCACGGACGTCGGCAGGCATGACATTCCAGCGCGCTGCATTGGCGAAGATGTAGTGGCCGTCCCAGATATGGCCTGATAGCGCGATGTACTTCTGCACCTCGTAGAGCTTGGCGCTCTGGATCAGCGCCAGCGGATTCTCCTGGCCGTCGACGATGCGGGTCTGCAGGGCCGCATAGAGCTCGCCGAAATTGATCGGCGTCGGCGCCGCGCCGAGCGTCTTGAACAGCGTCACCCACAACGGATTGCCGGGCACGCGGATCTTGAAGCCCTTGAGATCGTCGGGCGAGGCGATCGGCTTGGCGCCGGAGGTGATGTTGCGATAGCCATTGTCGAGGCATTTCGGGAGCACGTGCAGGCCGACCTTGGCGAACTCGCCGCGCACATGGTTGCCGAGATCGCCGTCCATCGCCGACCACACCTGGTCGTAACTCTCGAACGCGAACGCCACCGCATTGATCCCGCCGATCGGCACCACCGTCTGGTTCACACCTGACGTCGACATGAAGTCGAGCGCGCCGCTGCGCACCTGCGAGAACATGTCGGGCTCGCTGCCGAGCTGGCTGTTCGGATAGACCTGCAGGTCGACCAGACCATTGGTCTGCTTCTTGATGACCTCCGACGCCTCGATGATCCGGACGACGCCGGGATGGGTGGCGGGAAACGCCGTGCCGTAGCGCAGGCGATACTTCGCCGACTGCGCCCGGGCGGGCGTGAACGCCAAGGCCGAGGCTCCCGCGAGCGCGGTGCCGACGAAACTGCGACGAGACATGGATGTGGGCAAAGACACTGGCAAACCTCCCCTGCCGGCCCGCTGCGGGGCCTTTGTATGTCATTCCTGTATGCTAAGCCTATAAGGGATACCAAATATGCTTTCAATCAAAAACTTGTATCCAAGATTTGGGATTGCTATACGACGGCAGCTCGCGGTCGAAATGGGCGAGAAGGATGGAGGAGCGCGTGAAGAGCCTCGTGGTGGAGCGGCCCGGCCGCCTGTCGATCGAAACGCGCCCGGTTCCCGAGCCTTCGGCAGGCGAGGTCCGCATCAAGGTCGAGCGCGCCGGGATCTGCGGCTCCGACATCCACATCCTCCACGGCAGCAACCCGTTCGCGCGCTATCCGCGCGTGATCGGCCATGAATTCTTCGGCCGCATCGACAAGCTCGGCGACGGTGTCAGCGCACGGCTCGGCGCCCGCGTGGTGGTCGATCCCGTGGTGGCCTGCGGCCAATGCTATCCCTGCTCGGTCGGCCGCCCCAACGTGTGCGCCCATCTCGCCGTGCTCGGCGTCCACCGCGACGGCGGCTTTTCCGAATATGCCTGCGTGCCGGCGGCCAACGCGCATCTGCTGCCGGACAGCGTCGACGACGACAAGGCGCCGCTGGTCGAGCCGTTCTCGATCGCCGCCAACATCACCGACCACACCAGCGTGTTCGCCTCTGACGTGGCGCTGGTCTATGGCGCGGGCCCGATCGGCCTGACCGTGATCCAGGTGCTCAAGCACGTCTACGGCGTGAAGCAGCTGATCGTCACCGATCGCATCGATGCCCGGCTCGAAGCGGCGCGGCACAACGGCGCCGACCGCGTCATCAACACCGCCAGCACCGCCCTGCCCGAGGCCCTCGCCGCGGCCGATGTGACGCCGACCTTGATCATCGATGCCGCCTGCCATCCCGCCATTCTCGCCGAGGCCATCGAGATCGCCTCGCCTGCGGCACGCATCGGTCTGCTCGGCTTCTCGGCCGAGCCGTCGACCATCGTGCAGCAGAAGGTGACCGCCAAGGAGCTCGCGATCCACGCTTCCAGGCTCAACAGCGGCAAGTTCGCCAAGGTCGTCGACTGGTTCGCGCGCGGCACGCTGCAACCCGAGCGTCTGATCACCCACCGCTTCGGGCTCGACGCCTACGCCGCCGCATTCGAGACGTTCGAGCACAACCAGACCGAATGCTGCAAAGTGCAGCTGATCTTCTGACGAGCCGATACGCCATGGACCGCCTCGGCCCCTCAACGCTCCACCGCCTGCCCGCCGGCATCCTCAGGCCGGACTACGACCGCGCGGCGGTCGCAACCGGCATCGTCCATCTCGGGCTCGGCGCGTTTCATCGGGGCCATCAGGCGCTCTATACCGACACGTTGCTCAAGGACGATCCGCGCTGGGGCATCCTCGGCGTCTCCCTGCGCTCGCCCGACACCCGCGATGCGCTGGCGCCGCAAGGCGGGCTCTACAGCGTGACGGCGAGCGACGGTGCCGGACATCAGCGGCGCGTCATCGGCGCGCTCACCGGCCTCGCCGTGGCGCCGGAAGATCCCGCGGGCCTGCTCGCGCGCCTCGCCGATCCCCGCGTGCGCATCGTCTCCACCACCGTGACCGAGAAGGGCTACAGCCACGATCCGGCGACCGGCGCGCTGCGCGCCGACGATCCCGACATCCGTCACGACAGCCTCAATGTCGGCCACCCCCGCAGCACGCTCGGCGTCATCACAGGCGGCTTGCAGCTGCGACGGCAACAGGGGCTGCCGCCCTTCGCCGTGCTCGCCTGCGACAACCTTCCGGCCAACGGCCATACCTTGCGCGGCCTCGTCATCGCCTTCGCCGAACTGATCGACCGCGATCTCGCGGCATGGATCGCGGACAAGGTCCGCTTTCCCTCGACCATGGTCGACCGCATCGTGCCGGCGACCACCGATGCCGACCGCGCTGAGATCGGCGCCGCGCTCGGGCTCGACGATGCCTGGCCTGTCGTGACCGAGCCGTTCAGTCAATGGGTGATCGAGGACGATTTCGGCGGCGACCGTCCGGCGTGGGACCAGAGCGGCGCCCAGTTCGTCCGCGACGTCGCGCCGTTCGAGCTGATGAAGCTCCGGTTGCTCAACGGCGCGCACTCCACCATCGCCTATCTCGGCTATCTCATGGGCTGCGAGACGGTTGCCGCGGCCATGGCCGAGCCCGACCTCGCCGGGCTCGTCGAGGACATGATGTGCGACGAGGTCACGCCGACTCTGCCCGCGCTCGGCGGCTTCGACGTGACAGCCTATCGCGCCGCACTGCTGCAACGCTTCCGCAATCCGGCGCTGAAGCATCTGACAGCGCAGATCGCGATGGACGGCTCGCAGAAGCTGCCGCAGCGCCTGCTCGGCACCATCAGCGACCGGCTCGCCCGCGGCCAGCCGATCACCCGCCTCGCGCTCGCCGTCGCCGGGTGGATGCGCTACGTCAACGGCACCGACGAACACCGCCAGCCGATCGCGCTGCGCGACCCGCTGGCGGCCAGACTGCGGGCCCTGGCGGATGACGCCGGCCCGGTTGCGGGCCGGCTTGCGCCTGCATTGTTGTCGGTCACATCGGTGTTCGGCACCGAGCTGCCGAACGATCCTCGCTTCACAGATGCCGTGGAAACCGCGCTGGAAAGCCTGCTGAAGACAGGAACTCGGATCACGGTGGCGCAGACTCGCCGGACCGCGCGCTGATCCTGACCTGGTCGCCGAAGACGGACTGTCGACCAGGATCTACGGACGAAAGCGAGCCATGTCTGCCCGCTTAATCCCTCACGACACCAACCAACGAGCAAGCTACATTGATCCGCAGAAGAATGAGCGGGCTTCAATGCGATACTTCGGTCTTGGTCTCCTGATCCTGATTTCGATATCCGCGGCAGCGCTTGCAGACGAAGCCGCGTTCAAGCGTCAGCTCTACCGGCATCTCATGGCAAATTCCTGGGCGATCCCAGAACGATTGAGAACCAAGACAGTTCACGTGGGAGTTGTCTTTTCGATCGATCGGGACGGCAAGATCTTGAACGCGACGATTGACCAGAGCTCCGGCTCGGCCGACGACGATGCAGACGTTCTCGCAGGGCTGCGGCGCATGCGACCATTTCCGCCCGTCCCGGACGACCTGAACGTGCCGTTCGAGATCAAGACGACGTTCAATCTGGGCATGCAGAAGCGCATCGCCCATGTAGAGCTGCAATGGCCTCCAACCTCCGACACGTCCGGCCCCGAGATCTCCTATCGCAGCGAGGTCCAACACCAGTTGCGGATCGGTCCGCTCGTCCTGTCCGACGATGTCAAGAACGCCACCGAGATCCGCTCGATCATCACCTTTTCGATCGATCGCGACGGAAACCTCATCGACGTGAAAATGACCAAGACTTTTGGCGTGAAAGCCGTCGACGATCAGACGATCGCTTGGCTCCGGTCGGTCCAACCTTTCCCAAAGATCCCGGCAGAGCTCAGGGCGCCGATGAAACTGACAGCTGAGCTGGTCATCTCTCCCAAGGGAATCTGGAACGACGAAGAGACCCGTCGAAAGGTCAACGGCGTCTGCCGGGGCTGCTGACCAGAACGTCGTGGAGAGTTTGCCTCACGTACCCGGCAGCAGCTTGCCCGGGTTCATCAGCCCATGCGGATCGAGCGTGCGCTTGAGCTGTTGCATCAGCTCTAGCTCGAGCGGCGGCTTGCACAGCGGCATCTCGGATGTACGGAGCTGGCCGATGCCGTGCTCGGCGCTGATCGAGCCGCGGCGGCGGGTGATCTCGTCATGCACGAGGCGTGTGATGCGCGGGCCGTGGGCGTAGAACGCGTCCTCGGTCATCGCCAGCGGACGCATCAGATTGTAGTGCAGATTGCCGTCGCCGAGATGGCCGAATACCATCGGGCGGATGCCGGGCAGCGCCGCGCCGACCGCCGCGTCCATGACGTCGACGAAATCGGCGATCTCGGCGACCGGCACGGCGATGTCGTGCTTCAACGCCTTGCCCTCGCGCACCAGCGCCTCCGACACGCTCTCGCGCACGCGCCAGAATGCCTTCGCCTGCGTGCCGTCCTGCGCGACGACGGCGTCGGCGACGAGGCCCTGCGCCATCGCCTCCCCCAGCGCGGTTTCAAACCGCGTGGTCAGCGCGCGCTCGTCGCCGATGTCGCTGAGCTCGATCAGCACGGCGGCCTCAGGCAGCGCCGCGAAGGGCAGCCGCGTGTCCGGCATCTGCCGCAGGATCATCTCCAGCGTCGCCGCGGTCAGGAACTCGAACGCCGACAGGCGATCGCCGCAATGGGCGCGTGACAGCCGCAGCAGCTCCAGCGCGGCGGCCGCATCGGCGAGCGCGACGAAGGCCGTGGCGCGCGCGGTCGGCTGCGGAAACAGTTTCAGCACCGCGCCAGTGATGATGCCGAGCGTGCCTTCCGAGCCGATGAAGAGATCGCGCAGCGCATAGCCGGTGTTGTCCTTGCGAAGGCTGCGCAGCCCGTCCCAGATGCGGCCATCCGGCAGCACCACTTCGAGCCCGAGAGTCAGCTCGCGCATCACGCCATACCTTAACACGGCGACGCCGCCGGCGTTGGCCGCGAGATTGCCGCCGACGGTGCAGCTCCCCTCGGACCCGAGGCTGAGTGGAAACAGCAGGCCGGCCGCGCCGGCGGCCTCCTGCACCTTCGCCAGCACGACGCCGGCATCGACCACCATGGTCTGGCCGATGGGATCGAGCGCGCGGACGCGGTTCATCCGCGCCAGCGACAGCACGATCGCTCCGCCGCTCGCATCGGGTGTCGCGCCGCCGGACAGGCTCGTGTGGCCGCCCTGCGGCACCACGGCGACGCGGGCCTCGGCGCAGGCCGCCATGACCGCGGCGACCTCTGCCGTCGACGCAGGACGCACGACGGCGATGGCAGCGCCACGATACTTGCCCAGCCAGTCGCGCAGATACGGCGCCTGATCTTCGGCTGCGACGAGAACATGCGCTGCGCCGACGGCGCTCTGCAGCCTTTCGATCAGCACCGTCATGACGCGCGATCCAACCCTTTGATGACCTGAGATGGCGATGCGCACAAACTAGCAGCTCCGCCGATCGCGGCCCCAATACCAAGTTGTCCGCCATCCATAATCGATTGTTATGGGTGAGGATCAGGCCGGTGCCAGCGCCATCGGCGGGTCGATATGCGGAACGGCATCGACCAGCTCGCGCGTGTAGTCGGTCTGCGGATTGGCGAACAGCGCCCGGCTCTCGCCCTGCTCGATGATGAGGCCTGTGCGCAGCACGATGGTGCGGTCGCACATCATGCGCACGACATTGAGATCGTGGCTGACGAACAGAAAGGCGAGGTTGTCCTCGCGCCGAAGCCGGTTCAGGAGCTGCAGCACCACGGCCTGCACGGAGACGTCGAGCGCCGCGGTCGGCTCGTCCAGCACCAGCAGACGCGGCCGGCAGGCGATGGCGCGGGCGATTCCGACGCGCGCCTTCTGCCCGCCAGAGAGCTGATGCGGAAAGCGCGACAGCAGCTCGCGCGGCAGGCCGACACGCTCGGCGCACTCCTCGACCCGCCGGCGCAGTCTGTCGCCTGAGCGCATGTTCATCAGTCGCAGCAGCGGATGGGCGATGCAGTCGAACGCCGTGTAGCGCGGATTGAGGCTGTCGTTCGGATCCTGGAAGACGATCTGGATGTCCTTGCGCAGCTCGGAACGGTGGAAGTCGCGCGCCGGGATCTGGCCGATCGACTGGCCGTCGAACAGGATCTCGCCGGCGCTGGCATCGATCAGCCGGCAGATCATGCGCGACGTCGTGCTCTTGCCGGAACCACTCTCGCCGACCAGGCCGACGCTCTCGCCGCCGCGCATGGTCATCGAGAAGTCCGCGACGCCCACGGTGCCGTCGTCGAAACGCTTGCTGACAGTCCTGACGTCGAGCAGCAGCGGCGTGCCGTGCGGCGGGGGCGGCAGCTCCGTCACCGCGACCAACGGAATGCGCTCGCCGTCCGGCACCAGATCCTCAATGCGCGAGGTCGCCGTCGGCGACGCCGCGACCAGCCGTTTGGTGTAGGGGTGCTGCGGCCGATGGAACAGCGTGAGCGGCTCGGCCTCCTCGACCAGCCTGCCCTGCTCCATCACCACGACGCGCGCGCAGTAGCGCGCGGCCAGCCCGAGATCATGCGTGATCAGGATCGTCGCCATGCCGCGGTCGGCGGCGATATGAGCGAGCAGGTCCATCACCACCTTCTGCGTGGTGACGTCGAGGCCGGTGGTCGGCTCGTCCGCGATCAGCAGCTGCGGGCTGCAGGAGATCGCGATCGCGATCATCACCCGCTGGCACATGCCGCCGGAGAGCTCATGCGGATAGGCGCTCATGCGCCGCTCGGGATCGCGGATCTGCACGGCCTTCAAGAGTTGCAGCGCCTCGGCCTGCGCCTCCTGCCGCGACAGCCGTCTATGCGCAAGGATCGCATCCGCAATCTGCTGGCCGACGGTGCGGATGGGATTGAGCGCCGCGCGGGGGTTCTGGAAGATCATCGCCATCGCAGCACCATGCAGGCTGCGCAGATCGGCGCCGCCGGCGCGGGTGATGTCCTGGCCCTTGAAGCGGATCCGGCCGCCGGTGATGCGGCCGGCCTTGTCGAGCAGATGGGTGATGGCAAAGCCGGTCACCGATTTGCCGGAGCCGCTCTCGCCGACGAGGCCAAGCATCTCACCCGGTGCGAGCGACAGGGACACGCCGCGCACGGCCTCGACGATACCACGGCGGGTGGAGAAGGAGACCTTGAGGTTCTCGACCTCGAGCAGCGGTGCGCTCACGTTCTCATCCTCGGATGCGCCACGCTGATCATCTTCAATTCGCCCGTCATGTGCGCATCCGGGGATCGAGGATATCGCGCAGGCCGTCGCCGAGCAGATTGAAGCACAGCACCGCGCTCATCAGCGCAAGTCCGGGAAACGCCACCAGCCACCAGCGCCCCGTGGAGATGAAGCGGGCGCCCTCGGCGACCATGATGCCCCATTCCGGCGTCGGCGGCTTGACGCCGAGGCCGATGAAGGAGAGGCCCGCGGCATTGAGGATCGCCCAGCCGAGATTGAGCGACATCTGCACCGCCATCGCCGGCAGCACGTTCGGCAACAGGAAGCGCAGCACGACAGCGACATGGCTCTCGCCGCAGGCACGCGCGGCCTCGACCCAGCCGAGGTTGCGGCGGATGTTCACCTCGGCGCGGGCGAAGCGGATGTAGAACGGCAGATTGATGATCGCGGTCGCGATCACGATGTTCTCGACCCGGTTGCCGAGTGCGGCGACCATCGCCATCGCCAGCACGAACAGCGGGAACGCCATCAGCACGTCGACGAAGCGGCCGACCGCCTTGTCGAGCCGGCCGCCGGCATAGCCGCAGAGCGCGCCGACGACCGAGCCGATCGCGAAGGACACAGCAACCGCCGTCACCGCGATCGTGAGGTCGAGCCGGCTCGCGACGATCAGGCGGCTGAGCACATCGCGACCGAGCTGGTCGGTGCCGAACCAGTGCGCCGCGCTCGGCGGCTGCAGCGCCTGCGGTACGTCGGAGACGACCGGATCATAGGGCGCGAGCCACGGCGCAAAGATCGCGATCAGCGCCAGCAGCAGCGCACCGCCAGCCGCGACGGCGGTGACCGGATTGCCGCGCAGCACGAAGGCAGTGTGGCGCAGGGTCGACGAGGCCTCGATCGTGCTCATGCTCACGCCACCGTCGCCCTGGGATCGGCGATGCCATAGAGTACATCGACCAGCAGATTGACGATCACGAAGATCGTCGCCATCAGCAGCACGAAGCCCTGCACCGGCGCGTAGTCGGAGACCAGCAGCGCATCGAGCGCGTAGGAGGCGACGCCGGGCCAGGAGAACACCTTCTCCACCAGCACATTGGCGCCGAGCATGGTCGAGAACACGATCCCGGCGATGGTGATGACCGGCAGGATCGCGTTCCTCAGCGCATAGGTGACGACGATGCGCCACCACGACAGCCCGACCGAGCGCGCCGTACGCACGAAGTCGCTGCCGAGCGACACCAGCATCGAGGCGCGGGTGATCCGCGCCAGCGGCGCGATCACGAACAGCGCCATGGTCAGTGCCGGCAGCATCAGCTGCCGGGCCGCCGCCCACCAGCCCTCGACATCGCCGGCGAGCAGGAAGTCGATGATCAGGAAGCCGGTCCGCGACGGCGGCAGCGTGGCGAAGATATCGATGCGGCCCGTGGGGTCCGGCGCCAGGCCGAGCAGATAATAGAACACGTAGATCAGCAGCAGACCGGAGACGAAGGTCGGAACGCAGACGCCGAGCGAGCAGAACAGCCGCACGCCGTGATCGACCAGCGAGCCCGGCCGCAGCGCAGCCAGCACGCCGAGCGGCACCGCCGACACCAGCGCGATCAGCAGCGCCGTCAGGGTCAATTCGAGCGAGGCCGGCAGCCGCTCCTTGAGATCCTTGGCGACCGCCTGCCCGGTCATCATCGAGCGGCCGAGATTGCCGCGGCCGACGTCGTAGAGATAGATCGCGAGCTGGTTCGGCAGCGGCTTGTCGAGCCCGAGCTGCCGGCGGATGACCTCGATCTCCTCCTGGCCGGCATTGGGGCCGGAGGCAAAGAACACGGCCGGATCCCCCGGCAGCACGCGCATCAGCAGGAAGGTGAAGACCAGGACCCCGAACAGCGCCGGCAGCGACGAGACGAAGCGTCGTCCCGCCCGAGCCAAGGTTGCGCCGATCGTGCCCATGGTTATCAGCCGTCCCCGTTACTTGCGACTCAGGTTACGATAATCGACCTGCCGCGTGAACTGGTAGACGTAGCCGTCCACCGTGGGCTGCATCACCGCGTCCTGCGCCGCCTGCCAGATCGGGATCTGGAACATCTGGTCGAAATGGATGGCGTTGAGCGCCTTGCCCTGCTCCTCATATTTCGCCTTGTCGGCCTCAAAGCGCGCCTCCTGCGCGATCTTCTCCAGCTCGGCATTGTCAGTCGAGGAATAATTCCAGCGCTGCTTGCCCGTGTAGAAGTTGCGATAGAAATAGTCGGTCGAGGGCAGCCAGGCGACGATGCCTTCGGTGAAAAACGGCAGCTTCTTCTCGTTGATCGCGGTCGACATCTGCGCATCCGGCAGCTTCTGGATGTCCACCTTGATGCCGATCTTGGCGAGCGATTCCTTGACCAGCGCGGCCATCGGCTCGGCGGTCGCCGCCTGGCCGACATTGAAGCTGAAGGTGGTGGAGAAGCCGTCCGCCATGCCGGCGTCCTTCAGATAGGCCTTGGCCTTCTCCAGATCGAGCTTGATCGGCTGCGGGATCGGATAGCCGCCGCTCGGCGGCTTGCCGTCGGCCCACGTCGCGCCGTAGAGCGGCGCGCCGCGGCCGAACAAGGCCGCCTTGAACATGTCGTCATAGGGCAGCGCGTAGGCGATGGCGCGACGCACATCGGCGTTGTCGAACGGCGGGATGGCGTTGTTCATCGAGATGAAGGTCACCGCGTTGTATTGCGGCGTCGAGATCACCTTCAGCTTGCCCTTGCCTTCGAGCGACTGCACGTCGCTCGCCTGCAGGTCGATGACGAGGTCGGCGTCGCCGCGCTCCACGAGGTTGGCGCGCGTCGCCGGTTCAGGCACCGACTGGATGATCAGGCGCTTGAACGCCGCCGGCTTGTCCGGCGTGCCGCGATTCCAGGCCTCGTTGCGCTTGGCGATCACCTGCTCGCCGGGCTTGAAGCTCTCGACGATGTAGGCGCCGCTGCCGGCCGCGTTCTCCTTGGTCCAGTTCAGCGCCCATGGGTCTTCGGCCGTCGCATGCGCCTTGGCGAGCTTGGAGTTGATGATGATCGGATAGACGGTCGCGAGATTCGGCAGCGCCAGCTTGTCCGGCTTCGGCAAGGTCACTTCGAACGTCAGGGGATCAATGACCTTGAACTGATCGGCCGACGTCAGCGAGCCCGTCAGCAGTTGCGCCTTGCCGAGGATTGGCGCGGTGACGCAGCGGTCGAGCGACCATTTGACGTCCTCGGCCGTCACCGGCGAGCCGTCCTGGAACTTGGCGTCGGGGCGCAGCTTGAAGGTGATCTTCAAACCGTCAGAGCTGACCTGATAGGATTCAGCGAGCTCGCCGGTGATCGTGTCGAGATCGAACACCCACTTACCATTGAGCTGCTTGCGACCGAACGACACCAGCCGGTCGTAGCTCGACATCGACAGCGCGAAGGCCTCGCGCGTCGAGCCCGGAATGTTCGGATCGAGCGTGTTGACGGTGGCACCGGTGACATAGCGCAGAGTCTCGGCGCGGCTCTGCGCATGCGCCGATGGCGCAGCCAGCATCACCGCGAGCAAGGCGGTCACAGCGAACAACGAACGTTTGGACATCTCGAAACTCATCGCCCTTGTTCCCTCATTGGTCTCAAAATCCGGGACTGAAATACCCTGCCAGCGGTCACCGGCGACGCAAGCACATCAGATGGAAGCGCATCAGATGGGAGCGCATCAGATGGGAGTTCAGCAGCAAATCACGTGCCACGGCGCACCTCGGCCTGCTTCACATCGTAGGCCTGGAAGTTGGCCCAATGCTTGTCGATGTCGGCCTTGAACAGCCCGCGCGTCAGCCCATGCACGAGCTTCGGCACCGCGGTGGTCATTGCATTGATGGAAGATCCCGACGCGCCGAAGCTCATCGTCGAGGCAATGGCAAACACATGGACGTCGCGGATCCACGGCGTCCGGCCAGCCACACGCTCGCACAGCGCATAGTCCTCGGCGAGATAGGGAAAGGCGCCAAGCCGGTCGTTGCGCTCGCCGGCATCGGGCGTGTAGCGATCGCACCAACGCGCGATGTTGGCGGCAAAGCGCTGCAGCTCCGGACGCTTTGCGAAGTCCATCGAGATGCCCGTCGCGCTGACCACGAAATCGACTGTGACTTCGCCTTGCGGTGTCCGCAGCACGACTCCCTCTGACGTTTCGCACGCGATCAGCACAGGCGCGCCCTCATGCAGGTGGAACGCAGCATGACGGGCGCAGCGATCATAGGTGTGCTGCGGAAAGCCCTCGCGCAACTCGAGGACCGCGCGCATGAAACGCCAGCGCCAGACGTCGTCGAGTTCGGAGAAATGCCGCAGGAAACCACGGAACGTCAGCCAGCGATAGGGTTGGATCAGTTGGATTTCCGCGCGGCGGCATAGCAGATCGACGCTGTTCGCACCGGATTCGAGCGCAGCCGCCGCATTGTCGAACGCCGAGGCACCGGCCCCGATCACGGCGACGCGGCGGCCGCGCAAGCTGTCGAAATCGATCTCGGCGCCGGAATGGGCGCAGCGCGTTGCGGGCAAATGGCGCAGCGGCTCCGGAATGCTCCAATCGCCCATCCCCTCCTGCCCGGTCGCCAGCACGATCTTGCGGGCATAGATCGTCGTCTCACCATCCTTGCTGCGCACTGTCGCCTGCAGCAGTCCGTCAGCGGCCGGTGCGATATCGACGACTTCGCAGCCGTTGCGCACGGGAAGGTCGAGCACCTCGCGATACCAGGCGAGATAGTCTGCCCAATATTCGCGCGGAATCAGATCAAGATTGCGCCAGCTCTCGCCGCCAAACTTCGCCTCGTGCCACGCCTGATAGGTCAGACAGGGGATGTCGAGATCGGGTCCGGTGAAGTCCTTCGGGCTGCGCAGGGTCGGCATGCGCGCATAGCTGAGCCACGGTCCTTCGCGGCCTGCCTCGGCTTTGTCGAGCACGAGAACGTTGCTGACGCGCGAGCGCAGCAGCGCGAAGGCGGTGGCAAGACCCGATTGGCCGCCGCCGACGATCAGCACATCGCGCGCAGGCCGGCCATCGGGACCGACGACGGGCATCAGCCATGGCATGCTGGGATGGGCGATCCTGGCAAGATCGCCACGGACCTGGGCCGTCAGCGCGGCGAGGCCATCGCTCATGCCGGGCACCGGAATTGACACGCGCAATCGCGATCGAAACGCTCGCTGTCGCTCACGCTCTCTCCATCAGTCATGTCACCCGGCACGCGAAGCTTAGCAAAGCAGGTCCGGCACCGACCATACCGATTTGTCCGCCGCCCATAACAGCTTGTTATGGGGCGGCAGCGGCGGCTAGAGTCGACAGCCATCCACAGCGAGACAAGAGGTCGCATGCCGCTCAATCTGCGCCAGATCGAGGGTTCCGCGCGATTATGATGACGGGCTCGATCAGCGGCGCTGCGCGGCTGCTCTCGGTGTCGCAGCCCGCGATCAGCCGGCTGCTGGCCTATACCGAGGATGGCCTCAAGCTCAAGCTGTTCGAGCGCATCAGCGGCCGGGTGCAGCCGACGCCGGAGGCCAAGCGGTTGTTCGCGGAGGTCGAGCACGTCCATCGCGGCGTCGCGCGCGTCAACGACCTCGCCGACGAGCTGCGCGCCGGCGGCACGGGCACCATCCGCGTGGTGGCGAGCCCGAGCGCGGCCCACAGCATGGTGCCGGAGGCGCTGGCGCGGCTGCGCGGCCGCTTTCCAGATCTGCGCGTCGAGTTCGAATCGTTGACCCTGCTGGAGATCGTCAGCCGCGTCGGCACAGCCCGCGCCGATCTCGGCATCACTGTGCTGCCGGTCGACGAGCCGACAGTCGCGGTCGAGACGATCGCGGAGGGCGCGCTGCACGTGATCATGCCGGCCGACCATGCCCTGACGAGGCTGCGCAGCATCAGGCCGAAGGACATGCTGCCCTATCCGCTGGTCGGCTTCGGCCCGCAGACGCCTTATGGTCACATCGTCACGTCGGCCCTGGCCGGCGGCCCGGAGCCGACCACGATCGTGCGCTACACGCCCGACGCCTGCGCCATGGCCCGCGCCGGCGCGGGCCTTGCCGTGGTCGACCAATTCGTGCTGCGCGGCCGCGCCTGGCCCGACCTCGCGGCACGGCCACTCGCACCGAAGATTCCGATGCGCGCGTATCTCCTGACGCCTCGCTTCGAGCCGCTGTCTCGCAACGCGGCCGCGCTTGCGGACATTTTGCGCGGGCGCGATCGGAAGTCCGGCACGGCCAGGCGTTGAGCTACGCCGCGAGCCAGCCGCCATCCACCGGCAGCACGATGCCGGTCGTGAACGACGCCTCGTCGCTGGCCAGGAACAGCGCGGCGGCCGCGACCTCGTCGGCCGCGCCAAAGCGCTTCATCGCGTGTCGCTGGCGCGAGGCCTCGCGCACCGGCTCCGGATCGACGTGGCGCGCAAAGCTCCGGCGCAGCAGCGGCGTGTCGATCGCACCCGGCGCCAGCGCATTGACGCGGATGCCGTCGGTAGCGAAGTCGACCGCCATGGTGCGGGTCAGGCTGATGATCGCGCCCTTGGCGGCGATATAGGCGCTATTGCCTTTGCCGCCGGCGACCGCAAGCTGCGATGCCACGGTGATGATCGACCCGGCCTTCTGCTTCTGCATGATCGGCACCGCGACCTTCGCCCACAGCCAGGTGCCGCCGACATTGGCGCGGAACACCGCGTCCCAATCCATGGGATCGGTCGTGACCACGGTGCCGCCGCAGGAGAAGCCGGCAGCGGTCATCAGCACATCCAGCCGGCCGCGCGCGGCTGCCACGCTCTCGACCGTCGCCTTTGCAAAATCCGCATCGCCGACATCGCCCACATACACGCGGCCCTCGCCTCCGGCCTTGGCCAGGAGCAACAGGGTTTCCTCCGCGCCTGCCGCGTCGCGGTCGACCAGCGCAACATAAGCGCCCTCGCGCGCGAACATGACGGCGCTGGCGCGGCCGATGCCGGAGCCGCCGCCGGTGATGACCGCGACCTTCGCCTTGAGCCTCATCTCAGTCTCTCCCGTACTGATCGAACCAGCGGCCGAAATGCTCGGCCGATGCCGCGCAGTCGAAGCGCGCGCGCCAGCCGAACTCCTCGGCCAGTCGC
The DNA here is from genome assembly GCF_032381375.1 of Bradyrhizobium sp. SZCCHNR1017. NCBI lineage: Bacteria > Pseudomonadati > Pseudomonadota > Alphaproteobacteria > Hyphomicrobiales > Nitrobacteraceae > Bradyrhizobium > Bradyrhizobium sp. SZCCHNR1017. The sequence continues at coordinate 4,631 of NZ_JAUHIR010000024.1, read as the reverse complement.
GTCGTCGACAGCCGGCCGCGGTTCGGCGCGAACACCGTCACCGTCGGCGTCTCGCCCTGCTCCGCGAGCCGGCAGACGAAGCCGGGGCGGCCTTGCGCGAAGGCGCGGCCCCAGGCCTCGGCTGTAAACGTGGCTGCGATGGAGATGTTGTAGAGCGTGTGCTGCGGCCTCTCGGCTTCCAGCAACCGGTAGACGGCGTCGGCGACGTCGACCGCATAGACCCAGTCCTTGTCGCCCGGCTCGTTCAGCAGCGCCGGCGCATTGCGCGCGCAACAGGCCGCGATCAGCGCCTGCGGCGATGGCGTGTCGCGCACGCCGCCGCCGCGCTCGAACGGGCCGAACACGGCCGACAGACGCACGCTGATCACGTCGGTTTGCCACAGGTCCGACAGCCGCGCCGCGACGCGCTCAGAGGCGAACTTGCTGATCGCATAGAGCGACACCGGCTCGCACGGCGTGCTCTCCTCCAGCACGGCAAAGCGCTGACCGCTGGCGCCGTAGGACGCCGCCGAGGACAGGTTGATGACGCGGCGGATGCCGCTGCGCCGCGCCGCCTGCAGGATCGGCACCTGCGCCAGCAGATTGACCGCGAGGATGCGCTCGGGGTCGGATGCGTCACGCTCCGGACCGGCGGTGATCGCGGCGCCCATGACAACGGCATCGCAGCCGCCGGCGATCGCGGCCGCAACAGCGCTCACATCGGTGACGTCGCCCTGCACGAGGTGCAGACGCTCGCGATACGGCGCAAAGGCGCGCTCCGCCGCGTTCGGCAGAGCCGCTGCGTCGAAGATCGTCGCGGCATGGCCGCGCTCGAGCAGCCCTTGCGCGATGTTGAGCCCGACGAAGCCGGCGCCGCCGAAGATCAGGACATGCATCAAGGAGGTCCTCGCCTGGACAGCGATCGACGAAGGGCATTCAGCTCTCGCCCCACGTCATGGCCTGGCGCCGTCCCGGCCATCCACGTCCGGCGGCATCCCGGGAAGCACGTGGATGCCCGGGTCGAGCCCGGGCATGACGGCGGAGAGCGGAGCGACCGCGTCAACATGATCAGCTACTCCAACAGCTCTTCGCGTCTAGAGCAGCTTCGCCCCAAAATTCTGCTCCGGGTCCATATCCGCGACCAGGCGCCCCGTCGGCTTCGCAGCCTCGCCGCCGCTGCGGGCGAGGAACTGGCCGGAGCCGGGCGCGGCCGACAGTCTGCCGTTGTCAATGATGACGCGGCCGCGCGACAGCACGGTCACCGGCCAGCCCTGCACGCTGCGCCCCGCAAACGGCGTGTAGCCGGCGAGATCGTGCATGGCGGCATCGCTGATCGTGACGTGCTTGTCCGGATCCCACAGCGCGATGTCGGCATCGGCGCCGATCGCGATCGCGCCCTTCCTCGGATGCAGATTGTAGATCTTGGCCGGCGCCGTCGCCGTGAGCTCGACGAATTTGTTGAGGCCGAGCCGGCCCTTCGACACCATCGCATCGAACAGCAGCGGCAGCCGCAACTCCAGGCCCGGCAGGCCGTTGGCGATCTGCTTGAAGTTGGGGGTGGGGCCGGCGCGCAGCTTGCCGGTCTCGTCGAAGCGATACGGCGCGTGATCGGAGGAGATGGTCTGCAAATCGCCGAGCGACAGCGCCTGCCACAGCGCCTCCTGGTCGGGCGCGCGGCGCGGCGGCGGGCTGCACATCCACTTCGCGCCCTCGATGCCGGGCTTGTCGAGATCCTCGGCCGTCATGAACAGGTACTGCGGACAGGTCTCCGCGAACACCTTCAGCCCCTGCCCGCGCGCATCCCGGATCACTTTCGCACCTTCCGCGGTCGAGACGTGGAAGATCATGATCGGCTGATCGACGAGGGCGGCCATGCCGATCAGGCGGTTGAACGCCTCGGCCTCGGAGAACCGCGCGTGGCTGATGGCGTGGTATTTCGGCGCGGTGTAGCCGCGCGACAGCAACCGCTTCACCATCCAGGAGAGGATGCCATGGTTCTCGGCGTGCGCGCACAGCATGGCGCCGCCCTCGCGCGCGGCGACGAGAATGTCGAGCAGCGGCTCGTCGTCGATCTTGAGCCGGTCGTAGGTCATGAAGATCTTGATCGAGCCGTGGCCCTGGCGGATCAGCGCCGGCAGGTCGCGCTCCAGCGTCTCCCTGGTCGGATCGGCGACGATCATGTGGAACGCGTAGTCGATCACGGCCCCCTTGCGCGCCAGCGCGTGATAGTCCTCGACCACCTGGGGCAACTGCATGCCGACATGCTGGGCCGCGAAGGAGATCACGGACGTGGTGCCACCGAACGCGGCCGACGTGGTGGCGCTCTCGAACGTGTCGGCATTGACGATCCCTGCCGCCGAGAGCTGCTCGATATGGCAATGGCTGTCGACGCCGCCGGGCAGCACATATTTGCCGCGCGCATCGATCTCCCGCCTGGCCCGGCCGAGGCCGCGGCCGATCGCCGCGATGGTCTCGCCTGTGATGGCGACATCGGCCTCGAACGTATCGGTGGTGGTGGCGACGCGCCCGCCTCGGATGATCAGGTCATAGGCCGGCTCGGTCATCGCGATCTCCTAGTTCTGCCAGATGGAACGCCGTGGACGCGAGGTGACCGCATCGGCCCCATTGCGTCAGCCGTGGCATAGTGGTTGCCTGTCACGCGCCGTCAACACTGAAGAAGCAGGTAGCTCCCATGTCCCGCCCGCGCATCACCGTGATCAATCCGAACTCCAACCAGGTGGTCACCGACGGCTTGGCGGCGGCGCTGCAGCCGCTGATGTTCGCCGACGGGCCGGAGATCGTCTGCGAGACCTTGAAGGAAGGTCCATACGGCATCGAGAGCCAGAAGGATGCCGACAGCGTCACCCTGCCACTGCGGCGTTTCGTCGAGGGCGACAACGCATCCAGCGCGTTCGTGATCGCCTGCTACAGCGACCCTGGCCTGCATGTCTGCCGCGAGGCCACGGCACGGCCGGTGCTCGGCATCGCCGAATGCGGCGTGCTCACCGCGCTGACCCGCGCCGATACGTTCGGCGTGCTCGCCATCGCGCAGCGCTCGATCCGCCGCCACATCCGCTATCTCCGCCAGATGGGCTTGATGGATCGGTTGGCCGCGGAGCGCCCGCTGGACATGACCGTGGCGGAGACGGCTTCAGGCGAAGGTACTTTGGCGAAGATGATTGCTGTCGGCCGCGCGCTGAAGGAGGAGGACGGCGCCGGTGCCATCGTCATGGGCTGCGCCGGCATGGCACGGCATCGCAAGAACCTGGAGGACGCGCTGGGAATTCCGGTGATCGATCCGACCCAGGCCGCAGTGACCATGGCGCTCGGCGCGGTGGCGTTTGCGGGGTGAGTGGTTCGCACATCCGTCGTTTGCCCCTGCACGGACCTGCCCGGCCGGCCATCTCACACTCCGCTGTCGTCCCGGCCTTGAGCCGGGACCCATAGCCGCCGGCCGACGTGAGGCAGGCAACTGTCAGCTCCGTTCCTCGATAGCTTCCGCGGTATGGGTCCCGGCGTTCGCCGGGACGACACTGTTTGTGTAGCGGCGCTCGTGCCTGACAATGCAACTGCTGATCAGCGTGGTCAGGCCCACTCTCTCTCCTGCCTCACTCCGGCGGCACCGCGCCGGTGCGGCTGGTGATCAGCCCGTAATGCTCCACGCGGCGATGCCTGGCGAAATCGAAGATCGTCTGCTTGCCGAAGCGCGTCGCATCCATGTCGCACGGCACCACGAGCACCTCGTCGCCTTCCGTCACCGCCTCCGCGACGATCTCGCCGTCGGGATTGACGATCAGGCTGCCGCCGATCAGGTGATGACCGTCCTCGACGCCGGCCTTCGCGACCGCGACGACCCAACACGAGTTGTGATAGGCGCCGGCCTGCGCGGAGAGCCGGTTGTGGAACAGGCGCTGCTGCAGTCCCTCGGCCGATTTCAATGAGTTCACCGACGGCGTGTTATAGCCGATCAGCACCAGCTCGACGTCCTGCAGCCCCATGACACGATAGGTCTCCGGCCAACGGCGATCGTTGCAGATCGCCATGCCGATAATGCCATCGAGACTGCGCCAGACGGGAAAGCCGAGATCGCCCGGCTCAAAATAGCGCTTCTCCAGATGCTGGTGGCTGCGCTCCGGCTCGAACTCCTCGTGGCCGGGCAGATGCACCTTGCGATACTTGCCGACGATGTTGCCGGCGCGGTCGGTGAGAACTGCCGTGTTGTAGTGGTGCCCGTCCGGTGTCAGCTCGGCATAGCCGAGATACATGGCCATCTGATGCTGCGCGGCGCGATCGAACAGCGGCTGCACGGCCGCATTGGGCATCTCGCTCTCGAACCAGCTGTCGACTTCGGCCTGATCCTCCATGTACCAGCGTGGAAAGAACGTGGTCAGCGCCAGCTCCGGATAGACGATCAGGTCGGCGTCCTTGCGCTTGGCCTCGTCCATCAGTGCGATCATGCGCGCGACGACCGCCTCGTGGCTGTCAGCGCGCTGAATCGGTCCCATCTGGGCGGCGGCGACGTTGATCACGCGCATTGCAGAACTCCTATCCGGACTCCGACGTCATTGCGAGCGAAGTGTTCAGCCCGGGGACATAGCTGACGGGTGTTCGGGGAGATGGTTGACACTTCAAAATCGGCTCGATTCGTCAAG
>NZ_JAUHIR010000023.1:0-108468 GCF_032381375.1 Bradyrhizobium sp. SZCCHNR1017 | reverse complement strand
GGAGAACTGCCGGTGACCACCGCAAAGCCGCCCGCCCGCTACGGCGCTATTTGGGAGCGCGCGTCCGGGCGGCTTTGTTCCACCGAGCTACACCACCTCCGGGGACACGACCACTGAAGGCCTGCGAGCCTCTTCTTGAACTGTCGGCGATATGAGCTGAAGACTTTCTTGAAAGCCAAGACCGAAGCTCGAAACTCGGGAACGAATGTGGGTCAATGCAGCTATTCGCGCAGCCGCCGGTCACTTGGCAGCCGAACAGCCGAATTATTGGCCGCTCCACTTCTATCGACACTTTTATTTTCCGAATCTCTTGCGCCGTTGGGCAAATCGTTGGTTAAGGAGATGCTGGCTCAACCCGAGGAGGCAGCGGTGCCCGAACCGTCAGGACTGACTCCCGCCGGCATTGTTGCGGGTCGCCACCATGCCGTAAAGCTTCATCAGCCCGTCGTAGCGGCTACGTGAGGTCCTCGCGCGCATCGATGGCTAGGCTGCGGAACGCCGCCGACAGGCTGTCGCTGTGATGCTCTCTGGGGACGGCGCCGAACGCCCGCAGCGCGTTCTGCAGGCACTTCGGCAGGTGCGACGAAGCCTCTCGCCGCCGAGTACGACATGGGCCTGCGCAAAGCCGGAGAACGCCAGCCGAAAGCGATAGAGCCGGCGGTAGAGCGTCACGCCTGCGATGGTGGCGCGAAGCGAGTTGGTATCGGTGAAGTCCGATAGGCCAAGCCGCCCGGACTCGTGCTCCTGGCGGAAGATGACGTCCCGCTCGGGGCCATTGAACGCACGCCAGGCCGTGATCGGCCGCTCCGGCGCGCGGCGGACGCGGGGGCTGAGATCGGGATGGCGTGGGCGCAGTTCGTCCAGCACGCCCCCCCCCCCCGGCGCGGCCTTCAGGATCGGCTCGATCTCGGCGTCCCCGGGGCGCCAGGGGAGCAGGCCGCCGGCGGCCCCCTCGGCTCCCGCTTCTGCGAGGGCTGCCGCGGATCGGCCTCGATCCGGTAGGCAGCCGCCGTCGAAAACCCGGCTTTGGCCGTCGCGGCCTCGGCCGATAACGTCGGTCGGCAACTCGTGTATAGCCTCATCTGGCGGTCGGCGATGTGGAGGCCAGGCAGGCCGTCTACCTATCTTGTCGAGACGAATCAAAAGCTTGCGCTAACCACACCCGGCCGCCAGACGGCCTGAAGGGACGCGCCCGCCGGCGCTCTCTCGTCCTGATTGTGGCCGGGTTCTCACCTTGATTGTCGCCGCCGCGCAAGCCGCCACTTCAGCTCAACAATCCGGGTGCGAAGCGACGGTGTCCGACCCGAGATGACTTGAAGCCAACACCCTGTTTCGAAACGAGCAGTTCAGCAGCGTTGAACAGACCCCCGCCGTTCGGCGCGCCCTCCCTGGCAGTTCGCCTTCAAGGTTGCCGCTCCAAGGGAAGAAAGGTAAAAGGTATGTGTGTTCGCTCGTAGGGGCGACCGATTCTTAGACCTTGAACTTCCACCGTGAAGAGTCTTCAGCGCTGCGGAGCTTGGTCCAGAACGCATGCGGCCTCTACACGGTCGACATGACGGAGGTCTGTGATCGATTCATCAGATCAAACCGTTGGCTCTATTACCCCGCCACCCGCAGATTGTCCGAATATGAGAAGCATTTTGATTAACAGCCCGCAAGAGCAGAGGGCGACGGTACGAGGTCGGCCGGATTCCGAAAGCTGCGGTACCCTCGTCGGTCTACTCAGTGGAATACAACGGGGTTATGTTCTTGGCCCGCTACGCGATCCTGCGGAACGCAGGCGCACCGCCGATATTCTAGTATTGCTCGCCGCCGCGTCCCTGCCCTGGTCGACCACTGCGCCGGCAATCTTCATGGCAATCTGGTTGATCGTTCTTTTTTCCGTGATCGATGTCAAGGCTCTACTGGCCCTGCTGCGCCAAGCAGATTGTATCATCCCGATACTTTTCTTCGCACTGGCCGTACTCGGCACGCTTTGGGCACAAAGCCCTTGGTCCGAGCGCCTGCATGGCATCAACCCCGTTTCCAAGCTGCTGGTAATACCGCTATTGATCTATCAGTTCGAACGTTCGTCCCGCGGGCTTTGGGTCGTAGTAGCGTTTCTTGCCTCCTGCACACTGCTTCTTGCCTTTTCCTTTGTAGTGCTGTTCGCACCTTGGCTTAAGATCAGTGTCACGCTTGGCGACGGTGTGCCGGTCAAGAACTACATAGACCAGAGTCAGGAGTTCGCACTTTGCATGGTTGCACTTGCCTCACCAGCTCTGACGTTCGCTAGTGACCGCAAGTGGAGACTGGCGCTCGCCTGCTTGGCTCTCATTTTAGCCTTCTTCGCGAACATGATGTTCGTCGTGTCCGCGCGGACTGCACTGGTCTACACGCCGGTACTGCTGGTGCTGTTCGCGGTACGACACCTTCGTGCGCGGACCGCGGCTCTACTGCTAACTGGAGTAGCCGTTCTGACTGTCGCTGTGTGGTTCACCTCACCTTACCTCCGAGAACGGGTATCCCATATCCCGGTCGAATACCAAGGATATGAGCACAACGAGATCACCTCAACCGCACAGCGTCTCGGCTTTTGGGTACGGTCGTTGAAGTTTATTGTCCAAGCGCCCCTGTTCGGACACGGCACCGGCTCAACTCGGATCCTGTTCGAGCAGGACGCGGCCGGTAAGACCGGGCTCGCCGCAGACGTGGTTAGCAACCCGCATAATCAGACGCTAAACGTGGCAGTCCAGTGGGGCTTTCTCGGCGTCTTAGTGTTGTACGCCATGTGGATCGCGCACCTCCGAATGTTCGGTGTGAAGTCTCTTGCGGCCTTCGCGGGATCACTAGTGGTGGTGCAGAATATGGTGAGCTCGTTGCTAAACTCTCATTTATTCGATTTCCACGAAGGATGGATGTACGTCCTAGGCGTCGGCGTAACCGGCGGTATGGTTCTCCGAGCCAAGCATATGAGCACTGGACCGCAGTTGCTTGACGGAAGCGCACGGGAGCTATCGCCAAATTTTGGTGACGGACGGGCCGGTCAGGCGGAGGCGGTTACGGGCTGACGGTCAGTCGGTTTGGCGATGACCTCTATCCCGTCGTTGAATGTCACACCGAGAACGAGTTTTGGCAACTGGTTGTGGCCATCGAGGCGGCGCCAGCTTTTCTGCGCGCCCTCGAGCAGTTTGAAGACCATCGCGAGCGCGGTCCTGTTGGACAGGCAGCCCTTCGATCGGATCGTGCGATGGCGCACGGTGGCAAAGGTGCTTTCGATGGGATTGGTCGTTCGCAGGTGTTTCCAGTGCTCGGCCGGGAAGTCGTAGAAAGCGAGCAACGCGTCTCGATCCTGGCTCAAGCAGTCAGCCGCCTTCGCGTATTTTAGCGCGTAGCTCTCCACGAACGCGTCGAACGCCAGTTCGGCGATGGCCTTGGTTTCGGCCATCCAGATCTCCTGCAACGCGCGTTTGGCTTTGGGCTGCTGGCTCTTCGGCAACTTGGCAAGCACGTTCGCAGTCTTGTGCACCCAGCAGCGCTGCTCGCGCGTTTTCGGCCGGACCTCGCCGGCGGCTTTCCAGAACCCGAGCGCGCCATCGGCGATGACGAGCCGCGGCGACACATCGAGCCCGCGCCGCTTCAGATCGAGCAGCAGATCGCGCCAGTCCTGCGCGCTCTTGCGGGCGTCATCGGTGAAGCCGACCAGTTCCTTGCGGCCTTCCGGCGTCGCGCCGATCAGCACCAGGATGCACTGCTTTTCGTCTTCGAGGCGCGCCTGGAGATAGATGCCATCGGCCCAGATGTAGACGTAGCGCTTGGCCGACAGATCGCGCCTTTGCCACGTAGCGTGCTCGTCGAGCCAACCGTCCTTCAGACGTCCGATGCGGATGCCGACAACCCGGCAGCATCCTTGCCGAGCAGCGCCGCCAGTGCATCGGAGAAGTTGCCGGTCGAGATCCCCTTCAGGTAAAGGTCGGTAGCAGCGTCTCGATCGACTTCGATCGGCGCATATAGGGCGGCAGGATCGACGGCGAGAACCGGATACGCTCGGGATCGGCGGCGGCCGCCTCGCGATCGCGCACACGCGGCTGGCGGACGGCGACCGGACCGATACCAGTCATCACCTCCCGCTCCGGCAGGTGACCGCGCCGGACGACGCGCTGGTGGAAGTCGGCGGTCTTCAAATCGGAATGCTTGCCGAGAAAGTCTGCCACCTCGGCCTCGACCGCCCGGGCCAACAAAGTGCGCGCCCCATTGCGCAAGATTTCGGTGAGTTGGTCGTCGACGTTTCCTGGCTCAATCAGCTTGATGATGTTATCTTTAGACACGGCATATCGCTCCTTCGGTGGAGAAGTGGAGGCGTCAAGCACCCCCGCGATATGCCGCCTTTCCGATTCCCGACGTCACCAACTTTCGGCGATAGCTCAGCGCACGGGAAGCCGCTGACTAATCCGTTCATATATTCCGGGCAGACCAGAGCGCTGGAAGTGATCGAATACAGACGCGAGCAGACCGACCGACTGACCTGCGTCAGACCCGGACCAGGTTCCGGCAACACTTCTCACGGCCATCTCCGACCAACGCAACCGCGGCCGACTCAGCGAACGCACTTGGTAGCTAGATCCTAGCGGCCGAAGATGAGTGTCTTTATCCGCTGCTGAACGTCGTACCGGACGAACGAATTCAAAATATCTAGTGCCCTAAGTCGAATTCCGAACAGAAGCGCCTGTTTGTTCGGCCACCCGGCTATGAAATCTAGGTAATCCTCTCTCGAGAACCCTTCACACGAGGCAGCGAGGCACATTGACTCAAAATTGCCTCCCCACTGCGCCATGGTTTCTATGGCGAACAGCCGATGGTGCAGCGTCGGTTGCGCAGCTGCATATCGCGCCAGATAAAACAAAATGAGAGAGTTATCAGCCCGACCGGACACCTTCACGCCCGGAAATATCTCTACTAGCTCATCGAGCGTTCGAATCTTCCAAAAATTTCTCAGGAGCCGCGCATACTCCATTGCATAAATAGCTTGATTCCGAGACGAGCTGAAGCTCATGTTCGTTCCGCGACGTGTCAAGCGATAGTTAGTCAGCCGCTCTTCAATTATATGAATCTCGTAACCCGCGATCGCCAATCGCACCCACATTTCCAGGTCTTGGAGCTGTATATAGCGGCCGTCCAGCAACCCGAGAGAGTCGAAACATTCTTTGCGCACCATGGCGCTGGAAGCGCAAAATGCGTTGCCGGAATGGAAGAAATGGCGGAGCCAAGCCGTGCGGCTGCGATTCGTGACGTCGAACCGCGACATATGGCGGTTCGTGCGATCGCGCCACGGCTTTCCATCATCATCGATCAGATTCACGAGCGTGAACACCACCCCGCAGGCGGGCGCAGTTGCGAGGTAGTCGATTTGCTTCTCTAGCTTCTCTGCCTCCCAGGTGTCATCAGAGTTCAAAATGGCTATGCAGTCGCCCCGGCACTCGCTTAGCCCACGCATGGTCGCGGGCCCACCGACATTACGTTCGCCCTCAATCAGCCGAATTGCTGGATTGCCAACCGATCTTGCAACCGCAAGAGACTTGTCGGTCGAACCGTCGTCAATAACGACCACCTCGTCCGGAGGCACGGTCTGGTTGATAGCGCTTATCAATGTCCCCCGAACGAAATTTTCATGATTGTAAAGAGGGACAAAAGCGCTGACAGATGGAGGCATTTCAACTATCTTACCGTGTGCTAGTGTCTCGATCCAATTTGCCTGACTGGAGCAGCAACCTTATGTCGAAAGAACTTGACGCCTTCAACGCCGACGGATTTTTCGTCGCGAGAGAACTATTGGACAAAGAGGCAATCGCACAGTTCCTGCATTCGATGAAAAAGACGATCGAAGACCAGTTACGGGGTGTGTCGGCTCCCGGAGAGCATAACGATGTCTTCTCTGCTCTCAAAGCTCTCCATGGCGCGGATATCGACCGATATAAAAGAGTGCTTGGCGCGCTTTGGCGTAAGGAGGAGACACACAGGTTAGCCCATCATCACAACATAGTAAACTTTCTAAAGGGCAAGTTCGGCTGGACTGACATTTTTCTCCCCGGTGGGCACGTCGTGCACATTATGGCGCACGAGCTTAGGATTCCGAACGGATATTTCGGGTTTGTTACACACCAGGACTTTCCTTCCGTTCAAGGCAGTCTGGATGGGGTCGTTGTGTGGTTTCCGTTAGTGGACGTGAACAAGGACAACTTTCCGTTGGAGGTCATCCCGCGCACACACAAGCTCGGGGTGCTGCCGACTATCAAACACGGCACGTCGACGTCCGAAGTTGAGCCGGAGTTCTACAACCAATCTGATTTTGTTCCAGTCGAAGTCAATGTCGGCGACGTAATCTTTATGTCCGTTTTTACAGTTCACCGCAGTTCCCTTGAAGGAAAGCTCGGCAACTGCCGTATCGCGATCTCCACACGGTTCGACAACGGCGATGAGCCGACCTTTGTAGATCGCGCCTATCCGACCGCTTACATCCGGTCGGTTGCTCGCGAGCAATATTACGATAACTTTCCAACGCAAGAGCAGATCGAGGCCACTTTCCGCCGGACGTGGAGTAACAACTAGGGGCGCGGTCGAAACACGCTTCATCGTTCGTCGACGACTGGCGCGGCTTGGCCGTTAGCTTCCAAACGCACTGGCCGCCGAACGATTTCCAGCCACTCCAGTCATCGCGCCGCGCTTCGACTGCGAAGACTAGCGATCAAAAGATGCCAACGTTCCAGAGGCGCCCTATGTCCCAGCGTGTTGCGATTATGCAGCCATACTTTTTTCCCTATGCAGGTTATTTCCGGCTCTTTGCAGCAGCGGATCTATTCGTAGTTCTGGACTGCGTTCAGTTTCCGCGGCGAGGCTACGTACATCGCAATAGGATCACGAGCAGCCGAGAGCAGCCGGACTGGCTGACACTTCCACTGGAGAAAGGCGACCGCGACTCCACCCGCATTTGCGATCTTAGATTCCCTCCCTCTGCGCGAGAGGCGCTGATTGAACAATTCCGCCGGTTCCCGTGCTTGTTGAACCTGCAAGCGCGAGCCCCCGACTTAAGCTGCTCGGTCTTAGATTTCACGCGCTCGCCGACGGACTATCTGGTCGAAAACTTAAGGAATACAACCAAGATGCTGGGCCTCTCGCGACCCATTGTTCTCTCAAGCGCTCTTGATGTACCTTCCGAGCTCAAAGCTCAGGATCGAATAATTGAAATTGCAAGGCGAGTCGGCGCACAACACTATATCAACCCGCCAGGGGGACGGGCACTCTATGAGGCCGCCCCGTTCGCTCGAGCAGGGCTAACTCTCAACTTTCTGTCTGACTATCAAGGCTCATCCAAGAGCATACTAGAGAGACTGCTGACAGAGAATTGCGCTGATATTCTCGGCGAGATTAGTCAGAAGACGCAGCTTGATCGCGTGACTCCCTGACCTATTGCGAGCGTGCACGACTCGAACGACTGAGGCTACGGAACAATACGGCTTCGTTTAGCGGCACAATCTCACTGCTTCCCGTTTTGACAAGAGACTTGGACGGCACGTCTCCACTTAGGCACGCACCATGATTGATCCAACTAACTTCACCAATCTTCGTGTTGTTCGCAAGAGTTGTATTCACACCAATAAAGACATGATCGCCTATTTGACACCATCCTGAGACAACAACATGGGATGTCAGAAAGCAGTGATTCCCGATCTTCGAGTGATGGCCAATGTGGTTGCCGCTCCAGAGAACGACGTTGTCGCCGATGGTTACAAAAGGCTGGATGGTGTTGTCTTCGAAGACAAAGCAATGTTCGCCGACTAGGACATTGCGCCACACGAACGCACGACTGCTAATATAGCTCGCTAGTCTGTAACCTTTTGCCTTCGCCTTTGCACAAATCTCTTGCCGCAAGCGGTTAAGCTTAGCGTAGACAATCGCGGCAAAGAAATCGGCCTCTTCGGGCCTAACAACCGTCTCGATGTCCTCGAAGGCAATAACCGGAAGACCAAATTTTTCTGTTTCCTTAAGGTATGCTCTGTCAACGGTGAACGCTACGATCTCGTAAGCTGAGTCGTGCGTAAAGTACTCATACGCAATGTCTGCAAAATCCTCTGTACCGAAAAGCACGAGCTTCTTTGTTTTTGCGACAGCTGTGGGCACGATATCTCTCTCCCGAAAAGCGCCATAACGAGTGAATTCACGAAGAAGAGGATCTACTCGGATACAGATCTTATGACCGTAGCAATAGCCTCTACTCTTTCATCAGAAAGTCCGGGATAGATAGGCAGGCATAGTACTCTGGAGGCCGCATCGTTCGCGTTGGGCAGATTGGCTGGTTGGGCCGAATAATCGTCGCGGTACATTGGGAAATTTGAGATAAGCGGGAAGAAGTATCGCCGTGCACGAATATCATGGTCTGCAAGCTTCTGAAATAGCTGGTCTCGGCTGAGAGGATAGTCGGAGTTGACGAGAATGGGAAAGTACCCTCCGTTCCCTGTGACTTCTCTGGGCGGAGCTAAACATCGGATGCCCCGGATCTCACGAAGCAGATCCCGATACCTCGCGTCGATCTCCCTTCGGCGGGCCAGTGCTGCGTCTATGTATCGTAGCTGAAGCAGGCCGAATGCCGCATTAATTTCGCTCATCTTCCCGTTAAGTCCGGAAGTTACGACCGTGACTTCGTCGGTAATGCCGAAGTTCTTAAGATGATCAATGTGCTGCTTCATCCTCTCGTCGGGCGAGATAATCGCTCCCCCTTCAAACGTATTGAAGACCTTCGTCGCATGGAAACTCAGGACCGAGAGATCACCGTGACGCAAGATACTGCCTGCGCGGTCGGTGACACCAAATGCATGCGCAGCATCATAGATAACCTTCAAATGATGCTTGTCGGCCACAGCTTGGATAGCTCTGACGTCGCAAGGGTGTCCGTAGCAATGAACGGGCAGGATTGCAGTCGTGTCCTCCACGATCGCGGCTTCAATTCTCGATGGATCCAAATTCAGCGAGACTGGATCGACATCGACAAAGATGGGTCTAATGCTATTCCAAACGAGAGAGTGGCTGGTGGCAACGAACGAATACGGCGAGGTGATAACGCTCCCTTTTATGCCCGCCGCTTGAAGGGCGACGACCAGGGCGATTGTTCCGTTCGTAAAGAGCGATATCTGCGTTACGCCCAGATACTCGCACAACGCCTTTTCGAGTTGCTGGTGAAATGGTCCGCTGTTGGTGAGAACCTTAGATTCCCAAATCGACTTCAGATACGGCACGAACTCATCAAGTGGCGGAAGGAACGGCCGCGTAACGAGGACTGGATCGGGCTTCGTCATGATTGTTGCGCTGCCGGCGTCTCAAGAGGGTGATTTTCAGGCACTGGTCAATGCCAGCGCATGATCAACGCATGGTCACAAGCGCTTTGGACGGGTAGAGAGCGCACTTTTCGACGAGCACCTCACCGCGGTCAAATACTTCCTTGAAGGCGATCGCTTCGCCGGGAGACTCGGCCCAAGTTAGCTCGTCGAGCAGAATGACACTTCCCGATAGGAGATGCGGCTTGATGGCGTTGAGCGCCGCCCTTGTTGGCTTGTACAGGCCCATATCAAAATAGGCGAACGCAACGAGAGCCTCCGGATGATCCGAGAAGTATTGCGGCGCGGTCTCTTCAACATCACCGACAACGAGGCGATGCATACCTCTCACCTGCCCCAGGACATTGCTGCCCTCATGGCATTCCAGCAGCTCCCGAAGATAGTCTACATAGCTTGTCCCAGTACTGTAGGACCTTTCCGCCCAGACCTCGCTCGGCCTATCTTTATCGCTGAACCCACTGTACCCATTGAAGGTATCGAACCCAACGATCGTGCGCTGCTTGTTGAAGGGCTCGTTAATCGCTCGAAGGTTTTCAAGCATGATGAGGTTCTGCCCCCACCACGTCCCAAACTCCAAAAACTGGCCAGGAAGGTGTTTGACCCGTTGATAGATGTCATTCAGTACCAGGTATTTCACGAGCACAGAGCTTCTCGTATACATACCGATATTGAACAGCCTCTCGTCGATCGGCAGCGGACTGCGCTCAAATAGCTCGATGAGCCTACGGCGGTAGCTCTGCTGTTCTTCCGACGCAGTCGTCTCGATTTGAAAGGTTCTTTGCTGTTCGGAACTCATCTGGTCAGCTCGTTGATGATTGGGCAGGGAGAGAGGGCGACTTTTGGCTCCAGGAACGGGATAATCTAAGGTTGCATCGCTAGACTGACACGATTCCGCTAAATGGTTGCGCGCGCAAGACTTAAATGGATCGCCCGTGTGACGTTCAGAGATCCGATTCCTGGTTGAAAATCCGTTGGAAGCAGAATACTACCTAATGCGCGCGTGGCGTGCCATGCAACAAAAATATGCTCCAGGTGCAAGAGTTGGCCCCCACCCTCTGTTGGCAGCGAAGCATGTTCGGAAGGGAAAGATGGCTTGGAAGAAATTGGGGCGCACATTCTGCTTGCCTGCGTCCGACGCCCGCCCTCGCACTCACGTTCAGGGGCCCGTTGCAATTGCCCTCACAGATCGAGTGCGGGTATATCTTGCAGCGCGAGACAGCAATGGTAGGAGCTACCCCCTCTTTGTCGACGTGTCCCTAGAGGATCCGACGAGGGTGCTCCAGGTTCACGATCAGGCCATAATCCCTTACGGTCATATCGGGATGTTCGATGATGATGGAATAATGCCAGCATGTGCAATGAGCGTCGAGGACGAGATCTGGCTTTATTATAGCGGCTGGAACCAGCGTGTAACTATACCTTACCACAACACAACCGGGCTGGCAAAAAGCTTCGACGGAGGCATTACGTTTGTCCGCGCCTTCGATGGACCGATCCTTGATCGAACCCACCTCGAGCCTTGGATGTCTGTTACCCCTTGGGTGATCCGGTCCCATTCTCTTTGGAGGATCTGGTACGTCTCAGGCCTTCGTTGGGTTCAGATCGACGGCAGGTTAGAGCCTGTATACGGCATCAAGTACGGCGAGTCCGACGACGGAATTCATTGGAGGCGCCCTGGGGACCTCGTCATTCCGCAGCGGCATCCGAATGAGGCAATTGCTCGTCCCACTGTGATCGAAGTCGGCGGCGCTTACCACATGTGGTACTGCTTTAGAGATTCAGTGGACTTCAGGGACGGGGCGGGCAGCTATCGCATCGGCTATGCGTTCTCTCCCAATGGTCGAGAATGGCAGCGAGCCGATCATCTTGCCGGGATTGATCGCTCGGCCGAGGGATGGGACTCCACCATGCTCTGCTACCCCTATCTATTGGGGACTCAGAACCGCATCTACCTCTTCTACAATGGCAATGGTTTCGGACAGACGGGCTTCGGCTGCGCTGTTTGGGAAGGAGAGCTGCCTTCTCCATGATCACTCCACTTCCAAATCCACCTGCTCCGACTTCCATTTCGTTCTGGCGACGGCTACATCAAACGCGGCAGCGTCTGCACGCATTGGAGGTGTCGACGGCCAATGTTACGGACAGCTCTCGGTCCCTTCCGGGGTCACCTCGTCCCAAAGTAAGCGTAATGTTGATCACGTACAATCATGAGCAATACGTAGCGGAGGCCCTCGATAGCATTTTGTCCCAGGAACGAGATTTCGAAATCGAGATCAACGTGATTGATGACGCGTCTACTGATAGAACGCAATCGATCGTTTCGAACTATGCGGGGCACCACCCTGGAATCATCAACTGCTATTTCAATGCTACCAATGTCGGGCACATTCACACACAGCTGAATACGATTCGAGGATTCCAAACACTCCGAGGCGAGTATTTTGCCATCCTCGAGGGAGACGATTACTGGACAGATACTGGCAAGCTCGCAGAACAAGTCCGTATTTTAGACCAGAACAAGCAATATGTCGCGTGCGCACACTGGGTGCTGAAGGTCTACGAGGATGGCCGCCCAAGCGAGCATTTCTTCCCGTACAAGGGCTTTGGTCGAAATGTTGCGAAGCTCGCTGATCTGGTGCGAATGGCAGGCGTTTATCACCTGAGCAGCATTGTCTATCGAAACGTGTTCGGACTTTCACCGCCGTTAGCTCTAGCTGATCCATACAGCTGCGAAATTACTATCAACATGATGTACGGCATGTACGGTGATTTCTACTGCATCGACCGATATATGTCGAATTATCGCGTCCACGGACAGGGACACTTTTCCGGCCGCAGCTCCGAGGATCTTTGGTTGTTCCATCTTCATGGATACCGCCACTTCTCACTTTACATGGGATGGCGATATTGGGAGATCTTTGTAGGAGCTGTTGTAGGCTTTTCGCGTTACGTCCTGCTCGCTCCAAAACGGAAGATCGTTTCCCATTTGACATGGAAAGCAAAAGCGCTGTTCTGGACGCATCTACTCGTGGTTGCGCCGCTGTATCTCTATTTCTTCTTAAAGCGCCTCGCCTCCGCATTGTTCTCGCGCTCGATCGACTACGCCAGCGACGTACCGGAGTATTCTTGGCGGCGTGTGAAGGACAAAATAGTTGAGCGCTGGCCTTTGGCATTGGCTTTATCACGAATGCTGAAGAAGACCCGCCCCGCCCTTCGCTTCGGTTCAGTTGGCGACGCGCGATCGTCGTCCTATTCCTTGCAACGTCTAAAGGACCGGATAGTCGAACGATGGCCCATCGTGTTGGTATTTTATCATCGCCTTAAGCGAAAGCGTTCGGTTTGACGATTCTGTTCTATAGATAGTCGGCTGCGCCGACCAATATGATGCCGTACATTGGCTGATTACTCATGCCGTCAGTCGCAATTTTGCTAGCTACCAGGAATGGTGAGCGGCATCTGGCCTCCCAGCTTCTCTCCTACGAGAGACAAACAATTGGAAGTTGGGATCTTTACGTGTCTGATGATGGATCTTCGGATAGAACAATCTCTCTAATCGAAGAATTCGCGCAGAGACACAGTCGCAAAGTATCTTTTAGGCATGGCCCTCAGCTGGGCTATTCGCATAACTTCATGTCGTTGGCTTGCGACCTATCGATTGATGCCGACTTCTTTTCGTTTAGTGATCAAGATGATGTATGGGCGGATGATAAGCTCGAGCGAGCACTTGAATGGTTGACTGGCGTTCCGGCAGATAGCCCGGCTGTCTACTTTACTCGTACGGCTCTGATAGATGGAAATGGACGTCACATCGGGCTCTCACCGCTATTTCGGCGCCCTCCGAGCTTTCGAAATGCTCTCGTCCAAAATATCGGCGGAGGCAACACCATGTGCTTCAATAGAGCCGCGCGCCAGCTTCTCGTCGAATTTGGTTGTCGAGATCCCGTTTCCCATGACTGGTGGGTGTATTTGACCGTGACGGGCGCGGGCGGTCTGGCTCGATATGATCCGGTCCCTTCGATAGAGTACCGCCAGCATGCCGAGAACCTCATCGGAGCGGGCGGCGGCTGGCTTGCCCGGATGACCAGATTTCGCGAGTTGGCCGCCGGGAGGGTAAGCCGGTGGAATGCAGCTAATCTAAAGGCGTTGGGCATAGCTGAAGATCATTTATCTCCAGAGAACCAAGAGACTGTTCGGCTATTTTCTAAGGCACGTGATGCGGCTAGGCCATTTAGTTTACTCTATCTGTACCGCTCCGGCGTATATCGACAGTCTTGGCTAGATCAATTGGGACTCTACTTGGCAGCGTTAATAGGAAGAATTTGAGATCCGTACTTGTTATATGTAAGCGTATTGCCGAGGCCCTTGAGATTGTCTGTGGCCGTTTTGTGAGCATCGCTAGAAGAGTCATCTTCTGGAAGGGAAGCTCACAATGGACGACCATTCTGACGACATGAGACGACCTTTGCCGCCCCGTATCGAAGTGTATGCTGGCGCGGGTCGGAAGCGTTGGCCTGATGATTTGAAGGCGCAGATCGCCGCGGAGAGCCTTGAGCCAGGCGCGGTTGTAACGGATATCGCCCGCCGCCACGGCTGCCGCTCCCAACAGGTGCATAACTGGCGGCGCCGGGCGCGATTGGGGCAACTGGTGCTGCCGGCTTCGGCGGAGACATCGTCGTTCGTACCTTTGGTGTCGGAATCGCCGCCACCGGCGGCTGCGGAGCCCTCCGGATCGGCGGAGGCTGTCGTTGTTACGGTTGAGTTCCTGGGGGCACGGGTGGAGGTGCGCGGAGCGCCTGGGCTTGCAGTGCTGAGCGATGTGTTTGTGGCATTGCGCCGGATGTGTTCATGCTGACGGCGCCTGCGGGCCTCATGATCTATGTTGCCACCCGACCTGTCGACTTCCGGAAGGCCGCGGATGGTCTGGCCCTGCTGGCGAAGGAGACGCTGGGCCAAGATCCGATGAAGGGCGTGGCGGTGGTTTTCCGTGCGAAGCGCGCCGATCGGGTGAAGATCGTCGTCTGGGACGGCAGTGGCCTTGTACTGTCTTGGAAGCGGCTCGAGGGCAGCGCCTTCAAGTGGCCGCCAGTCGTGGACGGCGTCATGCGGATGAACAGCACGCAGTTGGCGGCGCTTCTGGCCGGCATGGATTGGACGCGCATGCACGCGCCTCGAATCCCGCAGCCGAAAGCACTTGCGTAAGATAGAAATCTTCGCTGCATCGGAGCGCGAAGCATGGCAGACTTGGGGCAATGAGTGATTTGCCTGATGAGCTGCCGAGCGATCCGGCCGAGCTGCGCGCCTTTGCCGCGGCTCTGCTGGACCGCTGCGCCCGGATCGAGCGGTTTCTCAAGCTTGCGAAGGATGCTCAGTTCGGTCGCTCCTCGGAAAAGCTGGACGCGGACGAAGCTGCCGAGGATCGCGCCAATCCCAGAACCCGCGAGAGGAGAGCTGCCGCGCGCAGGGCCAATCGCGGTCAGTTGCCGGAGCATTTGCCGCGCATCGTCGAGACCTTGAAGCGCGCTGCAACCTGGTACCCGTCCTGCGAAGGCGATCTCATTGAGATCGGTCACGATGAGAGCCAGAGGCTGGACGTCGTACCGGCGCAATATCGCGTCATCGTCACCCGCCGGCCCAAGCTGGCCTGCCGCGTCTGCCATGGCGTCGTCCTTCAGCACGCCGCGCCGGAACGATTTATCAAGGGAGGACTGCCGGCCGAGCGGCTGGTCGCGCATGTCATTGACGCAAAGTATCACTGGCATTTGCCGCTTCACCGCCAGGCGCAGATGCTGGCGACCCACGGCATATCGCTCGACCGTTCCACGCTCGCATTCTGGATCGGCTACGCCGCCCAGGAGCTGAAGCCTCTGTGACATCGCCTGCGCGAGCTTCTGCTCGCCTCTCCGAAGCTCTGCGTCGATGAGACCCCGGCGCCGGTGCTGGATCCCGGGCGCGGCCGGACCAAGACCGGCTACTTCTGGGCGCTGTCGCGCGATGACAGGCCTTGGGCCGGACCTGATCCGCCCGGGGCGTTTATGCCTATGCACCGGGCCGCGGCGCAGTTTATGGCTTGAGACTGCTCGGAGGCTATCGCGGCATCATCCACTGCGATGGTTATGAGGCCTACAAGACCATGACCCGGGAGACGCGTGCGGACGCGCTGTCCGGCACGCTCGCCTTCTGCTGGTCGCATCTGCGGCGTCAATTTGTGAAGATCGAGCGCGAGGCACATTGCCTCGCCAGAAAGTTCCCGAATCATGACTGTTGCCTCCCTTGAGTTGCTCCCGCGCCGGGAGCCGGGCGGAGGGCCGAATGAGGCGGATCAGCATGGCGACAAGGGACGAGTTGCTGGCAGCGGTGAGCGAACGCTACAGAGGAAGCAATCGGGCTGACAAGAAGAGGATCATCGACGAGTTTGCCGCTGCGGCAGGTTAGCACCGGAAGCACGCAATGCGCGTATTGCGTGCCGGTCCGGCCCAAAGCAACCGTGAGGCACCACGGCCGTCACGGCGCATCTACGGCGAAGCCGAGCGCGGGGCGCTGATTGTGCTTTGGGAAGCGTCGGACCGAGTATGCGGCAAGCGCTTGAAGGCGATCATACCGACACTGATCGAGGCGATAGAGCGCCACGGCCATCTAACGCTCACCGCCCAAGTACGTACATCTCTCTTGCGGGTGAGCGCGGCCACGATTGATCGAGCGCTGCGACCACAGCGCGAGCAGACCGTGCTGGTGGATGTACTCGCGAGGTCCGCCGTAGACTTCCATTCCCGTTGCTGGGATTCGACACCGACAACGATACAGTGTTCATCAACGAGACAGTGCGTGACTACTGCGCGACTGAGAAGATCGAGTTCACGCGATGTCGGCCGTATCGTAAGAACGATCAGGCGCACGTTGAGCAGAAGAACGGCGACACCGTTCGGCGAATGGTCGGATATCGCCGATACGAAGGGATCGCGGCAGCCGAACAACTCGCGAAGCTCTACGCGCCGGCTCGACTGTTCGTGAATGCCTTCCAGCCGTGCTTCAAGCTCGCTGAGAAGACGCGCAACGGCGCCCAGGTGAAGAAGCGCTATCACAAGCCGCTGACGCCGTGGGACCGACTGCTCACTGATGGTCGTGTGGACGCCGTATCGCGCGAGCGGATTGCCGAGCCTCGTGCCGATCTCGATCCGATCCGGCTATTGGCAGAGATACGCAGCACGCAACGAGCACTTGTTACGCTCGCGGACGTGGCGGACAACGCGTCGATCGCGACCTCGAGGTCGGGGCCGACGGTGCCGCTCGACAGCTTCGTCGCCGGGCTGCGCACCGCCTGGCTAGGTGGGGAGATTCGTTCGACATCTCAGCCGAAGCTGAAAGCAAAGCGCGGCCGGCGCCGTCCCGACCCTCTCGTCGCTGTGACCAATGATCTGCATTCCTGGTTCGACGCCGATCCGTCCTTGTCCGGTCGTCAGTTGCTCGACCGATTGCAGGCCGAGCACCCCGGAGAATATCCGGACGGGCTTGTACGCACAGTGCAACGGCGCCTGAAGATCTGGCGTAGCGCCATGGCACATGAACTCGTGTTCGGGCGAGATCCGGGAGCCTCCGAAGCTGCTCCCGCAGACGCACAGCGTCCGGAGCCAACATCAGCCGTAGGTTTGCAAACCTAAAGTCCATCCGGATGGACCGAGCGTGGCGTCGTGCTCGTCACCGTCAAGGTGTGGCCTGTCGACTTCGGCGCCAGCCTCCAGGTCGATCCGACGGCCAACCTTGACGGCGCCCGCGCGCGCCGCCATCGGGCTGCCATGCCGGAAAGGACAATTGCGCGATGCGCGGCATCGCGTCACTTGACAGGAAAAAACGAAAATCGGCTCGGGAACAACTTGGGTGAGGCAATACGAGTTCTCATCCTGATCGTCGCCGCGCAGGCTGTCGAGAACCGACTGAAGATGTCCACAATGGTGAGCACTCGGATCTTGGGATCTTGCGACCGGTAGCGAGCCGGTCGTGAACGAAGTCCATCGCCCAGGTCTCGTTTATCTGGCGCGCTTCCGTCCTGTCGTCCCGCAGCTTGGCCTTCACACGGCGCCTCGGCGTTTTGTTGCGCAGTTGCAGGCCTAACTCCCGATACAGGCGGTAGACGCGTTTGACGTTGACGGTCCAGCCGTCACGCTGCAGCAGGACATGAACCCGGCGGGGGCCGTATCGCACACGCGTTTCGCAGATCTCCTTGATCCGGCCTTTGAGAACGGCCTGGTCGCCGCGCTCCGACTTGTAGACGTAAAGTGCGCGATCGATCCGAAGCGTCGAACAGGCCCGCCTGACCGAGACCTTCCAGTCATGTCGCACCTTGTCGACAAGCTCGCGCTTGCGGCCAGGCCTCAGAGCTTTTTTGAGAGCACATCCTAAAGCATCGCCTTGTCCAGGGACAGGTCGGCGACGATCCGCTTCAGCTTGGCATTTTCCTCTTCGAGCTGGCGCAGCCGCTTCATCTCCGAGGGCATCAGGCCCGCATACTTCTTCTTCTAATTGAAATACGTCGCCTGGCTGATCCCGGCCTTGCGGCATACCTCGGCAACCGCCGCACCGCCCTTCGGCCTGCTTGAGAACGAACGCAATGTGCGCCTCGGAAAACTTCGATGCTTTGATGGAACTCTCCTCTCCCCGACCGGGGATCATAATTGGAAAATTCCAGCTCAGACTGGCCTAATTGGCGGGGGCACGTCACGGCCGCTGTCGAGGACAATCAAGTCCAGTTGCAGCAGCAAGCTTCCCGCCCCGCTCGCCCGCTTTCGAGTTCAAGCAGTCAATCCTTGACGACGTTGAGAACCAGACCGCTGATTCCGCTCGATGTCGCCACCATTCCGGAACGATCTCGCCCGGAGGTAACGAGGCCCCTTCTGGCTCTTTGCGTCAGGACGCCCATCGATTTTTGCCGCGCCAACAGTCGTCCCAGATCTCGGCGTCACGCTGGTTAAAGAGTTCGCGGATCGCGATGTAAGCAAAAAAGACATTTAAGGGCATGGAGACTCTCACCTTCGGAACGCTGATCGAGCACGCAACGGCCGGACTGACAGAAAGTTCCAAGAGGGCCGCCTCTCGCCGATTCGGCGGGCTGGATTCAGTCTCCCATCGTTCGAGAGGAAGCACTGCCAAGATTGTCTTCGGGCTGATCCTCCGTTGTAGCAGCGGCGTCCTTCTGAGACAGGATCGGTGCGCGCGTCGGCCAATGAATGCCGAGGCGGGGATCATTCCAAGGGATTACACGCTCGCTGGATTGATCATAGTACGCTGTAGTCTTGTACAGAACCTCTGTGCCGTCTTCTATTGCAAGGAAGCCGTGGGCGAAACCGGGCGGGATCCAGATCTGCCGCCGGTTCTCAGCGCTCAATTGCTGACTGACCCAACGGCCATAGCTAGAAGAGTCTTTACGGAGATCAACGGCGACATCGAAGATCGCACCACGAACTACACGAACCAGTTTACCTTGCGCGTGCGGGGGCACCTGGTAGTGAAGTCCGCGCAAAACGTTCTTACCGCTGATCGAATGGTTGTCCTGGACGAACTCAGTACTCACCCCCACCAGGCGCATAAAGTCCCGCTTATTGAAGCTCTCGAAAAATCCTCCCCGAACGTCATCAAAGACGGTCGGCTCGAGCAGTACGACATCAGGAATGGCTAGGCGGGTGGCTTTCATTCTTCGTTTCCGCCCTAAGCGCGCTCTCCCTTCACGACATAGGCAGTCGGCATCCATCCATTTGGGAAACTACGAATAATGGCCTCAGCGGGTAATGAGTCCCTAATGGCCCTGGTTTCTTCGGGTGCAGCCTCGTGGTTGTATTGGTCGAAAACCATTATCCCGCGATTGGAAAGGCGCGGCCAGAACTCACGGATGCATGTAGTGACAACGTCGTAGACTCCGGCGTCGAGGAAGACAAGCTTGAACTGCAGATGAGGATACTCGGTGAAGAAGTCTCTCAGCTTCGTAACCACATTCATCTGATGCAGAATGGCATATCGCTGCAAGCCCTGCACTTCGATCATTTCGCGGATGCGCTCATAGGGTTCGATATACTGCGGTCCGTCATCGATCCGGGGGAGGTCCATGTCGAACAGATCGAAGCCGTGCACCTGGGTCGTTGCGTGAGGTTCATACAGCAAGCTGAGCTTTGCCAAAAACATCGTCATCCCACCGCGATAGACTCCGACCTCAGCCATGTGACCCGCGAGGCCGAGCGTTCGCATATAGCAGTCGTGCATCGACATAAAGCGGCCGATCTGCTTGGCGCCGAGAAAGCAAGGCCACTGTTCATAGAAGTCAGCCGGAGAATAGCCAAGAGTCTCAAATCGGGCAGCAGCTTCTTCGGTCACGCGGCCGAGCGGTGTATCCTTCGTGTTCTCGAAATTCCATTTTTTCATCCAGCGCGGCCTTCCGGAATGCAGAATAGAACTGTCTCATTCTCATAGATCGTATGATGCTCTAGATAGAAGCGATAGCCGAGGTCGAAGCCGTCGATGACGCGTGGTATCGAATTGAAGTCATCGATGCTGTGGTAGAGGCTGACGGCCAATTTGGGGCGGTGCTTTCGGATTGTGCGCTCCGCACCCCGTAGAGCATATGGCTCGGCGCCCTCGATGTCCATCTTGATGAAGTCGACGCGCTCAAGCCCAGACTGATCAACGAAGTTGTCGATCGTGGTAGTGCACGTTTTCGTATCGGGGAAGTCCTCGCGCAATTTGTTGAAACTGACGCGGCTTCCAGGGCCCCAATCGACGTAGAACAGCTCCTGGCCCGGAACGCTCCAGAGGGGGCGGTCGACCACCGTGACTCGGTCTTTTAGCTGAGGATTGAGGTCGAGGTTCCGGCGCAGCATGACCAGATTGCTCGGGATGAATTCAAATACCACAACCTTACCGCTAGGTCCTGTCCGCTCGGCAAAATACACAGCGGTGTCTCCCCAACACCCTCCCGCGTCGAGGACGACGTCGCCGGGCACGACCCTGCAAATCCCCCCGAGACGTTCCAGGTCGTACTGCCGCTGCAGGTAGACCATCGCAATGCCGCGGGCTGTACCAAATAGTCGTGCGTCGTATCCGATGGGACCTAGATCACGGGGCGTCAGCGCAAGATTCATGAATTCGACCTGCACAGGGTCCGCGACCGCCGGCAGCGTAGCAATGCGATTTTCGTTCTGCCAGAACTCATCATTATTGCGGGGCAGTTTGACGCGGCGATGCCCCATTAGGCGGAAAGCCGCCAGTTTAACCAGAAGATCGCGCGAGGCCTGATCCTCGAGCCTGTCGAATAGGTACTGCATCGGCTCAACGCCGTGCGTCCGGATTAGGTAGGGCCGAGCTGGTTGGAAGTAGCGCCGTATGTCGCTCAATATTGGCTTTAGAAGCCTTCGATACGCCGCTCCGAACCTTTCTGCCCACCGTCGCAGTGGTGCGACAAGGGCTCGTAGGGCGGGATAGCCGTCCGGCGGAGGCTCCGGACCGCGCTCGGCGCCGTCCCAATTGTCGTGATAATTGTTCCGAATGTTAGAGACAATCTCGCGGCGAAGCGCGTTCGTAAAGTCGGGGTAGTTCATACTCGTCCGGCTCCCAAGAAGATTTCACGTTTACCACCCCACAACTGTTCCGAGCAAGCATCGGCGGCGATCTTGGGGAAGTCAATCTGAGGCCATTTACGGCACGGCCCCGCCCCCTCACGGAACATTCGGCAACGGCAAGTCTCGATAGCTGATTCTTGCCGATCCTCAAGCCGGGCTATGCAGGACGACTGCTAGGCGGCCGCCATCGGTCACCTCCATCCGTGAAGCAGATGCAATTCCCCACATATGGCGCGGCTCCAACTGGAGCGGCGGCGCAGCACCGGATCGCATTTCTATGTTGAGGAAGCGGCTGTCTCAACCAAACGGCGCTGATGCACGCTGGAGCTCCGAAAAAGGACCACGCAGCTCTGCTCATTGATAGTGGCGAGTGTAGTTGAAGGGGACACGTTGAATAGACAGCACTGTATGTTGGACAAACCACTTGTCTATTTCAGCGTTGGTTCCCGGGTCAGGTTTTCGAGATAGTGTCCGTAGCCGCTTTTCCCCAATGGCGCAGCCAGCGCGAGCAACTGCTCATCGTTGATCCACGACTTGCGCCAGGCTATCTCCTCAGGGCAAGCTACTTTAAATCCCTGACGCTTCTCCAAGGTCGCGATGAACTGGCCTGCTTCGAGCAGCGAGTCATGTGTGCCTGTGTCAAGCCAAGCGTATCCACGACGCATGACCTCCAGTCTGAGCTGCCCGTCCCGAAGATATGACTGGTTGAGGTCGGTGATCTCCAGCTCGCCACGTGCCGAGGGTTTGAGAGACAATGCCCGCTCGACCACCGTATGGTCATAATAGTACAAGCCGGTGACCGCGTATGAGGACCGAGGTCGCTCCGGCTTCTCCTCGATGTTCACCACTCGACCTTCTGAATTGAATTCCGCGACACCATAGCGTTGAGGGTCTTGGACGTGATATGCGAAGATCGTCGCCCCTTCACTACATGCATCGGCTCGCGCTAACAGTTGATCGAAGCTGTGGCCAAAAAAAATGTTATCGCCGAGCACCATGGCGCACGGGTGCCCGGCTAAGAAGTCATGGGCGATTAAGAACGCCTGAGCCAACCCGTCGGGAGACGGCTGCACCGCATAGGCGAGATTGATGCCCCATTGGTGACCGTCACCCAAGAGCCGCTGAAAGCGGGGCGTATCTTCCGGCGTGGAGATGATCAAGATCTCGCGCAATCCGCCCAACATGAGGGTCGTCAACGGATAATAGATCATTGGCTTGTCGTAGACAGGAAGCAACTGCTTGGAAACGGATAAGGTCGCCGGATGAAGGCGGGTGCCAGACCCACCCGCAAGTACTATGCCTTTGCGCGTCATTTCATTTTCTCAATCAATGCGTGGACGGTGCGCTCGACGCCTGCCCGCCAATCCGGCAACGATACCCCAAACTGCTGGATCAGCTTAGTACTATCTAGCCTTGAGTTGAGGGGGCGGCGAGCACGCGAGCCATAGTCCGCCGATGTTATGGGCACAACCGCTTCGGGGCTACAGGCGAGCTTTTCGCCGCACCTGCTCGCCACCTCTAAGAGGTAGCGCGCATAGCCATACCAGGTAGTCGCGCCTGTGCAGGAGAGGTGATAGATGCCTGATCGCACCTCCCGCGCAAGGATATGCTCCAGAGCGCGGGCGGTCACGTTGGCAACAATGTCAGCGCCAGTCGGTGACCCAATCTGGTCAGCGACGATCCTTAGGTGATCGCGAACCCGCGCCAACTGCAGGATAGTTCTAATGAAATTGACACCATGAGGCGCATGAAGCCAAGTCGTCCGAAAGATCAGGTGCTGACATCCTGAGTGTTCGATCGCAATCTCGCCTTGGCGTTTTGTGAGTCCGTACACGCCGAGCGGGTTAGTCTTGCTCATCTCCACATAGGGCGAAGAGGAAACCCCATCGAATACATAGTCGGTAGAGTAGTGGATTAACCAAATACCTCGTGAGCGAGCAAACTCCGCAAGAGCACAGACAGCGTCCACATTGATGGCGCGCGCTTGCTCCGGCTCGTCTTCCGCTCGATCGACATTGGTATAGGCGGCGGCGTTAATAATGACGTCCGGCGATCGATCCGCCAAGAAAGCTCGCACAGAATCTGGCCGGGAGAAGTCCGCATCGCTTCGGCCAGCGAGCGTAACATTGCGATTCGCGGGCAATATGCGCTGCAGCTCCGTACCGACTTGTCCATTCTTCCCGAAGACCAGGAGTCTCATGCGTAGTGCTTCTTAACCCAATCTCTATAGCTGCCGCTTGTTACGTCCGAGACCCAGCTCGCATTGTTGAGATACCAGCCAACGGTCTTGGCTATTCCTGTCTCGAAGGTCTCCTTCGGCCGCCAATCAAGATCACGCCTGATCTTTCCTGCGTCTATGGCATAACGTCGGTCGTGACCGGGTCGATCTTTCACAAATTGTATTTGTTCAGCATAGGATCTCCCATCCGAGCGCGGCCTTATGCCGTCGAGGATCATGCAGATTGCGTTCACAACCTCAAGATTAGTTTTCTCGTTACCTCCCCCCACATTATAGGTCTCTCCAGGTTGGCTTGCGGCCAATACGTGGCGAAGCGCGCTGCAGTGGTCGCCTACATAGAGCCAATCACGCACCTGCTGACCATCACCGTAAAGCGGAAGCGGCTGGCCTTTAAGAGCTCGATCAATCACCAGTGGGATTAGCTTCTCCGGAAATTGGTACGGTCCATAGTTGTTTGAACAGTTCGTAACTAAGGTGGGCAGCCCATACGTGTGGTGCCAGGCCCTTACTAAGTGGTCGGACGCCGCCTTGGACGCTGAATAGGGGCTGTTAGGCATATAAGGACTGGCTTCGCTAAATGGCGCGCAGGTCGGAGTGAGCGAGCCATACACCTCATCTGTAGACACGTGCAGGAATCGGAAACTGTCTTGCTCGTGAGCGGGGAGCTGGAGCCAATATTCCCGGGTGCATTCAAGCAGACGAAACGTACCCTCGATATTCGTGGTGATGAAATCTTCAGGGCCATGAATGGACCGGTCAACGTGCGACTCGGCGGCGAAGTTCACGATTGCGCTTGGCTTCACGCGAGCCAGCAGCGATCTAACTAGATCGGCATCGCCGATATCGCCGTGAACAAAGGCATGCTCCGGATTCCCGTGTAGCCCCATCAGATTGTTTATATTGCCGGCATAGGTCAGCTTGTCGAGGGTGACCACGTGCGAACCAACCGACGCGCACCAGTCAAGTACGAAGTTCGCACCGATAAAACCTGCACCGCCAGTGACCAAAATGGGACGGCACCCACTCTCCGTCATCGTCGCAATCCCCCATCTTTCAAAGCCTTCTGAACATTGCGGCTATCACAAGACCAAGGTTACCGAGAACTGTCTGGCGATAAGCCCCCGACCTCTTCAAGTTGTAGATCCGAGACGGCAGCACGCCGGCTCTCGCTTTCATAAAGAACTGTAAGCTTCTTTGGCTTTCTGGTGTCATCTGGGGCAGAAATTTGCGAAGTATACTGATGTTGATCTCAGTCCATTGAGCAAACCGTCCGGCGAACAGCATTTGGATCCTCCGCAGGCGCGCCGACAAGTCTCGGTTCGACCCGACCGCGTTTGACGTATGCTGACGGTAGCAAAGGCTCGGGTTCGAGTCATACCAGATCTGTCCTCCGACGGCCGTCACGAGTTGGTACGCGGTCCAGTCATGTGATACAATGTCACCCTCGACTTGCTCTAATAGCTGTTTCGTGGCCCGATTGAACACCATGGTGTTAGCGCCGCCAATGTTCTCAACCAGCGCATTCTGAAAGCTTGGTGGACGTGTGTACAGCGATGAGCGCCCCAGTGGCGCACCAAAAGCATCGACGAGGTCGGTACGTGAGCAATAAAGTCCTGGCACTACGTCAGGGATCTTCTCCAGCCAAGCCAAAGCGCGCTCAAGCTTGTCTGAGTGCCAAATGTCGTCTTGATCACTGAACGCAAAATAGTCGCCTTGAACAGTCGGATTTTTGACAAGGCTAAGGTAGTTCGCAGCGAATCCACGTTGAGGCCCGACGACCACCTCGACGGGTTGCGACACCCTAGATCTGAAATGCTGGACCACATCTAGGCTGCCGTCCTTAGACCCGTCGTCCGAGACGTAGAGGCACCAGTCGCTGTGGGTCTGCCTAGCGTAGGAGTCTAGCTGTTGGAGCAGATAGGAGGCTCCATTCCAAGTCCCCAGCAGTATTGCGACACGCCGTGTGGGCAAAGACGAAGCATAATTCATTTTCGATCGCGCGGTCCGGTTCGTCATCGCATCGCTTGCGTCGCAATTCTTTCTGTTTTGTCCAACTAGCGGGCTATTCTCCCCAGCTAGGCCGCCAAAGATGCTGTGGCGGCCGGACTGCGAGAGTTCTAGCTCGCAATTGTGAACAGCGCGACCATTCCTGCCAACGGCAGCTCTCAGAAACAACTCACACGCTAAGCTACTCGCCTCATGGTCCTAAGAGGGGAGGTCGGCGCATCGGGCGCGCACGTCAAGAACGAACGCCGAAGGCCCTCATCTAGAGTTTCGACGGGCCGCCATCCGGCTTGGTATACCTTGGCAATATCTAGCTCCAACGAACCCGTTAAGCTACCGATGGTCCCTCCGCGGCCGCTTGCCTTAAGCAAGAGGCGGAGTACGGATGGGGGCAAACTGAACATCCTCTCACTTTTGCCGGCAGCTCTGGCGAGCCGCTTGACGAACTCTGAAGTCGATACTTGCTCGTCGTCAGCGACGAAAAAAGTATCAAAAGCAGCGCCAGAATTGCAGAGCCGATGGAGGACGAATGAGACCAGATTGTCTCGCGAAACAAAGGCACGTCGGTTGTCTATGTCGGCAAGCGGAAGCGGAATTCCTGCAAGCACTGCTTTTTGTAGCAGTGCGAAATTGCCGCGGGCGCCTTGACCATAGACCAGTGGCGGCCGAACGACGGTGATCCGCATAGAGCTTCCCAGACCTCTGAGTCCTTGTTCGGCCGCGAGTTTGGAAGCGGCATACGCAGTGTCGGGTAACGGCGGATCCGCCTCACGCAATGGCGCGCCCATGTTCGCTCTTCCATGAACAAGGACAGTGCTGACGAAAATGAAGTCGCGAACGCCGAGATTGGCCGCGGCCGCGGCCAGCGAAAGTGTTCCCGCCGTGTTGACCTCCCGGTAGGACTCTTCCAGCTTGTTCCCGGCATTGTCATGGACCCGAGCCGCGAGGTGAATGACCGCGTCCGCGCCTTTTACGGAATCTTCCCAGACAGTTGCTCGACCAATCGAGCCAACTACAACCTCGCCGGCCTGGCCAGTTGCCACTCGGACCGCCCGACGTACTGACCATCCCGCGTTATCGAGAGCGCGAATCAAGGCGCTTCCGATAAATCCGTTGGATCCAGTGACTAAAGCAATCGGCTTGCTCACGAAGCTCTACCATTAGTGTTACGGAGTGCAACCACCGCAGAAATTCAACCCGGCATACAAGGCTTCCTTGATTAGGAAGCTGGCTCAGATAGGCCGCGCTCCGGAAGATCGAGGCGCGCATCAGACATTTGAACGAAGACTCGACGGCCGGACGTGCGGTGGTTTCTTAGAGCAGCACCATCCTCGAAACTGTCTGTTGTTGGCGAAGTTCCGCAAGACAACTCTCTCTAGGCATCCGAGCGACACGGCAATTTCTAGGAGTACTGAATACCATGCCGATACCATCCGCGATTACATAAGAGAAGCTGGAAATGAGAGAAATTGATTCTCTCTTCTCACACGGTCAGGCCAGAGGCTTGGCGCCTGCAGAATATGACCGGTTTATTATCCGCACCACCGCACTTCGTCGGCCCTTGGGACACGTAAGCAACCTAATCCGCTTCAATCAGGACGTGCATAGCATTCTAGAGTAGCAACCGCAACCGACGACTGCAGAAAGCCGAGAACCACTAAATAATTGCCCCGCATAGCGGCGGGCGTCTTCTTAGTTTTGAACCCTTAATTGACAGCAACCAGAAGACGCCAGCGAACCCAAATCAACATTGACTTGAACCGCCCACGACTGATCCCGTCGCCAGGCTGATCGCGGTGGAAGCCTCGCAACCCAAGCCGATGGCGCCGCTACCCCGACTGATTGCTCCGAGGCGCAGAGACACCCTCACTGCAAAGCTCTTGCTTGGGTAAAATTTCGTAGCCGCAGTGCTCTAACCAGGCAATTAGCCGGTCAGCCATGTCGAAATCCCAACTGGGATACGACCTGGCAATCACCTCCCGAGGCGTCAGCTTGCGCTCTCTCATAATGGCCCCAACCCTTGCACGCTACCGAATATTACCTCCTTATAGCTGAAATTCAACCATTAAGAATCTCGTTAGAGGTAAGCATCACCAGGACTGTGACATTCAGGTGCCGCTCAGCTCGATCGCGTCCGCTGGCGCGGTGCTGACGGGGGCACCGAATATGCCGGCAAAAACGGCGATAGCCCGAAGGCTAACGGTTGTTCATCGCTCAACGGCGCGATGGTTTCCAGTGTCGTGTAGCGGGCACGCTGGACGGCCCGCTCGTTGTTCTGCTTGAGGAGATCGCGACGATGAGGCGGACGATGGCATCCTTATTTGGGACGATGCCGACCACCTCGGTCCGCCGCTTGATCTCGCCGTTGAGGCGCTATCTCGCCGTTGAGGCGTTCGATCGGCTTGGTCGAGTGCAGCTTGGTGCGATGATGGGTCGGGAACGTCATGTAGGCGAGCACGTCGGTCTCGGCCTCGTCCAGGAAGCCGGAAAGCTTGGGCAGCTCGGGGCGGAGCTGGTCGGCGACCTTGCGCCACTGCGCTCTCGGGGCGCCCGCATCGTCCTGGGCGAACGCTGTGGCGATGAAGGCGGAGACGACGCGCCGCCCGCTCTTGCCGGCATGTGCCAACGCGTTGCGTCTCGGCCTTCGACGGGCCAATGTCGATACCGAAGACCTCGCGCCTTCCATCACTGTTGACGCTGACCGCGACGAGCCAAGACCGGAGCAGATGCGGTTGAAATACGAAAATGTCGATGTAAGAGTATCTTTCGATCAATCGACCTCCCTCGCTCCGAAAGTTTTGATTGTTTTTTTCAGGTATGCGATTAGCTACGCTGACAAGATTAGCTATCTGGATTCAGAATGTTATTCTTCGCCCTCCGAAAGTGGAGGATTCGTGTCAACACCTCTGCGAAATCGGCGATCCTGATTGCGACTTCCCGAAATGCGGCTGCAGTGCGGCTAGGAAGTTTCTCCAACGAAATGTACCGTATGGCGAATAGTCGCAAGCGATTTGACGTAGTCCCAGTTGTGTGAACAGGTTTTGCACGTCGATAAGTGACGCCTCTGCCGGGGTTAGGCCGCTGTGCGGAGCGGAGGAAGATCGAATTAGGCTTGATCCGGGGTACGGTCATCAAGGCTCGAATGCAGACGGCGGCTATTGTAAAAGTTGAGATATCGCCCAATCGAGCTTCGCGCCTCAGCAACGGTTTCGTAGGCTCACAGGTAGACCTCTTCGTATTTGACGCTTTTCTGCAGCCTCTCGACGAACACGTCGTCCCGCCAGGCTCCTTTCCCGTCCATGCTCATCGCAATGCCGTTGTCGGTGAGCACGCCGGTGAAGGCCACGCGGGTGAACTGCGAGCCCTGGTTGGTGTTGAAGACTTCCGGCTTGCCATGACGCGCGAGAGCATCCTCCAATGTCTCGACGCAGAAGGCTGCCTCCATCGTGATCGACAGCCGCCAGGACAAGACACGACGGGTCGCCCAGTCCAGCACCGCGGCGAGATAGACGAAGCCGTGGGCCATCGGAATATAGGTGATGTCCATGGCCCAGACCTGGTTCGGCCGCGTGATCTCCAGATCGCGCAGCAGATACGGATAGATCTTGTTGCCGGGCTCGGGCTTTGTGGGGCGCGGACGCCGATAGAGCGCCTCCATCCCCATTCGCCGCATCAGCGTCTTCACATGTCGGCGGCGGATCTTGCACCCCCGCAAAGCCAGCAGGCCTCGCAGCATACGCGAACCGGCGAAGGGGCACTCCAGATGCAGCCGATCAATTTGCTGCATGACCTCGAGGTCAGTTGAAGAGACCGGGCGCGGTAGACAATAAACGTTGCCCCGGCTGGTCGCCGAGCACAGCAAGCCCAGGATGGTGGTGAGCGACAACGGCAGCGAGCTCACGAGCAATGCCATCCTAACATGGACCGATCAGAGCCGTGTCGCATGGCACTACATCTCGCCGGGCAAGCCCACGCAGAACGCCTTCATCGAGAGCTTCTGACCTTGCCCCTCGGGCTTAATCCAGCTTGAAGTTCGTTCTGGCCCCAACGAGGACCAGAGCATGAAGCGCAGCCGCTTTACGGAAGAGCAGATCATCGGGATTTTGAAGGAGCACGAGGCTGGCGTTCCGGTCGCCGATCTGTGCCGCAAGCATGGCGTGAGCGACGCCAGCATTTACAAGTGGAAGGCCAAGTTCGGCGGAATGGACGTCTCGGAGGCCAAGCGGCTGAAGACGCTGGAGGACGAGAACACGCGGCTCAAGCGGCTGCTGGCGGACGCCATGCTGGACAATGCAGCGCTGAAGGATCTCCTGGGAAAGAAGTGGTAACGCCCGCTGCGAAGCGGAAAGCTGTCGCACATCTCATGGGTGTTCACGGGATGAGCGAACGGCGGGCGTGTAAAGCCATCGGCTGTTGCCGCATGACGGTCAGATATCAGACGAGCCGGGCCGATGATGCCGGACTGCGGCAGCGCATGAGGACGATCGTCCAGGAGCGCCGCCGCTTCGGCTATCGTCGTCTGCACGTCCTGCTCAAGCGAGAGGGCTACCTGGTCAATCACAAGAAGCTGTTCCGGCTGTACCGGGAGGAACGGCTCACGGTGCGCCGTAGAGGTGGCCGCAAGCGGGCCCTCGGCACACGAGCACCGATGAAGGTGCCGCTGCTCGCGAATGATCGCTGGTCGCTCGACTTTGTGTCGGATCAGATGACCGATAGCCGGCGCTTCCGCATCCTGACCGTGGTCGATGACTGCACCCGCGAGTGCCTGGCGCTGGTGGCCGACACCTCACTCTCGGGCGCCCGGGTCGCTCGGGAGCTGGATCGGCTGGTCGCGGAGCGCGGCAAGCCCGGGATGGTGGTGAGTGACAACGGCAGTGAGCTCACCAGCAACGCCATCTTGACATGGGCCGATCAGAGCCGCATCGCCTGGCACTACATCGCACCGGGGAAACCCATGCAGAACGCCTTCATCGAGAGCTTCAACGGGCGCCTGCGGGATGAACTGCTGAACGAGACCCTGTTCACCTCGCTCACTCAGGCCCGCGTCGCTCCGATGCTGGCAGGCCGACTATAACGACGCTCGGCCGCACTCCCAACTCGGATGGAGGACGCCATCCGAGTTCGCCTCCACCTGCAATCCGCGTCGGGATCTGGCGCTGCGCTGTGTCGAAGGCTCCGCGCCAGCTCCCGCCGCTACCACCGCCCACATGAGCACATCCAACCGCCCGAACGAACTCAGACCTGGATAAAACTTGGGGGCAAGGTCATCCTGGATCTCTTCGAAATACTCCTGCTCGGATCGCACTTCGTAGGGATAGCGCAGCAGCGTGCCGACGAGGCCCTTGTCCATCGGTTCGAGCGCGATGATGTGCTCGCGGTTGGTGAGAACGATCCGGCCGATCGCGACCTTGTTCATCTCCCGAATCGTCTCGCGGATCACGGCGAAGGCATCATGGCCGACTTTGCCGTCGGGACGCAGGTAGTAGGGGCGGATCAGATAGCGCGGGTCGATGTTGGCCTTGTACACGAACTCGTCGATCTCGATCGTGCGCGTGGACTCCAGCGATCTCCTCGAACGTGGCCGGGTAGAGGGCTACCGGGCACGTGACGAGCAACAGACGCAGGAAGCCTTTCCAGTTGGCGCGGGGGGCCATTTACGCGGAACTCCAGGGTTGAAGCGGTCCGGATTCAAGACGTTTGGACGGGGTGGGTTCCGACTCTCGCCGCGAGCAGAGGGGAATAGGCTTCAAGGCAATTGAGAAGGAAGAGGCTTTACCCTCTTAAAACCCGGTTATTGTGTCGCTCGCCGGAGGCACTCGCGCGAAGGCCGCCTCCGCTTTGCTGCGGCGCCGCATGCTGCCTTCGCGCGGGTGCCTTTTTAACCGGTCTCGCGACTGCACTCGGTCCCGGGTCCCTCCGCTCGCGCGGCGGCCGCTATGCTGACCCTCCTGCGGGTGCCTTCTCTGCCTTCGCTCCGCTTCGGCGCGAGCTCGGCCATTTACGGAGCAAAGATCCGATCGAGCGGCTGCCCTTCTTTCGGCTGCACTGTGTTTCAGCAGCTCCCGCTTATGGGAGCAGATGGAAGCGAAGCGAGTCGCGCGAACGGAAGCCGCTATGGCCCGGCAATTTTTCGATAGGTCACATGGGCGGTCGCGAATGGAAGCCCGGCGCGGCCGGCTGATCCGCGAACGATACAGGCGTTGTCGTCGATAAGATAAAACCAGTCGACAAAATTCAGCTTCGTGGTTTTGCCGCCAGACTGCGGCGTGTCCCTCGTGTAACGCCAATGGAATGCGCAACCGGCCTGGTCGCCTTCGGCCTCGCCGTCGAGGTGTAGCTCTAACCCCTTGTACTTGCCGGGGCCAAGCTTTTGGATCGTCCAATGGAGGTTGTCCTCGTGTCCATCATCGAAGCGGTAGGTCTCGATGAAGTGAACGACCTGCTTCGCCTCGTCCCATTGGCCGTCCGCCGTGATCGTCGCGCGCTTCAGGAGACCGCCAATCAGGCTTTCAAGCACGGCCCATCCTTCCAGCCTTCCATGGAAGAAGCGCTCCGGCAGGAAGATCGGCGTGGTGCCGTCGAATTGTTTGATGGACATCGGCTGCTCCCTCGAATGGGAACGAACCCCGCAGTGGATAGCAGGTTCCGCCACATTCGCTCAACACGATCAGTGTCTCCGAATGCTTGCCGCCGCCGATATTAGAGGAAGAGTGCAGGCCGGGTTGGCCGTGACGGGTTGGAAGCGGCGAGAGAGTTCCGCCGCGCCCGTCGCGGAGATCCGCGATGCAGGGACGGAGAGTTGGAGCGCGCGCCAGCGAGGGTCGGGCGAGCCTCTATGAGGAGATCACGAGCAAGATCATCGGCGAGCTGGAGGGCGGCCGCGTGCCGTGGGTCCAGCCCTGGGGGACGCAGACGGCGAAGGCTCAGTTGGCGTTGCCACGGAATGCGACCACGGGTCGGCCGTACTCGGGAATCAACGTGCTGATCCTCTGGGGGGCCGTGATCGAGCGCGGGTTTACCGGCCAGAGCTGGTTGACGTTCCGGCAGGCGCAGTCCATCGGCGGCCATGTGCGCAAGGGCGAGCGTGGTGTTACGGTCGTCTATGCCGATCGTTTCGTGCCGTCCGATGAGCGGCAGCGTGCCCGCGAGACCGGCGATGAGGCGCAGGCAATTCCGTTTCTGAAGCGCTTCACCGTCTTCAACGCCGATCAGTGCGCGGCTCTGCCAGCGGACATCGCGAGCGCGGTGCCGCCACCGCCGCTGGGCACGATCGAGCCGGTGGTGGAGACGCTGATTGCGAACAGTGGCGTCGACTTCCGGATTGGCGGCGATCGGGCCTTCTATGCGCCTGTCGAAGATTTCGTGCAGGTGCCACCGCCTGCCGCTTTCTTCGAGCCGATCAACTGGCACCGTACGGCCTTGCATGAGCTCGCCCATGCGAGTGGTCACCCCGCGCGGCTGAACCGGGATCTCTCAGGACGGTTCGGCAGCGGCAAATACGCCTTTGAAGAACTCATCGCGGAGATCGCGGCGGCCTTCAGCTGTGCCGCGCTCGGCATCGTGCCAACTGTGCGGCACGTCGACTATATCGGGGCCTGGCTTGAGGTCCTGCGCGAGGACAATCGCGCCATCGTGCGGGCGGCAAGCCAGGCGAGCCGCGTAGCCGACTATCTCCTCGGCTTTGCGCCGAACGGGGTTGGCCTCTCTCGGCCGGCCGCAGCGGATTGCGCGGCGGCTTGAGCGCGATCGTTTGAACGAACGGAGGAGAGGGAGAGGGCGAGAGGTGCTCTGCGACGGGTTGCAGGCCTGAGAGAGAGGCTCCGGGCCGCCCGTCGCGGAGATATCGGAACATGACCAAGGCCGCTCAGAAGATCACGTTGTCCCCCTCTCGGGACATTCCCTTCAACAAGCTCGTGCTCAGCCAGTCCAACGTCCGCCGGATCAAGGGCGGAGTGTCGATCGAGCAGCTCGCAGAGAGCATCGCCGAGCGGACGCTGTTGCAAAGCCTGAACGTTCGCGCCGTTCTAGATGAGGACGGCAAAGAAACAGGTATGTTCGAGGTGCCTGCGGGAGGCAGGCGCTTTCGGGCGCTCGAGCTGCTGGTGAGGCAGAAGCGGATGGCGAAGACACAGGCTGTGCCTTGCGTGGTGCGCGATGCCGGCTCGGCGCTTGACGATTCGCTCGCGGAGAACGACCAGCGTGTCGGCCTGCATCCCCTGGATCAATTCCGTGCGTTCCAATCGCTGCGCGACAGCGGTCTCGGCGAGGAGGAGATCGCGGCGCGGCATTTTGTGACGGTTGCGGTCGTGAAGCAGCGGCTACGTCTGGCCGCGGTCTCGCCCGTGCTGCTCGACGTGTATGCGGCCGACGGCATGACGCTCGAGCAGCTGATGGCGTTTTCGGTGGCGACGGACCACGCACGCCAGCAGGAGGTCTGGGACAAGGTCAGCCGCTCCGGCGGCGATACGCCCTACCAGATCCGCCGGCAGCTCACGGAGCAGGCGGTGCGGGTGTTCGACCGCAGGGTTCAATTCGTTGGGCTCGCTGCTTATGAGGCCGCGGGCGGGGTCGCGCTACGGGATCTGTTCGAGGCGGACGATGGCGGCTGGCTGCAGGATGTCGCGCTGCTCGACCGGCTCGTCGCGGAAAAGCTCAAGACGGAAGCTGAACGGATTGGCGCCGAGGGCTGGAAGTGGATCGCGGCCGCGGTGGACTTTCCGTTCGGCCACACCCACGGCTTGCGCGAGCTTCGCGGAGAGCCGGCAGAGCTCACCGCTGACGAGCAGGCGGCTATGGAAACGCTGCAGGCGGAGCAGGCCAGACTGGAGGCCGAACACGGTCAAGCCGATGAACTGCCCGAGGATGTCGATCGGCGTCTCGGTGAGATCGAGGCGGCGCTACAGTCCTTCGACGAGCGGCCCATGATCTTCGACGCGGCTGAGATGGCTCGCGCCGGCGCGTTCGTCAGCATCGACCCCCAGGGCCAGCTGCGCGTCGCCCGCGGCTTCGTCCGTCCAGAGGATGAGGTCCCGGCGACCGGCGAGGGACCCGCCAGCGAAGCCGGTGTCGACGGTGATCATGGCGCGGGCAATCCAGATCTGGAGGCGAGGGCGGCGGCGCCGACAATCGTCGTCGGTCGCGGCGAGCAGGAGGGCGCTGACGACGACACTGATGATGTCGAGCGGCCGATACCCGACCGCCTTATTGGCGAGCTCTCGGCCTATCGCACGCTCGCGCTTCGTGAGGCGTTCGGTCGAGAAACATCCATTGCCTTCCAGGCGGTGCTGCACAGCTTCGTGCTCGCGACGTTCTATCCGTTCGGTTCGACACTCAACTGTCTGGAGATATCGCTGCGCGTCCCGAGCTTCCCGGCGCAACCGCCGGGCTTGGAGGACAGCGCTCCAGCAAAGGCGATTGGCGCCCGTCACGCCGCCTGGAAGACGAGGCTGCCAACGACCGATAAGGATCTGTGGGCATCTTTGACGGCGATGGACGCGACTGCCCAGGCCGAGCTGTTTGCGCATTGCGCTGCGCAGACGGTGAACGCGATTGTCGAGCCGGCTAACCGAATGCATCAAGGCCGCCTGTCAGCCCATGGCGTTCGTGGACGCCTCGAACAGGCCGATCGTCTGTCGCGTGCCGTCGGCCTGGATATGGTCCGCGCCGGCTGGAAGCCCTCGGTCGACAACTATCTCGGTCGCGTCACCAAACACCGCATCCTGCAGGCGGTTCGCGAAGCAAAGGGCGAGGCTTCGGTGCAGCTCATCGAGCATCTCAAGAAGCCGGACATGGCGCGCGAAGCCGAGCGACTCCTCGAGGGCAGCCGTTGGCTGCCGGAGCCGCTGCGTGGCTCGGAGACCGAAGTGACGAAGACGGTCGAGGGGGGCGATGCCGATAGCCTACCCGCCTTCCTCAGCGAAGATGACGAGCCTATGGAAGGCGCTGACGAGGTTGAGCAGATCGTCGCTGCGGAATGATCAACCTTACCGATACGGCTGATCGCCCCGACTTGAAAATGAAGATGGAAGCCCGGCCAGATCGGCCGGGCTTTTTCATTGAGGGCGCCGTCCGGTCGACCGGGCCGAGAGGGAGAGAGGCGGAGCAGCGCGGGTGAGGCCGCCGGATCAGAGAGAGCGTTCGGCGGAGCTCCTCCGCATTCCACTCTCCCCTGAAGGTTCCTCGACATGATCACCGAGATGAATTGCTCCGCGGCACCCTTTGCGTTGCTTGCGCGCGCGAAGGCCGTGCTTCGTGCAGCCGAGCTGCTGCTACCAGGTCTTGCCCGCGGCGAGCGTATCGATGCGAGATGCCTGCGTCGTGCCATGCAGACTGCGTTCGGCGGCAGCGATGCCGATGGCAGCTGGGATTGGAAGGCGGCGTACGAGACCTGTGAGATCGCCTCGGTCCTATTCCTGACCAAGTACGGTCCGGCGATGATCAAGGTCGGTAGCGGCATGCCTTCGGCCATGCTGCCGATGGTCGCAAAGGTCGCGGCTCTTCTGCCGAGCCATACCAGGCGCTCGCTCGAGAGTCAGAGCTTTCAGCAGTTCTCGACACCGCTGCCATTGGCGCTCGCCGCGGCCGCGGCGGCGCAGGTGACCTCGGCCGATCGGGTGCTCGAGCCCTCGGCAGGGACGGGGAGCCTGGCCGTCTTTGCGGAGCTTGCCGGCGGTTCGCTCCTGCTGAATGAGCTCGCCGCAAGCCGCGCCGCTTTGCTCGATCTGGTGTTTGCCGGGTTGACCGTGACCCGTTTCGACGCCGCGCAGATCGATGATCATCTCGATGCGGCCATCATTCCAAGCGTGGTCTTGTTGAACCCGCCATTCTCGGCGACCGCGAACGTCGATCGTCCCTTGGCTGATACGACGTTGCGGCATGTGTCTTCGGCGCTGGCACGGCTTGGCGAGGGTGGGCGACTGGTCGCGATCACCGCTGCCAGCTTTGCGCCGGACAATCCGACCTGGACCGATGCCTTCGTGCATCTGCAGGAGCGCGGACGTCTGGTGTTCTCCGCGGCGATCGCTGGCGCGGTCTATGCGCGGCAGGGGACGACGACTGCCACACGGATGCTCGTGATCGACAAGCAGCGGGCGACGGACCCTCGGGTGTTTCCACAGTCGGTCGGAATGGCACCTGACGTCGCGACCTTGCTCGGCTGGATCACGGCGCTCGTGCCCTCACGACTGCCGATGGCTGGCCAGTTCGTGGCTCAGACGGGCCAGCAAGCTCGTTCTCGTTCGAGAGAGCAACAGGCTCTGAATTCGGCTCGTTCGTCTTCACCGCGCACCTCGTCCGAGCCTGAAGGCCGCGAGCTTGCCTACGAGCTATTGGACGAGGCGACTGACGAAGGACCCCGGCTGACCGACGCGCTCTATGAGCCCTATCAGCTGCAGTCGATCCGAATTCCGGGCGCGAGGCCTCATCCTACGAAGCTCGTGCAATCGGCAGCGATGGCCTCCGTCGCGCCGCCTAAGCCGTCCTATGTACCGCATCTGCCAGCCAGGATCGTCGCCGATGGCGTGCTGTCCGACGCGCAGCTCGAGAGCATCATCTATGCGGGCGAAGCGCATGGCGGCTTTCAGGCCGGGTTCTGGACCATCGACGAAACCTTCGACCAGGTTCGTGCGGCCAGCGAGGAGACCGACGGAGCGGTCCGCTTCCGGCGCGGCTGGTTCCTCGGCGATGGCACCGGCGCGGGGAAGGGCCGGCAGGTCGCAGGCATCCTGCTGGACAATTGGCTGAAGGGCCGGCGCCGGGCGATCTGGGTCAGCAAGTCCGACAAGCTGATCGAGGACGCACAGCGCGACTGGGCGGCGCTCGGCATGGAGCGGCTTCAGGTCACGCCGCTGTCGCGCTTCCGCCAGGGCGCGCTGATCCGGCTGGGTGAAGCCATCCTTTTTACGACCTACGCCACGCTACGGACCGACGAGAAGGCCGAGAAGCTTTCGCGCGTCCGTCAGATCGTCGACTGGGTTGGACGGGACTTCGATGGCGTGATCATCTTCGACGAGAGCCATGCGATGCAGAACGCCGCAGGCAACAGGGGCGATCGAGGCGAGCAGGCGGCTTCGCAGCAGGGGCGCGCTGGGTTGAGATTGCAGCACGCGCTGCCCAATGCTCGTGTCGTCTACGTCTCGGCGACGGGTGCAACCACCGTCCATAATCTGGCCTATGCCCAGCGGCTCGGATTGTGGGGTGGTGCGGATTTCCCGTTTGCAACGAGGGCGGATTTCGTAGCGGCGATCGAGGAGGGCGGGGTCGCGGCGATGGAGGTGATGGCCAGGGATCTCAAGGCCCTCGGCCTCTATGCAGCGCGGTCGCTGTCCTTCGAGGGCGTCGAATATGAGCTGCTCGAGCATCGACTCACGGACGAGCAGGTCAGGATCTACGACGCCTATGCGCAGGCATTTGCGGTCATTCACAACAACCTTGAGGCCGCGATGCGCGCGGCCAATATCACCGGTGCAACCGGCACTCTGAATGCCCAAGCCAAGTCGGCTGCGCGCTCGGCCTTCGAATCCGCCAAGCAGCGTTTCTTCGGACATCTCCTGACCTCGATGAAGACGCCAACGCTGATCAGCGCGATCAAGCGTGATCTCGAAGCCGGCCATGCCGCAGTCATCCAGATCGTCTCGACCGGCGAAGCCCTGATGGAGCGCCGGCTGGCGGAGATCCCGACCGAGGAGTGGGGCGACGTCCAGGTCGACATCACCCCGCGCGAATACGTCCTCGACTACCTCGCCCATTCCTTCCCGGTGCAGCTCTACGAGCCATTCACCGACGGTGAGGGCAATCTCTTATCGCGTCCTGTGACTCGCGACGGTCAGCCGGTCGAGAGCCGCGAGGCCGTCGCGCGGCGAGATGAGATGATCGAGCATCTCGCGTCGCTTTCGCCGGTGCCGGGCGCCCTCGACCAGATCGTTCAGCGCTTCGGTACCGACGAGGTCGCTGAGGTCACGGGCCGGTCGCGACGGATTATCCGCATCCGCGATCGGATGGCGGTCGAGACCAGGCCTTCGTCTGCCAACCTCGCTGAGGCCGCCGCCTTCATGGATGACCAGAAGCGCATCCTGGTGTTCTCGGACGCCGGCGGCACGGGCCGCAGCTATCACGCCGAGCTCTCGGCCAAGAACAAACGGCTACGTGTGCATTATCTGCTGGAGCCGGGCTGGAAGGCGGATGCCGCGATCCAGGGGCTTGGGCGCACCAACCGCACCAACCAGGCACAGCCGCCGCTGTTTCGCCCGATCGCGACCGACGTGAAGGCCGAGAAGCGCTTTCTCTCGACGATCGCGCGTCGGCTCGACACCTTGGGCGCGATCACCCGTGGTCAGCGCCAGACCGGCGGGCAGGGGCTGTTCCGTCCCGAGGATAACCTGGAAAGCCCGCACGCGCGCGATGCGCTGCGTCAGCTCTATGGGCTCCTGGCCCGCGGCCAGGTCGGCAGCTGCTCGCTGCAGCGCTTCGAGCAGGCCACGGGATTGAAGCTGACCGATGAGAACGGTCTGCGCGACGAGCTGCCGCCGATCACGACGTTCCTCAACCGGCTGCTGGCGCTGACGATCGAGTTGCAGAACATCCTGTTCACGGTGTTCGAGCAGTTGCTCGCGGCGCGGATCGAGGGCGCGATCGCGTCGGGGACTTACGATGCCGGCCTGGAGACGCTACGTGCAGAGAGCTTCGTCGTCCAGGAGCGGCGCACGATCTACACCCATCGTGCCACGGGCGCCGAAACTCATCTGGTCACCATCGTCCAGCGCGATCGCAACCGGCCCATGCCGCTGAACGAAGCCTTGGAGCGGCTGTTGCAACGCTGTGCCGT
Source organism: Bradyrhizobium sp. SZCCHNR1017 (assembly GCF_032381375.1). NCBI lineage: Bacteria > Pseudomonadati > Pseudomonadota > Alphaproteobacteria > Hyphomicrobiales > Nitrobacteraceae > Bradyrhizobium > Bradyrhizobium sp. SZCCHNR1017. Next base: position 69,441 of record NZ_JAUHIR010000023.1, on the reverse strand, counting down.
TCCGCTGCGCAATATTCGCTCGGCGCGGGCGGCGATCCAGGTGCCCGCGCCGAGCTGGCTGCTCGACGACGGCGCGATCGAGCCACGGGTCCATCTGATCGGACCGATGGGACGCCGCACTCTGCCGCTTGCCAAGCTGGTCGAGCATGATTGGGTCGCGACCGACCGCGAGCAATTCAAGGCGGGCTGGAGCGCGGAGCTCGCATCCATCCCAGAGTTCACGACCAGCACGATCTACCTCGTCACCGGGCTGTTGCTGCCGATCTGGAAGCGGCTCCCTCAGGAGTCGCCGAGGGTGTACCGTCTCCAGACCAATGCAGGCGAGCGGATCATCGGCCGGAAGGTGCCGCTCAGTTGGGTCACGGCAATGTCGGCGGAGAGACCGACGCTCGCAGCTGAAGACGCGTTCACGGCACTACTGCGTGACGGCTATGTGCTCGATCTCGCCGAAGGCATGCGGCTGCGGCGAGCCCGCGTCATGGGTGTCGATCGGATCGAGCTGTTGGGTTTCACTGAGGGGCTCAGAGATTGTCTCAGGGCCTATGGGCTGTTCGGTGAGATCATCTCCTGGAAGCTGCGGATGTTCGTGCCGACCGATGCAAGTGGCTCAACGATCCTGGCCAGGGTTCTGGAGCGGTTTCCGATCGCTGACGTTCGTGGGCGGGAGCCATCGTGATGGCGGAGGACGCGTCCGAGCTGGCGCGCCGCCTCGCGCGTGAGGCCGAGGCGGTGTGCCGACACTATCTATCCAACGGCCGACGTGAGGGACGCTATTGGCTGGTCGGGGATGTCAACAACACGCCCGGCCGCTCGCTGTTCGTGCGGCTGCAGGCCTCATCGAAGGGACCGGCGGGCAAATGGACCGATGCCGCGACGGGCGAGCATGGCGATCTGCTCGATGTTATAGGGACAACATGCGCGCTGCGCAGCTTCCGCGAGATCGCCGAGGAAGCGCGGCGATTCCTGAAGCTACCACGCTGGCAGCGTGAACCATCGATCGAGCCCAAGCTACTTCGGCGTTCGCGCGACCCGATCAAGGCCGCTCGCCGACTTTTTGCGATGTCTCAGCCGCTGACGGGGACGCTCGGCGAGACCTATTTGGGCAATCGAGGCATCGATCCGCCTGCAAACTCTGCAGCACTCCGATTCCACCCGCAATGCTTCTATCGACCGGATGACACCACGACGGTCGAGACCTGGCCGGCCCTGATTGCCGCCGTGACCGATCTCGATGACTGCATCACCGGCGTCCATCGCACCTGGCTCGATCCTGATGGCTTTGATGATCGCAGGCTAGGAAAGGCGCCGATCGAGACGCCGCGACGGGCAATGGGCGACCTGCTTGGACGCGCGGTTCGCTTCGGGATTGCTGATGACGTGATTGCGGCCGGTGAGGGCATCGAGACTATGCTGTCGTTGCGGACGGTGCTGCCGTCACTGCCGGTTGCCGCCGCACTCTCGGCCAACCATCTCGCCACGCTGCTGTGGCCGGTCACGCTGCGCCGGCTCTATGTCGCAGTCGACGCTGACGCTGCCGGGATCACTGCGGCACAGGCGTTGTCGGTCAGAGCGCTGGACGCCGGCATCGAGGTGATCGCCCTGTGTCCTCGCCTTGGGGACTTCAACGAAGATCTGCGCGCATTCGGGAAAGCCCGGCTCCGGGACATGCTGTGCCATCAGCTGTTGCCGGAGGACGCCGCGCGCTTCCTGGACGTGATCTCGGCCTAGACGTAGGTCTTCAGTCGGGTGGTCTGCTCGCGCGCTCGCAACTCGTGGGGCGGGCGAGAGGATCTCATCCGAGCCTCCGACAGCCGCGCCGGGGCCTTCTGAGAGCGCGATCGGACGGCAGGCGGTCCGGTCCGGCAATGGCGGTGCGCGGCTATTTTCCGCCGGCCCGTGTGCGGGCCTTTGCATCGCGAAGCAAAATAGCCGCGCACCGCCATCCTCCGCCGTCGCTCCGGCCCGCTGCTCGAAGGGATCAGCGGGTTCTGGTCCGGTCCGCCCGCCGTCGTGGAGATCGCTATGGAAGGCCGCGATCGGCGCGGTCAGAGATCACAGACGAGATCCCCATGTCCGACCACCACGACGAGATGCGAGAGCCGCACGACACCCGCTCGACGACCGACGACGCTCTGGCCGAACTCCAACTGTACGGCTACCGGCCCTTCGACGACGAGCCTGATCCGCGGCCGTTGCCAGAGGGCAGGGCCATCACCGGCGCGATCGCCGACATCTTCGATGCCCTGGTGGCGACACTCTCCGACACCCGCTTCGAGCCTGAGCTCAAGGATCTCTTGTGGTCAACGGTCAACCTGTTCCACCGCGCTACGATGCGCATCGAGCGTGAACTCGACGACAACGAGCAGGCGCAGCGGACCAGCCAGCGCGAGCAGAACGGCTCGGAGGTCCGCTCCGTCGAGCTCGAGCGGCTGACGTCGGAAGGGCTGTCGCTGGTCGAGCGCCGCAACGTCATGGAGCTGTTCCGCGACCTCGCCGCCGAGGCCTTCGAGCTGCATACGCGATCGCCCTGGCGCCCGCGATCGGGCTCGCAGGTCAACCATCGCACGCTGACGGCTGCCATGATCGACTCCCGCGACTTCCTGGCCGCCAAGCGCCGCGCCGAGACCGAGGTCATGCTGCCGCAGGGACCGAAGATCGCACTCACCGGCGGACCAGATTTCAACGACGTCGCACTCATCTGGGATCGCCTCGACAAGGTTCACGCCAAGCATCCCGACATGGTACTCCTGCACGGCGGCTCACCGAAGGGCGCCGAGCTGATTGCCTCCAAATGGGCCGCGAACCGGAAGGTGCCGCAGATCGCCTTCAAGCCCGACTGGACGAGGCACAACAAGGCTGCACCATTCAAGCGCAACGACGCCATGCTGGAGACGCTTCCGATCGGCGTCATGGTCTTCCCCGGCTCAGGAATCCAGGGCAACCTTGCCGACAAGGCCCGTCGCCTCGGAATTCCCGTCTGGACCTTCGGGAAAGGCGGCGCGTGAGCGCCGTCAACTCCTCAACGCTCTGCCGATCTCACAACGCGTCGGGCGCCGCTCGAGCGTCGGCGCGACTCTCCGCAACTTTGTCCAAATCACGATGCATATTGTTCGGATCGCGCCGCGGTGGTGGTGGAAGGCGCATCCCGTCATAGCTTTGCACGGAGGCCACCGCCGTGCCCGCGATTACTCTCATCCTCGGACTGGTCAGCGTCGGACTATTGTGCCGCGCGCTGTTCAAACTCGCTGTTCACGCACTCCCGTTCTTTGCCGCGGTCAGCACCGGGCTGGCGGTCCTGAATGCAGGCGTCGGGATCGGCGGAGCAATTTTGGCGGGGCTCACCGCGGCGGCTCTCACTCTGACCGTCGGCCGGATTCTGTTCGCAACTTCGCGATTCTTGCTGATGCGCAGCTTGGTGGCAGCTACCTTTCTCATCCCGGCAGCAATGGCCGGCCGTCACACGGCGCTTGGCGTTGCCTTACTTGCTGGGCCATCGCCGCTCTGGCGTGAGATCATCGGTTTGTTGGGTGCGTTCCTGGCGGGCGGATGTGCTCTGCACCAGTTGCTCAGTCACGATCTGCCCCGCCCGTTGCAGTCCGAGCAGGGCGGCGATCGACCTCTCGACTCTTCGCCGCTGTGAACTTGGCCTGGGCAGTCGAGCCGCCTGGGCCTCGAACGGTCGACGAAGTTGTTCGCAGGTACGAATGTGCTCAGCTGAGCGAAGGCAAGCCACCCCCGAACTGGAGCCGCGACCCACCGCAGAAAGATCTAACGGGCGCAAGGCATTGGCTGACCGGCTCACTGCAGGTTCGCTGACACGGGACTGAAATCGTTACGCGCTTTTCTTGTCGGCGGCTTCTGATCGTACGCTTGGCCTCTCCGCCGTCTTGTGCGGCCGCGGCTCACCATGTCTCTCCTGGAAGCTGATCGGGACGGCGACGCACCTTGCCTCGTGATGGCTTGATCTGGCCGAAGGCCGGCTGCGCCTCGATCGCCTGAGCGCAACGCCGCCGGCCAACTTTCTTCCCCTGGGCGGAGCCGCCCATTCCTCGCGGGACAAGAAAGTCGTCCGGCGCCGTCCTCCGCTTCGCTCCAGCCCTGCGGGTGCGCCGTCGATCGCCGTTCGCCCGAGATGCGCCATCGAGGCCGCGGTGGTCGCGGCCCGAATCAGCCAAGGAGAGACAACATGGCTTCCATCGGTTCCTTCAAGAAGGTCGGCGACGATTTCCAGGGCGAGATCATCACCCTGAGCCTCAAGGCCAAGGGGGTCCGCATCGTCCCCGAAGCCAATCGCTCCAGCGAGAACGCGCCCAGCCACCGCGTCTACACCGGGCGTGTCGAGATCGGCGCCGCCTGGGCGCGGCGCTCGGAGGAGGGACGCGACTATCTCTCGCTCAAGCTCGACGATCCCTCGTTCAACGCCCCGATCTACGCGAACCTGTTCGACGACGAGGGCGGCGAAGGCTACACGCTCCTCTGGTCGCGGCCCCGCAAGACCGCGGAGTAAGGGTACGAGCCGGCTCCGCCCGAATTGTACGGGCGGGGCACGGTTCGAACCCAGACCGGGCTGACTGCGGTAGGCCTGATATCAATCTGTCTAGCCGCGGCCATCGCAGCGAATCTTTCGATGAGCGTGTTTTGCCTTCTCAAGTTTTCCGTCCGTCAAGCCGAACAACTGACGCTGTTCGCTCAGACCGGATGTTCACGATGGACCCTTTTGGGGTTTCTCGGTGCGAAATGTCTCTCCAACGTTATCCGATCAGCGAATCGCTTTCATCTTCGGTCCACCAACGCATATGCTGCGCCTTCCCGCTCTGCTCCAGGATTTCGGTCAGGGCTCGAGCGAGACGGTCCACTGTGTCGGTCGTCGAAGTCTTCTTTAGGAGTCGGCGAACGAAGGGACGGGAAGGTTTGATGAAACATAGAAAGCCATTCTCGAACTCCTGACAATGACCGCATCCGAGCCAAAGGGGAAATTCCGAATTTGCGAGGTCGATACGCCACCCCCAATCTTCGGGTTTCATATTCACAACCGCAAAGCCGTGATGCGGCAGCTGCTCGCATAGAAATTCTGCAAGCCGTTTTCCGTACAGCCTCGGATTGACGAGTTCATCCTCGCCAGGCTCGGGCGGAAAAGCCGTGGAGACAAATTCAAGATGCGTTCTCATTTTGCCATCGTACTTTGATTGTTGAGATCACTCCACTGGCGACGAGCAACACTCGAAATCATGCGCCCTGACGACGGTCCCAGGAAGCAAGCAATAGGTCACAATCGGTCGCATCGCGCTACGTTGGCCCGGCCCTCAGACCGGACGTTCTCTATTCCTGCGTGACCTCCTTCGAGGTGGGACGCCGACAGGCCAGGGGGAGGACAACGCTATTTCCCGAACCTCGGCTCTCGAATGTGCAGAGGCGCGTCCGCAGTCTTGCAGATCGCTTCAATGAGGAGACGTATCGCTCGTCCTTGCCACTCGATTTGATCAATCGGGGCTTCCCAATACTCCGACAGGACGTAGGCCAAGTGGCGGGCCTTTACGCTCAGGCCCTTTACCGTACGAGCGGGCGTCTCCATGATTGCTCGTTCGATGGGATCAAGACGGGCCAGCACCGCCTCATCCTCTGCGGTCAGGTATTCGCCGAGTCGCTCGCCTGGATCGGCGGGCGCGCGATCGAGTTCTGCTGTGAGCGCCAAAAATTGTCTCTCAAGTGCCGAGAGATCGGCATCCAGGTCTGCTGACGTGGCAGAATCGCAACCGCCAAGAGATGCTTGCGTGTCCATTTGAGCCCCGATAGCCGTGAACCGTTTGCGGTACACGGCTTCGCGGCCGCGCGCCCCGCATCTACCCCATCGCTTCACGCTCAAAACGCCTCCAATAGCAGCGAAGATTCGCGCGAGAGGAGTTCGAACTGATGCTCAAGCTCTATCAGCGCGTCGTCGATTGCCGATATCGGGGCCTCTGCGTAGGTCCTCGGTTTGGTGGAAGACGTATCCCTCCGAGTTTCACATCTAGGTTCCATCAACTTGGTCGATGATCCTTGACCGGCGTGCCGATATTCGGAGAACGCGCTCCGAATGCCAGTCAATTGAGTATTTTTGCATTATAGGTTATAACCTATAGAATTTCTAGTCCTGTTTTGGTCCTACCGTCCAGATGGATTGGTCGGAACCAAAGGCGGCGCGCGTCATTCTGGGAGCGAATGTCAAGCGCCTGCGCAAGGCACAGCGGTTCAGCCAAGAGCGGTTGGCCGAGCTAACCGGTCTCGACCAGCCTCATATCAGCGAGATCGAGGCCGGACTGATCAATCTCACACTCGATAATGTCCAGGCTCTGGCTGTAGCGCTTGGTGTCGAGCCCTCCGATCTACTGAAGCTGACTAGCTAAGGGCTCGCCGTTCGGAGATCACGATTATCGGACTGCTGAGTAGCGCAATAGCCGCTGCGCGATTGACCTGGCGCTTGGGCCGAATGACTTTTGTTGCTGGCCAGTGTCCTCTCAGCTTCCGGTTGTGAGCCTCGGAAAGACAGACCGCCTAAGCCACGTGCTATCCACACCGGAATGCTCCGATAAGGTCGCCGGCCGAAGGTGGTCGCATGAGTACGTCTCGACGAATTCAATGCGTCGATGGCCTGTCGTTGCGCTCAGTGGTCGCCCGGGCTCAGGGCTGTTTTTCGGCCTTGCTTCCGCGTTGATCGTACGTGGTGCGCCGACTGTTGTTGTTGGCGTCCAAAGTTGCGATCAATACGTGTGAACCGTCAGCGTGGGAGCCGTCGGTCGTACTTCGCGTCCATAGGTTGGCTGCGTGTATCCTTTGTTGTTGCCTAATTGTTGGCTTGCTTGATACTTAAAAGAAATCTGTGATGTGAGCTTTCTCTTCTTCTGCCCCGGGCAATTGGCGTCTTGAGAAGCTCGGCGGCTGTTCAATTGAGCTGATGAGCAAGATGACCGGCGATGTTGATGTTGGCGGCGTCTGCCGCTCGCGCAACTAAACGGATGTGAATACGGTCGATTTTGTCGAGATGAGCGAGTCCCTCCCGCGAAGTCATTTTCGCAGGCGGATGCTCTTTCAAGTCGACCGCCGGAATGTCTCGGAGCTGATCTCCAACGCTTGCGCGGTAGCCGACCTTGCCATGATGTATCTCGACTGGGCGTTGAGCTTACTCGGAGTCGCCAGACAAAGGTGCTGGAGCACTCGATGCGAAGCCACACGGAATGCTTGTGCTGGCGGCGGCGTGAAATACGTCTAATCTTTGACTTGGACCACGTTGGAAACAAATGTCATGCCGTCGCACCCGCCGGATCCCGATGTCGATGATCTCGCGCCGACCGAAGACGCGCTGACGGCCTATGACGACGAGCACATTTCCACGTACCTGCGCATGCTCGATGCCGCGGCTGAGGACGCCGATTGGCGCGAGGTGGCTCGAATCGTTCTTCATATCGACCCCGATCAGGAACCCGAACGGGCCCGCCGCGCTTACGACAGTCATCTTGCCCGAGCCAGATGGATGTCGAACAAAGGCTATCGTCATCTGTTGCGGCGTGCGGCCGATTGATGCCTATGGGCGTTCGATACGCTGAACGCAGTGGTTGAGGTGTTCAGTCTTCGTTAAGGCAGTTCCGTATCGGGATACCTGCCATGCGGTCTCTCGGGCGCCGCAATCACAAAGAGTCCTCATTGTGTGGTTGCAATCTTGGTGCGGCTGCAGATGAGGACTACGAAATGTCGAAATTCGAGTGGCGTTCGTCTCGGGCTTACGATTTGGACCATGCAGCAGATCCAAACGTTGCCTGGGAATGTCTTCGCCGCAATCCAGCCTATCAGCAGGACTACCAGTCAGTAACAAACCCGGAAGCCTGCGCTCCGTCCGAATTCCGCAACGAATGGGGGCTCGTCTTTCGCAGCTGATCCCCGCCACGCGTTTGATGCCCAGCAGATCTTTTGGGCGCCAGAGACGCTGCCCACCGTCTTGTCGATGGACCGCGCGGCACAACCGAATTTCACCGCACCGTTGGATCTGACCGAGCTGTCGGGAGACCGACTGCGTGCGGCCTCGGACGGCTGGCATGTTGTGTTGCCGCTCGGCGGCGGTACACACCGACTGTGGCTGCCGGACGAGCCGGTCAAACGCGTCACATACAGCGTCAAGCTGCCGCTTGATGAGGATTTCGAGGCACGCGCCCGTGCGGCCCAGAGGCTTTGGCGGGCCCTGAACAATCGGCCGCTAGGGCCGTCCCCGGACGGCCTTACGCTGCAGCAGCGCGCGCGTCTTGCGACGGCGCTTCGCGCGCTCGACGGCCACCTGGAGGGGGCATCGTATCGAACGATCGCCGAAGTGCTGTTTGGATCCGCACGCATTCCCGCTCGCGCCTGGAAAACTCACGACCTCCGCAGCCGAACCATTCGCTTGGTGCAATTGGGCCTGCGGCTGATGCGTGGCGGCTATCGCGATCTGCTGCGTCCGCGCCATCGCAAGAGATGGCGCTGATTGCAGTCGCGGCGAACGCCGCGGTCCACCCGTGCGCCCAAGGGTCTGCGACGGTTCGGTTGCTGCTCGATCTCTGCCGATCGTTGGCCATCGTGATGGTGACCGCGTAGGGTGCCGAACATTCACCCCCCGATCTTCGGCATCCCCCTTCGCTCGTATGCTCCGCCATCGTGACCTCCGACGCGCCGCTGACCTCACAAGCGCGCTCTGAGCACACGGAGCCTCGACAATGCCTGATCCGAACGCCGGCTTGCCGCCGCGATACCTTCGCACGCCAGAAGCTGCCCGCTTCCTGAGCCTGTCCGGACGAACCCTCGAAAAGCACCGCACCTACGGCACCGGTCCGGCCTACAGAAAGCTCGGCGGCAGGGTGGTCTACGCGCTCGAGGATCTCAGGGCGTGGGCGGATGGCGGTGTCAAGACATCGACGTCCGATCCGGGAAAGAGCACCGTGCTCCCCGCCAAGCGGCATCCGGCGCTCGTTCCCTATGCTGGCAAGGGGCGCCGCTGATGCACCAGCGGTATGATCGGCAAGCCCATCGCCCGCGGCCGTCTGAACGCGGCCAACTCGAACTGTTCCGCGCGTTGCCCGGCGATCTCGCCGCCCGTGATGCGCAGGATCTCATGGCCTATCCGTTCTTCTCGCTGGCCAAATCCAGACGCGTCGTCCCGATCGACTTCCGTACGGGCAAGATCAGCATCCGTGTCGAAGCGGTGCCGGAGCACGGCATGGCCACGATCTGGGATGCCGATGTTCTGATCTGGGCTTCCTCACAGATCGTCGAAGCGCGTGACGCCGGATTGAAGACCTCACGGCTGATGGCGGCCACGCCTTACGAGATTCTGACCTTCGTTGGCCGCGGGACCAGTGTGCGCGACTACGATCGTCTCAAGGCAGCCCTCGACCGTCTGCAGTCGACCACGATCATGACGTCGATCAGGCAGCCGACTGAGCGTCGGCGGCATCGGTTCTCCTGGATCAATGAATGGAAGGAGACCGCGGATGTGCACGGCCGTCCGCGCGGGCTGGAACTGATCTTGCCGAACTGGTTCTATGCCGGCGTGCTCGACGACGCCCTCGTGCTCACCATCGACCGTGCGTATTTCGATCTGAAAGGCGGGCTCGAGCGCTGGCTCTATCGCATTGTGCGCAAGCATGGTGGCCGTCAGAAAGGCGGCTGGAGCTTTGATTTCGCGCATCTTCACGCCAAGTCCGGCTGTCTGTCGCCTTTGAAGCACTTCGCCTACGATCTGCGCGACATCGTCCGCCGTCAGACGCTGCCAGGCTACCAGCTCGCAATCGAGGCCGGTCTGCGCGGAGCGGAACGCCTCTCCTTCGCCCCTGTCCAAGATGACCCATTCGCTGCGCGTCTGCGCAAGCGCGGCTTCACCTCTCGGTCGGGGGACAAGCTGTGAATCAATTCGTGCCATCGAGGACGCGCACGGTCGTGCCGTCGGGGACCGGATTCCCGTGCCAACGGGGACCGGAATCGAACGAAAGCGCCAGGGGATCAACAGCTTGGCGGGCGCGTAACTTTACTAACCTGGAATCCTTCGGATTCCTTCTAACGGACCGCGCACTTTACCCGCTTAGGGATGAACCATTCCCGCAGCTGTGGCGCGGGATCCCCTGGGTTGATCGGAACCCACGATCCAGAGGCTGCTGCGCGCTCGCGCCGCGCGTCCAGGATGGCGGAGGTCGAAACATTTGTTCTCGCAGGAGAGCAGCATGAGCGATCTCACGCAGGTCGAGCTGCTCTGGCTCGAGAAGCGGATCGAGAACTGGATTCGCTTCGGTCACGCGGCCGAAGAGACGATCATCGACCGGTGCCGGCGCATCATGTCGTTCGCGCCCGGCAGCGTCTTCGCCTTCGTGCGGTGGGCGTCGAACGATTTCGGGACCGTGGTCTCGCGCATCGATATCGTCAGGGCCGTCGCACCAGGGCAGGGATACGCCACCGTGCCTTTCGTTCGTCCCGGCGGCGAGATCCTGCTGCGGCTCGCAACCTGGCCGAAGGTCGAAAGCGTGCTGCAGCGGATCGACAGGGTCGAAGCGCTCGGTATCGATCCGGCCGAAGCGGCGCCCGATTATTGGCAGCACGTTCACAACCGCCTGTCCGTCAATGAGGCGCCGCGCGACTACACACGCGGGCGACACAAGGCCTGGCTACACCGGCGGAGACTTGCGCGATGATGGGCGATGTCGTGCGTCGTCTCGCAATAATCGGAGCTGCTGCGATCGCTCTGTCGGCGATGCTCCAGATGCCCCCCATCCACTATGTCTGGAACGTCTCCGCAAGCGTTGCGACCGGCCTCTATCGGCTTCATCCGCGCGGTGATCTCATGGTCGGCGAGCTCGTCGCGGTCGACGCGCCGCAGCCACTTGCTGCCTTCCTGGCGAGCGGGGGCTATCTGCCGAGCGGCGTGCCGCTCTTGAAGCATGTGGCGGCACTACCGGGACAGACCGTCTGCAGGTGTGGGCTAACGATCCTGATCGACACGATCGAGGTGGGGAAGGCGCAAGAGCGCGATGGCCAGGGTCGTCTGCTGCCGGTCTGGCACGGCTGCCGAACGCTTGCCGATGGCGAAGCTTTCCTGATGAACACGCAATCGGCCATCTCGCTCGATGGGCGATATTTCGGTGTGCTGCCGGTGTCCGCCATCATCGGCCGCGCCGAGCCGCTCTGGACGGGCGGGGAGCAGTGATCATGCATTACGGTCGCGTTCCTATCAGCCGCTCCGTCTCTCGAGTGTCTGGCCGTTCGCTCGTCCCGGCCATTCCTCACCTGGTTGCCACGCACTTCGCGTGCCGACCGTGTGCTTGCGATCTCGTTTCCGATCAGCCACAGGATCGGTGCGCTCGGTCATCGGATGCGAGCAGCGCAGGCAACACCATACGCTTGTGGTGTCGCGCGATGAACGCCATCATGGCTGCAGCCGTCGCATGGTCGATGCTCTGCGGTGCCACTGCGCAGGCCGGGTCATCGTCATTCCGCTCACATGGAGTGAGCAGCTTCAGTGCTGAGGCCATCGCCACGTCCGTGAGCGAAGCCGCGCGCCGGTTCGACATCCCCGAGGGCTGGATCCACGCGGTCATGCGCATCGAAAGCGGGGGCGATCGGCGTGCGCGCTCGCCCAAAGGCGCGATCGGTCTGATGCAGATCATGCCGGAGACGTGGCGCGATCTGCGTGCTCGCTATAATCTAGGTGCCGATCCCTTCGATCCTCGCGACAACATTCTGGCGGGCGCAGCCTATCTTCGCGAGCTCCACGACCGCTACGGAATGCGGGGGGTCCTTGCCGCCTACAATGCCGGTCCGGGGCGCTATGAACATCACCTGGCGACAGGTCAACCGCTGCCGGATGAGACTCGAGCCTACGTCGCAAAGCTCTCATTCCTCGTCAAAGCGGAGCAAACGGACCGCCAGATCGCTGCCTTCCGGGCATCCGTTCAATCGCTTGCGATGTTGTTCGTCTCGCGCAGTGCGCAGCATTCACCCGATGTTCGACGTGCATCCGGCAAGCCTCCGAACGGGTCATTGCGCGCGGCCGACAGTATCGACCTCTCGGCCTTCCTGCCGCAGTCGCATTCCTTGTTTGCCCGGCATGTTGGCGGAAATCTCTGGCGATGATCGAACGCACCCTTCTTCGCGGCCCGTCGCAGATCATCGTATGTTGGAGGGTGAAGAGGTGAGGCCTGGGAAGCTCGGCCATGGATTGCGAGATAAAAGCGCCGACGGCCGTCGAGCGCATGTGGTTGGTTGGACTCGTGTTTCAGGCGTGATCCAGATCAGGCCGGCTGGCGCTTCACGGCGAAAGCATCGGCAAATCAATCAACCGAGCGCCGTCGGCCAAGCCGGCTTGTCGCGGAGGTCGACATGAGCCGGGACGAGAGCGACTTCCGCGTTCGTCCCGGTCGGATCAGGAACGGCGGACGTGGCCCGGCCAAGCCGAAGAGTTTTGTCGGCCAGGTCATGCGCGCAACCCGGAAGGCCGGCCATACAGGCAAAGGCTTTGGCCGGGAGAGACGAACGGCCGGTGCGCGGTTTGGGCGCGGGCGGTCTGCTGCCCTGGCCCTGTCGCTGCGCTCGCCGACGCGCCGGGTCGTGATCAAGGCGCGCGTGGTCCGGCATCGCGGGACGAAGTTCCGCTCGGCGCCGCTTGCCAAGCACATCAGCTATCTCAAACGCGATGGCGTCACGCGCGACGGCGCTGATGCCGCAATGTTCGATGCTGGATCGGACCAGGCCGATCAGCGGGCGTTCGCTGCCAGCGCCGAGGGCGACCGCCATCATTTTCGCTTCATTGTCTCGCCGGAGGATGCCGCTGATATGCAGGATCTGCGGGCCTTCACCCGCGAGCTGATGCGCGATGCCGAGCGCGATCTCGGGACGAGGCTGGAGTGGATCGCAGTCGACCATTGGAACACGGACAATCCGCACGTCCATGTTCTCGTGCGCGGCCGGAGCGATCACGGCCAGGATCTCGTCATCAGCCGCGACTATATCAGCAGGGGCTTTCGCGAGCGGGCAGCGGAGCGCGTTGCGCTCGAGCTCGGTCCGCGCAGCGAGCACGAGATCAAATCGGCCCTGGAACGCGAGGTCGATGCCGAGCACTGGACGGGCCTCGACCGTGCGCTTCGCGCTGTGGCCGATGAGGGAGCGGGCGTCGCCGATCTTCGCCCAGCGGCCCGCGGGGAAGATCCGGAGCTGCGAAGGCTGATGACGGGCAGGGCGGCCCGGCTCGAACGTTTTGGTCTGGCCGAGCAGATTGCGCCGGGACGTTGGACGCTGAAGCCGGGTCTCGAGGAGACGTTGTGCGATCTTGCGCTCCGCGGCGATATCATCAAAACCATGCACCGGGCTATCGCGGGCTTCGGCCAGGAGCCCGACGTCACGGGCTTTGCGCTGCATGGTGATCAGCCGGCCGCTCCGGTGCTCGGTCGCCTCGTGGCGCGTGGTCTCCACGATGAGCTCAAGGGCTCGGCCTATGCCATCGTCGATGGCGTCGATGGCCGAACCCATCATCTCAGATTCGCCGATCTCGAGCTCACCGGCGATGCTCAGCTTGGAGCGATCGTCGAGGCGCGCGTGTATGACGATGCGCAGGGTCGCAAGCGGCTATCGCTCGCGACACGATCGGATCTCGCCCTCGACGCCCAGGTGAGCTCGGATGGTGCGACATGGCTCGATCGGCAATTGCTGGCGCGCGAGCCTGTTGCTGCTGCCGGCGGCTTCGGGGCGGACGTCCGGGCCGCCATGGAACGCCGGATTGATCATCTGGCCGCTGAGGGTCTCGCTCGTCGGCAAGGGCAGCAGGTCGTGTTCGCGCGCGATCTGCTCGCTACCCTGCGCCAGCGCGAGCTGAATGCCGCCGCATCCAGGCTTTCGACCAAGACGGCGCTGGCCTACCGGCCGATCGGCGAAGGCGATCCCATCGCGGGCATCTACCGTCAGCGCGTGACCCTGGCGTCCGGTCGCTTCGCCATGATCGACGACGGGCTCGGCTTTCAGCTCGTGCCTTGGCGTCCGGCGCTGGAGCAGCATCTCGGCCGCGAGGTGCGCGGGATCGCCATCAGCGGAGGGGCAGTGAGCTGGAGCTTTGGACGCAAACTCGGCCTCGGCCTCTGATCGCCCTGAGACATCAAAATGGCATGGGGCTGACCACCAGGGAGGCTTAGACGCCCCGGTTATTCCGCGAGATTCTGCGCAAGACTACGACGAGCATCGTTGCGGCATTGCCTCGCCTGTATCTCGTCGGTTCCTTCGTCCCACGAGCGCGGATATGCAACGGGGGACGATCGCGATGCCGTATGTCGATGCCTGCGGGGTCAAGCTCTATGTCGAGGAAACCGGCCAGGGCCGTCCGATCATCTTCGCTCACGAGTTCGGCTCCGACTTGCGAAGCTGGGATCTGCAGGTCAGTCACTTCGCGAAAAGCCACCGCTGCATCGTCTACAACTCAAGGGGCTACCCCCCCAGCGATGTTCCCGAGGATGCCGCGCTGTACGGCTGGGAGCATGCCGTCGGCGATATCGATGCGGTGATGCGCGGACTTGGACTCGATCGAGCGCATCTGGTCGGGGCCAGCATGGGCGCCTACGCCGCCCTGCAGTTCGGACTACGCTACCCAGGACGGGCCAGCGCCATCGTTGCCGCAGCCGCGGGATCCGGCTGTTCTCCGTCGCAGCGCGAGCAATGGCTGAAGCAGACATCAACGCTGGCGCGGTCGCTCATCGATCGCGGTCTGGATGTGACGGCGGACAGGATCGCGCACAGTCCGACGCGCATTCAGCTCAAGCACAAGAATCACCGGGCATGGCGGGAGTTCGCGGACCGGCTCGGGCGGTTGTCCGCACGGGGACTGTCGACGACCATGGTCCGCTATCAGATGTTGCGTCCGTCGCTGTACGACTCCAGGGACAGCTTGGCGACATTGGCGATCCCGGTGTTGCTCGCGGTCGGTGACGAGGACACGCCCTGTGTCGACACCAACCTGATGCTAAAGGCATGCCTGCCCGATGCCGGCCTTTGGATCTGTCCGAACACGGGTCACACCATCAATCTGGAAGAGCCTGCTGCGTTCAACGCGCAAGTTGAGGGCTTCTTGGATGCCGTCGAGCGCGGCTGCTGGCGTCACGAATATCCCAAATCCAGACAGCGTCTCCGGAATCTCGACGCCGAGCAGGCAGGCTCAACGATCTCCTTGGCCCAGCGCCGAATGCGCTGAGCCGTCGATCGGCTCACCGCTATCTATGGACGCCGCTGCTCATCCTACGATCCCACTCAGTCCTTCCGCGTGACAATATGAAATCCAGGATCGGCGTTTATCTCTCCCAGGACGTCGCAGCACGCTTGGCGGTCGCGGTCGCGGTTCAACGCTCGGGCCAGTCGAGGTCCGCGCTCGTGGAAGCCGCTCTCGATCGCTATCTGGGCCCCGACGAAGACGACGGCAAGTCCGTGCGCGATTGTATCGGCATCATGAACCGGCAGCTGGAGCAGCTGGCGGCTGATGTCAGGCTCGTCAGCGAGGCTGTCGCGCTGCAGGCGCGTTTTCAGTTTGCCATGACTCCACGCCTCCCGGCTGCTGCCTTGCACGAAGCCTGCCAGCGGGGAGCCGAACGCTTCGACGAATTTGCGGCGCAGGTCTCCGCTCGCGTTCATCAGGGGCGCTCTTTGATTGGGGAGACGCTGGACCGGCTCAGCGCGGCGGTCCAGAGCGCGCCGGAAGACGCTTCCGAGGAGACGGCGCGCTCGCAAACCAGCGCGGGATCGGCTGCCGCTGATCGTGATGTCACGCGTTCGGTAGACGATGTGCAGGCCCATGCGACGCCGCGCCAGGTGGGCACTCGCCAAATGTCTATGTGGCAGCTGACCCTCAGGGTGTTTCTGCCATTCGTTGGTGCGTACTATCTGTCGTTTCTGTTCCGAACTATCAATGCGACGATCGCAGGCTCGCTCGCCACCGAATTCGGCCTTAGCGCCGGCAATCTCGGTCTGTTGACGTCGGTCTACTTCCTGACCTTCGCGGTAGCCCAGATCCCGATTGGCATTCTCCTGGATCGATATGGTCCACGGCTCGTTCAGAGCGCGGTGCTGTTGGCCGCGGCCGCTGGCGCGGCGCTGTTTGCGGTCTCGGATCACTTCCTGCTCCTCCTTGCCGGCCGCGCTCTGATCGGCCTCGGCGTTGCTGCCGCTATGACCTCCGGCCTGAAGGCGCTGCTGCTCTGGTTTCCGGGCGAGCGGGTGCCGTTGCTCAATGGCCTCATGATCATGATGGCGGCATCGGGCGCCGTCACGGCAACACTGCCAGCGGACTGGCTGGTCGCCTCGATGGGCTGGCGTGGATTGTTCAATCTTCTCGCGCTCGGATCGCTTGGCTGCTCGCTGCTGATCTTTCTGATCGTGCCCAAGGTCGTGCCGGCGTCGCCATCTGCTTCAGGTGCCGCCAAGATCGGCCTGAGGACCATTTACGCCGACCCCCGCTTCTGGCGGCTGGCGCCGCTTTCGGCCACGTGCATCGGGACGGCCTGGTCGCTCCAGGGACTTTGGGCTGCATCATGGTTCAGCGATGTCGACAGTCTCGGCCGGCCGGCCTTGCTGCAGAACCTCTTGATGATGGCGATTGCCCTGAGCGTTGGCGCGCTCCTGCTCGGCGTTGTCGCCGATCGATTGCGTCGGCGGGGCATCGGGCCTGGTCAGTTGCTGTCGTCCGTTGCGATCCTGTTCATCGCCGCGCAATCGGCGCTGATCATGCGCCTACCGCTGCCGTCGTGTATCTCTTGGGTCTTTATTGCCTCCGTCGGTGCGGCGACCGTGCTGAGCTACGCTGTGTTGGCAGAGTACTTCCCGAAGGAGATCGCCGGACGAGCCAATGCGGCGCTCAACGTATTCCACATCGGCGGCGCGTTCGCCTTGCAATGCCTGACGGGACTCGTGGTTCAGCTCTGGCCGGCGGTCGACGGTCACTATCCGGCAATCGCGTACCAAGCAGCTTTCGGCGTGAACGTCGCTCTCCAGATCGCGGCTGCCATCTGGTTCACGCTTCCGTCCCGAGCAAGCGCCCAGAGCGGCGAGAATTGCCAAGAGCTCGCCGCCGAGCGTTCGGAGCTGCTTGCGCGCGGCTTTCTAAGAGTCTGATCTGTCCGTTATGCCCGGCACGAGAATCCTCTGGGGGCAGATCACAGCGGTCGTCGCGATCGTGCTTGTTACGATGTGGGCCGCGACGCAGTGGGCGGCGTGGCGGCTTGGCTACCAGCCACAGCTCGGGCCGCCCTGGTTCGAGCTCGCGCGGGGCGTGCCTGTCTATCTCCCACCTTCATTCTTCTGGTGGTGGTTTGCTTATGACGCGTATGCGCCGGAGGTGTTTGCGGAGGGAGGACTGATTGCGGCGTTCGGCGGTGTGGCCTCGATCGTGGTCGCGTTCAGCCTGTCGGTCTGGCGGGCGCGTGAGCCGGCGGATGTCTTCACTTACGGGTCTGCGCGATGGGCGACGCTGAAGGAGATCTCCGCTGCCGGGCTGCTGGGAGCGGACGGCGTGGTGCTGGGACGTTACGCGGATCAGTACCTTCGTCATGACGGTCCGGAGCATGTGCTGTGCTTCGCGCCGACCCGCTCGGGCAAGGGCGTTGGCCTGGTGGTGCCGACTTTGCTGACGTGGTCGGGCAGCTGCATCGTCCACGACATCAAGGGCGAGAACTGGCAACTGACGGCGGGCTTTCGCGCGCGGCATGGCCGGGTGTTGCTGTTCGATCCGACCAATGCGCGATCGGCGGCTTACAATCCGCTGCTCGAGGTGAGGCGAGGGGAGTGGGAGGTCCGCGACGTCCAGAATGTCGCTGACGTCCTGGTGGATCCCGAAGGCTCGCTGGAGCGGCGCAATCATTGGGAGAAAACGAGCCACGCGCTGCTTGTCGGCGCCATCCTCCACGTGCTCTACGCGGAACCGGACAAAACGCTGGCGGGGGTCGCCAACTTCCTCTCCGATCCGAGGCGGCCGATCGATGTCACCCTGCGCGCGATGATGACATCAGCGCATCTGGGGGACGCCGGGCCGCATCCGGTGATCGCATCCGCTGCCCGTGAGCTCCTGAACAAGAGCGAGAACGAACGCTCTGGCGTGCTCTCGACCGCGATGTCGTTTCTCGGATTGTACCGTGATCCGGTGGTGGCGCAGGTGACGCGCCGTTGCGACTGGCGGATCCGTGATCTCGTCGCAGGCGAGCTGCCGACCACGCTTTATCTCGTGGTCCCGCCCTCCGACATCAGCCGGACCAAGCCGCTGGTCCGGCTCATTCTGAACCAGATCGGACGCCGCCTGACCGAAGATCTGCAGGCCCGCGAGCGGCGCCACCGGCTGCTTCTGATGCTTGACGAATTCCCGGCACTCGGCCGGCTCGACTTCTTCGAGTCAGCGCTCGCCTTCATGGCCGGCTACGGGCTGAAGAGCTTTCTGATCGCGCAGTCGCTCAATCAGATCGAGAAGGCCTATGGCGCCAATAACGCCATCCTCGACAACTGCCATGTCCGGGTTTCGTTTGCGACCAATGACGAGCGCACCGCCAAGCGGGTGTCGGACGCGCTGGGCACCGCGACCGAGATGCGGGCGATGAAGAATTATGCGGGCCATAGACTGAGCCCCTGGCTGGGACATCTCATGGTCTCACGCCAGGAGACGGCGCGTCCCTTGCTCACGCCGGGAGAGGTGATGCAACTGCCCAGTGATGATGAGCTGGTGCTGGTCTCCGGCGTTCCGCCGATCCGCGGCAAGAAGGCCCGGTATTTCGCAGACCCGCGGCTGGTCGATCGGGTGTTGGATCCTCCCAATCCGGTTTTGGCGGATCAGGACGGCGACGCAGCAGCGGACGACTGGAGCAGGCTGCCGCCAATTGCTCGGTCCGTCGCTGCAAAAGAGCAGGGGAGGCCGCCTGCGCTGAGTGGAGCAGGTGACGCCGCGAATGCCGGGATTCGGAGGGAGCCGGAGCTTGCCGAGCATGAGGAGATCGTGCCGGAGCCAGCGCGGCCGGCGCAGGAGTTCAACTTTGAAGACCGAGACGTGGATAATGAGACGGTGCGCAACAGCGTGCTCCGCGACCAGCTTCGTGGCCTGCCGCGACAGGCGGCGCTCGACCCGGACGATGGCCTTGGTCTGTAAAGGAGGCTCGTGATGCGCACTAAGCACACCTTTCGGCTGCCCCCGGACCTCGCAGGCCAGCTCGCTGATTACGCCGGCCGCAAGCGCGTGCCTCAGGCGCTCGTCGTCGAGACCGCGCTGACGTCCTACCTGTCGCCCGATAATGCCGAGCGGATGGAGGCAGCTCTAGGGCGGCGTCTCGACCGGCTGACCCGTCAGGTGGAGCGGCTCGAGCGTCATGTGACGATCGCCAATGAAGCGCTCGCGCTGTTCGTGCGATTCTGGCTGACCGTGACCCCACCGCTGCCGGATACGGCTCAAACCGCCGCGCAGGCCAAGGGCCGCGAGCGCTATGAGGGTTTCGTCGAGGCTCTTGGACGGCGGCTGGCCAAGGGGCAGACACTGGCCGCGGAGATTGCTCAGGATGTCGCGGCCAGAGACGCGCAATCAGACGAGTCCAGCCGCTCGTCCTGACACCATCTCGCCATTCGTTTCTCTTCCTACGCCAGAGCGCGAGGCCTTCGATGAGCGCATTGCGGAGCTCTGCCGGTTGCCGCTTCTGATCGTCCCTGTGGGCGGCGCGCGATGCGCCGTCGCCGGTCACGGGGGTGATCATGGCGGTTCATTCATGGCGGACGGTGGCGAGCTCGCGCGGCGCGCGCATGTTGCGCACAGCGCTGGGGCCTGCCATCGCTGGCTGGCTCGATGATCCCGCCGTCATCGAGGTGATGCTCAACCCGGATGGCCGGCTCTGGGTCGATCGTCTCGCTTCGGGTCTCACTGCAACGGGTGAGACGCTCTCGCCCGCCGACGGCGAGCGCATCGTGCGTCTGGTCGCGCATCATGTCGGCAGCGAGGTTCATGCCTGCGCGCCGCGTGTCTCGGCCGAGCTGCCGGAGACCGGCGAGCGCTTCGAAGGTCTGCTGCCGCCGGTCGTGACCGCGCCGGTATTTGCCATTCGCAAGCCCGCGGTCGCCGTGTTCACGCTCGCGGATTACGTCGCAGCCGCCATTATTACGGAAGAGCAGGCCAAGCAGTTGCGAACAGCGGTGGCCGCGCGCAGCAATATCCTCGTCGCAGGGGGCACCTCGACTGGCAAGACTACGCTGACGAATGCGCTGCTGGCGGAAGTTGCAGGAACGAAAGATCGCGTGGTGCTGATCGAGGATACGCGCGAGCTGCAATGCGCGGCGCCTAATCTCGTGTCACTTCGGACCAAAGACCGGGTTGCCAACCTGACGGACCTCGTACGGTCCGCCTTGCGGCTGCGGCCCGATCGCATCCCGATCGGCGAAGTCAGGGGACCCGAGGCGCTGGATCTCCTGAAGGCCTGGGGCACCGGTCATCCCGGCGGCATCGGCACCATCCATGCGGGCTCCGCGATCGGCGCGCTCAGGCGCCTGGAGCAACTGATCCAGGAAGCCGTGGTCACCGTGCCGCGTGCTCTGATCGCCGAGACCATCCAGCTGATCGCCGTGCTCGCCGGCCGCGGCGCCGACCGGCGCCTGGTCGAGCTCGCCCGCGTCGATGGACTGAATGCCCGCGGCGACTATCAGCTCACTCAGCTCTCGCTCTCGTCAGGAGAACAGCCATGAAGCAGCTCTCTCGTTCTTCCGCTTTTGGAACGGTCGCGTGCTCGGCTGTGACGCTCGCCAGCTTTACGACAAGCCCGGCCTGGGCCGCTGGCACCAACATGCCATGGGAGCAGCCCCTCAATCAGATCCTGCTGTCGGTCCAGGGGCCTGTGGCGAAGATCCTGGCAGTGATCATCATCATAAGCACGGGCCTGACGCTCGCTTTCGGCGATACGTCGGGAGGATTCCGCCGGCTGATCCAGATCGTCTTCGGGCTCTCGATCGCCTTTGCGGCCTCGAGTTTCTTCCTGGCGTTCTTCTCGTTCGGTGGCGGAGCAGTGATCTAATGGAGGCTCCGCTCCATGCCGATCAGCCGTTTCCCGGCTTTGCGATCGCCGTGCGCCGCTCGTTGACCGAGCCGATCCTGCTCGGCGGTGCGCCGCGCGCCATCGCCATTCTCAACGGCACGCTCGCTGCGGCGCTTGGCTTGGGGCTGCGGCTCTGGATCGGGGGGCTTCTGTTCTGGGCGATCGGGCACGGCGTGGCGGTGTGGGCCGCCAAACGCGATCCGGACTTCGTCGAGGTCGTGCGCCGGCACCTGCGCATTCCCGGTCATCTCAATGTGTGAGGAGCGAGCCATGATGAACTTGCGCGAATACCGCAACAGCAATGCGCGCCTGTCCGATTATCTGCCGTGGGCCGCTCTGGTCGATCATGGCATCGTCCTCAACAAGGATGGCTCGCTGCAGCGGAGCGCGCGATTTCGGGGGCCGGATCTGGACTCGGCGGTGCCGGCCGAGCTCGTGGCGGTCGCGGGTCGGCTCAATAATGCCCTGCGTAGGCTCGGCTCTGGATGGGCCGTCTTCGTCGAGGCGTTCAGGTATCCGTCGCAGCTTTATCCCGCGAGCCAATTCCCCGATCCCGCCTCCGCACT
The DNA here is from genome assembly GCF_032381375.1 of Bradyrhizobium sp. SZCCHNR1017. Classification (NCBI taxonomy): domain Bacteria; kingdom Pseudomonadati; phylum Pseudomonadota; class Alphaproteobacteria; order Hyphomicrobiales; family Nitrobacteraceae; genus Bradyrhizobium; species Bradyrhizobium sp. SZCCHNR1017. Next base: position 47,813 of record NZ_JAUHIR010000023.1, on the reverse strand, counting down.
GGTGGAGGCCGAGCGCCGGGCGCAGTTCCAGGCTCAGGGCGCGCACTTCGAGTCGAACTATTTCCTGACCTTCGTCTATCTGCCGCCGTCAGAAGACGCCTCGCGCGCCGAGCGCTGGCTGTATGAGGGACGCGCGCAAGGTGAGGGCAGTGATGCGCAGGAGATCCTGCGTGGTTTCGCCGACCGCACGGATCGTATCCTGCAGCTGCTCGACGGCTTCATGCCGGAGTGTCGCTGGCTCGATGACGAGGAGACGCTGACCTATCTGCACGCGACCATCTCGACCAAGCTGCAGCGTGTCCGCGTCCCCGAAATCCCTGTTCATCTCGATGCGCTTCTGGCCGATCAGCCTCTGACAGGAGGTCTCGAGCCGCGGCTGGGCGACGCTCAACTGCGGGTACTGACGATCGTCGGTTTCCCGACCGCCACGACACCCGGCATTCTTGACGAGCTCAACGCGCTGGCGTTTCCCTATCGATGGGCGACCCGGGCCATCATGCTCGACAAGAGCGACGCGACCAGGCTCCTGACCAGGATCCGGCGGCAGTGGTTCGCCAAGCGCAAGTCGATTGCCGCGCTCCTCAAGGAAGTCGTGACCAACGAGGCCGCCGCGCTGGTCGACACGGATGCCCACAACAAGGCTCTCGACGCCGATGCGGCGCTTCAGGAACTCGGTTCGGATTTGATCGGGGAGGCCTTGGTCACCGCGACCATCACGGTCTGGGATGAGGATCCGCGCGTTGCCGATGAGCGATTGCGGCTCGCCGAGAAGGTAATCCAGGGCCGTGACTTCACCTGTATGGTCGAGACGGTCAACGCGGTCGAGGCCTGGCTCGGGTCGCTGCCTGGCCACGTCTACGCCAATGTGCGCCAGCCGCCGGTCTCGACCCTGAACATTGCGCATATGATCCCGCTATCGGCGGTCTGGGCCGGCCCGCAGCGCGATCAGCATCTCGGCGCGCCGCCGCTGTTCGTGGCGCGGACCGAGGGGGCGACGCCGTTCCGCTTCTCGCTGCATGTCGGAGACGTCGGGCATACGCTCGTGGTGGGGCCGACCGGTGCCGGCAAGTCGGTTCTCCTGGCGTTGATGGCGATGCAGTTCCGCCGTTATCTCGGCTCCCAGGTGTTCGCGTTCGATTTCGGCGGCTCGATCCGCGCGGCTGCGCTCGCCATGGGTGGCGACTGGCATGATCTCGGCGGGGCCTTGTCGGACGAGGCATCGGAGACGGTCGCGCTGCGGCCGCTTGCGGCCATCGAGGATGTGACGGAGCGCGGCTGGGCGGCCGGCTGGATCGCGGCGATGCTCTCGCGCGAGCAGATCAGCATCACCCCTGAGGTGAGAGACCATCTCTGGTCGGCGCTCACGTCGCTGGCGTCAGCGCCGGTGTCTGAGCGGACACTGACGGGCCTCTCCATCCTGCTGCAGTCCAACGCGCTGAAGCGGGCGCTACAACCCTTTTGCCTCGGTGGCGGTCCCTATGGCCGGCTGCTCGATGCCGATGCCGAGCGGCTCGGTGATGCGTCCGTCCAGGCATTCGAGACCGAAGGACTGATCGGCACGGCGGCAGCGCCTGCCGTGCTCGCCTATCTTTTTCACCGCATCGAAGGCCAGCTCGACGGGCGGCCTACGCTTCTGATCGTCGACGAAGGCTGGCTCGCGCTCGACGACGTCGGCTTTGCCGGCCAGCTCCGGGAGTGGCTGAAGACGCTGCGCAAGAAGAACGCGTCCGTTGTCTTCGCCACGCAGTCGCTGTCCGACATCGATGGATCAAAGATTGCCCCCGCCATCATCGAGAGCTGCCCGACCCGGTTGTTGTTGCCGAACGAGCGCGCGCTCGAGCCGCAGATCACAGCCATCTATCGGCGGTTCGGCCTGAACGACCGCCAGATCGAAATCCTGGCCCGTGCCACGCCGAAGCGGGACTATTATTGCCAATCGCGCCGCGGAAATCGGCTGTTCGAGCTCGGTCTCGGCGAGGTCGCGCTGGCGCTGATCGCGGCGTCCTCCAAGACCGAGCAAACCGACATGACGCGCGTGCTCGCCGAGCACGGACAGGATGGCTTCCTTGCCGGCTGGCTCACGCATCGTGGCGTGTCCTGGGCGATCGACCTCATTCCCCATCTGAATGGCCGGGAGGTCCTCGCATGACGGATCCTCGTCGTCTCGTCCGTGGCGCTGCGGCGGCTATCGTCATCTGGGCGGCGTCGGCCTCCATGTCGCCGGCGCAACTGGTCGTGTTCGACCCAAATAACTACGCCCAGAATGTGCTCACCGCCGCACGCGAGCTGCAGCAGATCAACAATCAAATCAGCTCGCTGCAGAACCAGGCGCAGATGCTGATCAACCAGGCGAAGAACCTGGCGACTCTGCCATATTCGTCGCTGGCGCAGCTGCAGCAGTCGATCCAGCGCACTCAGCAGCTCCTCAAGGAGGCCCAGCGCCTCGCCTATGATGTGCAGCAGATCGACAAGGCGTTCGCGACCACCTATGCGCCGGCGAGCAGCAGCCAATCGAGTCAGGCGCTGGTGGATAATGCGCAGGCGCGCTGGCAGACCTCCGTGGCCGCTCTGCAGGATGCGCTGAAGGTCCAAGCGGGCGTCGTCGGCAATCTCGACACTGTCAAGGTCCAGTCGTCCGCGCTGATTGCGGCGAGCCAAGGCGCAAGCGGAGCGCTGCAGGTCACCCAGGCCGGCAACCAGATCCTGGCGCTGCAGGCTCAGCAATTGGCCGATCTCACCGCGAGCGTGGCCGCGCAGGGCCGGGCCGTGATGTTGGACGCCGCGCAGCGTGCCGCCGCTCAGGATCAGGGCCGCGAGCAGCTCAAGCGCTTCCTGACACCAGGTGAAGGCTACCAGCCCTCCAACGTACAGATGTTCCATTGATGCAGAGATGTCCGATCAAATTGCGGCGGCTTGTCGCCGTGGCAGCCGCCACGCTTGCCACTCTCTCCGCCTGCACCATTCCGTTGCGGGGTGGGCAGGATGCGGAGACGCGGCAGCCGGCGCCAAAGTCCAATGCGCTAGATGAGCCGCTTACGCGCTGCCGCGCGGTGCGTCCCGAGCAGGCTGACGCCTTCGCGGAATGCCGTCGGTTGTGGTCGGAGGGCCGCCGCCGCTTCTTCGGCCGTGTCTTGTCGGCCACGCCAAGCAGCGGCGCGCCTTCGCTAGCGCCTGAACCCGTGGAGCGGCCGCGATGACCGGGACAGGAATCATCGATCAGTTTCTGGAGACGTTCACCCGCACCATCGACTCCGGCTTTGGTCTCGTCAGCGGCGATGTCGGCACGCTGGCGACGACGCTGGCTGCGATTGATCTCACCCTCGCTGCCTTGTTCTGGGTCTGGGGCCGCGAGGACGATGTCATCGCACGCCTTGTGAAGAAAACCCTGTTCGTCGGCGTCTTCGCCTATTTGATCGGCAATTGGAACAGCCTCGCCCGGATCGTCTTCGAGAGCTTTGCTGGTCTCGGTCTGAAGGCGTCGGGCTCCGCGCTCTCGGTTGCCGACTTCCTGCGTCCGGGCAAGATCGCGCAAGTCGGCCTCGATGCCGGCCGACCGATGCTGCAGGCCACCGCCAATCTCATGGGCTATGTGAGCTTCTTCGAGAACTTCGTCCAGATCGCGGTCTTGCTGTTCGCCTGGATCGTGGTGCTGCTCGCCTTCTTCATCCTGGCAATCCAGCTCTTCGTCACCCTGATCGAGTTCAAGCTGACGACGCTTGCGGGCTTCGTGCTGATTCCGTTCGGACTGTTTGGCAAGACGGCCTTTGCCGCGGAGCGCGTGCTCGGGAACGTCATGTCCTCTGGCATCAAGGTCCTGGTGCTCGCCGTGATCGTCGGCATCGGCTCGACCCAGTTCTCGCAGTTGATCTCTGCCGGCAACGGTGATCCGCCGACCATCGAAAGCGCGATGACGCTCGTGCTCGGCGCACTGGCGTTGCTCGGTCTCGGCATCTTCGGTCCTGGTGTCGCCAACGGACTCGTCTCCGGCGGACCGCAGCTCGGCGCCGCATCGGCGGCAGGCTCGGGGCTCGCGGCAGGCGGCCTCGCTGTTGCCGGCGCGGGGCTCATTGCGGGCGGTGCCGGTCTTGCCAGCGCGGCGGCGACCGGCGCGGGTCGAGGCGCGTCGGCGCTGAGCGGCGGAGTTGTCCGAGCGCTGCGCAGCGGCGGAGAGCCATCCCCGTCGGAGGTTTCCGGCGCCAGTCCGTTGCGACAGGCCGCCGCGGCCAATGCGGGCGGCTCTTCGTCCGCAGCTTCGGCGGATCGCGGAGGTTCCCCATCGGGCTCGCCGCGATGGACCGAACAGCTGAAGGCAGGGAGGACCATCGGCCAGGGCACCTCAGCGGCGACGCAGGCCGTGCGCAGCGCTGGACAGGGCGGGCAGGGCAGCTCCGTCGATCTCTCGGAGGACAAATCATGACGATGTTCAGACGTCCCGCCGTCCATTATGGCCGCACCCCGCAAGCGGTCACGCCGTATCAGAAGGCGGCGCAGGTCTGGGATGAGCGCATCGGCTCGGCGCGCGTTCAGGCCCGGAATTGGCGGCTGATGGCGCTCGGGTGCCTGACGCTGGCGAGCGGCCTGGCCGCGGCCCTCGTCTGGGAATCGGCACGGGGCAGTGTGACGCCCTGGGTGGTGGAGGTCGGCCATCTCGGCGACGTTCAGCGGGTGGCCCCTGCGAATGCCGAATATCAACCGACCGATCCGCAGATCGCCTTTCATCTCGCGCGCTTCATCGAGGACGTGAGAAGCCTCCCCGCGGACCCAATCGTCCTGCGCCAAAGCTGGCTGCGCGCCTATGACTTCACCAGCGATCGCGGGGCAGCAGCGCTCAATGACTACGCCCGGACGAACGATCCGTTCGCGAGGCTCGGCAAAGCCCAGGTCTCGGTGGAGGTCTCCAGCGTCATCCGGGCCTCGTCCGAGAGCTTTCGCGTGGCATGGATCGAGCGGCATTACGACAATGGCGCGCTGAGCGCGACGGAGCGCTGGACCGCCATTCTCACCATCGTGCTCGCGATGCCTGACGATGCCGACCGGCTGCGCAAGAACCCTCTTGGGGTTTATGTCCACGCCATCAGCTGGTCGAAGGAGCTGTCGCAATGAACGGCCGCATCCTCACCGCGACGGCGCTTTCGCTCTTGCTGAGCGGCTGCGCCACGTCGAAGCCGCCGGAGATCCGTTATGACGCCGAGGTGCCACCGTTGCCGGCAGCGCCTGTCACAGTTGATGACAGGCCGCGGGCGCTCCATGTGCCGCCGCCATGGAAGGTGACCTTCGGTGGCAAGGCTGGCACGAAGGAGGAGGGCGATCCTGTCGATCGGATCGAAATGGCCAACGATGCGGCACGCGTCGAACCGCGCAAGCGGGGTTATTACAACGCGGCGCAGATCTATGCTTATAGTCCAGGAGCGATCTATCAGGTCTACGCAGCACCGGGGCAAATTACCGATATCGCGCTCGAGCCAGGTGAACAGCTCACGGGATCAGGCCCGGTCGCGGCCGGCGACACCGTGCGGTGGGTGGTCGGCGACACCGAGAGCGGGGCGGGCGATACGCGTCGCGTGCACATTCTGGTCAAGCCGACACGCGCTGGCATCGAGACCAATCTCGTCGTCAACACCGACCGCCGCACCTATCTGATCGAGCTCCGCGCTCGCGAGAAGCCTTATATGCCGGCCGTGGCCTGGTACTATCCAGAGTTGCATGCGGTGCAGGCGGCGCTTGTGGCTCTGAAACCCGTCCTGCCAGATCCCGCGCAGCGCCGCTTCCGCTATCGCATGGAAGGCGATGATCCGCCGTGGCGACCGGTCGCCGTCTATGACGACGGGCGAAAGGTGTATGTCGAGTTTTCTCTGGGCATCGCTCAAGGCGAGATGCCGCCGTTGTTCGTGACCGGCTCCGACGGCAAGCCGGAGATCGTCAACTATCGAGCTTATGGCAACTTCTTGATCGTGGACCGACTGTTCGCCGCGGCTGAGCTGCGCCTCGGCGGCGACCCGCAGCAGACGGTCCGGATCGTTCGTTCCGACGGACGGGGCCGGCCATGAGCCCGGAGGACAAAGGCACGAGCGCATGGCCGAACGATCCGGAGCGGGCTGCCGATCCTGCGGCGCCCTTCCGCCTCGGCGGTGAGCCGCCTCGGATCACTCGGTTGTCGCGCAAGATTCTGGCCAGCGGCAGCGCCGTCGCGCTAGCGCTGATCGCAGGCGCAGTTCTGTGGGCGCTGCAAAGCCCCGGCGGGCGTCAGCCGGCGGCCCAATCCGAGCTGGCCAGTTCGGGGCATCGTGAGGTCGCGGACGGCGTCTCCAGCCTGCCGCGTGACTACACGCAGATTGCCAAAGATGTCCCGGTGCTCGGGCCGCCGTTGCCCGGCGATCTCGGACGGCCAATCCTAGCCTCTCAAGGTCAAATGCCTGGTTCAAGTCAAGACCAGGAACAGCAGCGCCGCGAACAGGAGCAGGAGGCCGCGCGCGTCAGCCGGTTGTTTGCGACGACCACGTCGGGGGCAACGCAGCCCTCGCCAAATGTGGCTCAGGGCGCTGGGCTTGGAGGCATGCCGCCGGCCACGGACGATGCCTTCGCGCAGAACGGCCAGGACCGCAAGCTCGCCTTCGTGAATGGGCCGGTGGATCGCCGCACCACGAGCCCTGATCGCATCACGCGGCCGGCGTCTCCTTACGTCGTGCAGGCGGGCACGGTCATTCCGGGCGCCTTGATCACGGGAATCCGCTCAGATCTGCCAGGACAAGTTACGGCCCAAGTGACAGAGAATGTGTTCGATACGCCGACAGGGCGGTTGCTGCTCATTCCTCAAGGAGCCCGGCTGATCGGAGCCTATGACAGCCAGGTGGCGATCGGCCAGTCGCGCGTGCTTCTGGTCTGGACGCGGCTGATCCTGCCGAATGGCCGTTCGATCGTCCTGGAGCGGCAGCAGGGCGCGGATTCCGGTGGCTATTCCGGCCTCGAGGACGAGGTCGACAATCATTGGAAGCAGCTGATCGGGTCGGCCCTGCTGTCGACGTTGCTGTCTGTTGGCAGCGAGGTGAATGCGGGAGCCAATGGCAATGCCAACAATGCGGTGCTCATTCAGGCGCTGCGGCAAGGCTTGGGCAACGCGATGAGCCAGACAGGGCAGCAACTCGTACGGCAGCAGATGAACATCCAGCCGACATTGACGATCCGACCAGGATTTCCGGTGCGCGTGATGGTCAATCGCGATCTTGTGCTCGAGCCGTATCGAGGGTGAGCAATGACAAAACTCAGGATTACAAATTTGCCGGATGACAAGCCCGTTAAGGTCTCCGTCGAGCTGCCCGCCGCGGTGCACCGAGATCTCCTGGCTTATTCGGAGCTGGTGTCGCGTCAATCGGGGCAGCCGGCCAGTGATCTGGGAAAACTCGTGACCGCGATGGTCGCGCGCTTCATGGCGACAGACCGGGCCTTCGCGAAACTGCGGAAAAATCGCCAATAACATGACAAGCGAGGATCAGGCCATCATGATCCGTCGTCTGCCGAGGAACGGGCCACTAATGGAGACGCATCTTGGTCATCCAAGTTACAGAGGAGCGCCACACGCCGCAACGTCGTCCAAAAGCATCTCTCATGACAATGCTCGCGACGCGCTCAAGCATGAGATGTGGGTGGCCTTCTAGCCAATTCCATGCCGTTTGAACGGTTACCAGGGCGATTTGCTGGTCGGATTTGGCGCTCAAAAGAAGCTTGACGACACGCATTGCGAAGTCAGGTCGAGCCGCGCCGGCGCGCGGCGCCAGGTTTTGCGGTGGTCGCCTCATAAGTCCAGTCATTGGCCAGTCAAACCGCCAGAGCCACTGAAGAGAGTTCGTCGCACATCAGTGGCATGCAAGAAACAACGCAAGACTCAGTCATGACAATCAACGAATCAGCAGGACGATCGGCTGCATTTTCACAGATCGCATCGACTATCGCCTTTACCCTGCTGGTAGACGACATCGGCTTGGTTGAAGCGTCATTTTTTCGGACGTGTGGAATGCGTGGCGGTCCACCGGCCAGACCGAGCTTGAGGCGGCCCATGACCATGTCCGGTCGCGCCATGGAGGGCGTTTTAGTTCACCCGACCGATATCGACGCTGGGAGCGTGAACAGGAAGGTGGTGCCGCGGGGTTGGTTAGCCATCGCCCACAGTCTGCCGCCGTAAGATTCGACAATAGAGCGGCAGATGGACAGGCCGAGTCCGAATCCGCCCGACTTGGTCGTATAGAAGGCCTCGAAAACCTGCTCGGGCTCGGCCACCTGCAGCCCAGGCCCGGTGTCGCACACCGTCACGATGACACCGGCGCCCTCTACTGCAGTGCGGATCAGGACTTCCCTGGGGTCGTCTTCGACGCTGCCGATGGCCTCAACGGCATTGAGTATCAAGTTGAGCATCACTTGCTGCAACTGGATCCGATCGGTTGTGACAAGAGGGAGCTGCTCGGCAAAGCGGGCCTCGACCAGTGCCCTATGGCGGTTCGTCTCGCTGCGGGTCAGCTCGATGACTTCCCGCACGACCGTATTAACGTTGACCTGCGTCACACGGGGCGGCGCCTTCCGCACCATGTCGTGGATTCGATTTACAATGTCGTTAGCGCGCGCCGCGTCTTTCACGATGGCGGTGAAGGCTTTGCGGACCTCCTTTATGTCGGGAGGTGCACGGTCGAGCCAACGCATGCCGGCTTGGGCGTTGCCGATCGTCGCGGTGAGCGGTTGGCGCACCTCATGGGCGATCGAGGCGGTGAGGTGGCCCATCGTCGAGATACGATTGGCGCGCGCCAGGTCGGTCTGCGCTTCACGGTAGCGACGGTCGCTTTCGATCGCCTCGGCCTCTGCGCGCTTGTATTCGCTAAGGTCGAGCACAAAGGCCGTGCCCTGCTCCTGGTTACCCTCAAGCAACGCAACGCCCATTAGCACCGGAACTCGCGTCCCACCCTTATGCAAGAACTCCTTCTCGAAGGGTGGGGTGGTGCCGATCCTTCGGAGCTCTGGTACCCACAACTCCTGATCGCGCGTGAGCCATTCGGAAGGCGTGATGTCGGTCCAGCGCAGCGAACCGGAGGCGAGATCGGTGCGATCACGCCCGACGATGCGTAGAAACTCATTGTTGGCATCGAGGATCCGGCCTTCGAAATCCCAAAAGAAGACGCCGATGATGTTGGCGTCCACCAGGCTTCTGATCCGCGCCTCACGTTGTTCGAGGTCGCGATAGAGCTGCGTGTTCTCCAGCGAGATCGCGGCCTGCGAGGCGATCAGCTTTAGCACCGCAATCCGCGCGGCCACGAAGGCCCGCGGCGCGAGGTTGTTCTCCAGATACAGCGCGCCGATGAGCTTACCCTGATTGATCAAGGGCACGCACAGCGCCGAGCGCAGCCTGTGCTCGCGGACATAGGCGTCCCCGGCGAAGGGAGCCTCCAGCGCAGCGTCGCTCAGGATAACGGCGTCATGGGTACGCAGGACATATTGAAGCACCGACTGCGGCAGCGCGGCGGGGTCGACGGACTCGTCCGGCAGGTCCACGCGGATGACGGGGCCGGCGACCGCCGCCCGCGCCGCGATTCGCGGCTCGGCGGCGCGGGCGAGGATGAGCAGGCCGCGCTCGGCACCGGCCTGCTCGAGCGCGGTTCGCATCAGCGTGTCGAGGAGTTTCTCTAGCACCATTTCGCCGGCGATCGACTGCAACACCTTCATCACGGTGGCGAGGTCGAGGTGCTCGACCGGTGTCCCGATCGTGTTGGAGGAGGCGGAAGCGGTTTCAAGGGGGCGAAAATGCGGATTGGTCTCGTCGAGTTGGCGCACCTTGCCGTCTGCTCCCCAGAGGGCGTAGCAGCGACGAGCATTGCGCAGGTAGAGATCGGCGATCTCCTCATATCCCCGCGCGCGATAGAATCGGGCGGCAAGCTCGTATGCGAGACCCTCGTAATGGGGAAATCCGTTGACCCGTGCGGAGCGGACGGCCACCTCGTAAAAGCGCATCGCATCGGTATCGTGGCCGTCCAGGCGGGCGATCTCGGCGCGGAGAAGGGCGTGTTTGTCGGCGAAGGTCGACGGACAGCTTTCCGCCCACGTTGCCAAACGACCGCAATGGCCAAGGAGACGTGCGCGCCTGACATCGGCTCCCACGTCCGGCAGCTCTGGTTCTAGGCACGCCAAGGTCAATCCCGCGTAGAGCTCATAGTCGAGCAGCTGGATGTGCCCCGGAGAGGCCCACAGTAGAGGCGCAGCGCGCTCGAAGCAGTCATGCGCGACCGCTAGGTCGCCCGCCAGAAATCTGGCCTGCCCCTTGATAATCCAGTACCAGCAGATCATGATCGTCGCGCGGTCGGATGTCAGCGAGCGTTCGTATTCGCTCTCGTCGAAATCTCCGGCGCCGAAGCTCCCAAAGCTCTCTGTGAGGCCGCGCATCGTGAGCATGAAGCGCCGCTGCGCGGTGATCACATCCACCACGTCACGGTAGCCGGCACGCCGAGCGAAGGCGAGGCTGCGCTCTGATTCCGTCCAAACCTCCTCCAGCCGGTCCCCGCGGAGCAGGAGATTGGAGACGATGTGGTTGCAACAATAACAGGCCACGGGGATGTCGCCGGACTTCACGCCGCTCTCGAAAGCCGCCCTTATCGCCTCCACGGCGGTGGAGACCGGCTGGGTCCAGAGGCTTACGAGTTCGAGTGCCCAGAGAGCCATCGCCTCGTTCGCTGCCAGGCCGTGCCGAGCGACCAGCGCGCGCGCCAACTGCGCGAAGCGATAACCCTCCTCGTAGCGCCCATAGACGTGCCCGAGCATGATGCCGAACGCCGCGAAGCCTGGCGCGGAGGCTCCCGTCACGCCGTGATCCAGTGCGAGCACCACCATGTGACAGAGCTGGAGTACCGAGAGTGTCGAATCGGTCCACATGGCCGGGCCGCACATCGTCGCTAGTATCGTCATCGCCGCTTCCGCGTTCGGATCCGTCAGCCTCGGCAACGAGACCAGCGACTCGATCCGACGGCCGTCGAGCTTGTGCAGGACCTGCGCATAGGCCGCGTCCATCTCCGCGCGCGGGGGATGGGGCGAGAGCTCGATGTCAAACAGACGAAGGCACTCTATGGCAGTGTCGATCGCCTCCACATGTTCCGACCTCATCACCTGAAGGTCGATCCTGATGCGATATGCGGCCGCCTTGTCGATCTTTGATCCAGCCTGAGTTAGCAACTCGGCGATACGCCGCTCGGCCTCGTCGAAGTCACCGCTCAGATATTCGCATTCGGCCCGTTCCAGCCACAGGGTGGAAGCGAGCTCTCGTCGAAACTTCCATGCCTCGTCCCCGAGCAGCGCCATGCCAAAACGCAGATAGGCGCAGGCCGAGACATAGGCAGTCGACGTCTTGGCGCGCCGGGCGGCGATCAAATTCAGCTCAGCAAGCCGTGCCCGCTCGTCGTCTTCCTCGATCAATGCCGAGCCACGATTCAACTGGTTCACGATCTCGAATATCGTCTCCTGCCGCTGTTCCGGCGTCGTCCGGTCGACTAGGAGGCGGCCTATCCTAAGATGGATTGGCGCCCTCGCATTTTCCGGTATCAGCGAGTAACTGGCTTCATATATCCGGTCATGGACAAAGGCGTAGGCGTCTTTGCGCCGTTCCACAAGTTCGAGCCGAACCGCTTCCCACAGATCCGCCTCGACCTGGGCTCGGGACACGCCGAAGGCGGTCGCGAGTAGGGACAGGTCGGCCACGTTGCCGACGCAAGCCAGATTCTGCACCGCTCGCCGTGTCTTCTCCGGCAGACGGGCGAGCTTGCCGATCATGAGGTGCACGATGTTATCAGTGAAGCCCTTGGCGGTAATACGGCTGAAGTCCCATGACCACCGGCCGGTCACGTGGTCGACATACAGCATTCCCTCGTCGGCGAGCGCGGAGATAAACTGAATCGCGAAGAATGGGTTGCCGCCGGTCTTGTCCAATACCAGTTGGGCTAGGGGGGCGACTGCGATCGGTGCACAGTGCAGCGTGTCGGCGATCAACTGCGCAATGTGTTCCCGCCCCAGCGGCGCGAGCGTGATCTCCTGCACCTTCACGCCGGTCGCCTTGATGATGAAGAGCTTGCGCACCAGTGGGTGAGCGGTGTCGACCTCGTTGTCGCGATAGGCGCCGATCAGGATCAAGTGGCGAAGATCCGATCGGGTCAGCACGTCCTCGATCAGGTCGAGGGTCGCGGCGTCGAGCCACTGAAGGTCGTCTAGGAAAAGTGCCAACGGGTGCTCGGGGCGTGCGAAAACACCGATGAAGTTCCTGAACACCCGCTGGAATCTCGCCTGCGCCTGCTGCGGCGGCATTTCCGGCACGTCGGGCTGATCGCCGATGATAAGCCGGAGGTCGGGCACGAGATCCACCATCAGTTGGCCGTTCTGCTCGAACGCCTCAAGGAAGGAGCGGCGCCAGCGGGCCAGTTCCGCATCAGTCTTGCCAAGCAGTGGTCGCACTAGTCCCTGCAAAGCCTGCGCCAGGGTCGAGTAGGGGATGTCGCGCTTGTACTGATCGAATTTGCCGGCCGCGAACAAGCCCCGTGGCGGCACCAGTAGCTTGTGCAACTCGTTGATGACCGAAGACTTGCCGATGCCAGAATAGCCCGAGACCAGCACCAACTCCGGCTCGCCACAGCCGACCACGCGGTCGAAGGCTAACATCAGGGCCTCGACCTCTCGGTCCCGGCCGTAAAGGCGCTCGGGGATGAGCAGGCGGTCCGGTGTGTCTTCACGGGCGAGCGGGAAATCGCGGATATGGCCCCCGGCTTCCCATTCGTGGAGGCAGCGCCGAAGGTCGCGCTCGACGCCGCTGGCGGTCTGATAGCGCTCCTCCGCGATCTTGGCGAGCAGCTTTAAAATGATCGCGGAGATTGCGCTGGGAAGGCTCTCGAGCCGCTCGATTGGCGGCGTCGGCTTGCGGGCGATGTGGCAGTGGACCCATTCCATGGGGTCATGGGCGAAGAAGGGAAGCGAACCGGTTGCCATCTGGTAGAGCGTCACGCCGAGCGCGTAGAGATCGCTGCGGGAATCGATCGAACGGTTCATGCGCCCTGTCTGCTCAGGCGCCATGTAGGGAAGCGTGCCGGCGATGGTCTCGGGCGGCTCGGGAAACTGCCGTTCGCGTGGCAGCCGCGAGGTTATGCCGAAGCCAGTGAGTCTCACCTGCCCGGACGGAATATCGACGACGATGTTCGCGGGCTTGAGATCCTTGTGGACGAGGCCGCGCCGATGGATCACACCGACTGCCGCGCAGATTGCTATGGCGATGCGCAGCATGATGCCGACCTCGATCGGCTCGCCCAGCAACTGGCTGAGCGGCTCGCCGTTAAAATCCTCGAGCAGCAGCAGAGTCTTGTTGCCGTCTCGTTCCAACGCAAGTGGCACGAGGACGGGCGCATCGATCAATACATCGCGCAAGCCATATTCATGAGCGAAGCGATCGAGGAGTGCTGGCGGCGCTCGATCATCTGCGGCACGTACCACCAGCACAGGCCTCTGCCTGCGCTCGTCCCCGTTTAGCTGCCCACGGGAAAATACCCTTTCTCCATCCTCCCAAAGCGGTTGCAACTCACCGCCCTGCTGCGTCGAGGATCCCAAAAAAGGGACGGACTGGCTCAACTTATCATACTCCCCGGCCACCGGCCAGCGACGTCTGGCGCCGAGCCGCCGGCCGTGAGAGCTGCGTCCTGCGCCATCGACGGAACCGCACCTTCTGACTGCGGAGGTTGCAATAGAGCACCGGAAAGCTCGCTTTCGGTACTTAGCGCTTGTTAAAATTTGTAAACTTGCAGACGTACTGTACGTTATCTCGTCTGAGAAGTTAACGCAAACTCACATCGAGTAGATCATATTTGAGATAAGTAACCTCGCAGGAGCGACATTCCGCTTCATTGACTCCGCCCTGGGCCGATCTAGTGACGTTGTCCATCAACGAGCTTGCATCCTAACCCGATGTGCAGTCATGACTTGCGCCAAACGCTGATCTCCGCTTGTTAAAATGCGCGGCTCGCGCGGAGCACCAGGGCGAGTTCGTCTTCGCGTGAGATATTATTCTGCCAATCTGCCGAGCAAAATACGTTTGGCCTGGCGGTCGGGGCTGGACTTCACAAGGCCATTTCCAGGACCGCGATCCTTCTGCCTGTAGCCGAAGGAAATATCGCAAGTCAATGGGGCTTCCGGGAAAGTCGCCGACAAGATCACTGGTGACGATCACGGTTCCATCCACCTTTTCGATCTTTATCGGCTCGCCAGAGGCTGGATATCCCGGTCGAGCCATGGTCTGTGACGCCATCTCCATGGTTATGGTGATGCATGGCGTCGCACAATGTTTGCATCGACCCGTCGTGAAAGTAAGGCCTGTGAAAAGGACGTTCCGCAGGTTGGGCGTCTTGAAGGCGGCAATTTCACTCTGCCTCTTCGTGACGAGAAAACGCCCCAAGATCGACATCTCGCCCTCGATCGCCACTATGTCGAGATCCAACTGCTGGCCCTTCACCAATTCACGCTTCGCCTGCTGTGCCAGAGGGCCAACGTGATGCTGGAGAATCCCAATCCCGATGTGATGGAACTTATTGTCGGAGAAAAACGTGACGTCCCGCTCATTCTCCGTCGGTGCACAGCAGAGATTGCAGCGCGCCTTGGTATTGATCAGATCCCAGCCGCGCTTGGCCGCGTCACTGATGGCGTTCGCATCTCCAGCGACGAAATTATCGAACGGTGAAACGAAGGAATCAGCGCGCGTCCGTAGCTCGCTATCGCGCGCAGCATTTCCTTCTCGTTTACCTCGCGGCCAGAGCCCTCCACGAATTGCGCTTGGTAGTTCTTATCGTCGGCGATCCTGGATGCAGCGTCGGCGACGCTGGATGAGCCCATTTCGAACGGGTTGGTGATCGAGAGGGCAGCCTGCTGCTCCAGCGTGTGAACACGGCCTTCCCAGAGCTGGGTCGTGTAATAGTACGCGTCGAGCGCCGTCGCGGCGTTGCGTTGACCGACGCGGCCGTAAATACCAACAGACTTCGACCGCCCATCAATGAAAGCGCGTGCCGGATTTTGACTGTGGCGCAAGCAACGATCCCGTCGCCCGAGAGCCGGCTGTCGAAGAACAGCTTCTGCCCCCGCTTCATCACTACAACCTGTTCGTGTTCATGGAAGTGAATCGACCCTGGCGCCAAGTCAAGGTCACCGAGCACCGCGCCGCCACCGACTGCGCCCAGTGCACACGCGAACTCGTCGACGTGTACTATCCCAGGGCCGGTCGCATTCGCGTCGTGCTCGACAATCTGTCAACCCATACGGCCGGCGCGCTCTATTCGGCGTCCCCGGTCGAACAGGCGCGGGGCTTGCTGCGACGCCTGGAATTCCATCACACCCCGAAGCAAGCCAGCTGGCTCAACATGGTCGAGATCGGCGCTCTCGAGCAGCAATGTCTCGCTCGTCGCATCGACAGCTACGCCAAGCTCGTCCAAGAGACCCCGGCGTGGGAGAGACGTCGAAACACCGAGCGCGCCCAAATCAATTGGATGTTCACCACCGAACAGGCGCGCACCAAATTAGGCCGTGCCTATCCCAAAAAACCGGCCAAACCGGCGAAAAAACAAAGAGTCAAAACCTCTGTGTCGAGGTACTAGTCCTATCGCTTCGCGAAGCCTCACCGCCGACGCAAGGCGGCCGTCACTAGGGGCTTACGATACTTCCAAAGACCGCAAATCTTTACCTAAATTAACTTGTCTGCGTCACCCGGCAGCCTAAAGTGCGCTGCTACGTGCGAGAAGTTGCGGCCTTCATCGACAAAGCGCCTACAGAAGCGGACTGACATCACTTGCACTCTACGCAAAGGTCTTTCGTATCGGCCTATGAACAATAGCTTCCTTTGATCGGCGACCCGCTACACGCTGCTGGGTATAGCGAATTGTTAGCGAAGGATGAGGTTGGTTTGGTGCGTCCACACACTAAAGAGGGAAGTCATGACTATCCATGTTCTGTTTATTGTAACCAACGCAGCGGTGATCGGTCCGCACAATCGTAAAACAGGCTTCTTTTTCGCCGAGGTCGCGCATCCGTTCGATGTTCTTGACAAGGCAGGTATCGCCATCGAGTTCGCTTCCTTGAGAGGCGGATGGACACCATATGATGCCTACGACGAGAAAGATCGCGCGGAGAAGGTCTTCTTTGAAAGCAAGGCGTTTCGCCGCTTGAACCGCAGTCGCAAACTTGCGGACGTGGATGCTGCAGATTTTGATGCCATCTTCGTGCCAGGCGGTCTTGGACCAATGGTCGATATCCAGCGCAACCCTGTCGTTCAAAATACAGTTGTCCGCGCCTGGAGTACGGGAAAGTTTGTGACTGCCGTTTGTCACGGTCCGTGCGCGCTTCTCGGGGTTGACCTCGGCGATGGCAAGCCGTTCTTGCAAGGCAAAAAGCTCACCTCTTTCTCGAAGAAGGAAGAGCACGACTACGCGCGCAAAGACGTTCCCTACGAATTGGAAGATGCACTGCGGGCAGAGGGCGCCGAATATACGTCTGTAGCAAATTGGGAACCGCACGTCGTCGTCGACGGACGTCTGATCACCGGCCAGAATCCGGCGTCGGCCGGGCTACTTGCTGAGGAGCTTCTGGCTGCACTTAGAAAATAAGTGATTAGGCGGCCGAGCAACGCTGGGCAAAAGTCACTTTCCCGCGGGCCAGCTATGACATACCGTCAAAATTACTGCTATCTTAGTCGCTTATCCGGGCAAGAGCGATTGCGTACGCTAAAATAGCAGTCGTTGCGGCCTTGAGAGTTTTGCCGAGACGACACTGCGAGCGAAGCTTATCGAGCCTCGCATCATTATCAAGCCTATTCGGCCAAGGTTTCGGCATTTGCCGAGCGTATGTCGATGACGGCGGAGGCGGTAGACGGAAGATGACTGAGAAATCGTCATCTTGGTTGCGTGTTCCGCGTCCGATCCACGAATATCATCTTGAGAGAGCACCGCGACTGAACTGCTGCGAGCATCATGTCGACCTTGTGGCTTCAAAAAGTAAAATGAGCTCGCCGCTCTGCCGGGCCGAGCAGTCCCGAGGTTCCGTTGTCGTTGGCTTCATCAGCGATCACTTTCGCCTTCCAGAGCGCACGGACTGGCGCAAAACTCTCATCGCGGAGCTCGACGAATATGTTGAGGAGAGATACGAAATCGGCATCATAATCCTTGATCGTCTGTCGACGAGCGACTATTCCGCGACCGCAGGGTGGTGTTGCCCGTCTTGCAAAGCCGCTCGACGATGTCGTCCGTAACCGTGAAGATTTCTGACGCCTGATCGTCCAGCAATAGGTGATAGCCGCGAAAGCGCGGCCCGGTCATATACCAATGATAGTTCCTGGTCTTGCAATGGCGGCAAAGATGTCCGTCAGGATCGTGTTGAAACGTGCTGTGCCACGCTAGCGAGTGTAACGCGGACCTCTTCGCTCGTTATCCTTCGCGCCGCGATCTCGATGGAGGCAATTGTCGACATCAAGTCGTGCGCAAACCGATGGGTTGGCTTTTCGAGAACGATAACTCCTCGTACGCTGTCCGGGATTGATCCGCCGACTGTCTAGACCGTCCCTCTCCAAAGGAGCATGCTGCGTGCTCGATAATGTCTCAGCACCCTTTACATTCCTTTACTGGATCTCAGGTCGATTACACCCGATTATTGCCAAGAGACCCGACGTGTACCTACTGAAGGAGCCGCCATGCGACTTTCTTGCGCGACCGTCATTGCATTGACCATTGCAAGCGCGCATCCAGCGTTTGGGCAGTGCACGACATCGGCATTTGGACCGGCCGAAACGCCCGTTCGTCGCTGCATTTCGCCGACGCCCTTCGGCAGCGTAGACGCTTCAACGGTTCATTACCGCACGGCCGTGATCAGCGGCGTGAACGTGTTCTATCGCGAAGCCGGGCCAGTAGATGGACCCGTCGTGCTCCTTCTGCACGGCTTTCCGACATCCTCACACATGTTCCGCAACCTGATCCCGAATCTGGCCCACCGATACCGTGTCATCGCGCCGGATTACCCGGGCTTCGGGCAAAGCGATTCGCCGGATCGCAGCCGATTTTCCTATTCGTTCGCTAACTATGCCGAGATGATCGACGCGTTGCTAAATCAACTCGGAGCGAAGCGCTACGCCATGTACGTCATGGATTATGGCGCACCGGTCGGCTATCGCCTCGCCATCAAGCATCCAGCGCGTGTGACTGCCCTCATCATCCAGAACGGCAACGCCTACGAAGAGGGGCTGCGGGAGGCCTGGGACCCAATCAAGGCGTATTGGAAGGAAGGGACGGAGGAGCGGAGGAATGCGATTTCGTCCCTCGTCTCTCTCCCAGCGACGAAATTCCTGTACACCGATGGTGTCCGCGATCCGACGCGCATCAGTCCTGATAACTGGCTCCACGACCAAGCGCTACTGGATCGTCCGGGCAACAAAGACATTCAGCTCGATCTATTCTACGACCACCGGACCAACGTCCCGCTTTACGCTGCGTTCCAGGCCTTTTTCCGCGAATGGAAGCCGCCCGCTCTAATTGTCTGGGGGAAGAACGACAAGGTCTTCGCCGAAGTCGGCGCACACGCCTATCTGCGCGACTTGCCCGACGCCGAGTTGCACCTCCTCGACACCGGTCACTTCGCGCTCGAGGACCAACTCGACGTGATGGCGCCGCTGATCAACGATTTTCTCGACCGAATGAATGAACGACGCTGACGCATGCTTTCGCACGAACCAGACCATGGCCTACTTAGCTCAAGGAAGAATGAGTTATGTCCAAGGGAAAAATACAGATCCTGGTGTCGACAGCGACCCGGATCGACGTGCGCATAGGCACGAGTCGGACCGGTCCAACCGGCCATTACTTCAATGAACTGGTCGTGCCACCAGCCACGGTGGACATTGAGGGGTGTTCAGGGTCGTGTTTGCAACTCCAACTGGGCGCCAGCCCACCAGCGACGATGCGCCCGACTCGGCCATGTATTTCGTTAATACCACGAACGCGTATCAGCGCGCGAAGGCTCATCAACGGCGGGAATCCTGGTCTGATTATCTTTTCGCAAAATTGATCAACTCTGTGCGCAATGGCACCGTCGTTCCGTTATGACGGCCAGATCGTCGATCCAATCCAACATTCCAAACGCCGCCCTCACAACACGAGAGGAATCCCATGAACGATCGGGCATCTTTGTTGGCCTTCTCCGCTCTCGCATTAACGTCGACCTCCTCGGTAGCCCAGCAACAGAAAACGACATCCGTCGTACTCGTGCATGGCGCGTTCGTCGATGGCTCAGGCTGGCAAGCGGTATACGATCTCCTCAGCAACGTCGGATACGAGGTACTGGTGGTCCAGAATCCGACTATCACGCTCGAGGGTGATGTCGCCGCCACGGAAGCCGTGATCGCAGCAGCCAAATACCCTGTCACGCTGGTTGGCCACTCGTATGGCGGCATGGTGATCACCCAGGCCGGCACCAATCC
Organism: Bradyrhizobium sp. SZCCHNR1017; assembly: GCF_032381375.1. Taxonomy (NCBI): domain Bacteria; kingdom Pseudomonadati; phylum Pseudomonadota; class Alphaproteobacteria; order Hyphomicrobiales; family Nitrobacteraceae; genus Bradyrhizobium; species Bradyrhizobium sp. SZCCHNR1017. The sequence goes on along the minus strand of NZ_JAUHIR010000023.1, from coordinate 28,312 downwards.
GAAGGTCAAGAGCCTGGCTTACGTCGCGGCGTTTGCGCCGGATGCTGGCGAATCTGCCGCATCGCTGAATGAATGGCCAGCAGAGCCCGGTGAGGCGAAGGCGCCCCTGCTGCCGCCGCAGGACGGGTACCTGCTGGTTGATCCCGTGAAGTTCCCGGCTTCCTTCGCCGCTGATTCCCCTGAGGCACTCACCAAATTCATGGCGGTCGCGCAGGTGCCATGGGGACTGAAGGCCGTCGAAGCCAAGATCACGAAAGTTGGCTGGAAGGCAAAGCCGAGCTCCTTCCTGATCCCGTCTCAGGACCGCATGATAACGCCGAGTTCACAAAGGAAGATGGCCCAGCGAAGCGGTGCGCGCACGGAAGAGATCAAGAGCAGCCACGCGGTCATGTTGTCTCATCCGCGCGAGGTCGCCGCGTTCATCGAGTCTGCCGATCGATGATCGACGCGATCAACTCACTCGAAACGGGGTACACTGGTTCGTGGAGGTCACGCGATGATTATAGCCGTAAAGGATCGCCGCAGTCCTGACCGCGCGTCCCAAAAAGGTGCAAGGACTCTGGTTGTTGCTCGACGAGATGGCTGCCCAATGCAGGGCGGAGCCAGGCAATATGCGCTGAGACGCGCCCCGTGATAGGCGAGGCTGAGGCTCTCCTCGACCAGCGCATTGATGTCAGCGGAGCGGCGCTCGCCTGTGCGGTCGCGCGGGTGCAGCAGCGTACTTTTGACGGTGAAGTCGGCTCGCCCACCATGCTAGACAGTTCCCGAGATTGTCCTTGAGAACAATCAATTCGTCGGCCTTCGAACGGATTATCTTCTGCGACGATGATCGGCTTCAAGAGATCATTAAAATCGTCCGTCAGTTCAACGGCCAACGCCGTAAAGTTGTTGACGAAATTGAGCGTATTTTGATTTGGTGGGCGACGCCCGCGGTGAGCTGACCAAGAGAAGCAAGATGGTCGGTCGAGAAGGCATTGTCGGGTACGCTGGAATATTCAGCTCGGGGACCGTCTTGCCCACTCGCTCGCGCGCAAGTCATCCCGACGGCCAACAACAAGCCAAAAGAACGCACCTTGATCGGATGCAGCATTGTCAGCCCTCCACATCCCCGCCAAGAAATCGGGCACTCAGCCAGCGCTTCGGGGGCGCCGAAGCTGTTCGAGAGCTTGTTGGAAAGTCTGCTTCACGGGGGCGAGCGCCAGGACGAACTCAAGCTGCTCGCCTTCCGGCCCTTTGCAGTAGATCAGCGACCAGCCATTCGATTTGCCTCAAGCAATCTTGTTGGCATCGGCGCTCGGGGGCGCGGCCTTGCGCTGATCTTCCGTTTGCACCGAAACAACGCGGTTCGCTTTGACCAGAGTCATGCCGCCGCGGGCGCATAGGGCCTCGAGATCGTTGATGAAATTTGAAAAATTCACATCATCGTGGATGTAGTAGCAGATATGCATGGATCGTGGGTAAGCGGGGCTCATGTGGTCGCGTGGCTCCGCCCAGCTGTTTCCGCGTCCCATCGGCTGGTCCGCTTTGCGATGCTGAAAGAGCTCGATCACAAAAATGTCGAACTGAACGAAGCGGAGGTCCAGCCGCTGCGTGCCGCCCGTTAAGTCGGGCAGGCCGATCGAACGTGGATCGACCTTGAGCTCTCGCGCTACGATGTCCTGGTCGGTAATAAGCGTGTTATGGATCGGGAGGCCGTGAAGATCGCCATCCCGCATGACCTCGTTGCCGCCGAGAACCTGGGTATAAGCCTCGAAGTCCCGGTCCATATTCTGGACCGTAGGTCCGTTCGTTAGCAAGGAAAGCGATGAACAGGGCGGCGCCCCTAGCAAACAGCTTGACCACGATGCGGACCCGAGCCAATCGAGCCGATTGGCCTGATCGAGCCCCGCATAGAGCACCTACAATGAAGAGCCGAACAACAGCGCAGCTGAACGTCACGCCGCCGAGGCGTGAACTTGATCGATTTGCCGCCACCTGTTTCCACGCCAAAGAGTGCCATGACGGACTTCTTGGCGATTGAGGGAGGCGGCGCTGTGTGAACATCGGATCTGGGTTGTCATGAACCAACTCACGGCTCGGGACTTGATTCACGCGTCCGTTATGGCGGCAGCCTGCGCTGGCGCCTACCTACTGACGACTGAATTGCTCGGCGGCTTTATCGATCGGAGCGATACCCTCCTTGGTGGAGTGGGCCGCTGTCGCAACACTGTTCGTCCTCCGCGAGACGCGCCGGGGGAGCCTTTCATCCGGAATTTCGCGGTTGGCCGCGACTTTCGTGAGCTTCGTTCTATGCTTCATCTACATTGCCCTGTCTCCTGTCAATGCGGCGGGCATAGGCCTCGTGATCGGCCTAGGCGCCATTGTGATGATGGTGCTGGGACGGCACGAGGATATGGTGACGATCGGGATCACGACGACGGTTGTGCTGGTCGTCGCTGCCATCGATCCGAAGCATGCGCTGGCGCAGCCATCGCTCCGTCTGCTCGACACCGTGGTTGGGATCAGGGTCGGCACGCTGGCGAAAGGGCCGTGGCCCAAGCTGACATCGTCCCGGCTTCCGACGACGCGTCCCATTCGAAAGAGAGGCAGGCCGGCGCATGACAGACGCCGACCGGATGGGCGCCCTGCCGATCGCAAGAAGCGCGTGGTGCGCACGCTCCTACCGGAAAAGGAAGTGCCGATACTCATCGTCGACACCTGTGACGGTTATCCCGAAGCAAGCCACCCACGCGATCAGCGCTTAGTGCGGTCGGCACGATTTATCCACGCCCAGCGCTTTTACATCTTTAAACTCGCTTTATCGCGACCAGACGCTTCTACTGGTCGCATAACCGCGGCCGGACTGGAAGATATGACCGTCAGAGCGAACGTTTCAACGCAAGACGAACTGCAAGCGATGCTCCCGACGATCGATCTCGTATACCGCATCCACTCTCGCTATGACGTGTGCACAGCGGTGCGCGGCCGCAAGTTTATAGCTACGTGACCGAGCAAAGTTATCGATGATCTCGTATCGACAAAACCAAGACCTCCCACCAAATGAAGGAATGCAGCAATGAAGTCGTATAAAGGCGTTTTGAGCCTGAGCCTCCTAACAGCTATGGTCGCGATCAGCCAACAAGTCTTGGCTGCCGAACCAAAAGCCAAGACCGCCGTCCTTGTGCATGGTGCGTTCGCGGACGGGTCGAGCTGGGAGAAAGTCATTCCTTATCTCGAGAAGGCCGGGCTTAAGGTCATTGCAGTCCAGAACCCGCTGGACTCGCTAGACAACGACGTCGCCGCGACCAAGCGGGCCATCCGGAATGCCGAAGGTCCTGTCGTCCTCGTCGCCCATTCCTGGGGTGGTGCCGTCATAACTGAAGCGGGAAATGACGAAAAGGTCAAATCGCTCGTGTATGTGGCGGCATACGCGCCCGATAAGGGTGAATCGGTGAAAAGCGCCACCTCGAAATATCCGGATCCCGAGAGCCTCAAGGCCTTCGTCAAGGATCCGGACGGTTATCTCAAGATCAGCGATGAAGGCATCAGGAAGTATTTCGCGGCCGACCTTCCGCCCAAGGAACAGGCCGTCGTAGCGGCGACGCAGGGACCCTTCCACATCAGGACACTCACCGCTCCGATGAGCCAGGCTGCCTGGCGGGAGAAGCCGACCTTCATGGTCGTCGCAACGAGGGATGCGATCATTCCGCCGCAAATGGAGCGCGACCAGGTGAAGGCGGCCAAGGCCACGGCAGTCGAGGTGCCCTCGAGCCACGTCGCGATGCTGGCCTTCCCGAAAGAAGTCTCCGAGCTGATCATCAAGGCGGCGGAGTAGCGCTGCCGCAGGCGATATTGCCGACCGCCACATTGGTCGGCATGTCCTGAAACAACGGTCAACAGGAAGGAGTCATTATGGCCATAAAGACGATCGTTCTTATGCATGGAGCTTTTGCCGACTGTTCTTTCTGGGCAAAGGTCATTCCGCAGCTCACGAAACGTAGATTGAAAGCAATCGCCGTTCAAAACTGTTCCGCTAGCTGGTGGACGATGTTACGGCTGCCCACCGGGTGATTGGGATACAAAAAGGTCTGGTTCTCCGGGTCGGTCAAGGCTAGGGCGGCGCCGTCGATGCGGAATCGGATGTTGGTATGCGGGCTGGAATTATTTTCGTCTCCTGACATTCATGCGGCGAGCCGCGGCGGAATGTGAAGAAAAGTGACGATCGGGGCGGTCCGAGGGAGGAGCTCCGGCGGCTTGCGCCCCGACCTACGCGTGGCGCGCCGCTATCCGTATGGCATTTAGCATTGGAAAGACGTGGGCTTATCGGCCAGACCTTTTGAAAGCCAAAGTCGTCAGGCATTCCGAACTTGTAGCGAGGGTAGAACCACACCAGACGGAGCTCAACTTAATCGGCGTAACGGTGCGTAGGATCTCGTGGGGCGTGAATTTATCCGGTGTGAGACGCCGGCATAATGCGCACTTTTTGTCGATCGGCAGCGGCGAGTCGGCGGCCACAAGCTCTCGCTTTCCCAGCTCAAGCCAAAATTCGGCGGAAATTTTGGGTCCTGAGGGCTGCATGATCTTCGAGGATGCGTCCCGGTTTGCTGGCCCCGGGAATGCCGGCGGCTGAAGCCGGGTGCGCCAGCGAGAAGTGCAGCGCCGCTGCCTTGATCGGTATGTCATATTCTGCGCAGAGTGCGGAGATCTGCTCGACCTTGACGGCAATTGCTGGTGGCACAGCCCCGTATTCAGACTGACGCCGGCCTGTGAGTACGCCGGAGCTGTAGGGGCCCCCGATGGAGGGCAATCTCGTGATCGAGCAGCGTATACCGGTCTGCGAGCAAGGTGGCGTCCGGATCCGCTTCGCTAAGAGCAAGCAGAAGTTTCACAGGCTCGACCTTATTGACGCCGAGGCCCCAGCTCTTAATCACACCCTCGTCGCGCAGTTTCGACAAAGCGCGGAAAGCCGCCGTTCGAGCGGTTTCAAATAATGCGAGCCAGCGATCACCATAGAAGTCCTGGGCGATGTCGTGCACCCACACGAAGTCGATATGGTCGATCTTCATGCGTTTGAGGCTGTCCTCGATCGATTTCATGGTGCCATCGGCCGAATAGTCGGGGACGATCTTGTTGGGCCGACCATGTTTGAAGATCTCGCCCTTCTCGCCATGGTCACGGCCACTCGGATCTTCGACCTCGTCGAGTATCAACCGGCCAACCTTTGAGCTGAGAACGTAATCGCTGCGAGGACGTCCGAGCAGTAGTATGCAGAGGATTCAGGCACTCAGCGCGCGTTCGATGAAGCCGAGCAACTTTTCGACGTCGATGGGTTTTCGGAGAAAGCCGATCGCGCCTCCGGAAAGCGCTTTCTTCTCGAGGTCTGGTTCGGTGCGTGCCGTTATCATGATGAGAGGAAGAGAGCGTTCGAGCTTTTGAAGGCATTCCTGCAACTCGAAGCCGCTCATTCCAGGCATATGAATATCAGTGATCGCGCAAGTGAAGCGTTCGAAATCAACTGATGCGAGAAAATCTTCGGCAGATGCGAAGGCGAAAGCGTCGTATCCAAGGGATCGGGTTAGAGAGACCAGCATCTCCCGTACGGCGAGGTCATCATCAACAATGGAGATCATTTCTGTCGCCGCCTGCGAAGTTGGATGGTCCTAGTCGACCTCAGCGCGTCTTATACTTGAGGGCATCTGCCATGCGAACTAGTTCCGCAAGGGAATGGGCTTGCATTTTGCGCATCACTGCACCGCGATGCATCTTGACCGTGATCTCGCTGAGGCCGAGGTCGCCGGCGACCTGCTTGTTCAGCTTGCCGGACGTCACCAGCATCATCACTTCGCGCTCGCGCAAGGAGAGCGCCGCGAACCGTTCGGCGGCGGCCATCGCAAAGTCTTCGGTCGAGCGCCGCACAAGATCGCGATTGATCGCCATCGTGACCGCATCGATCATGTCTTGGTCTCGGAATGGCTTCGGCAGGAAGTCGACGGCACCGGCCTTCATTCCTCTGACGCTCATCGGGATATCGCCGTGTCCGGTCATCAACACCACGGGCAATCTCACCCCGATTTCTTGGAGCTGCTCTTGGAAATCCAGGCCGTTGATTCCTGGAAGGCGAATGTCCAGAACGATGCAGCCGGGTCCTTCCGGTGGGCTCTCCTTCAGGAACTCCTGCGTGGTGCCGTAGCTACGGACATTGAACCAAACCGACCGCAGCAAGCTATCGAGCATCAGGCGCACCGAGTCATCGTCATCGATGACGTGTACGGTAGGTGTTTCGTTCGCTTGAGCCATTTGCGCGGGCCACACATCAACGGGTTACACTCGATATCATAAGTTGCGCCGGCTCGCATTAAACTAAGGTGCTGGAACGACAGCAAGAGGCATATACCAAGGTGTGGGTCGGAGAGACCCTTGCGATGTTGGCCTTCGACAGACTGGCCATCACACTGCAGGCGTACGCCTAGTGTTCTGACGCTCTGCTCGAAGAAGCAAGGAGAAACTTCGATGAACACGCCTCTCAGGGTGCTTGCCTCGGACCAAGCCGGGGTCGTTCACATCAAACAGGAGGGACTTAATCTTGGGCCGGCGACGGCAGCTAGGCAGTTCATCGGTTTCGATCCGCTTTCTGCTGATGGAGCTCCCATTTTTGATCCCGAACTGATCGCGGAGGAGTGCTACGAATTCGCGGGCTTTCGACTGCTTCCGAAACGGCGGGCTCTCGTGCGTGGGGCAGACCGCATCGCAATTGGAGGGCGGGCGCTCGACTTGCTTTGTTTGCTGGTAGCCCGAGCCGGCGACGTGGTGGGCTTCGCTGACCTGATGCGCCTAGTCTGGCCCAATGTGACGGTCGAGGAAGCAAATGTGCGCGTGCAGATTAACATCCTCAGAAAGAACCTGTCGCAATGGGAGGAGGCGAACTGCGCCATCAATACGGTACCGAACCGGGGTTATTGCTTCGTCCTGCCCGTGCGCCATCATCCGGGTGGGGAAGGATCGACCGGCTCAAGGGCCCAACCAAGTCCAACGCTGCCCATCCTCGCCGGCAAAATCGTGGGGCGGGATGATGCGATCAGGATCATCGAAGATGCATTGGAGGAAAGCCGCCTGGTCACAATCACCGGTCCTGGCGGGATCGGCAAGACGACTGTTGCGATCGCGACGGTCAAGCGGTACGCGGAGAATTTTCGGGGCTTGGTCCGGTTTATCGATTTGTCGAACGTCAACGACGGCTCAGCAGCAATTCGGGTCATCGCTGAAGCGTTGCATCCAATGACGGAACGAGATTTCATGGACGGGCTCTGCGCACGCGTTGGAGCCGATGATGCCCTTTTGGTGCTCGACACTTGCGAGCATATCGTGGAGGACATCGCCATGCTGGCTGAGACACTGCTGGGTCGATGCCCTGGCCTGAGATTGCTCGTAACCAGCCGAGAGACGCTGCGTGCCGCGGGAGAATGGATCCACAGCCTGCCCTCGTTGATGTTTCCGGGGGAGGGACAGGAGATCGACGAGAGACACCTGAACAACTTCTCGGCGGTGTCCTTGTTCATCGAGCGTGTTAGGTCGACGACCAGGTTTCAACCGTGCCGGCGGGATCTACCGAAAATAGCTGAAATTTGTCGGAGGCTGGACGGCATACCTCTCGCGCTCGAGCTCGCCGCGGCCCGGGTTGCGGAACTAGGACTCCGCGAAATTGCTTCCCGCCTCGACAATCGCTTCACCATTCTGACAAAGGGGCGCCGGACCGCTCTGCCCAGGCATCGTACCCTCGCCGCAGCCTTCGATTGGAGTTATGGCCTGCTGTCGGACCAAGAGCAGCGGATGCTGGTGCACCTCGCGGCTCTTCGCGGCTCTTTTACGGCCGAACGTGCCATTGCAAGCTGTGGCGGGAGCGCAGGCCAGCTCCCCGCGGAGGTATTCTACAGCCTTCTGGACAAATCGTTTCTCGCGGTGGAAAGGGCAGGTGATGCGCCAATGTTCCGCCTGCTTGAGACGACGAGAGCCTACGCGGCAAACGTCGCACGTTCGCTGTAAGGTTCAGGCCGCTGGTCAAACGCGGCAGACCTGCATGTGCGGTGCGGCTTCGCGACTTTCGTTGGCCTGCGGCGACTTAGCATCGTGGATGTTGGAGACAGGTCACGATCTGAGCTCGAAGCCGGCTGCCTGGCCCCGCTGGGTGGGTTTTGCGTCCGGATCCGCGCCGCGGCCCGATGTTCAAGCTGAGTCAGACCCGAGGAAGGTCCGAGACGCTGCGGGCCGATTGGGGCGCACTGCCTGCGGAGGCGGACGCCCGGGTCGAGGAGACCATCGCGCTGGGCGAGGCGCGCAGCGCCACTACTCTAGGCTCCCGCGGGGAGAAGGGTGAAAGCGTCCCCGCCTGATTTCTTCGCGTCAGGCCGGCATTCCATTGCTAGGCCCATTTCCTCCGATAATAGGGGCCTTGGAACCGAGAGTCGATCAGGTGGAAGTATCCGGTCAGGCCCAAACTCGCGTTTGAGGGCGCGCGCTGCGCCTGGCTTCGTGTGGCATTTGTTTCAGATCGTCCGGGTACGAACCGCGGTATCGGACCGAACTGCGGCGTCGGCCCGTCGAGGTCTATGAATACCTCGTCGCGATAACACCAGCCCCAGCCTTCCGGCGGGTCGTAGCCTTCGATGATGGGGTGCCCGGTGAGCTCAAAATGCTTGGTGGCGTGCTCGGAGAGGGCGGCGCCACGACCCTGATCTCGATCCCCGGTAACGGATCGCCTGGCGGGCTTCACTGAGACGGCCGGACGCCCCTGGCCTCCGGGCGCGGCGGCCCCGGCCGAAGGCGGAGCCGCTGCGTGAGCTCAGACCAAAGAACGGCGTCTCCGGACGCGCCTCCCGCACCGGCCCAACGCCACCGCCCGGATGCGACGGACGCCGTGAAAGTTGATTTTACCTCGCTTTACTTGCTCGCTGAAGAGTCGCTGGCAATGTGAACGCGAAGAGCCACAGAAAGCAGGAGAGCAACATATGGCGGAAGAGAGAGCGATCGCAGTAGCTGCACCCAATCTCTTCCAAACGGTCAATCCAGCGACTGGCGAGAAGGGAGCTGCCTATCCGGGGCATACCGGGGACCAGGCGTTGTCGATTGCGACCGATGTTCATCGCGCGCAAGTCGTATGGCGCCGAGCGAGCTTCAAGGAGCGCGCTCCCTTGATGAAAAAGGCCGCGGAGGTCATTCGCGACAATCGCACGCGCTATGCCAAGCTGATGACGGAGGAGATGGGCAAACCGGTCACCGACGGTCTTGCCGAACTCGAGAAATGTGCGTCCTGCTGCGACTATTTCGCGGAGTCCGCGGAAGGGTTCCTTAAACCGAAGCCTCTCGATATGAGCGCTGGCTATGCCGGCCCGGGCGCGCCGCCTAAAGCGTTCGCGACTTTCAATCCGCTTGGCGTCATCCTTGCGGTGATGCCGTGGAATTTTCCGTTCTGGCAGGTTATCCGGTTCGCCGCGCCGCATCTGATGGCCGGCAACGGTGGTGTCTTGAAGCACGCCTCCAACGTACCGGGCTGCGCCTTGGCGCTGGAGGAGATATTCAAGCTAGCAGGATTTCCCGCCGACTTGTTCCGGACCGTGCTGCTGTCTTCGAAGGACTTGCGGCCGCTGATCGAAGATCCGCACATCGCCGCAGTAACGCTGACCGGCAGTGTTGCTGCAGGGAAGTCGGTTGCGGCGATCGCGGGCGGCGTCATGAAGAAAGGCGTCTATGAACTCGGCGGCTCGGACGGTTATATCGTGCTCGACGATGCCGATCCGGTCGCCGCCGCCAGGATCTGTGCGCGCGGTCGCATGGTGAATGGGGGCCAGAGCTGTATTGCGGCCAAGCGCTTTGTTGTGGTCGAGAGCGTCAAGCAGGCTTTTGAGCGCGCCCTGGTCGAGGAGATGAAGCGCTTCGAAATGGGAGATCCCAACGATCCCAATACCCTTCTTGGACCGATGGAAAGCGTGCATTCGCGGGACCAGATCGCAAGCCAGGTCCGGCAAAGCGTCAAAAACGGCGCCCAAGTCCTGTTGGGCGGCGACGTCCCGAAGCGCGCCGGCGCGTGGTTCCCGGCAACGATCCTGACGAACGTTCTGCCGGGCCAGGCGGCCCATGACGAGGAGCTGTTCGGCCCAGTCGCCGCCGTCATATCCGCAAAGGACGAGCGAGACGCGATTCGTATCGTGAATGCGAGCGAGTTCGGATTGGGATCCGCGATCATAACCGCCGACACGGAAAGGGGCGAGCGCATCGCGGCCGAGGAGTTGGAAGCGGGAGCGGCCTTCGTCAATCAGAACGTTCGGTCCGATCCCAGGCTGCCGTTCGGCGGCGTGAAGAACAGCGGCTACGGCAGGGAAGTGTCGGAGTTCGGCATTCGGGAGTTCTGCAACATCAAGACGGTGTTCGTCGAGAAGCTGTAGGCCAGACGGGGACGCGCGTGAGAATCTTCATTGTCGGCATTTCCGGAGAGACCGGATTCAGACTGGCGAGCCTGCTCAAACGGCGAGGCGATGAGGTCGACGGCCTGTATCGCCGGGTCGACCAAGGTGAAAAGCTGCGCTCGATCGGGGTTGCCGGCACGCATGGCGATCTCGTCCGAATGGATCAGACGAAGCTGGCGCACCATTTCTCCGGGAGTGACGTCATTGTGTTCTCGGCCGGCGCGGGCGATGCCGACAGCGATGCCATGATCGATATGGTCGACGGCGACGGCGTGACCAAATCGATCGCCGCCGCCAGGCGGGCTGGAGTCGAGCGCTTCGTCCTGGTCTCGGTGTTTCCCGAAGCCGGTCGCCGGGAAGGATGGGGCGAAAGCTTCGAGCACTACATCGCAGTCAAGAAGCGTGCCGACGTGGAATTGTCGCGAACCGAGCTGGACTGGGTCATCATACGGCCGTCCTCGCTCAACAATGAGCCCGGCGTCGGCGCTGTCAGCCTGGGGCCCGCCGAGTTCCACACCAACATCAGTCGTGACGACGTAGCGGCAACCATGGCGCAAGTGATACATACGCCGGCCTTGCGGCGCAAAATCCCGGAGTTGACGGAGGGGGCGACGCCCATCGAAACCGCCGTCGCCGTGCAGGCCGCCGGCTGAGTGAGATCGGCGCTTTGCGTCCCTTGCGATCAAGGGGCGCAACGATCCATACCAAAAAAAGAGAATGATATGACCGACTACCGCACCGAAAGCGACAGCCTTGGCCATGTCAAGGTTGCGTCGGACAAGCTCTGGGGCGCGCAGACCCAACGCTCGCTCGAACATTTCAGCATCGGACACGATCTGATCCCGCGCGAAATGATCACCGCCTACGCGACCCTGAAAAGGGCCGCGGCGGTCGCCAATCATGCCGGCGGACGGCTGGACGACAGACCCCATGAACTGATCGTGCAGAGTTGCGATGAAATCTTGGCCGGGCGATACCACGACATGTTTCCGCTGCACGTTTGGATGACCGGCAGCGGTACGCAGTTCAACATGAACGTCAACGAGGTGGTCTCGAACCGCTGCTGTCAGCTCGCCGGCACGCCGCTCGGAAGCCACGCTCCGGTTCACCCCAACGACCACGTCAACATGGCGCAGTCGTCGAACGATTCCTTTCCTTCAGCGATGTGCATCGCAGCGGCCGTCAACGTGAAGCAGCGGCTCGTTCCGGCGGCTGCGCAATTGCGCGACGCGATTGCAGCCAAGGCAGCGGAATGGGATGACATCGTCAAGATCGGCCGCACCCACATGCAGGACGCGACGCCGCTGACGTTGGGCCAGGAATGGTCAGGCTACGCCGGGATGCTGTCGGACGATCTGGAACGGCTTGAGGACGCACTAAAAGGCGTCTATCGTCTTGCCCTCGGCGGGACCGCGGTGGGCACCGGCATCAACTCGGCGCCGGGCTTTGCCGAGGCAGCGGCAGCGGAGATCGCTAGGTTCACGGGCCTGCCCTTCGTCACCGCCCCGAACAAGTTCGCCGTTCAGGGGGCGCACGATGCGCTGGTGCAGCTCTCCGGAACGATGCGGACGCTCGCGGTGTCGCTTTACAAGATCGCCAACGACATTCGCCTGATGTCGTGCGGTCCTCGAGCCGGCTTCGCCGAGCTCAATATCCCTGAGAATGAACCCGGCTCTTCGATCATGCCGGGCAAGGTCAATCCGACACAGTGCGAGGCGCTCGCCATGATCGCCGTTCAGGTGATGGGCAACGACGTCGCCGTCGGCTTCGGCGGCGGTGGCGGTTACCTCGAGATGAACGTGTACAAGCCTCTGATGATCCACAACATCACGCACTCGATCACGATCATGACCGACGGCTGCACCAATTTCCGCAGGTTTCTGGTCGAGGGCACCAAGCCGAACCTGAAGAGGATCAAGGAGTTCGTCGAGCGCTCGCTGATGTTGGTGACCGCGCTCTCGCCTGTCATAGGCTATGACAAGGCATCCAGGATTGCCCATTTCGCCATGGACAACGATCTTACGCTCAAGGAGGCTACGCTGAAACTCGGCTTCGTCGACGAAGCGGAGTTCGATCGTGTCGTCGATCCCGCAAAGATGGTGAGGCCCAATGTCGCGCCGGCTCCGGGACAATCCGCCGCAGGGTGAACCTACGGAAGAGAGCACCGAGTACGCGCCGCTGAACTGCGAGCGGCGGGCGAGGCTGGTGCTCGCGTTCGCAGAGGTGCTCTACGTAAGCGGTCAGTCTACGGAACAGACCATTGCTGCGGCCTCGCGGCTTGCGCGTGCGCTCGGTTTGAGCGCGACCCTCATCACTCGGTGGGGCGAGCTAACTCTCTCTGTAGTCGAGGATGCCCGCACATTCCTGTACCAAGCCTCGGCGAACCCTACGGGCGTCGAGATGGACCGGGTGGCCTCCGTCATCCGTGCCATCTGCGACGTGGAGGCGGGACGTCTGGGGCCCGATACCGCCGCCACGACAATAGATGCGATCGCGCGATTGCGTCCCTCGCCGACGTGGCTCTTCATGCTCGCCGCGGGGGCCGGCAGCTTGGCGCTAGCCGTCATCTTCGGCGTCCAACATGTTGCTGCCGCGGGCTTGATCTTCGTCGGCGGTTGCCTCGGCGCCTTGCTGCGGCGAGGCTTGGCGCGCTTGAGCGAAAATCTATTTCTGCAACCGTTTTGCGCGGCGCTGCTGGCCGGTCTGATCGGTGGATTGGCGGTCCGCTATCAGGTGAGTTCGTCGCTGCGCTTGGTCGCGGTCTGCCCCTGCATGGTGCTGGTGCCGGGTCCGCATTTCCTGAACGGAATGATCGACTTGGCCCGCGGGCGGTTGTCGCTCGGCGCGTCGCGCCTGCTTTATGCGATCCTGGTCGTTGCGGCGATTTCGGCGGGATTGTTGCTCGGGCTGGCCTGCTTCGGCGCGTCGTTGCCGATCGAACCGCCTGGTCGCATCGCGTCGTTGTGGAGAGACGTCGTCGCAGCGGGCGTGGCAGTCGCAGCCTACTGCGTGTTCTTCTCAGCGCCGTTCCGCATGCTGCCGTGGCCGGTCGGGGTCGGCATGGTCGCCCACGCGTCGCGATGGGTCGCGATCACGCAGTTCGGAGCCGGCGCCGCGACCGGCGCGTTGGTTGCGGCCTTGGTCGTGGGTCTGACGCTGACGCCGGTCGCACGACGCGACAACATGCCGTTTGCCGCCATCGGATTCGCCGCCGTCGTGTCGATGATTCCTGGAGTCTATCTTTTCAGGATGGCAGCGGGGCTGCTGCAGGTCACCACCCAAGCTCAGGTGACGCAGGATCTTATTGCGGCGATCCTGGTCGACGGCGCCAACGCCGCGATGATCACCCTCGCATTGAGTTTCGGTCTGATCGTGCCGAAACTAATCGTCGACGCCTGTGAGAAGCATGCCGGAGCAAGCGGAGTGCTGGGCGCAGGCTCGCCACCGCGCATTGGGCGCCGCTGACCAGTCGGGCGCATCTTTATACTGGTTTTACTCGGCTCCAGCGCCTCTATTGACCACACGACCTCGGTTCGATCGATAGATCGCCATGACCAGTTCTGTCGCGGCCGACATCTCCAGCAAAGAAAAGGAAACGCAGCTATGAAACCCCTACAAAATCGCTTTGGGCTTGGCTCTCCTGAGCGGGATGACTGCGATTTGGCTGCCGAGCTCAAGGCCAGGACCGCAGTCCTTCTCCACAGTGCGTTCGCCGACGGGTCGAGCTGGGGAGAAAGTTATCCCCTATCTCAAAAGGCGGGGCTCAAGGTAGTCGCAGTTCAGGATCCGCTCGACTCTCTGGACAACGACGTCGCTGCGACCAAACGGGCGATTCGGAACGCGGAAGGCCCCGTCGTGCTCGTCGGCCATTGTTGGGCCGGTGCCGTCATCACCGAGGCGGGAAACGACGACAAGGTCAAATCACTGGTCTATCTGGCGGCCCACGGGCCGGACAAGGGCGAGTCAGTGAAGAGCGCGACTTCGAAATATCCGGATCCCGAGAGCCTGAAAACCTTCGTCAAGGAGCCGGACGGATATCTCACGATCAGCGAGGAAGGCATCAGGAAATATTTCGCAGCCGACCTTCCGCCCAAGGAGCAGTCCGTCGTAGCCGCGACGCAGGGACCATTCCACATCAGAGCGCTCGGCGCGACGATCAGCGAGGCAGCATGGCGGGAGAAGCCGACCTTCATGGTCGTTGCGACCAAGGACGCCATCATCCCGCCGCAAATGGAGAAGGACCAGGTGAAAGCCGCTAATGCTACCGCGATCGAGATGCCCCCGAGCCATGTCGCGATGCTGGCGTTCCCGAAAGAGGTCTCCGAGCTGATCATCAAGGCGGCGGAGTAGCAGCGCTGCCGCAAGCGATGTTGCCGACCGCCACACTGGTCGGCATGTCTTGAAACAGCATCAACAGAAAGTAGTCATCGTGGCCATAAAGACCATCGTTCTTGTGCATGGCGCTCTCGCGGACGGTTCTTGTTGGACAAAGGTCATTCCGCTGCTCACAAAGCGTGGTTTGAAAGCGATCGCCGTTCAAAATCCGCTCGGCTCGCTGGCGGATGATGTTACGGCTACCCACGGGTCATTGGGATGCAGGAAGGTCCAGTTCTCCTCGTCGGTCACTCTTGGGGGGCGCTGTCATTACAGAGGCCGGCAACCATCCTCAGGTGAAGGGTCTTGTTCATATCTCGGCCGGAGCGCCGGACAGCGGTCAGTCGTTCGCCGACTGGAAGAACTACACGCCGGCGCCTGCGGCGACCGAAATCAAGCCATATGGCGAGGGATACGTCGCATTGACCCTCGAGGGGGTCCGCAAGCACTTCGTGCAGGACATTCCGTCGGATGAAGCCGATATCGTGTACGCGGCCCAGGGCCCGCTTGCAGTCAAGTGTTTCGGTGACAAGATCACGGCGGCGGCATGGCGCTCTAAACCGAACTGGTACATCGTGGCCGCGCAAGATCAGACTATTCCTTCCGGTGTTGAGCGCCATTCCGCAAAGCGAAGGGGCGCCCAGTCGCTGGTGCTGGAAATCTCGCATGTGCCGATGCTCTCTCGACCCGATGTCGTTGCCGAGTTCATCGCCAAAGCGTCGTCGTCGCTCTAGACCGAGACGTGTCGGTCGGCGAGCCGCGGGACCAAACCAAGCCGCCTTCAGGCGGCTTTTCGTTTGCGTTCTCCGAGAATGACTACGAATATCCGTTTGCACGGAGATGTCGTGTGGCGGCACAAATCAACCTGCCGATTTGACCATCAAAGCCACGCAACAACGGCGCGTGCGTTTCGGGGTGTGCCTAATCAATCTACGCCCCGATTGCTGCCAGCATCAGGCAGTTCTTGAGGCTTCGAAGAGAAACCAAGCTCGCCGCTCTGCCTGGTCAGTCCAGCCGTCCAGCAGTCCCGAAGTACCGTTGTCCCTGGCTTCATCGACGAGCACTTTCGCCTCCCGAAACGCACGAACCAGCGCGAAATTGTCTTCGCGGAGTTCGGCGAGCATGTCGGCTGCCGGTACGAATTCGGCGTCATTGTCCTTGATCGTCTGCCGGCGAGCGATGTCTCCAATCGACCGCAGGGTGGTATTTCCCGTCTTGCGAAGCCGCTCGGCGATGTCGTCGACGACCGAGAAGATTTCCGTCGCCTGCTCGTCAAGCAACAGATGATAGTCGCGAAAGTGCGGGCCGGCCATGTGCCAATGAAAATTCTTGGTTTTGAAGTAGAGCGCGAGCATGTCCGCCAGGATTGTGTTGAGCGCGTCGGCGGCTGAGGTAGTATTTCGCAGTCCCGGGGCTGATGCGGAATCGGATGTTGGTATGCGGGCTGGAATCATTGTCGTCTCCAAACGTTCATGCGGCGAGCCGCGACGGAATGTGAGAAAAATGACGATCGGGGCGCCCCAAGGGGAGGAGCTCGGGCGGCTTGCGCCCCGACCTACGCATGGCGCGCCGCCATCCGCAGGGCATTTGGCTTTGAAAGGACGCGCGCTTGGGGCGCCGGACTTTCTGAAAGCCAAAGTCGTCAAGATTTCTGAACTGATGGCGAGGGTAGAACCACAAATCCTCAGTATCAATTAAATCGGTGTGACATCGTGTAAAAATTGCATGCCGCCGGATTTACAGGTGTGGAGCGCGGCCGCCGACGTCGAGGCTTATCGATCGATCGGCAGAGGCGCCTCCGCAGAAACCAGGCCTCTCTTTCGAAGTTCACGCCAGAATTCGGCAGGGACTCTGGTCTTCAGCGCCGCGTGATCTTCGAAGATACGCTCGGGCTTGCTGGCTCCGGGGATGACCGCGGCCGACGCCGGGTGCGCCAAAGAGAAGTGGAGCGCCGCCGCTTTGATGGGTATGTCGTATTCAGCGCAGAGCGCGGAGATTTTCTCGACCTTGTTCGCGATCGCAGGCGGCACCGCACCGTATTCGAAGTGACGGCCGCCAGCGAGCACGCCGGAGCTGTAGGGACCACCGATCACGATGTCGACCTTCCTGCGCTGCGCCGTGGGCATCAGCCGCTGCAGCGCCAACTCGTGGTCGAGGAGAGTGTAGCGGCCGGCCAGCAGGGTGGCATCCGGCTCAGCCTCGGCGAGCCCGAGCAGGAGCTCCACAGGCTCCACTTTGTTCACGCCAAGACCCCAGCCCTTGATAACGCCTTCGTCGCGCAGTCTGGAAAGAGCCCGGAAGGCGCCCGTTCTTGCGGTTTCAAACATCGCAAGCCATCCGTCGCCGTAGAAATCCTGGGCGATATCGTGAACCCAGACGAAATCCATATGACCGATATTCATGCGCCTAAGGCTGTCCTCGATTGACCTCATCGTGCAGTCGTACGAGTAATCGGGAACGACCTTGTTGAGACGGCCGTGTTTAAAAATGTCGCCCTTTTCGCCGTAATCCCGCTCGCTCGGATCTTCGACCTCGTCGAGGATCAGCCGCCCGACCTTCGAGCTGAGAACGTACTCGCTGCGGGGTCGTTTGGAGAGCGCTTTGCCGAGACGGATCTCCGCCAGTCCCGCTCCGTAGAATGGTGCGGTATCGAAGAAGCGGGTGCCTGCGTCCCAGGCTGCATCCACTGTCGCCAGCGCCTCATCCTCCGGAATGGCCCGATACATGTTGCCGAGCGGAGCGGTGCCGAATCCTAGCGGCCCCGCCTGAAGTGCTTCCCTGATTCGCATATGAACCTCCGGTGTTGATGGTGCCGGCGCGACGCCGTCTTGGCGCCGAGCCAATTTGCAAACGCGGTTCATCGACTGTATGTCGCCGAGCCCCCACAGACGAATAGCGATTTGTAAATCGAGAAAAATCGATCGCCGAAAAATACGGGCTCCGAGTCGGAAAGGCGAATTGTCTGCGCGGCGCCTTCGCTGCCGACGTTTTACATCTCTTTACGGGCGCCTGTTGCCGCTTCCGATTATGTGTAACCACGGCAATGGTGCTCGACTTGAGCTACTGCGGCAAATTCAAGAACGAACGGAAGGGCGATACCATGAGCAAGACGAAGGTGCTGGTCGTCGGATCCAATGCGACCCAGATCGAAGTCCAGGGCGGCAAATGGGGGCCGACCGGAAACTATCTGAACGAGACCGTCGTTCCGAGCATGGCCCTGCAGAGCGCCGGTTATGATATTCAGCTCGCCGCACCGGACGGCACCAAACCTCACATGGACAAGGCCTCGGACTCCGGCGCGCATTTAGGCGGCGATGCTGCCGCTTATGCCCGCGCCAGGGCGTTCTGGATGAATGATCCTGCGATGAACCAGATCCAGCCCCCTGTGTGCCGTGATCGAGAAGGAACGGGACGGCTATGCGGGCGTCTTCGTGCCGGGCGACCAGGCGCCGGTGGTCGACCTGATGCAGGACTCCCAGATGGGCGAGGTACTTCGACATTTCCACGATTGTTCGAAACCGAGGGCGCTTCTCTGCCATGATCCGATTGCGCTCGTCTCGGCGATGTCGCGTCCGGTAGAACTTCGCGCAGCCCTGATGGAAGGTGACAGTATAGACGCGCAGGAGCAGGCCCGAGGCTGGTCCTACGCCGGATACCTGATGACGATCTTTTCCGCTTCCGAGGAGACATGGGTGGAAAAGGAAATCCTGCACGGCAAGATGTATTTCACGATGCCCCAGGCGCCAAGCGCAGCGGAAGGTGACGTAATTATGACGAACGTCGATTTCGAGCCGCACGTGATCGTCGATCGTGAACTCATCACCGGCCAGAATCTACGCTCCGATCATGGGGTCGGTGAGGTGCTGGTCAAGGCGCTCGACAAGGCAACGGCCCGGCACAGGTCCGGCGTAGCCGCATCCGCCTGACTGAACGGCGGATTGCCGCCGCGAGACAAGGCCGGCCGACAGGAGGGATCAGTGGCCTCTCACATGAAAACGACGGCGCTATTGAAGGCTAAGCCTGGCAGGGCGAGCGAACTGATCGCTCTGCTGCGGGAGCTGGCGAACCATAGCCGGTCGGAGCCGGGCAATCTTCGATGGGATCTCTGGCAGGATCAGAGCGACAAGACCAATTTCATCATCGACGAGCTCTACAAGGATGCTGCTTCGGTAGAGGCCCATCGGGCAACTCCCCACTTTCGGGAGTATGCATCAAGAATCGACGAGCTCGCGACGAGAACCGCCGTCACGTCGCATCCTTTGGACGTGGTCTCATAAAGCGACAAAGCCCGGCGCGTCTTTATCGCACCAAACTCGCCTCAGAAAACGGCAGGAGCTCACATGGCAACCACGCTGAACATCAACGGTGAGGACAGGTCCTTCGAAGCGCCACCCGAAATGCCCCTGATGTGGGTGTTGCGCGACATACTCGGCATCACGGGTACTAAATTCGGATGCGGCATGGCGCAATGCGGCGCCTGCACGGTGCATGTCGACGGAAAGCCGGTGCGCTCTTGCGTGCTGCCCGTCGGCAATGTTCAAGGCCGAACGATAACCACCATCGAGGGCATCGGCTCAACGCTTATAGGTGCCAGGGTCCAGAAGGCCTGGCTCGACCTTGAGGTGGTGCAGTGCGGCTACTGCCAGTCCGGCCAGATCATGTCGGCGGCGGCGCTCCTGCTGTCGACGCCGGATCCGGACGATTCCGATATCGACGCTGCCATGGCCGGCAACATCTGTCGCTGCGGCACTTATGTACGCATCCGTGCCGCCATCAAGCAGGCGGCGGCCGCTCAGAAGGCTTAGGTGACCTCATGACCGGATCCATCGAACTGTCTGACATCTCGCGTCGTCACGTTCTTGGTGGCGCATTGGCTTCGGCCTTCGTCTTCGCCTTCCATCTCCCGGTCCGGGCCGCCGGGCCCGTGCAGAAGGGGCCGGACGGCGCAGCGTTCGCCCCGAACGCCTATATCCGGATCGACGGGACCGGCCAGGTGACGCTGATGATGCCGCAAGTCGAAATGGGTCAAGGCATATACACGGCCGTTGCCACAATCCTTGCGGAGGAACTCGATGCGAACCTGTCCCAGGTCGCATTGGAGCATGCTCCTCCGGACGAGAAGCTCTATACCAATCCTTTGCTCGGGCTCCAAGCGACAGGCGGATCGACCTCGGTCCGCGCGTTCTGGACGCCTCTCCGGAAAGCCGGCGCCGCCACACGGGCCATTCTTGTCAGGGCAGCCGCCGACCAGTGGCACGTCGCACCGGAGAGCTGCAGCACGATCAATGGAGCGGTCGTTCACAAGGAAAGCGGTCGACAAACGGCATATGGCGACCTCCTGGATGCCGCGAAAAAGATTGCGGTACCCGGCGACGTTGCGCTCAAGGACCCCAAGGACTTCGTCCTGATCGGCAAGCCACTGAAGCGCCTCGACACCATGGACAAGGTCAATGGCAAGACGATCTACGGCATCGACACCATGATGCCCGGCTTGAAATTCGCGACCTTGGCGCAGTGCCCGGTCTTCGGCGGCAAGGTGGTGAAGGTCGAGGACGAGGGCGCGAGGAAGATCGCTGGTGTACAGCAAATCATTGCGTTGGACGACCTCGTCGCCGTCGTCGGAGATCATATGTGGGCCGCCAAACGAGGGCTCGAAGCTCTGGACATCACATGGGACGAAGGCACGAACGCCAACGTCAGCTCCAAAGACATATGGGAGCATCTCCGTGCAGCGAGCGAGGGCGAGGGCGTCGTCGCAAAATCCGTCGGAGACGTCACCAACGTGCTCTATTTGGGCGAGACGTACGATGCCTCGTACGAAATGCCGTTCCTTGCGCACGCGACGATGGAGCCTCTCAACTGCACGGTCCACGTCACGCCGACGTCGTGCGATATCTGGGTGGGAACGCAGATCATTGCCCGAGCCCGGTCCGTGGCGGCGAAAGCGACCAGACTTCCGGAAGAGATGGTAACGATCCACCAGCATCTGCTCGGCGGCGGATTCGGGCGCAGGCTCGAAGTTGACATGATCGCCGTCGCGGTGCGGATCGGCGGCGAGGTCGATGGACCCGTCAAGATCGTGTGGACCCGCGAAGAGGACGTGCAACACGACATCTACCGTCCCGTCTACCGCGACAGCATTTCAGCGCGAATGTCCGGCGAAAAGGTCATCGCGCTGAAGTACCGCGTCGCCGGTTCGTCGGTGATTGCGCGCTTCCTGCCGCCGGCCTTCAATCAGGGCATTGACATCGATGCCGTCGACAGCGCGGTCGATACGCCCTACGACATTCCGAATGTTCAGGTGGAGTACGTCCGCGTTGAACCAGCCGCCGTGCCGACCGGCTTTTGGCGCGGGGTGGGGCCGAACAACAACGTGTTCGCGATCGAATGCTTCATGGACGAATTGGCGCGGAAGGCGAATAAGGACCCGGTCGCGTTCCGGCGCGACATGCTCGGGAAGACGCCGCGAATCCGGCACGTGCTGGATCTCGCGGCGGAAAAGTCGCTCTGGGGCCAGCCTTTGCCGCCGCGCGTCGGCCGCGGCGTCAGCGTACAACCGACCTTCAACACGTCGATCGCGACCGTCGTCGAGGCCGAAGTGGATACCGGCGGGGACGTCTACATTCGCCGGGTGACCCTCGCAGTGGATTGCGGCCTCGCCGTCAATCCGGACACGGTCGTTGCGCAGGTCGAGGGGGGCATGATCTTCGGCCTGACCGCCGCTCTGTATGGCGAAATCACTCTGGAGAAGGGCAGGGTCCAGCAGTCGAATTTCCATGACTATCGAATGCTCCGCATCGACCAGGCCCCGAAAATCGACGTCCACCTGGTAAAAAGCGGAGAGGCGCCGGGCGGGATCGGTGAGGCCGCTGTCGTCGGAGGGCCTCCCGCGCTGCGTAACGCGATCTATGCGGCGACGGGTGTCGCATTGCGCCGTCTTCCGATCGACCGGGCTTTGATCGCGGAGAAGAAATCATGGTTGTAAAAGCCGGACTCTTGAAATGGGCAGCCGGCGTTGTCGTTGTGGGCGCCGTCGTTGCGCTCGGCGCCGTCTGGTACGTACGCGGGCCCGGTCCGCTGGCCTTCAGCGGCGGCAAGAACGTCCTAGTGGTTGACTATGAGCACGGCGATCCGACGGGCGTGCCTGCCGAGTTGAGGCAGGCCAGCCTCATAGAGCGCGGCAAATATCTCACTGAGGCAGCGGACTGCGTAGTCTGTCATACTGCGCCGGGCGGCAAGAAATATGCTGGCGGCTTCGCGTTCAAGCTTCCGTTCGGCACCATGTACTCGACCAACATCACGCCGGATCCGGAGACGGGCATCGGCAAGTACACCGATCAGGAGTTCCTCGACGCGATGCATCGCGGCGTACGCCGCGACGGCGCGCGACTTTACCCGGCCATGCCGTACACGTCTTACACTCTGGTCACGGACGCAGACGCGCTTGCGATCAAGGCCTATCTCTTCAGCCTGCCGTCGGTGCGCTCGGTGCCGCCGGAGAACACGTTGCTGTTTCCGTTCAGCCAGCGTTGGGCCATGACTTTCTGGTCGTTGGTGTTCAATCGCGACGAGCGCTTCCGGCCCGACGTGTCGCAGACCCTGAAATGGAATCGGGGCGCCTACCTGGCCGAAGCGCTGGCCCATTGCGGCGAATGCCACACGCCGCGCAACATCGGGTTTGCGCTCGATAACCGGAAGAAGTTCGCCGGGGCGCCGGTCGCAGGCTGGCAGGCCACGGATATATCTTCCGACAAGTCAACCGGCCTCGGCGGCTGGAGCGACGACGAAATCGCTTCCTATCTCGGTGTCGGACACGTCTCCGGACGCGGCACCGCATCGGGTCCGATGGGCGAGGCCGTCGATCACTCTTTCAGCAAGATGGCCAAGGCCGACATCGAGGCGGTGGTCACGTTCCTGCGGAGCGTTCCGCCGGCGACCTCGTCGAGTCCCTCGCCGAAGCCCGTACCTGCTCCGGCATCTCACAAGGATGGCGTCACCGCGAGCCTCCTCGGCAAGAAGATCTTCGAAGGCGCCTGCGCGAGCTGCCACGGTTGGAGTGGCGAGAGCGCAGTCTCGAAGTTCGCGACGTTGACCGGGAGTGCCGCCGTCAACGACCCGAACGCTACGAACGTGGCTCAGATCGTTATCAGCGGAACAAGGCGCCTGACTCCCGTCGATAGCGCGCTCTCGATGCCGTCATTCGGGCGTGCGTTCTCCGACGATGAGATCGCCGCGGTGGCCAACTACGTGACCGGCCGCTTCGGCGCGAAGGGTTCGTCGCTGACCGCAAGGGACATTGCCGAGTTGAGGGCGCAGAACTAGGGCCGCGTTCCGTGGGCGGCCGGCGAAGACCGGGCGTAAGCCATCGAAGCTGCTCCAGCATGTGAGATCTGTCATGCCGTGCTCATACGACTGCCTGACGTATTCGAGACGCGAAGCAAATGCTGTCGGCTGCCGAGGCCGAGCCGAGAGCCTTGGTACTCTCTACAACATGGCCGTCGTTGATGCTGATGGCCATCTCCTGGCATTCACGCGCCAGGACGGCGCGCTGAGCGGAAGCATCGATCTTGCGATCAACAAGGCCGTCACGGCGCGGCTTTTCGACAAGCCGAAGTCCGAACGGGCGCATCTTGCCCAGCCGGGAAAGCCGCCGTTCGGCATCCAGGCGAGCAACGCCGGCAAGGTCGTTATCTCCGGCGGAGGCATTCCGGCCGTCTTCGATGGTCGAATATCCGGAGAAGTGCAAAAAGGGAGCCATCTTCTCCTCAAGTAGCACGGCATCTATGTTCAGCCGATCAATTACCCGACCATCCCCCGCGGCACGGAAAGGCTCTGCATCTTGCATCGCTGATCGGGACCGGCATGTTGCCAAATAGCTCGGAGGGGGTGGCGCAGGTTGAGTGCCGTCGCGGGTGAGCGAGTCGATCATCGCCTGCACATCCTCGCTGACGAGGCTGATCACGGTGTCGACGTTGAATCGTCCGGACATGTGACCGACGAAGTAGATCAGACTGGCGACGAGAGAAACGCGAGCACGATGCTGATGGTGCTCGCGGTCACGTACCGCCTTACTCGGCCGGAGCTGACGCCTCCGGGCATTCACGGGCGAATGGCTTCACGTCTCTCGGCTGGCCCATCAGCACGGGCTAAAACAACACCGCGGCCATCATGGTACACAGGAGCGAGAGAGCCATCAGCTTACCCATGCTCGACATTCCCGGATATTCGGAGGCCCACATGCTGCCGAAGGCAACCGCATTTGTCAGCGCGCTGAACACGACGGCCTGGGTCAACGCCGATTGGAGCAGGTGCGTATTTCCCGCCCGCCAGGCCATGATGTAGTAGATCTTGAAGGCAACGCCGACTCCGAGAAGAAGCGGCAGCGCTACAATGTTTGCAAAGTTGGTTGGAAGCCCTCAGATCACCACGATTTCGAGTGCAAGCAGACCGGCGACGAGCAGCGGAACGAGCGTGAGCAGCACGTCGCCGATCCGCCGCAAGGCGATATAGAGCAGAGCTGCGATCGCAAGCAGTGCCAGGGTTCCGGTTTCGGCGAAGGCGCCGGTGACGATGCGGCTGGATTCATAGTAGTTGATCGCGGCGCCGCTGGCCGCAGGAGCAGCGGCCAGCACGGCGCGAGCGAAGCCGCGCAGCACGTCGGGGTCATTGGC
This sequence comes from Bradyrhizobium sp. SZCCHNR1017, assembly GCF_032381375.1. NCBI lineage: Bacteria > Pseudomonadati > Pseudomonadota > Alphaproteobacteria > Hyphomicrobiales > Nitrobacteraceae > Bradyrhizobium > Bradyrhizobium sp. SZCCHNR1017. The sequence goes on along the minus strand of NZ_JAUHIR010000023.1, from coordinate 3,831 downwards.
ATTGCCTCTAGGCGAAATCTGCACCCGAGTGAGCGGCGAGCGGCGAGCGGCGAGTATCGCGAACCGCGCGGCGAGTTGCTGGTGACGGCGCCGAACAAGTTCGGCAAGCTTCATGTCGCGCCGCTCGTCCATGCGTTCCTCGCCGCCTATCCGTCGGTCAGCGTGCGGCTGATCCTGTCGGACCACGTCATCGACATCGTCGACGCGCATGTCGACGTCGCGGTCCGCATCGGCCGCATGCCCGACAGCCAACTGATCAGCCGTCAGGTCGGGCATGTGCGCTGGATACTCATCGCCAGCCCGGACTACCTCGTCCGCCGCGGCGAGCCCGAAGACCTCGAGGCTCTGCGTGATCATGATTGCATCGCCTTCGAAGGCCTGCAGACCTATATGCGCTGGACGTTCGGCGTTGGCGCCGACGAGCGCACGTTGCCGATCAAGCCACGCTTTTCGGTCAACACGGCCGACGCCGTGGTGGAGGCAGCAGCAGCCGGCCTCGGCGTCGCGTGTCTGATGTCCTACCAGGTCGCTCCGGCGATCGCCGACGGCCGGCTGGTGCAGATCCTGTACCGTCAAGACGATCGTCCGACGCCAGTCAATCTCGTGCACCAGCCGCAGCCGGTCCAACTGCTCCTGCGCCGCGCCTTTCTGGATTATGTTGCTCCAAGGCTGAGCTGTGCGCTGGAGAAGATCGAAGAATCTCTTGGGAAGGCATGAGCAGAACAAGGCGCTGAGATGCGCGGGTCTGTATGGAACTAACAAACGACTTGTTGCTGTGCCGGCAAAAGCAGCCGATAGTTGACGAAGAGAAGCTCGGCATGATCCCGCAAAATATTCCTGTGGAATCAAGACCAAAGGAATTCGTCGGTCTCGCCATCGGCGCCCCGATGTGGCATGTCGGTAAAAGCATTACAGATCAATGCTTTAGTGCCACGCAAGATAATCGAGTGGGAGTAGGTTAAAGAACGTGGGCCGAATTGATTGGTGCGCAGTCGTCTTTTTGCTTCTCAGCCAGGAGATTGAACGAGGTCTTGCCGGATTAGCTCGATGAACGTTCTCAGCCCATGCGGCAGCTCTGATCTCGTCGCGAGCGAACGCTTGGATAGTTGCTGGGACGAAAAATGCGACCTCAAAGAGGTTGCAAATAGCGATTTGTTCGGCTGCCAGCGTTCCTCCGCAAGAAGATCAAGCCATCGTAGAAAGAACGAAAGAATAAACTTGCCTCGATATCGCGCTGATGGTTCCAACTTATCAAACTCGTTTTCTAAATCCTTCATCTCTTCTGTCGTCGGCTCACGGTCCAGAGGGATCAACTCCAGAAGGTCAGCAGTGCTTATCAACGGTTTAACTGCGTCAAGCTCTACGACAACAAACTTGGTAATTCGATTTTCCAGACCGCTATTTCTCACACCGATTCCTAGTCGTCGTGCGGCAAATATTCGCAAGTTCGCTGCGCGCATCGAGAGATGGAAGCATTGCAGGACTCGGCCGAAGCAGAGGAGGACGGCTTCGATTCGCTCCCCTGCGCATTTGAATTCGTCGACCAGAATGCTTGTTAAAACTCGTTCTGAAACCAGATAGTTCTCGATCGAGTACATGTCCGTCAAGAAGAGGTCAGGACCAGCGTTGTATCCCTTCAGGTCATCGAAATCTCGGTCGACGAAGAAATATATGCCAGATTTTAGATATGCTTCGTTAGGCTTTATGTTGTCCCTAAACCGCAGGATTTGATCCTTTCCCGATGCCGGTATCGGTTCAAAGGCTAAAGAATCGTCGCACCGTCCTATCCAGACGCTAAAGGGGCCTAGATCCTCTGGTCCTTCAAATACGAAGATTGGTTTGATTTTCTCGCGAGATCGTACGCTCAAAATTTGGAGCTTGAGCACGGCAGGGCTCTTCCTGCTTTGCCGCGCGGCATCCACTAAGGAAGGTGACATCTCAATTGCTCATTTTACCGGAAATATCGCGCGTGACGTTGAATGGGCTGGCGTAGGCGTCAAGCTCATTATCAAAAACGAATGGGGAGTGCGTAATAGCTAGAAGTTGTCGGCAAGTAGGAGAATGAATAACATCCGGCAATAGACGCTTTTGCCAATCAATCGATAGGGAGAGTTCTGGTTCATCGATCAGAACAATCTTCTTTGTTCGACTGAGGTATAGATGAGCGAACAGTGAGATTACTTGCTTTTCACCAGAGGATAGGTCGTCAAATTGGATGTCCTTGCCGGTCCATTCATTGAGAACCTTGACTTTCATTTGTGTTGGTTCGTAGCGCAGTTTCTTTCTGTCGCCCGACATGCTGAGGTATTCGTTGGCCTTGTTGACGAAGTTCTCGATATCTGACTCCAATTCTTTTGTCTGGTTTACTACCTTTGACAGTCTGGCGAGGAAATATCGTAGCGGCTGGTGCGATTGCTCGCCTATCTCGCCACTTCTGTAGAGCTGATTTATGATGTCAAGGCGCTGCTCGGCGTCGTTGGCTGATTGCTCAATTCGTGAAAAGAAAAGTCTGAGTGAGTCGATCGTTGGAAGTGATTCGCTCTGCCAGTCACCTGAAGGGAAGCGGCCGCCAAGCAAGTCGTCGATGATCGCCGCGCTTATTTCTCGATAACCTCTATTTGACCTGCGTTGAATTAATTCGGTCAACTGAAGTAGTCGAGCTTCGACATCTGCGAGTCCGTAGTTAATGCCCATTGTGGTTTCGAAAGATTCCCATAGACCTTGAGCAGAGCGTGGGCGCGGAATCGTTGCCGACAAGCGTCGGCTGTGTCGCTTCTGTATCGCCAGTTCAATTCGCCGATAAGTTGGAAGATATAGGACGTCGGTGTGGCCGAGAGCATCTTTGATCGAGGAGACGAGCTCTTTTATTTCTGGAGACCGGGTACGAGAAAGCGCGGAATGAATAACGTTGACACGCTCTTGAATTTCGGGGATTGACCACGGCGAATTCATGTACGCGCGATTGAGAATTGGAATCTCGCGAATATCGGCTCCCTTGTAGTCAAGGATTAGGTCTTGAACCTCAGTGGGGCGAACGTTGGCGTAATGCGCTAGTTCATTTACGCCGGTTTCAATTTCTTCCGGAATCGTGGGCAGTTGAGTCCGATAGAGAACTAATGGCCCTGAAGCACCTGCAAGTTCGCATTCGATTCTCTCAAAATCCAAATCGGCAAGTTTGCCGAAATTTGTCTTGAGAAAGGCATCGAGTGCTGAAAGGAAGATTGTCTTTCCTGCGCCATTTTCGGCGATAACAATCTTTGCTTGACTCTCGAAGTCGAGACGAATGGTTTTGTACTTGTGAAGCCCTACAAGGCGAAAACTACGAAGGACGGGAGAGGCGTCGTTTGGCACTGACGCAATCCTATTTGGTTGAGAATTGCTTTAGAGTAGCCCATTGCGGGTGTATTCACAACCGCGATAAGGGCTAGTCCTCGCGTTTCGTGCGCGACCGCGTCTCCGCTGATCAAATGACGATGTATTACGGTGACAGTGCACTAAACTTCTGCTCCTCGCTGGCGGTCGAGACCCCCCTGCTGCCGCATTCAACAGAGGGATCTACCCGACGGGCAATCCGCGCATGCCCCGTATGCATCAACTGCCCGTCGTGCCAGTTTGTCGCGGACTTATCCCTTGCGCCGTCGGGCAAATCACCGCCACATTTCCGCGCATCCCGGCTCGCTGAAGAGGGACGTTTCGCGATCGTCACGAGCGTCGAGCCGGAAGATGCGACGGGCGCGTTGCTTCGCAGCCGGGTGTCACAGCCCGCGCCGACGAACGGAGCGATGCGACGGCGAAGTGGTGTGGTCCTGGCATCGCGGTGCTGATGCCAAG